>JBEKAE010000041.1:0-19549 GCA_050018375.1 Candidatus Acidiferrales bacterium | reverse complement strand
TGCCCCACGGGGTCTCAACTTGCAGATTGTGAAATGCGTCAACGAGCTTTTCCGTTTCTGCGCTCTTTGCCTTTCTCATTCCTTCAACAACGGACTTGATGACAGTGTAGCCCATCACCGAACTCACGCCCGGGTGTTCCTTAAACTTCGCCTGGTAAGCCTTCAAGAAGGCGTTGTGCTCTGGCGTATTGACGTCGTTCCATGGATACCCCGTTACGATCCAACCGTCAGGGGTATCCTCCTTCAGCGGCTCTAGGTTTTCCGGCTCGCCGTCGGTCATACCGAGTACTTCCCGGCCTTCAAATAAGCCTCGGGTTTTGCCTTCGCGCGCGAACTTGATCAGGTCGGCGCAGCACAGTACAGAGAATATGCCATCCGGCTTGGCGTCGTCCAGCGCCTGGACCACACTGCCGGGCTCAAGTTTGAAAGACGGCGCTGCCTGTTCGGCGACAAACTCGACGTCCGGCTGCTGGGCTTTGAGCAAGCGTTTAAATGTTGCGGCAGCCAACTGCCCGAACTCATAGTCGGGGTACACCAGTGCCCAGCGTCTTTTCTTGAGCTTTGCGGCTTCCTCGACCATCATCGCGGTCTGGGTGTAGGTGCCTGCCCGGAGACGGAAACTGTATCGGTTTCCGTTTTGCCATACCATCTTATCGCTAAGCGACATCCCCGCGAGGAAAAAGACCTTATTGTGTTTCGCGAAGTCGCTCAAAGCCAGCGCGACGCTGGAAGTGTAGGAGCCCGTGAGCGCGCTTACGTGTTCGCGCGAGACAAGATCCTCTGCCGCACGCACCGCATCGCCAGGATTTGCGTTGTCCTCGCGCAGGATGATGATCACTTTTTTGCCGTTCACGCCACCGGAAGCGTTCACTTCGTCCAGTGCCATTTCCATACCTCTCTTGTAGAAATCGAGGTGCTCTGGGAAGATCTTGAAGCCTGCGATGGCGCCGATCTTGATCACGTCCTCGGCGGTTGCCAAGGTAGAAATGGTACATGTACATGCTACGGCCAGGATCGCTGCGGACATCATTTTTGCAATTGATACCATCGAAGTCTCCTTCCTTTGGCTTGATTGAACATATTCAGCTCTTCGCCCGGTAGTGTCTCAGTTTGAAATTATGCCTCAATGATATCGCAACGCACGCCGGTCGCGCTGATTTTCAGACCCTTAAAATCCTGGTCGGCTTGTTTCTTCGACGGGCCGTTCCAATGCGCTTGGAAGGCTTCCGGGCTGGCGTAGACCTCGTACAGCATGACTGTGTCGGCTTCCTCCTGCGGCACGAGTAACTCGAATTTCAGGGTGCCCGGTTCGGTTGCTAGGCAGCGTTGTCCGTGGGCCTTCAGGTGCTTCACGTATTCATCGCGCTTGCCGGGAACGGTCTTAATAGTCGCCACGATTGCAAATTTGCTCATGTATCCTCCCCTCACGCGGCCATCCGCTTTTTCAAACTGAGACACTACCCTTCGCCCACCTCTTTCCTTGCACGTATCCCTTCGCCGTAACTGGGTGGCCAGCAGTTCGGCAACAGCAGACATCCGAGAAGTTCCGAACGCCTCCAGACGACCTCGAGCACGTCACCGGCGATGCCATGAGCCGCGAGAGCGGAAGTCGCCGCTTCAGGATGCTTTTTGATGGCGGTAACGCCCCCCTTGGAACGTCCGTTGGCATGCTATTTTGCGATCTAATATACCATATACTGGCACGCTGGTCAATACGTAGGCTCGGTCGGCAAGAATGTTGTCGCGGATGAACCGGCAGCGTTTTCTACAATGGCTCAAAGATCCCCGGCCGCCCGACAAATTGCACGCCTCTTTTGTGGACAACTATGGACAGCCACCGCCTTTACATACGGTATAATGTGCCATAAAATAGCACGATGAACAACCAGGTGGGCTATAAAGGAAGTGTTGATAATGCCAAATAGCCATTCCGGCACCGCCGCCGGTAGCTGGGAGCTGCCGGAAGAACTGCGGATGATTCAGGAAACGATCAACCGCTTCATGCGCACCGAAGTAAAACCGGTAGAAGACACAGTTGAACACGACGCCTATAAGCTTCCAGCCGAAGCGTTGGCGATACTTCAGAAAAAGGCAAAAGCACAGGGACTATGGTGCTTTCGTTCGCCCGAACAATACGGCGGCGCCGGCCTTACCTTGCTTGGGCAGGCGGTCGTCGCGGAGGAGAGCGCCAAGTGCCGGATGGGCGCCTATGTTCCGGGCTGCGGCGCATTCGGCGCGGATCCTCCCAACGCGGTTTTCCTCGGGACCCAGTACCAGATCGACAAGTATGCCGTGCCCGCTGTGCAGCGCGGTGACAAGGTATTCGTCGCCATTTCTGAGGCGAACGGTGGGTCCGACCCGGCTCGCTCCATTCAGACGCTGGCGGAGCGGCGAGGCGACCGCTACATCCTGAATGGTTCGAAAATGTGGATCACCGCTGCCAAGGGGGCCGACTGGGGTCTGGTCTTTGCGCGCACGGGCATGGCTGGCGAGCGGGGCGGCATTTCGTGCTTCATCGTCGACGGCAACTCGCCCGGTATGAGTTTTAAACCCATTCGCGTGATTCGCTCCTATTCGCCCTACGAGATTCATTTCGACGGCGTTGAAGTCCCCGCGGAAAATCGTCTTGGCGAAGAAGGGCAGGGTTTCGCTCTTTGCCAGAAGTGGCTGGTGGAAGGGCGGGTTCCGTACGCGGCCGGAACGATCGGCATCGCGCAAGCCGCGTTGGAAATCGCCATCGACTGGGCCAAGCAACGCCGCACATTCAACTCCACGCTCAGCGAGAAGCAGGCGATCCAATGGATGCTCGCCGACTCAGAGATAGAGCTGCGCGCCGCGCGCCTACTGGTGTACCAAGCTGCGTGGCTTGGCGACGCGGGGAAAAACATGAAAGTGGCATCTTCGATCGCCAAGGTTGTGGCGACCGAAACGGCGGGCCGAGTGGTCGATCGCTGCATCCAGATACTCGGTGGACTCGGGGTGGCGGCAGAACTGCCTCTCGAAAGATGGTACCGCGAGCTGAGGATCAAGCGAATCGGTGAAGGACCGTCGGAAGTGCAAAGGATGATCGTCGCCCGCCATTTGCTCGGATCAGCCAAGGCGAAATAGTCACATGTCGATCGACATCGAAATCAACGGCGCCATCGCCATCATCACGATCAATCGCCCCGATCGTCACAATGCGATGGACGTCGAGCATTATGAAGCGCTTTCGCAAGCGTGGACGCGCGTTCGCGACGAAGACGGCATCCGATGCTCCATCATAACAGGAGCGGGCGCCAAGTCCTTCAGCAGCGGCGCCGATCTGAAGAACTACATCGGGCGTAGGTCGCAGCCGCAGGAATTGTGGCTGACGCAGCGCCGCCAGCTGTTGAATCGCGGCCTTGAAGTGTGGAAGCCGGTGATAGCCGCGGTCAATGGGTATTGCCTCGGCGGCGGTATGACCCTACTGCTCGCCACCGACATTCGCGTTGCGGCCAAACACGCGACGTTCGGCCTGAGCGAAGTCAAGCGAGGCACCATACCCGCCAATGGCGGGACACAGCGACTCCTCGGCCAGCTTCCCTACCCGATCGCGATGGAGATGCTGCTCACCGGCAGCGCAATCGACGCCCAGCAGGCGGCCCGCTGGGGCCTGGTCAACAAGGTCGTACCAGCCGACGCGCTCATGGAGGCCGCTATGGCGTATGCGCGCGCAATCACCGCTAACGCGCCCCTCGCGGTTCAGGCAGCCAAGGAATTGGCGATTCGATCCAGGGATATGGACCTGGCGAGTGCACTGCGCATGGAGCAATTCGTCAGCAGAGTCCTGCAAGGAACCGAAGACGTCGCCGAGGGGCGTGCCGCCTTTGCGGAGAAACGTACGCCGAATTTCAAAGGATGCTAGTGATGACCACGGCGCGACCCCAGCCCCTTGCCGGCATCACAGTCATCGATCTAACGCAAATCTACAACGGTCCCTACGCGACTTATCTGATGGCCATGGCGGGAGCGAAGGTCATCAAGGTCGAGCCGCCGACCGGCGAGCATCTTCGCCAAAGAGGCGCAACCAGCGGCGCGGCGCTTCCATTTGCGATGCTGAACGGCAACAAGCAATCAGTCACCCTCAATCTCAAGTCCGACGAAGGCCGGGACCTGCTGCTGAGATTGGCGGAGAAGGCCGATGTGTTCGTGGAAAATTTTGCACCCGGCACGATCGATCGCCTTGGCGTCGGCTGGGAAATATTGCGGAAGCTCAACCCGCGCTTGATTTGCGCGTCGGGTTCCGGATACGGAAGTGACGGCCCTTATCGCGACTACCCGGCTATGGACCTGACTGTGCAAGCGATTTCCGGCGTGATGAGCGTCACCGGCGCACCGGACGGCCCGCCGATGAAAGCGGGTCCCGCCGTATGTGATTTCTTCGGAGGGATTCACCTTTACTCTGCGATCGCGACGGCTTTGTTCGAGCGGGAGAGGACCGGGCGCGGCCGGGCCGTCGAGGTGTCCATGATGGAGGCGGTTTACGCGTCGCTCAGTTCAAATCTCGGATTGTTCTACGGATCCAGAGGCAAAGCCCCCATGCGAACGGGCAACCGTCACGGCGGGCTGTCCCTTTGCCCGTATAACGTCTATCCCGCCAAGGACGGCTTCATCGCTATCATATGCAACCATGAAGCGCATTGGCAAAGCCTGCTTCGGGCGATGGAACGGAAGGATTTGGGGAGCGACACCCGCTGCTTCGGGATGACCGAGCGGGTGCGCAACATGGCGTTCGTCGACGACCTTGTGTCGTCGTGGAGCGCGCGGTACCCAAAGCAGGAGCTCTTCGAAAAGCTGATCAAGGAGAGAGTGCCTTGCGCGCCCGTCCGCACCCTCGACGAGGTGATTGCTGATCCTCATCTACACGCGCGGGGGTTTCTAGAAGAAATCGATCATCCCGAGTTCGGCCGCATTACCGTGGCACGAAGTCCTTTGCGGTTCATCGGGTCCGCCCTGGAACCGCTGAAACCCAGCCCTGTCCTAGGCAGCAACAACCGAGATGTGTTCAACGGGTGGCTGGGCCTGTCCGACACTCGGTTGGACGCGCTCCGTGATATGGGGGCGATATGACAGACTTGTTGCCGGGCAATGTCGTGATCGCAGGGATAGGAAGCACCGCCTTCGGCAAACTTCCCGGCCGCGACACGATCTCCCTGAATGTGGAGGCGTGCCGCTGGGCGTTGGCCGACGCCGGAATCGAGAAGGAACGAGTCGACGCGGTGTTCGTCAAGGTTCCGACCTCGTCGCGGGAGTTCATGTATGGTCAGAAGGTAAGCGAGGCGCTCGGCCTTCAGCCCAAGATCGGCGGCGCGTGGGACCAGGGTGGCGCAGCAAATATCTGTCTGATTTCGCTGGCTGCGGCCTGCATCGCAGCGGGTCAGTGTGAGATTGCGCTGGTTTGCTACGCGGATAATCCGCGCACCGGAAACCGGCAAGTTTATCAGCGCCCGCGCGGCAACGACGCCGTCTACGGCTGGTTTTCCACAGCCGCTGGTTATGCGCTCATCCAGCAGCGATATGCATTCGAACACGGAGACCAGGCATCGGCGCTCGGGGAAATCGCCGTGGCATGCCGACGCCACGGCGCTTCCAACCCGCGCGCGCAGTTGCGAGCACCACTGACGATCGACCAATACCTCGGCTCGCCATGGGTGGTTGAACCGCTGCGCCGCGATGACTGTTGCCTGGTTTCGGACGGAGGAGCAGCGATTGTCGTTATGAGCGCAGCCGTTGCCGACCGGCTAGGTGTGCCGGCGCCGATACCAATCCTCGGAATCGGGCAACATCAGACCTCATGGGACGTTCAACTGCGTCCGTCGCTCACGACAACGGGTGCGCAAGCGTCGGGCCACATGGCATTTGCGATGGCTGGGCTGAATCCGTCCGACATCGACGTCGCTCAGATCTATGATTGCTTCACCATCACCGTTCTGATGACGCTCGAAGATTACGGATTCTTCCCGCGGGGAAAAGGAGCAGAGTTCGTTGCTGACGGACGGATCCAGATCGGCGGCCGCCTGCCCGTGAATACCAGCGGTGGATTGCTATCTGAGACGGGGATGCCGGGATTGCAATTAGTGATGGAAGGCGTGCGGCAGATGCGAGGTACCGCCAACCTTCAGGTCAAGGACGCTCGGCATTGCCTCGTCAGCAATCAGGGGGGCACTATGCACACTCACTCTACTCTCATTCTCGGCCGATGATGAGCAAACTTCCACAGCCGGAGATCACTCCGGTCAACAAACCCTACTGGGACGCATTGTCGGAAGGCGTGCTGTGCTTTCAGGCCTGTTCCTGTGGCCACAAATGGCTCCCGCCACGCTCGGAATGTCCGCAGTGCCTCGGAACCGATTGGCAATGGACTCGAGCCTCCGGGCGCGCGACGTTGTACAGCTGGACGGTTTTCCACGTCGCTTATCATGAGGCTTTTGCGAACCGAATCCCGTATAATGTCGTGTTGGTAGAGCTTGCTGAAGGGCCACGTATGATCGCCAATGTGGTGGGTTTCGAGGGCGGACGCGATCTGAGGATCGGAATGAACCTAACGCTGGTGATTCAAAAGGAAGATGAGACCATGATCGCACGCTTTCAACAGGCAGAAGACTGATTGACGCTCCGCGTCAATCAAAGCGCTTGCCAAGACGTCGGCCGGCGTCAATTATTGTGCTAATCGGCTGCTTCGTCTCATCCTGATCGTCGCGTCGTTCTCACCCAGATTGTCGCACTATAGCCGGACGCATAAATTGGAAAGAGAGAAGAGGGGAGAGAAAAGAGAGAATGGACAGCACGACAATTAAAGCGTTGCTCGTCATTGAAGCGCTTTCGCTCAGCGAGGAGCCGCGTGGCGTTGCCGATTTGAGCCGGCAACTCGGATATTCCAAGAGCAATGTCTTTCGTATCCTCTCGACGCTGGCTTCCCAAGGTTTTGTCCGCTCGCATCCGGAAACCGGTCGCTATACGTTGACTTTGAAGATTTGGGAGCAGGGCGTGCGAGTCATCGATCGGCTCCCCGTGAGACGCGTCGCGCAATCCCACCTCAAGATGCTATTTCTTCAGCTGAACGAAACGATCCTCTTGTCCGTGCTCGATCTGCCCGACGTGTTCTATATCGACAAGGTGGAAGGCGATTATCCGGTCAGGGCATCCGCTCGCGTCGGATGGCGCGCTCCTGCGTGGAGAACCGCATCGGGCAAGTCCTTGCTCGCCTATCAGAGCGATGACGTTGTTTCGAAGATGATCTCGGAGATCGCAGAGAAGGGTCTGTTTCCCAAGGACGGCCTTCCCGCCTTCAAGAACGAGCTTGATGAAGTCAGGCAACGGGGCTTCGCCTTCTCCTTCAACGGCTCTCGCCCCGGGATCAACAGCGTGTCGGCGCCCATTTGGGGGCCCGAGCGGTTTCCTATTGCGGCGCTCTCGGCTTCGGGGCCTGCTGAGCGGTTTTCGCCGGAGCGGATGATGAGCATGTCTTCGTCCGTGATGAACGCCGCGACCCGTATATCCGAAAGCCTGGGAGCGACGGCACCGCAGTATGGGTTGAAAACTATGGAGGGGGGCCTGATCGGGCTTGCTGGCGGTTAGGTGTGGTTAGGGCGCCGTCGGTTGTCGCGCAAGGCTGCAGCCGGCGATATAGCCAAATACCATGGCTGGTCCAATTGTAATGCCGCCGCCGACGGAGTGGCTTCCCATCATGATCGCCATGTCATTGCCGGCAGCATAGAGGCCGACGATCGGACGTCCCGTCTCCCTGCGCAACACCTGCGCCTCAGCATTCGTCCGCAACCCGGTGAACGTGCCGAAGTCTGCACAAAAAATCTCCACCGCATAGAAGGGCGCCTTAGCCAGCGGCGCCATGTTCGGGTTTGGCTTCACTTCGGGGTCGCCCTGGAAACGCGAAAACGGATCGCCTCCCTTGCCAAACTTGGTATCGATACCGCGTTCCGCGTCCGCGTTGTACTCTGCGAGCGTCGCCTCCAGGATGTCGGGCGGCACCTTGATCCGCTGCGCCAGTTCCCGGATGCTTTTCCCGCTTATGATGTACCCTGACCGCAAGTATGCCCCCAAAGGAAGCATGGGCCGGGCAATCCCAAGGCCGTAGCGCCTGATTGCCGCGCTGTCGCAGACTAGGTACGCGCGCACATCGGGTCCGCCATTGCTGGCCCGAACCATCGCTTGGCCAAAACTCATATACGACGTGGCCTCGTTAACGAAGCGGTGCCCAAGCGGAGTGACGGCAATAAAGCCGGGCTTGGACCGATCCCAAATATGCGGAAATGTCGCCGCGGGACCGGCTTTGCCCGGAATCCGGGAGGCCGGGCTGAACAGGCAGTTCCAGGGCCGCCCCTCCACCACTTCTCCGCCTGCCCGCTCGCCCAAGGTGAGGCCGTCGCCGGTATTCGACTCCGGGGCGATCCCGTAATGTTGCCCCCCGGCCGCGACGTGGCTGTAAAACTTGCTCTTGCGGGCCTCATCGTGCGGAAAACCGCCGCATGCGAGCACGACGCCACGCCGGGCCGAGACCCGCAGTTCTTTGCCATCGTAGAGTAGCACGCCACCTCTGACCTTGCCGTCCTCAAGGATGAGGTCGACCGCCGGCGCATTGACCAAGATCGGTACGCCAAGTTTGTCCAGCGAATTCGCAAGACGCGCGACGAGCGCCGTCCCGTTCATAAACGACATGTCCCGGCCATGGATAATTCGGTCGACAGCGTAGCGGGTGACTTTACGAAGAACAAAGCGTGCCGACGCGAGCGAGCGTCTGGCGTTGATGAAGTGTTGCGCCTCCACAAGCGAACCGATCAGCATGCCGAAAAGGGTCAGCTGCGGCAGCATCGACCGCATCTTGCGGGCTGTATCCCGACTGAGCTGACGGCCGTCGAAGGCGACTGGTCTGAGCGAGCGGCTCTGTCCGGAGCCATGCAGCGACCCCTTCGTCTCCGGGTAGTAGTCGGGGAAGATGTAGCCGCCCGGTTCGAATTGCACCGCGGTGTCGCCCATGTATTCCAGCACCATGCGCGGCCCTGCGTCGAGGTAGGCGTCAACCAACTGCGAATCGTACTCCGATCCGAGACACTCCTTGAGATAGGTGCGGGCATTTTCTAGCGAATCGGCGATCTTGTCTCGCTGCGCAAGATGGTTGCAAGGTATCCAAATCCAGCCGCCGGACCAGATGGTGGTGCCGCCAAAAACATCCGCTTTCTCGGCGACGATCGTCTTGAGTCCACGCTTGGCGGCACTGAGCGCCGCGGAAAGTCCGCCTGCCCCCGAACCAATCACAAGTACATCGCACTTCGTAATCGCTGTGGCGACCGGCGGCATCGAATCAACCATGGCGGCGTGGCGCTTTATCGGTCTTCTGAAAATAGCTGCCGCAGAGACGCTGCGGCCCGCAAGGCCACTTTGTTCGGTTCCAGCGTCAGGTAATACGTGTTGAACACCTCGACGGAAAGGAATCCCGCGTAGGCTGTTTTGTCAACCTGCTTCAGGAATTCGCGGATCGGCGTCACTCCTTCGCCGGGGAATAGACGGAACGCACGGCTCATTTCCAAGAAGTCGAACTTCCCGCCCGGCAGGTCTGCGACTTCAACGAGAAATATCTTTTCAGCGGGGATATCGGCAATCGGTTCCATAGGTAGATTCAGGGCGAACACGTGGAACGAATCGAGCACCATGCCAATGTTCGGATGATCCACTTTCAGCACAATCTCGCATGCGTCGCGATAGTCCTTGATCCAGCGGCCCCAGCAGAGGGCCTCCCACGCGACACGCACGCCATAGGGCTTGGCCAAATCACCGAGCTGGAGCAGATCGTCGACGATTCTGGCCTTGTCCCCCGAACTGTCTGGAGCAACGTTCGAACAGAGGACGAGCGTCTCGCAGCCGAGCAGCCGCATCTGATTAAACAGTTGCGTCGCGATCGTGATCTTGCGATCGCGCTGCTTCTCCGGCATGCCTTCGAAGTTCCGCAGGTTCTGATACGCTAAGGGCACCAGGCCGATGCCATTCAGAAGTTCGATGGCGACGTCCGGCCCCTCGGGGTGCTCATAGTAGTCTCTCGGCCAGATTTCAGTCGCCGCAAAGCCGGCGTCCTTCATCGCCTTCAGCTTTTCGGGAAGCTTTCCGCCGAACGTGACGGTGGTGCAGCTCAAACGTGTTGGGTCCATGCGACGCTCTCCCATCCAACACTAAGGCAGTAATTTCAGTGCGCGGTATTGCGAAAGGATGTCGATCAACATCTCTTCGGTGTCGACCATGCCAGTAAAGCCGTACTGGTGCGCCTTGACCACGGAGGCGGTCTGCTCCCAGGCGCCTTCAAACAGGACATCGGCAAACGCCCAGTCCGCGATGTCGCCAAATGGTTCCGCCTTCAGGCCATTGCGTGCAACGATCGCGGCCCAGGTCGCTTGCTTGTCGGCCATGAAATCGCGAAGCTTCATCGGCTGCACGCTGCCAACCTTCATCCCAAAGTGGTCGGCAAGCATTCCCCAGACTCCGCTCCACCGGAACGTGTCGCCGTTCACGATGTTAAAAGCCTCGTTGGCACACCGGGGCTCGACCGCGGCCCATTCCATCGCCTTGGCCAGCAATCTGACATCCGTGAAGTTGAGCGCCGCGTCGAATGCCGCCTGCTCGCCCGGAAAATCGAAGGAGCGGCCAAGTTCCTTCATGATCGCCGCGTAGGCGCCGAGGATGGACAGCGGATTGCTAGGACTGCCGACCCATACCCCGCAGATGAAGTGCGGACGCAGCGTCGACCAGCTCCAGGGCATACCCTGGTGCCGGGCGATGATAGCGTCGAGCTGCTCGTAATAGAAGTTTCTGCCGGCCAGGCGCGGATGAGACTCCTTGGCGGGGGTGCGATATGGCCCCAAATTGCTGCCATACCATTTCATTCCATGGAGGATCTGCACGTGTTTGAGCCGCGAGGCGACGGGCAGCAACGCATCGAGTAGGTTCTCGACGATTAGGCGATTGGGATCCAGGTCGATGACGTAGTTTTCCTTGGTCGAGCGAGCGCAGAAGAAGACATGCGTGACGTCAGCCAGCGAAGGAGCCGCCTGTCGGCATTGCTCCCAGTCGAGCAGATCGACCGGGAGGTGTGAGAAGCCGTCGCAATTCGCGGGCGCCCGTCGGGAGAGGGTCACGATGTCCCACGACTTCGTCTCCAGAAGGTGCGCCAGTAAATTGCCGCCGGCCAGTCCCGATGCTCCGACGACGAGCGCTTTTCTGTCTGAGATCTTGCTCATTCTGAGATCTTGCTCATAATGGACCTTCGACGATGAATTTCGAAGCCATATACGATCGAACGCCTTCCGTACCCCCCTCGCGACCGTAGCCGCTGTCCTTGACGCCGCCGAATGGTGTTTCCGGATTGGCACCAGAAAAGCAGTTGACGCCCACGATGCCGCATTCGAGGCCCCTAGATACCGCGGCCGCGGTATGGATCGAGCCCGTGAAAAGATAGGCGGCAAGTCCATACGGAAGTGAGTTCGCCTGCTGGAGAACGTCATCTACCGTGGAAAAGCGGCGGCACACGGCAACCGGTCCGAACGGCTCTTCCTGCATGATGCGCGCGCTGACCGGCACGTCGCCAAGCACGGTCGGCGCGAAAAAGAATCCCGGCCCCGGTCGGCGAGCACCGCCAGCAAGCAGCGTCGCGCCGGCGGCCATCGCGTCGGATACGAGATCCTCGATCGATGCTGCCCTGCGTTCGCTTACCAAAGGGCCCATTTGCGTCGTCGGTACCCGTCCATCACCGACCCGGAGCGCCTTAGCGGCGCTCGCCATAGCTGACGTGAAAGCCTCGTAAACGTCCTCATGCACGTAAAACCGGGTTGGCGAAGTGCAAACTTGGCCCGCATTCCTAAACTTTGCCGTCGCGCTGGCGTTCGCGATCTTCGGGATGTCGATGTCCGGGAAGATGATCGTCGGCGCGTGGCCGCCAAGCTCCATCAGACCAGGCTTCATGTAGCGCGCGGCCATTTCGGCCAGATGCTTTCCGACCGGGACCGACCCGGTAAAGGTAATCTTTCGGATGACGGGCGAGCGAATGAGGTGGGACGAGATTCTCTCGGGGTCGCCGAACACCAAGTTAAGTACGCCGGCCGGCAGGCCGGCGTCGTCGAACGCCTTAACCATCTCCATCGCCGTTCCCGGCGTTAGCTCCGAGGGTTTGAGTACGCAGCTGCACCCGGCGGCCAGTGCGCTGCCGATTTTTCGGGCGGGTGAGACGGCCGGAAAATTCCACGGCGTCAAAGCGGCTACCGCTCCGAGCGGCTCAGCGAAGGTCAGGTACCGATATCCAGGCGGTGCCGGTATCGTGAGGCCGTAGGTACGCCGCCCCTCTTCGGCGGCCCACTCGATCAGTTCGGCCGCCCGTATTACTTCAAGCCGGGACTCGCGGAGTGGCTTTCCCTGCTCCTCCGTCATTACAAGAGCGATGCTCTCCTCTCGTTCTCGAATCAGTTGTGCCGCACGTAGGATGATGGCACAGCGCTCCGCGGGGGCGGTATCGCGCCAAAGTCGGAAACCATGTTGCGCGGCGTCGAGCGTCAGTTCAAGCTCAGACTCCCCGGCCACGGGCAATTCACCTAAAGGCGCTCCCGTGGCCGGATTAACCACCGGCATGCGCCCGTCCGACGCGGTGCCCAGCCATTTGCCGTTGATGAAGAGCCGTAAGGCGTTGAACGTCGAACAACTCATGACGCGGTCCCTCACATCGGATCCGGGTCATAGTTGGGCGCCGAACCCATCAGCGGGGGAAAGTCGAGCACGCCGGCGGTATGGCGGCTGACGTTAGCTTCGACTTGCACATCCAGGACTGTCGGCTTGGCGCTTGCGATCGCTGTCTGCAGGGCCGCGCCAAGGTCCGCCGGTCGCTCCACCCGTATGCCTTGCGCACCCATCGCGCGCGCCATCATCCCGTAGTCGGTGGAGTGCAACTTGCCGGTTTTGTCGATCCGGAAGCGAGTCGCGTATTCCCGCCCGTAGAAGCCTTTCTGCAAGTCCCGGATGGACACGTAGCCGCAGTTGTTCCAGACCAACCACACGACAGGAAGGCCGTATTCGACGGCCGTGGCGACGGCGTTGTTGTGCATCATGAAACCGCCGTCGCCGACCACGGCGATCACAGGGCGATCCGGCGCCGCAAGTTTGGCACCAAGAGAGCCGCATACGCCCATTCCCATTGCGGCGAGGCCGCCCGACTGCAGCAGCATGCCGCCGCGACGCACCTTCCATTGCTGCACCACCCAGGTATGATTCATCCCGATGTCCGCGACGATGATAGAGTTGTCCGGAATGGAGCGCGTCAGCTCCGAGATAACGCGGTCCGGATGGATCGGGAGATCCTCCCGATTGGCAGTTTTTGCGATGTCGGCTGCCCACTGCCGCCTCCAGCCGGTCCAACTTTCCGTCCATGCGCTCCGGCTTGCGGACGACCGGCTGACGTCGTCGCGACGGCTCTTGAGGGCGTCGATCAGCTGTCGAACCACGACAGCCACGCTAGCCGTAATACCGATGGCGGGCGGATAGTTGCGCCCGAGTTGCGTCGAATCTTGATCCACTTGGATCAACTTCTGTGGCGGGATTTGGTGGGTGACGCCGTCGCGCCAGCTGCTAGAGCTGCGGTCGCCGAAACGGGTGCCCAACGCCAGAAGTACATCGCATCCGCGTGATGCTCGGTTCCCGGGATAGACGCCATCGCGCCCAGTGGGCCCGAGGCACACCGGAAGGGTCTCGTCGATCACGCCTTTGGCCTGCGGCGTAGTCGCGACGGGGATGCCGGTCAGGGTGGCCAGCTCAAGGATGTCATCTCCGATTCGTGAGGTGAGCGACCCGTTCCCGGCGAGGATAAGAGGACGTTCCGCTTCCAGGAGCAACTCGACGGCAGCAGCCAAAGCCGCTGGATCGGCGCCAGAGCCGTAGAAGACATTAGCGCGCCAGTCTTCGTCGAAAGCGGCTCGTTCACTCGTCTTTTCGTTAAAGACGTTGAGCGGAACATCCAGATGGACCGGGCCAACACGCCCGGACACCATGGTCGAGTAGGCGTGTCGCATCATGTTGGGTAACATGTCGGCGCGTGTCGCCTGGAAGCTTCGCTTCACATAAGGACGCATGGAAGTAACAAAATCAGCTTGATAGTGATATCCGATTTCCTGAAACGGGCCACGGTTGAATTGTTGCGTCGGTATGTTGCCGGTGATTGCAAACACGGCCGACGAATCAAACAGCGCATTGGCGATTGCAACTTGAATACTGATCGAACCAGGTCCAACAGAGGTGAACGTTGCCAGAGGCTGCTTAGACACGCGGTAGTACGCGTCGGCCATGTAACCTGCGGTCTGCTCGTTGTGCACAGAGATCATTGAGATTTCGTTCTGGCGGTTATATGCCGCGTCCATCAAGCCGACGTCGCCGTGGCCGCATACACCGATAAGGTGCGGGACTTTCTGCCCAATCAGATGATCGAGGATAATTTCTGCACCGTTACGCTCCTGCATCTTGCTCTCCTGAAAGGCGTTTAACAGCGGAACCGGATGGTCCGGGTGAGGTGGCCAAGCCTACCGGCTCGGATGTCGGCGAACTCCTGCCCAGCGAAGTTCAAGTCGGACGTGTCGCCGCGCTCCCCGAACGCGCACACTTGGACATCCGGGCTAACTTTGGAACGGTGGGATTCCGGCTTTAAACGGATATCGAGCCGAACAGAACGCGTAGCGGCTAAATCGCCCCGCATACCGGCCACATCCGATTCTTTCGCCGTGCCATCCATTTCCCCCGTTCCTCCACTTAACAACCTGCAGCATATTGATTTTATATGAGAATCCCCTTGGACGTTACGGAATGGCCGACGTTTTCCGGAAACTGCATGCAACCCATTAGATGGTACGATGTGCCGAATAATGGTTGAATATTCCGTATAAATCAGCTTATGTCAATATGCTTTTGGGGGGCCCCGCTGTCTGGCCAATCGAAAGGGCAGAATGGTCAAGAGAATGATTTCTGCGAGGTTTCGGAGCAAAAATGGGCTGATGAACGGCGGCGACGTTCGGGCCCGAACATCGTCGTGCGCCGCGCAAGCCCGGCCATGACGCTCGGCCCAAATACTCGCCGCGAGGGCCTGCGCCATGTTGGCCGCCTTTTGACCGGACGGCGGTGAGCTGGAACGGTACCATTCATTATCCGCCCGTTAGGAGGCCCCATGCAGATCGATGCCGCGACCCTCACACCCGAAGAGACTTACAAGATGTTAGTCGGGGCTGTCGTTCCGCGGCCAATCGCGTGGGTGACTAGTGAGAGCGCGCCTGGAAGGACCAACCTCGCTCCATTCAGTACGTTCACCTTCGTCTCCCCCTTTCCTCCGATGCTGGGGTTCAGTGTCGGGCGGCGGGACGGCGAGCGCAAGGACACGTCGAGAAACATTCGTGCGACCGGCGAATATGTCGTGCACATCGCGGATGTGCCATTGCTAGAAGCTCTGCATTTGAGTTCGGCAGATTATCCGCTGGAGGTGAGTGAGGCGGAAGCGCTCGGGTTGGAAACCCGGCCGAGTGTCTTGATCCATCCGCCGCGGCTGGCTCTCGCACCCATCAGTATGGAATGCCGACTGCACCAGATACTACCGTTCGGGGACGTGGGCTCCGAATTCATCGTTGGGGAAATTGTCTTCTTCCATGTCCGCGACGACATCTGCAAGGCCGGGAAAATCGACGCACAGCTACTCCAGCCGATCTGTCGACTTGGGGGACCGAATTATGCCCGCCTGGGCGAGATAATAACCATGCCCCTCGCCTCGACATTGCCCTCGGCCAGGTGGTCCGCTGGGGAACCGCCATTTTCTTGACAGGGCTGCAACATGTTACTACGATGTGCCGATAAATAGCACGATGCTCTGTCTTTGGACATTCGGAGGCTATTTTTGATCAACAAGATCGCAGATTCGGTCGCCGAGGCGTTGGGTGACGTAAAGGATGGCGCCACTGTTCTCATTGGCGGCTTTGGTACCGCCGGCATCCCAATCGAGCTCATCGACGGCTTGATCGAACAGGGCGCGAGGGACCTGACGATCGTGAACAACAACGCGGGTAACGGTGATACAGGGCTGTCGGCGCTGTTCAGGACTGGGCGCGTACGCAAGATCATTTGTAGCTTTCCTCGTCAGGTGGACAGTTACGTCTTCGATGCGCTTTACCGCAACGGCGCGATTGAACTGGAACTGGTGCCGCAGGGCACTCTGGCCGAGCGTCTTCGCGCTGCCGGGGCCGGTATCGGCGGCTTCTTCACACCGACCGGCTATGGCACCGAACTCGCGAAGAATGCCGATGGCCGTCCAAAAGAGACACGAGAAATCAACGGCAAGCAGCACGTGTTCGAGGCCCCGATTCTCGGCGATGTCGCCCTTATCAAGGCCGAGCGGGGTGATCGCTGGGGTAATCTACTTTATCGCAAAGCCGCGCGTAATTTTGGCCCCGTGATGGCAACCGCCGCGCGTTGGACAGTCGCGAGCGTGCATGAGATTGCCGAACTCGGGGGGCTTGACCCCGAGTGCATCGTAACCCCGGGAATCCATGTCAACAAGATTGTGAAGATCGACCGCGTGGTAACTCAGGCCGGAGGCTTCAAGAAGGCATCCTGATTGGGGCTTGAGGAATGGGCATGAGCAAATATAGGAAACGAACCAAAAATGAATTGGCGAGACGCGTGGCCCAGGACATTCACGATGGCGCCTACGTGAACCTCGGCATCGGTATGCCCACACTGGTGGCGAACTACATCCCCAGCGAGCGTGAGGTCATCTTTCACAGCGAGAACGGCATCCTGGGTATGGGGCCGGCTCCAGTTCCGTCACATGAAGACTATGATCTCATCAACGCCGGCAAACAGCCCGTGACTCTGCTTCCGGGCGGCGCGTATTTCCACCATGCGGACAGCTTCGCCATGATGCGTGGCGGCCACCTCGACATCTGCGTGCTTGGTGCCTTTCAAGTATCGACCACCGGTGATTTGGCCAACTGGCACACTGGCGAACTCGGAGCGATACCCGCGGTCGGTGGGGCGATGGATTTGGCGGTGGGGGCGAAGCAGACGTGGGTCATGATGGATCTGCTGACAAAGAAGGGCGAAAGCAAGGTGGTTAAGACCTGCAGCTTTCCGCTCACCGCCATCGCCTGCGTGAAGCGCATCTACTCGGATCTCGCGACGCTTGAATGCACCTCGCAGGGCCTGGCACTCGTCGATACGGTAGATGGCCTGACGCGCGCCGAGCTCGAGCAACTTGTCGGCGTTCCCATCCAATCGACGTCCCAGGGAAGGGACGGCTTGCCTGGATGAGAGAAATATCCAGCGCTGTCTCATCGCTCGCCAGGGCGGTTTCGGCGGGCGAGGAGGTCTTCCGCTCAGCAAGCGGTTGCGCGTGAGGACCAATTACGTGAACGAAAAGAGGACATTAACGTGAGCGATCGAGTATCGGGAAAGATGCGGCGTGCGACCGTAACGTCCTTCGGCAGTGCGCTTCGACTGAGCGACGATGCGGAAATACCACAGCCGAAGGGAAGCGAGATCCTGGTGCGCGTGCAGCGCTGCGGCGTTTGCCACACCGACGTGCATGTGCGTGAGGGGTTCTACGAGCTGGGGGGAGGCAAACGCCTGCAGTTTGCGGACCGCGGCGTTGTGCCGCCCGTTACGCCCGGCCACGAGATCTACGGCGAGATTGTAGCCACCGGCCCTCAAGGCGAAGGCATTGGACGGCGCGGATTGGTGTATCCGTACGTCGGCTGCGGTCGATGCGCGGTGTGCCAGGTTGGCGACGAGCACATGTGTCCCGATCACCACTACCTCGGCCTGCGCGCGCCTGGCGGCTATGGCGAATACGTCCTGCTGCCCCACGCGCGTTACCTCCTCGACACCGGCGATCTGAAACCCTCAGAGGCCGCTACGCTCGCGTGTGCCGGAGTGACCGCCTATTCGGCCCTGCGCAAGCTCGATCCCGGAAGCAAGAGCGGCTGGCTCGGAGTCATTGGCGCCGGCGGGCTTGGCCTGATGGCGATCTCGCTTGGCCGGGCACTCGGTTTTGACCGCATCGTGGCCTTTGAACCCAACGAGCAGCACCGTCAAGCGGCTCTCTCCGCCGGCGCCTGCCGTGCCATGGATTCGCGCAATCCCAATGCGTTGGCGACGGCGCAGAAGGAAATGGGCGGAGGGGCCGCCTCGATGATCGACTTTGTCGGCATTCCCGAAACCTTCAACTTCGGCACGGACGCCTTGCGCCGTGGCGGGCGTTACGTGCTCGTGGGCCTGCACGGTGGCGAGGCGACCATCAGCCTGCCTTTGATCCCGCTGCGGGCGATCTCGATCATCGGGACAGTGGCGGGCAGTATTCCAGAAATGACGGAACTCGTGGCCCTAGTTCGTACCGGCGTGCTTCCCGACCTGCCGGTCAGCGAGTTCGGGTTGCAAGACGCCAATGTTGCTTTGGACAAACTCGAGGCAGGCGAGGTCGTCGGGCGCCTAGTTCTCGTTCCCTGAACCGCCAATCGGTGCCGCAGGGTAACCCTGCGAATGAGTTCTGCATCGATGAATAGCAACACCGATCGGCGTTCAAACCCATCGCCGATGATCAGAGAAGATGGGATCGCGGGCGTCGAATAGCATCACGTTCCTTGCAAACTCGGGCGGCTTCGGCCGCCTATTTTTTGTGTGCCGAGCAAGAACGACAGGTTGGAGGTGGAAGATGCTCAATCCAGCCTGATGGCGGTGAAGAATTAGCGAAGCGCAAGGCCGTTATCGCGGGGTAGGGTCTGAAGGAAGCGTGGAGCAAACATCGAAGTGAATGATTTTCTTCGGTCGCCACGGTGTAGAGCAGGCGAAACGCCGCGGTTGTGGCAACGAACATATCGACCGCGGCCAGTCGGTCATGTGGTTCTGCAGGAAGGCACGCCTAGTCGGTGGGGAGCGGTCATCTCGACCACCGCCGCACGTCGCATAATCGCACCACCTGGACCGATGCCTAGCTAGACCAATCTTGCGCCGCCGTCGCAATCAAGAATTGCGCCAGTCCACTGCTGTCCCAACGTTGTTGAGAGAACTTCGCGCAATTAATTGATTTTCCTTGTTTAATGGGGCTTTCTGGCCGTAATCGACTTGAACTCCCAATCGTGTATCCGGCACCTCTGCGGGCAATTTTGTTCGCGGAGGAACTGCATGTATGCCGGTGAATATGTCTTTGCTCAGGTGACCCACATTCAGGTGGTCAGCAGAGCGACCCGCGATCAGACCGACCCGACCCGCTCGAGCCGGCTGGGCGGCGCTTCGCCGATTTCGTTTTCGCGATATTCCGCTTTGGGGCGACCGCCGCGGCGCCGGGCGCGCGCTGCGAGGTAGGGGGGTCATGGAAAACACGCGGCATTGAAAGATCAGCGTTTGATACCCGCGTTAGGCTTTCTCGCGCCGAATCCTCGCGCGTGCGAGGGGCGCACCGATCCAGCGACGTCGGTCAGCAAGACCGACCCACATTCAGGTGGTCAGCAGAGCGACC
>JBEKAE010000040.1:0-28338 GCA_050018375.1 Candidatus Acidiferrales bacterium | reverse complement strand
CCCGCTCGGCTCAGCTCGCGCCCCAAGCGCGAGAGCTCTCGCGCTTGGGGTACCTTCCCCCATCGTATTTGCATGGCGACACTCTACCGAGTGTCACCAATCATTCTGAACGAGGACAGGGAGGCCCTCACCAAAAAGCGCGGCCACGCGTGGTTCGAGTGTGCTGGCGTCTCGCGAACCGAGCTGCTCACCGTTTTTGCGTCCGAGTGCAGCATCGAAGGAACGGTTTCCAGCAACGACCTCGCTAACGTTGTGCAGACAAGCGTCGCCTGCTGGCATCGTGCTCACCATTGATCTGCCGAGGCGTCTACCGCCCAGCGTGCCGATCAGCTTTAGTGAGCCGTTCGAGCCATCCTCACGCCACGTGGGACGCACACCGCGCGGCCCGTGATTCACCTCATCGCTTACGGCAAGCCGAATACGAACAGGGAATTGCCGGCCGCTGCGGCGACATACTGTTTGCCGTCCACCGCATAGGTCATTGGACTGGCGCGGATGCCCGCTCCCACCTGAACATCCCAGAGGGGCTTCCCCGTTTCCGCGTCGAGTGCGAAAAAGTTGCCCACGCCATCGGCGGAGAACACGAGACCACCCGCTGTGGAAAGCACTCCTGTCCACGTATCTCCGCCCGACATTTTGAACTGCCACTTCAGTTTTCCGGTGGTCGCTTCGAGGGCGCGAATGGCATTGTAGGCGTCGTCTCCGCTGAGGGTGCGTTGCCCGCCGCCGCCTCCTGTGTCCGCGGGGTTAGCCGGCTCGATTGTCGGGTGGCCCTTGAAGTAGTAGGCGCCCATCTCGCGCGTGTCGACGTAAACGAGACCGGTCACCGGGCTGTATGACGGACTACTCCAGTTCACGGCCCCGGTGATGGCGGGATAGACGAGCGTCCCCTGGGACGACGGCTCCACGTTGTCTACCGGAATCGGGCGGCCCTTGGCGTCCAGCCCCTTCGCCCAAGTCTGCTTGGCAAAGGGAACGCCAACTAGAAACTCTCCTGTCACACGGTCGAGCACGTAGTAGAAAGCGTTCCGATTGGCCATGGCCACGAGTTTGCGAGGCTTGCCGTTGATGGAGGCGTCGAACAGGATCGGCGGCTCGGCCGAATCCCAGTCGTGCGTTTCGTGCGGCGAGTATTGAAAATACCACTTCATCTTTCCGGTATCGGCGTCGACGGCCAGCAGGGAACACGAGTAGAGGTTGTCGCCCAACCGGCCGTCACCGTTCCAGTCTGGAGCAGGCTGGCCCGTGCCCCAATAGAGTGTATTCGACTCGGGATCATAGGAGCCGGCGTTCCACGTCGTAGCGCCGCCCGTCTTCCAACTGTCGCCTGACCATGTTTCCACTCCGGGTTCGCCTGCAGCAGGAACCGTCCAGAGCCGCCACAGCCTCTTGCCGGTCTTCGCATCGTAGGCGTCGAGAATGCCCCGAAGACCGGCTTCTCCTCCGCCGGTTCCGGTGATGATCTTTCCGTTGATCGCCAGCGGTGCCTGGGTGATGGCGTAGCCTTCCTTGTTTTCGGCGACGTGGGTCCGCCAGCGCACGGCGCCGGTTTTTGCGTCGAGCGCTACGAGGTACGAGTCGATCGTGGCGACGTACACCGTATCGCCGAGGATGGCCACTCCGCGATTGATCGGAAACAGACCGATCGTGAGCAGTCTTTTCGGCAGGTCCGCCGTCCAGCGCCAGATAGCCTTACCGGTGCGAACGTCCAGCGCCGTGACCGTGGTGGGCGGCTCGGTGATGTACATCATGCCGTCCACGACGATGGGAGACGTTTCGTTGATGCCCGTCTTACGGAGCTGGTAGACCCACTGCATTTTCAGAGAACCGACGTTCTCGGTGTTGATCTGTTTCAGCTCGGAGAATTGATGCAAGCTATAGTCGCCGCCGTAAGTCAGCCAGTTTTGCGGCTGGCTCGCGGAGTGCAGAATGTCCTCATAGTTCACATGTTGTGCCAGAGACCGGAAAGGACCCCACAGGAGCAGTGCAAGCAGGACAAGCACGTACCAAATGTGTTTGAGCGATTTCATTGTTCGCCTCTCAAGCTGGCAAGGTATCCGACCAGGTCGCTGATCTCTGTTTCAGACAGCGTGTCCTTATAACTAGGCATCATGCTCTTGCCGGGCAGTTCTTCGAGCGTTTGCAAGTCGAATTTCCGTAGGGAATGAATCTGACCACTGGCATCTCGCAGTTGAATGGAGAACGTATCCTCATTCACGCGCATGCCGGTGATTTCGCGGCCGTCTTTCGTGACGGCGCGCTGCATCCGATAGGCCGTGAACTGCGCGCGCTCGGCCAGTAGGGCATCCAGCGGCAACTTGACGCCGGGATTCACCACGGCGCCGTGCAGGGCCGTGAGCCCGCGCAGCGTGCCGATGCGGGTGAGATCGGGCCCCAGGTCTCCGCCCCGGCCATCTACGATGTGGCACTGCGAGCAATTTTTCGAGTTGTAGACCGCTTTCCCTTTCTGCGGGTCGCCCGGCGTCACTCCCGAGCCCTCCTGGCCGAGCGAGCCGACGTAGTCCACAAGCAGCGCAAGTTTCGCGTCTCCGAGTTGCCCGAAGGTGGGCATCCCCGAGCCCATGACGCCGTTCTTAAGGTACGACGTAATCCCTTCGGGACCGAGATTCGCTGCGGCTTGCCGGATGCTGGGCCCCATTGCGCCGCTTCCATCAATTCCATGGCAACCGGCGCAATTTCCCTCGAACAGCGTCTTGCCCGAATCGGCGCCCGCCTGCTTGGCGGCGGGTGAACCGTGTGCGCCGCCTGCCGCCGCCAGCAAGGGATGGGATCCGAGTCCCCACAGGATGAAGATGAGAGCAGCAACGTACAAGGGACGAATCGTAATCATATGAACTCTCCTGTTGGCTATCGACATGTGTCGCTCGTGCCAACGCTTGAAAAACGAATCGTGCCGATAGCGAAGATGGAATCTGCTGACCAAGGATGATGAGATTCGCCTTCTCCCGTGGCCTGGCTGAGTTGAGGCCCTCTAATCGATCCTTCAACGAAATGAATTCTCAATGTATGCATCGCTTGACAGGATAATTTCTCCGCGCTCTAACCTAGGTCGAGCCGTGTCGGAAGGCTCAGGAAAAGGGGCCGCTCGAAAATACGCGCAGGGCCGGCACGCTATTTTCGGTTTCCGGATGCGGTAAACTCTGCGGGAGGCCGCCCAGTTCTCGAAGCGTGCAGGCGACGTAATAGCGCGCCATGTGTTTGCGCCAGTACATGACGAAATCCGTATTGTCGAGAGGTTTTACAGGAGAGTACGCCGCCTCTGCGGCGTCATGGATCGTTTCTTCCGTCAGCTTTTTCCCAATAATCGCCTTCTCTGAGAGCGTCACCTCAATGGGATAGGAGCCAATCCCTCCCAAAACGATTTTGGCGTGCTCCACCGTCCCATCGCCCGCCAGGCGCAGGCAAGTAGCCACGCCGAGCACCGGGAAATCGAACGAGCCGCGGCGGCGAAGCTTCCAATACGTCGCTCGCCAGCCGTTCGTCGGCGGCAGGTGGATCTCGGTCAGCAGTTCGTCGGGCCGTTTATTGAGGTGGTGGATTCCGTCATCGTTATAAAGTTCCGCCACAGGCAGCAGTCTTTCTTCCGAACTCGAAATCAGCTTCACTTGCGCTCCGATGGCCACCATCACCGGGGCGGAGTCGCTCGACTGCACCGCCCAGCAGCGCGGGCTGGAGGGGGCCACCCAGCAGATCTCGCCGTCCTTTTTCATGCAAAAGTTAATTCCCTTGCGCCACTCGTAGTTCTGGTCGTAATAATTGCAGCGCGTATCGAGCAGCAGGTTTCCCCCGATGCTGCCCATGTTGCGCAGCAGCGGCGTGGAGATCGACTCGGCGGCCTTCGACACGGCCGGATAGGCACGTTGAATGCGGCGGTCCTCCACAACCTCAGTCAGCGTCAGACCCGCCCCCAGGACCATTCCCTCCGCCGGCTTGCCCTTGGTGGTGCGCAGTTGCTTGAGCTGCGCCAGCCCGATGACCACCTTGGGCACCTGCTGGCGGCGCTTCATGTTGGGATAGAGATCCGTACCGCCGGCTACGAACATGGCGTCGGGCCCTCCGTCCGACATCATGCGGACGGCCTCGACCAAAGACTTGGGTTGCAGATAGCGAAATTTGGGAAGTCTCAGCATTCTAGATCCTGCTTAGGACACACATCTTCGTTTGCGGGAACAAAAACCGCAGGCAGCAATGCCTGTCTTACAGCCTGCTGTTATGCCAAAACAGGCTGGCGTTCTACCGCCTTGCCGTCGCCGCCTTCTTCCGGCGTCGGCACAAAAATCGAGGCGGGCATGTCGCAGTGCGGGAACACAGTAGGCCCGTATCTGCCTTCCTGCCCCTTGGCTTTCGCCCGAATCGCTTTCAGCACTTTATCGGGTGTGATCGGAACCTCGTCAATGCGAACCCCTACCGCGTCATAAATCGCGTTGGCGATCGCGGGCGGAACCGGCAACTGCGGTCCCTGTCCGGCTTCCTTGGCCCCGAACGGGCCGTTGGAATCCTGATCCTCTATCAGATAGGTGATAACGTCGCACATCTCCATTGTGGTGGGGCTCTTGTATTCGAGGAAAGAGGGGAACTTGTGAACCACGTTGCGGTTCCCGCGGTAGGTCATCTCCTCCATCAAGGCCTCCCCCAGGCCCATGTAGATGCTGCCTTCTATCTGCCCGATCGCCAGCACGGGATTGATGCACTGGCCGATGTCGTGAGCCATCCAGACGCGGGGGACCACGACAATGCCAGTCTCGGGATTGACCTCTACTTCGGCCACAGCCGCAGAATAGCTGTAGGCAGGCGAAGGACCGACTCCAGATCCCTTGAACTTTCCAGGCGCGGCCGGCGGCTTGTAGGAACCAACCGTGCCGAGCGTGCCGAACTTCGTTTCGGCAAGCCACACGGCCTCCACAAACGTCATGCCTTTCTCCGGATTCTCCATGTCGAAAACGCGGCGATCTGCAAAGAGCAGCCGGTCGGCCGGAACCTCCAGTTTTGCGGACACCGCCTGGATCAACATCTCCTTGGCCCGCTCGGCGGCCTGGATGGCGGCGTTGCCGGTCATAAGGGTGACCCGGCTGGAGTAACTGCCCAGGTCCACGGGAGTTAGGTCGGTGTCGGCCGTGACGACGCGGATGTCAAAGGGATCGATCCCCAGCACTTCCGCGACGATATAGGCCAAAATCGAATCGGAACCCTGACCGATCTCTGTAGAGCCGCAGAAGACGGTCACGCCTCCGCTGCGGTCCAGTTTCAGCTGCACGCCGGAGTGCGGCATGCTGTTCCAGTAGACGGGAGTGCCCGCCCCGGTCATGTAGCCGCTGCACGCCAACCCGATGCCTTTTCCGTAAGGCAGCTTGCGGAAGCGTTCCTTCCAGTTGGAGCCTTCCACGACCTTGTCAATGCACTTGCCTAAGCCCATGGCGCCGATGCGAAGCCAATTCACCGTTAGCGAATTGGACGGGACCAAGTGCTTCTTGCGCATTTCGGCCGGATCGAGCCCCAACTGCTCCGCGATCTTGTCCATTTGAATTTCCTGCGCGAAGCGTGGCTGAGGAGTCCCGTGCCCCCGTTTCGGGCCGCAAGGAGCTTTGTTGGTGAACACCCGAACGGCTTCAAACTTGTAGCGCTTGATCTTGTAGGTCGTCGGTTGCAGCACCCCGGTGTAGAACGTGCTGGCCACGCCGTGGCCTCCGTAGGCTCCGCCGTCCAAGAACGTGCGATGGTGCATGGCCGTGATAGTGCCGTCCTTCTTGAACCCGGTCTTGGTGGACATGAGAACGGGATGCCGACCGCGATGGCAATAGAAGACCTCCTCGCGCGTGAGGCAGATCTTGACGGGGCGCCCCGTCATCATCGCCAGTTTCGAGACGATAATTTCATGCGCGAAGGGATCGCACTTTCCTCCGAAGCCGCCTCCGTTCGTGGTGGCGATGACGCGGACATGATTCTGCGGTAGCCCCAGCACTTTGGCGAGCGACCGGTGCAGGTAATGCGGGTCCTGGGTGCAAGTCCAGAGCGTGAGCTTGCCGTCATGGCCGAACTGGGCCACACTGGCGTGTTGCTCCAACGCAAGATGGGTGCTGCCCTCATAAAAGGTGATGTCTTCCCGGATGAAGTCGGCCTCGGCAAAGCCTACTTCCACGTCGCCGAATTCGTAGACCTGTCTCCGATGGATATTGCCGTATTCCCCATATTCATGGATACGAGGCTCGGGGGTGTCGAGTGCAGCCTGGATCGAGGAGATGGCCGGGAGGAGTTCGTACTCGACGTCAATCAAATCCAATGCTTCGGTCGCCACATCTTCATCCACCGCGGCGACGGCGGCCACAGGGTCTCCCATCATGCGGACCTTGCCAATCGCCAGCGCGTGTTCATCTTCGCTGACGGGCAGAGCCCCGTATGAGATCGGCAGGTCTTTTCCGAGGAGCACCAGCTTGACGCCTGGATAACTTTCCGCCTTGGAGGTATCGATCTTCAGGATGCGGCCGTGCGGAACTGTGCTGCGCAAAATCTTGGTGTAAAGCATGCGGGGGAAGACGAGGTCGTCGGCGTACTTCGTCTGGCCGGTGACCTTCGATGCAGCGTCCACCTTGCGATGGGGCTTTCCTATGACGCGCAGGTCTTTTCGCTCGGCTCCGTTAGCGCCACCCATAAATGCTCTCTTTGCTGGGTTCGGCCGGCTTGCCAGCCATCCGTGCGGCAGCCAGCTCCACCGCTTCGAATATCTTGATGTAGCCGGTGCAGCGGCAAATGTTTCCGGCGAGAGCCTCCTTGATCTGTTCGCGGGAAGGCTGCGGCGTTTCCTCCAACAGCACTTTTGCCGTCAGGAGAAATCCCGGGGTGCAATATCCGCACTGGGCAGCCCCGAGTTCAGCAAACGCCTCCTGCAGCGGATGGAGCTTCGCTCCCTCTGCCATGCCTTCGACCGTGGTGACTTCATGTCCTTCCAAGGCGACCCCCAGGGCCAGGCAGGAAAGTACCGGACGACCATCCACCAGCACGGCGCAACATCCGCACTCCCCCAACTCGCAGCCGTGCTTGGTGCCGGTAAGCGCCAAATCTTCGCGAAGGACTTCCAGAAGCGTCTTATGCGGGGCAAACGCCACCTCGACCGGCTCACCATTCACCCGCAGGCAAATCTGCGCCTTCGCCGGTTTGGCATTGTTTTTTTTCTTGGTTGGTTTCATTCCTTTGCCCTTCGGATTCTATCAGAGATTCCCTAACCAAACGAATTCAACAGGATTTCAGCAGCATGGTGATCAATACGTGCCAAATTCTTTGGTCGCGTCCACCCAGGCCTTCACTAGTTCAGGCTTGCAGCCCTCCATTTCTCCCGTTCCAGTGGTCATGATAAAGCCGCCGCCTTTGCCCACGATCTGGCACACCTTCTTCGTGCGTTCGCGTACTTGCTCCACGGTCCCTCCGCTGAGCATAGAAACCGGCATGCCCCCCAGGATGCACATGGTGTCGCCAAGGACCTCTTTAACCTTGAAGATGTCACTACTCTGGAACCATCCGACGGTCTTGCCTTTGGGTAACTCGGCCAAGTACTTGAGCCGTTTGTCCCAGATGCCTTCGTAAAAGACAAAGACGGTTATGCCGTGGTCGATCAGCTTCAGGAAGAGGCTCTTCAACTGCGGCCAATAAAAGCGCTCGAATTGCTGCAGCGACATGAACCCATCGGAGCCACGGTGCAGCGGGAAGGTAGCACAGGCAATGTTACCAGCGGCCACCTGGGGGCGGGAAGAAGCAATAGCGTGCTGGAGTTGGAAGCGAGCCACCTTTTCTTCCGCAGCGAGCAGTTTATCCGGGCAACGACGCATATCGAGGAAAATACCTTTCATGCCCCTCAAGGTGTCGGACATAAAATCAAACGGCGCCTCGAGTAGCGTGCCGAAAAATGGCATCGGGGGGAAGCCCAGTGCCACCAAGCGCTCCATAGTAGCTCTTTGTCGTGGCATTGATTCGGCCTGCAACTGCGAAGCCTTTGCCAAGGCCCGCAGAGCTTTCTCCACCTCGGGATGATTGAATATGCCGACGTTTAACATGCCATAGTAGCCGAAAGTGCTTAACCCCAGTGGCGGCAGTAGCGATAAGCCCTTCAGTTCGCTGAAAACTCGCGGCAGAAATACACGAATGCCCCAGTCCGCAGGGTCCTCGAGGAAATCGTCGTAGTCCTCGGCCTTCATGTACTCGCCCTCAACGAACTGGAACGAGCCGTTCGGCCCCAAGCCGTAACCGGGCCACTTGGTCGATTGATCGCCCAAGGTGCGGCTTAGCTCAGGACTACCCCAAGGGCCTGACAAGGCGTCAGGTTGGAACTGCAAAGCCGCCTTGACCATGGCGGCCTGTGCTCGGTCAGGATTTTCGAACAATCCCTGTCGGGTGGCGGCTTCCAACTCCGCAACCATATAGCCCAAGGATAAGTGAATCGGGATGCGATCGGGTTGCTGGAGCTGCAA
This sequence comes from Candidatus Acidiferrales bacterium, assembly GCA_050018375.1. GTDB lineage: Bacteria > Acidobacteriota > Terriglobia > Acidiferrales > UBA7541 > Palsa-295. The sequence goes on along the minus strand of JBEKAE010000040.1, from coordinate 19,861 downwards.
GCCGTCCAGCAGGCGCTTGGACCGCTCGGCGTACAACTGTTGGGGAGTCTTGCCACTATCGAGCGTAACTGCAGAAATGGTGCTACTCATATTTTCAATTGGCTCCAGTTTACCGTCCTGCATCCGCGTCAGCGGTTCATGTCGGCGAACATTTTCATGACCGGCTCGCCCCTTGCAGCCACAACCAAGTTCTGTGCGCGGCGTATCATGGAGTCCGGCTCGGAACCCGAAAACTTGGGCACGATTCGGGCGCGATCCGAATCAGAAAAGGAGCAAATTCAATAAAATCAGCGGATGAGTCTGTAAGCCGGATTCTGTCCGCTGCGTGTCCATCGCGCTGACTTGCGTCAGCGCCACTTCGGCCTACGCAGCGCGGCGATCATTCCTCTAGGTCCCGGATTGCTCCGGGCCGTGCCCCGGATGTCGCCACCCGGGCGGTGGGCTCTTACCCCACCTTTTCACCCTTGCCAAATGCGCTCGACCGGAAGTGGCGGGCCTCCGGTTTTGCCGAAGGCCTGCCGCCGAGGTACAAGTCACACCGGCGGTCTATTCTCTGTGGCACTTTCCGTGGCAGCGTCGTGAAACGCGCTTTCGCGCGCCTCGCGGCGCAACCCCCTGGCGTTACCAGGCGCGTTGCCCTGCCGTGGCCGGCTCTTGCGAGTTCACCACGACTGGAGTCCGGACTTTCCTCCCGCCCGCTCCGCTTTCGCGAAACAGGCCGGCGATCACCCGACTCACCCGCCAACCTGATTATACGCCATTCCAGGCGCCACTTCGGCGCGTATCGAGTCCATTTGACGCCCGTTTTGGGTGCTTTTGGGAGCATGGTCCATGCTGCCGTTGCTGCACTAAATGCGAGCACGAAACCTTTCAAGCTGAGAGCAGCTTGTCGAACTGCGATTCGTCGAGGATGGGAACTTTCAGGGATTTCGCCTTGTCGAATTTGGAGCCGGGATCGGCGCCGACGACGACGTAGCTGGTTTTCTTGCTGACGGAAGAGCCGGCTTTGCCGCCGTGGGCGGCGACCAGCGCTTCGGCTTCCTCGCGCGAGCGGTTGGCGAGCGTGCCGGTAAAGACGAACGTCATTCCGGCGAATTTCGTGTCCTTGGGCGCGGCGCGCTCCTCTTTCATGTTCACGCCGGCGGTGCGGAGATGCTCGATCAGCTTGCGATTCGCGGACTCGGAAAAAAATTCGAGGATGCCTTCGGCGACTTTTGGGCCGACCTCGGTCACGCCGGTCAATTCCTCCTCGCTGGCGTGGGCAAGCTTGTCCATTGAGCCGAAATGCGCGGCAAGCAATTGCGCGGTGCGCTCCCCAACGAAACGGATGCCGAGCGCGTAGATCAGGCGCGCGAGGCTGTTCTTCTTGCTCGCGGCGATCTCATCGAGAAGGTTTTGCGCCGATTTTTCGGCCATTCGCTCGAGGTCGGCGACTTCGTCAAGCTTCAGGCTGTACAGATCGGCGAAGTCCTTGACGAGCTTCTTTTCGACCAGTTGATCGACGATTTTGTCGCCGAGGCCGTCGATATTCATCGCGTGGCGGCTGGCAAAATGGAGCAGCGATTCCCTGCGGCGCGCCGGGCACGAAACGTTGACGCAGCGGTAGGCGACTTCGCCTTCGGCTTTGTGGATGCGCGTGCCGCACTCGGGGCACTTCTCGGGCATGCGGAAGGGCTTTTCTTCCTTCCCATGCTTCGTGACTTTCAGGACGTGAGGGATTACTTCGCCCGCGCGCTCGACGAGCACCGTATCGCCTGCGTGCAAACCGAGGCGCTCGATTTCGTCCAGGTTGTGCAGCGTCGAGCGGCTTACGGTGACTCCGCCGATCTGCACGGGATCGAGAAAGGCGACCGGGGTCAAAACGCCGGTGCGGCCGACGCTGACGCCGATCTCGCGGACGACGGTCGTCTCCTGGTGCGCGGGGTACTTGTAGGCAATGGCCCAGCGAGGCGCTTTCGACGTGAAGCCGAGCTCATTCTGCAACGCGACCTCATCCACCTTCACCACGATCCCATCTATTTCATAGTCGAGCTTTTCGCGCTTGGAATCCCACGTCGTGATGTAACGCTCGACATCCTGGAGAGAGCGGCAGAGCTTCCAGTCGTCGCTCGCCTTGAAGCGCAGCGTGGAAAGCGCGTCCAGGACCTCCGACAGGCGTTTTTTCGCAGAGCGTCCATCGACGAGAATGTAGTACGCAAAAAAATCGAGCCGCCGCGAGGCGGTGATCTTTGGGTCGAGCACCCGGACGGCGCCTGCGGCCGCGTTGCGCGGATTCGCGAAAATCTTTCCGCCTTGCTCGCTCTGCTGGAGATTCAGCTCCTGAAACGCCTTGCGCGTCATGATCGCTTCGCCGCGCACCTCGAAATCTCCGTGGAGGCCGGCTTTCTTCAGTAGCGCCGGATCGATGGTCAAGGGGATGGAGCGAATCGTCTTGACGTTGGGTGTAACGTCTTCGCCCGTGGTGCCGTCGCCGCGGGTCACGCCGCGCACGAGCGCTCCCTTCTCGTAGAGCAGAGAGAGGCTCAGGCCGTCGAATTTGTGTTCCGCGATGTAGTCGATCTTTTCGCGGCCGGTGAGCTCGCGCACGCGCCGGTCGAATTCGGAGAGAGCCTCGAACGAGAAGGCGTTGTCGAGGCTGACCATCGGGACTTTGTGGCGGAACTCTTGAAAACCCTCGCGCGGCGCGCCGCCGACGCGCTGCGTGGGAGACTCGGGAGTCGCCAGCTCGGGATGTTCGGCTTCGAGCTGCTTGAGCCGCTCCATGAGGCGGTCGAAGGCAGCGTCGGAAATTTCCGGATTATCCGCGACGTAATACAAGTATTCGTGGCGGCGAATCTCCTCGCGGAGACGCTCGATCTCTTTGGCGGCGTCGCGAGCCTTTGCGGTTCCGGCCTTGGGCATGGAAACCTCAACGGGATGCAGTCGGTCAAAACTCGCCGGTATTATACAATGCGTGATTGCGGCAGGACGAAACGATGACGGATCGAATCAAAGACGCGGTCTTGATCTACAACCCGACGAGCGGCCGGAAGCGCCATCGCCGCTTTGTTGAAGTCGAGCAGGCAGCCCGCATCCTGAAGGACGAGGGCGTGGCGACGGAGCTCGCCCCTACGACCGGCCCTGGGAGCGCTACACGGATCGCGCGCCAGGCCGTCGAACAGCGGCGCGGCATGGTGATAGCGTGCGGCGGCGACGGAACGATCAATGAAATCATCAACGGTCTGGCCGGAAGCCAGGTGCCAATGGCGCTGCTGCCCGCAGGCACGGCGAACATTCTCGCGAAGGAACTTCGCATCCCCTGGGATATTCCCCATGCCGCACGACTGATCCCGGGCGGGACCATTCGACGGATCGCTCTCGGCATCGCGTTCCCCATGAACGGGAACCATTCTGCCGCACTTCCCCGTGAAGGCCGGTACTTCCTCTCCGTCGGGGGCGCCGGGCCGGACGGCGCGATCGTCAACGGCGTTCACAAGGGGCTGAAGGACAGCGCCGGGGTTCTGGCGTACTGGGTGGAGGGCTTCCGGCAGCTTTTCTCGTACGGTTTCCCCGAGATGCGCATTCGCTCCGGAGGAAAAGAGCGGAAGGCTACGATTCTGGTCGTGGGAAGAACCGTGAATTACGGCGGGCCGTTCAAGATTACGACGGGTGCAAACCTTTACGAGGACTCGTTTGAGTTCCTCACGAATTCAAGAAAGAGCAGGCTCGCTTATCTCGCCTGCCTGCCCGCGATGTGGCTCGGCACCCTGCGTGATATGGAGGGCATCGAGGCGTGGAAGGCGGCGGAAACGATCTGCGAGCCCACTGGAGACGCGCCGGTCTACGCGCAGGTTGATGGCGAGCCCGTCGGACAGCTGCCGATCGCTTTCAAGATCGTTGCGGACGCGCTGTCCATCGTCGCCCCCGCGTCACGTTAAGGGAGGCCTGGGAACGCCAATCTCCCGATTGGCGCTCCTCGTTCCTGCGTCCCAAGTCCAAACCGCCATTCAGGAGAATGGCGCTCCCGGGAAAGCACCGCGCAACATCACCACCGTCACACTAAACTCCAAATTCCTGTAACATTTCCCAGCTGTGGAACCGTTCACACATGCTTTCGCGTCGCTGGCGCTCGCGCACGCCGGAGAACGGCGCCTGCCGCGGTTTGGCACGACCATGCTGATCGTCTCGGGGCTCGCCCCCGATCTCGACTACGCGAGCTATTTCGCCGGGCCGGGCGCATTTCTGCGATTTCACCGGACGGCGCTGCACTCCGCGACCGGGGCGGCGCTCACGGCCTGCGTGATTGCCGGGGCCTTCTGCGCACTCGACAAGAAACTGCCCGCCAGGAAAATCGCGCAGAAGAAAACCTTTGCGCCGTTGACGTTTGGGGCGGCGGCCGCAACGTGCGCGATCGGCGCGGCCGGACATATTGTGCTCGACCTGGCGAGCGGCGTGGGCGTACAGCTCCTCTGGCCATTTCACGCGCGTTGGTCGGCATGGGATCTGGCCACGAATTTCGATCTCTGGATTCTGCTTCTGCTGATTGCGGGGCTCCTGCTGCCGCTGCTATTCCGCCTCGTGAACGAAGAAGTGGGCGACCGCAAGAAGGGCCGCGGCGGCGGCCGCGCGGCGATCGTCACACTGCTGCTGATGGCGGCGTACCTCGGCGCGCGAGCGAACCTGCACAGCCGCGCGATCGACCTGCTGCTCTCGCGCGAATATCACGGCCGAATACCGCTCGAGGCCGGGGCGTTCCCGGCATCGTCCACGCCGTTTGGATGGCGCGGCGTCGTTGTGACGGACAATACTGACGAGGTAGTGGAGGTTCCTCTGGGACCCGGCGACGAGTTCGATCCGAATGGAAGCCCCACGCGCTATAAACCGGAGGATTCCCCCGCTCTCGACGCCGGGCAGAAGACGGCGTCGGCGGAGAGATTTCTCAAATACGCGCGATTCCCGTTCGCGAGCGTCGAGCGGATCGAGGACGGCTATCGCGTCGAGGTGCACGATCTACGCTTCGCGTCCAACGATATCGAGCCAGCCAACATTTTCGTCCGCGTGGACCTCAACAGCAGCCTGCAAGTCCAAAGCGAGGAGTTCCGGTACGCCTCATCGCCGAATCCGTAGCGCCCCCCATTTGGCCCAAAAAATTGGGACGGCACTAGGAGATATCTAGGTGGCTTGGCTCTGTTGACATCCTAGTGAGAAACCCTTTGAGTCCGAACCGAGGTCCCCGCCGTTCCGGCGCCGAGATTCCTCGGCCCTCGCCACTGCGCCCGATTTCCGCGCAAAGTGGGGGAAAAGGGCACGGAAATCGGGCTGCTCGGTCCTCGGAATGACAGATTTGGGCAACGCGAGCGAGGATGTCAACAGAGCCAGATGGCTTTTAGTTCTGTTGCTCGGAACCGCGAAACAGCAGGCGGCCAGCAACGTACAGCAGTAGGAGTGCGGCGAGGACCGACAGGGCGAAACCGATCTTGTGCGCCATCAGGAAGAGTAGCGCCGCGTCGCCGTAGCGAACGGCGAGAATTCCCTCAGCGAAATAGCGAAGCCCGCGACCCAAGAGCAGAGCGAGCACGAACGTTCGGAGCGGAACCTGGAAAACTCCCGCGGCAAGGACGAACACCTTGAAGGGGAATGGCGGCGGCAAAATCCCAGGAATCAGCACGCTAAGGAATGCGTTGCTCTGCACCCACTGCTTCGCGCGCTCCGCAGCTCCGCCCGCGCGGCGCCAAAAAAACGCTTCCCCGCCCTTCTTCGCGAGCAGGTAGAGCCAGATGCAGCCCGCCAGCGAGCCGAGCGCGGCCATCGCAGCGTAATAGGGCATTCGCGCGGGCCTCTGGATCGAGAGGTCGATCACCAGTGCGTCGGGAATGAAAGGAAAACTGAGCACGGAGGAATCGAAAAAAGCGACGAGAAACAGTCCCCCGCCACCCAGCACCGCGACGCTTTTCTGAAGCCAAGCCGGCAATTTAGGAGGATTCGTCACTCGCGGGAGCCCCAGTGAAATCGTGCGATTGTAACAGAGTTTCCGAGAGCGCCTGCGAAGGCGCGGGAGGCAAATTGCTGAATCGCACTGCGTCGGATACAATTTGAACTTGAGCAATTCCCCGCACGCAATGTCACTTCTCGACGAACTGAACGAACGCCAGCGCGAAGCCGTGCTCGCAACCGAAGGCCCGGTGCTCGTCCTCGCGGGAGCCGGAACGGGCAAGACGCGCGTGATTACGTATCGCGTCGCGCATTTGATCGAGAAGGGCGTTCCGCCCGGCGCGATTCTTGCGGTCACGTTCACGAACAAGGCCGCAGGCGTGATGAAAGACCGCATCAGCGATCTCCTGCGCGCGAGCGGACGCGGAGCGTCCGAGGTCTGGATCTCGACGTTTCATTCCTTTTGCGCGCGCCTGCTGCGCCGCGAGGCACGGCACGCCGGGCTCCCGCGCGATTTCGCCATCTACGATGACGACGACCAAGTGGCGGCGGTGAAGCGCGCGCTCCTCCAGCTTGGGCTTTCCACCGAGGATTTCCCGCCGCGCAGCGTCCGCGCGCAGATCAGCCACGCGAAGAATCACGGCATCACGCCCGACGAAATGGAATCCGAAGCGGAGCGGATGCGCGACCGCGACCGCCGGGATGTGGCCAACGTGTTTCGCGCGTACAACGAAATCCTGCGCAAGGCAGCGGCGGTCGATTTTGACGACCTGCTCCTGCGCGCCGTCGAGATCCTGCGCGAACAGCCCGACGTGCGCGCCGCCTGGAGCGGCCGGTTCCAATATCTGATGGTCGATGAGTTCCAGGACACGAACCAGGCGCAGGAAGAGCTCGTGCGGCTGCTGGCCGGCACGCGGAAGAATGTGTGCGTCGTCGGCGACGAAGATCAGTCCATCTACGGCTGGCGCGGCGCGCGCGCCGGGAACCTGAAGTGCTTTACCGAGGATTTTCCGGACGCGAAGATCATTCGCCTCGAAGAAAACTACCGCTCCACGCAGACGATTCTCGATGCGGCTGCAGCCGTGGTGAAAAACAACCCCGACCGGTTGGGCAAGAATCTGCAAGCGACGCTCGGCGCGGGCGATCGGCTACGTTTTTTTGAGGCACAGGATTCGATGACCGAAGCCGAATTCATTTGCGGCGAGGTTTCGACGCTCGTGCGGAACGACCCGGACGCGCGCGTCGCCGTGCTGTACCGCACCGGCGCTCAGTCGCGATCGTTCGAGGAGGTTTTGCGGCGGCTGGCGATCCGGCATCGGGTCGTGGGCGGCTTCAGCTTCTACGAGCGCGCCGAAGTGCGGAACGCGCTCGCATACGTGCGGCTGCTCTTTCATCCGGAAGACGATGTCGCACTGCTGCGCGTGCTGAACGTCCCGCCGCGCGGCATCGGCGCGACGACGGTTGCCGCGCTCGAGGCGCGCGCGAAAGAGACCGGCACATCACTTTGGGAGGTCATTCGCAGCGGAGAACTCGCGACAGGCAAGAAACTCGCGGGCGCGCTGAATGCCTTCCGCGAATTGATCGAGGGGCTGCAGGAGTGCAGCGAACTCCCGCCCGCGCAGCTCATCGAGCGCGCGCTCGATCGAACCGGCTACCTCGACTGGGTCGAGCAACAGGACAATCTCGAGCACACCTCGCGCGCGGAGAACCTTCGGGAGCTTTCGAACGCGATGGCGGAAGCAACCGAGCAGGGCCAAACTCTTGAGGACCTGCTCGACCATGCGGCGCTCATGAGCGATTCGGACGAATACGACGAGACGATCCCTGTCTCGCTGATGACACTGCACAGCGCGAAGGGACTCGAGTTCGACGCCGTCTTCCTGGCGGGACTCGAAGAAGGCATCCTGCCGCACAGCCGCTCGATCGATACGAATGCCGAAATCGAGGAGGAGCGGCGGCTCTTCTACGTCGGCATGACGCGCGCGAAACGCTCGCTTGTCCTCTCGCGGGCAATCTATCGGCGGAGCTACGGCGAAGAGCGGTTGCGCGCGTCCCTTCCGTCGCGATTCCTTGCGGAGATTCCAGGCGATTTGATCGAGGCGGCCGCTGGATCGCAATCCGAACCGGGCGAGACGCGGCGCTACGAGTCCGACGAATTTTCGGAAGGCTATGGGTATCGCCGGACGCGGCCGTCATACGGGGAGACAAGCTATGGCCGGCGCGCGACCGGGCGCTCCTCGTATGGACGTCCGAACTCCGGTCGGCCGGCGGCTCGCGCTTCGAAAGATCCGCTGGTCGGCACGCGCGTGCGCCACTCGAAGTACGGAGTCGGGACGGTTATCGAAGTCGAAGGCGAGGGCGAGGAGCGCAAACTGACCGTCAGTTTTCAGGACTACGGCCCGAAGAAACTGCTCGAGCGCTACGCGAATCTGCGGCTCGCCTAGTTCGGCAGCAAACCCAGGACAGTCCGGGCAGCACGGCCGGAAGGACAGGTTGCGCGGAAGCGCCGCGCAAGGTAGAGTTTTTTCTCGGTCGCACGGGGAAGGTGGCGATTGGACGCACAACTTTTCCGTACCAAGAGCATCGACCAACTCATCTCCGACTCAGAACAACCCGAGAACCGGCTCAAGAAGTCGCTCGGCTGGCTGAGCCTGACCGCCCTGGGCGTGGGCGCGATTATCGGAAGCGGGATTTTTGTCCTAACGGGCACAGCCGCCGCGGGTGAGTCCGTCGAGTTTCCGTCCTTGCTTAAAGCGCCGCTGCTCGACGTGCTGATGCACGGCAGGCATGCGCTTGGTGTCACGGGCCGTCCCGGCGCGGGTCCCGCAATCGCCCTTTCGTTCTTCCTGGTCGCCGTGGTCTGCGGACTCGCGGGACTTTGCTATGCGGAACTCGCATCGATGATCCCGATCGCAGGTAGCGCCTACACTTACACGTACGCGACGCTGGGGGAGTTGATCGCCTGGATCATAGGCTGGGACTTGATTCTGGAGTACGCCGTCTCGAACATGGCCGTCGCGGTGGGGTTTTCGGCATACATCAATAGCCTGCTTGATTCCTTCCGCGTCCACATTCCGGACGTGCTGAGTACGCCGGCGTATTCGCCCGAGACCGGCTGGGCGCTGCACTTTAACATCATGGGTTTCTTGATCGTGATGATCCTCACGGTGCTGCTCGTAGTGGGCATCCGTGAGTCTTCGGGCGCGAACAACGTGATGGTCGGCATCAAGCTTCTGGCCATCGTGGTTTTTTGCATTGCGGCGAGCCACTATATTCATCCGTCGAACTGGAAGCCATTCGCCCCCAATGGCTTTCAGGGCATACTCACCGGCGGCGCGATCGTCTTCTTCACCTACATCGGCTTCGATTCCGTCTCGACGGCCGCCGAGGAATGCAAGACGCCCAAGCGCGATCTGCCCATCGGGATTCTGGTATCGCTCTTCGTCTGTTCGTTCTTCTACATCGCCGTGGCGCTCGTGCTTACCGGCATTCAGCACTGGAACACGCTCAACAACGCCGCTCCGGTCGCCCAGGCGCTCGAAGCCATCGGCCTAAACGGCGTGAATCGCTGGGTCACCGCCGGCGCGCTGATGGGCATGATTTCCTCGATCCTGGTCTTTCAACTCGGCCAAGCGCGCGTATGGTTCGCAATGTCGCGCGACGGCCTCCTCCCGCGCTCTTTTTCGCACGTGCACCCGAGGTTCCGCACGCCCGACGTCGCTACGTGGGTCGCGGGAGTCGTTGTGGCAATCCCCGCCGGAATCTTCGACATCGGAACTCTCGCCGACCTCTCCAACATCGGCACGCTCTTTGCGTTTATTCTCGTCTCGATTGCGGTACTGATCTTGCGGAGGCGCCAGCCGGAACGCTCGCGCGGATTTCGCGTCCCCTGGGCGCCGTGGATTCCGATTGCCTCGGTCGTATTTTGCTTCATTCTGATGGCGAGCTTGACGGTCGAGAATTGGGTCCGGTTTTTCGTGTGGCTGGTGATTGGGCTGGTCGTCTACCAGTTCTACGGGCGGAAGCACAGCGAACTGGCCACGGCAAAGCTGCAGGCTGCGGCCGCGAAGGAAGGACTTCGCTGATGCGAGCGTTGATGCATCGCAGGCTTTGGCCCGGCCTAGCGCTCGCTCTGCTGGTTCTGTTGCTCGCTCTTCCGTCTTCTTTCGGCTGGGGAGAGAACGCGGAGCGCCTGATTGCGAACAAGGCCGTTGACACACTGCCGGACGAAATGCAGGTGTTTTTCGGGGCGAACCGGCAGTTCCTGGTCCGCCACATAACCGACCCTGACCAGTCCGATGCGAGAAACCCGGCCGATCAGCACAACAATTTCATCCAGCTCGATCACTACGGTCAATACCCGTTCGCGGCTCTTCCGCACTCCTACAACGCGGCCGTGGCGAAATTCACCAAGCGGTCCGTAGAAACCTACGGAGTGCTTCCGTGGCAAGTCGGGCTTTACAGCCAGAAGCTGACGGATGCGTTTCGTTTGCACAACTGGGATGAAGCCAAGCTCTCGGCGGCCATACTGGCGCACTACGTGGCTGCGGCGCACGACCCGTTCAACACTACCGTAAACAACGATGGGAAGCTTTCCGAACAGCCGGGCGTCAACGAGCGGTTCGGGGACGGTCTCGTGGACCGCTATCAGTTGTTCTTCTTTGTGAAGCCGAATGAAGCCGCGTTCATTCGCGACCCAACCGACCACGCCTTCGAGATGGCTTTCAGCGCGCACGCCTGGCTCGAAAACGTGCTGCTCGCGGACCATCGCGCCCACGAAGGGCTTTCGGGCTATGGGGACGAGTATTACGACCGCTTCTACGCACAGGCCGGAGCCGTTCTGATTCGTCAGTTCTCGGACGCTTCGACCGACGTGGGATCGTATTGGATGACGGCGTGGATCAACGCCGGCCGGCCGCAGTTGCCCTCCAATTGAGCGCATTCGTGATCGAAGGGACGCGCCAAACAACCATTCTCGACGCCCTGCCCAAGGCGGAGCTGCACCTGCACCTCGAAGGGTCTATCGGGCCGGACACGGCGGTGGCACTGGCCGACCGGCACGGTGTCAAGATCACGGCCGAAGAAGTCGCCGCACGCTACAACTACTCGAACTTCGCCGGATTCATCGAAGCCTTCAAGTGGGTCACATCGTTCCTGCGCGATCCGGAAGACTACGCGCTCATCACACGGAAGCTGCTCGAGGAACTCGTCCGGCAAAACGTGGTCTACGCGGAAATCACGATTTCGGTCGGGGTGATGCTGCGGCGCATGCAAGATGTCGAAGCGAACTACGCGGCCATCCGCGAAACGGCCGGCAGCGTGCTGTTCAGCCGGCTTCGAACTGCCTGGATTTTCGATTCCACGCGGCAGTTCGGCGCGGACGCCGTATTGGAGGTTGCGCGCTGGGCGTCGAGGCTCGAACGATCCGGCGTCGTGGCTTTCGGAATGGGCGGCGACGAACTGGCCTTTCCGGCGGCGAATTTCCGCCACGCGTTCGATCTCGCGCGTGAAGGTGGATTGCATATCGTCTGCCACGCGGGAGAGATCGGCGGGCCGGAATCCGTGCGCGACGCCGTGGAGATACTAGGCGCCGAGCGCATCGGCCACGGAATCGCGGTGATGCACGATCCTGCGATGGCCGAATCGCTCGCGACGCGGCGCATCGTGCTGGAGAACTGCCTCGCGAGCAACGTGGCGACCGGCGCTTTGGCGAAACAAACCGGCAAGCCGGATGCATCGTTTGCGGATCACCCGCTTCCGAAGTTCCTCGAGCGCGGCTCGCTCGTCGTGCTTTCCACCGACGATCCGGCGATGTTTCACACCGACCTGCTCACGGAATACTCGCGCGCGGCGGCTCTCGGGATTTCGCAAGAGCAACTCTTGCGGCTCGCCGAGCAGAGCTTCAGCGCAGCGTTCCTGCCGCCGGTCGATAAGCGGCGCCTGCTCGAAGATTTTCGCTCAGCGGCAAAATCAGCGGGCCTGCTATAATCGGCACGAGAGAGAGAAAAAAGGAAAATGAAAGCACATGTCTGGGTCATGCTGAAGTCCACGGTGCTCGATCCTCAGGGGCAGACGATTCAACGCGCCCTCTCCTCGCTCGGCTACGCCAAGGTGCAGGACGTGCGGCAGGGAAAATTCTTCGTCCTCGAGCTCGACGGCATGGGCCGCGATGAAGCGAAGGCCCAGGTCGAGCGCATCGCGAAAGATGTCCTCACAAATCCCGTGATCGAAGAATTCCGCTTCGAAATCGTCGACTGAATACCTTATTATTATCGCATCGCGTTGGGGCGCGGGCGGTTTGGAATCACCGCTGCGCGGGGGATATGGGGGATGAATCGTCTTCTCTTTTCGCATGCGCTGCTGTTTGTCTGCGGGATTTTCCTAAGTGTGTCCGTTCGCTCGGCAAACGGGCAGGATCAGAGTCCGATTCCGAAGGCGCCGGGCCAGACCGTCTTTGAACACACCTGCGCAAGCTGCCATGCGGGTGCCGCCCGCGCCGACCGAGCCCCGGATTTGAAAACTTTGATGAGTCTCACGCCTGAGTCCATCTACGCAGCTGTGACCACCGGAAACATGACCGTGCCGGCTCAGAAACTAACAGATGAAGAAAAGCGCGCCGTTTCCGAGTACCTCGGCGGCAGGCCCCTGGACCCCACCGACCGGGGCAGTGCCGCCTCCATGTCGAACCGCTGCCGGGCTAACCCTCCACTCGAGAATCTTTCCGCGGGCCCCAGTTGGAACGGATGGGGCGCTGATCGAGCGAACACGCGTTTCCAGAGCGGTCCGAGCGCTGGGCTCGATGCCGGCCAGGTTCCGCGACTGAAACTCAAGTGGGCTTTCGGATTTCCGCACGGCGACACCGCCTTTGGCCAGCCCAGCGTCGTGGGCGGCCGAATTTTTGTGGGCAGCGACATCGGCTACGTCTATTCGCTCGACGCAAAGACGGGATGCGTTTACTGGTCGTTCCACACGAGGTCCGGCGTGCGAACCGCGCCCACAGTGGCTCCTGTCAAAGGGCACGGCGCCATAAAGTATGCGGTCTACATCGGCGACATGCGCGCGAACACGTACGCGCTCGACGCCCAAACCGGCAAGCAGCTCTGGACGCAGGAGCTATCCGACCATTACACCGCGCGCATCACGGGAGCACCCGCGCTGTATGAGGGCCGCTTGTACGTCCCCATATCGGCTACGGAGGAGGCCTTCTCCGCATCACCGTCTTATCCGTGCTGCACTTTCAGAGGAAGTGTGGTCGCGCTCGATGCCGACACGGGACGGCAACTCTGGAAAACGTACATGATTCCGGAAGCACCGAAGCCCATCAGGAAGAACTCCCAAGACGTGCAATTGTGGGCGCCCGCTGGCGCTGCTGTTTGGAATTCGCCGACCATCGACCCACGGCGAAATGCTCTCTACGTTGGAACCGGCGATGCGTATACCGAACCCGCCGCAAAAACTTCCGATGCAGTCGTGGCGCTCGATTTGAAGACGGGCGCGATTCTCTGGTCATTTCAGGCCGTGCCGAACGATGCGTGGATGGTCGGCTGCGTCCCGGTGACGACCGAAAACTGTCCGAAGGACTTGGGAGTGGATTTCGATTTCGGCTCGTCGCCGATTTTGGTGGAGGTTCCGGATCGCGGTTCACTTCTGCTTGCCACGCCCAAAAACGGAACCGTCTATGCGCTCGACCCGGATCGCAAGGGCGCGGTCGTCTGGAGCGTGAGTCTTTCGGAGAAAACAGCGCCAAACAACGGACAAATTGCCTTTGGCGGATCCACCGATTCGCGGCACATCTACCTCGCTCTGGAAGACGGCAATTTCGCCGCCGTCGATCTTCTCGCCGGAAAGCGCGCGTGGATCACGCGGCTCGAGTCTCTCGACGATTTGGGACAGCCGACGATCAACGGCGAGAACAGAACGAAGGCCGGCTTGCGCTTCGGCCAATCTGCCGCCGTGACCGGAATACCGGGCGTCGTGTTTACGGGAGGTTGGGACGGCATCTTGCGGGCTCTTTCGACAACGGACGGAAAGATTCTCTGGCAGTTCAACACGGTGCAAGACTTCAAGACTGTAAACGGCGTTGCAGCGAAGGGCGGCTCAATGGGCGGACCCGGGCCGACCGTTGTGGGCGGCACGCTCTATGTCGGCTCCGGATACGCCAACGTCGGCGGTGGTATGCCGGGAAATGTGCTGCTGGCATTTTCGGCCGAATAGCCAGCCGCTGCCTGCACGCCGCAGAAGACGTTTCCACCGCCTTCTAGTGAGCGGCCTTCTTCGTAATGAGGATGCCCTTCAAGACGCTAGGATCGTTCTTGAGTTCTTCCTTCCCTGACGGAAACTGATTGTATTGAAGCAAGTACGCCGCGATGTCCAGGGAAGCTTCCGGCGTAAGGGTGCCCGGCTTGTCCTGTGGCATCGTGTTTTGAATGAGTTCGAAGAGATCGTCTACGGTTTGCCCTTCCCACACTTGCATGAATGCGTCGCCCGCGAGTGGCAGGGCCTGGCCGCTCCCGCTTAGATCATCCATGTGGCAACTGGCGCAACTCTGGCTGTATTGATTCTTGCCTCGCTTGGCCTGATCTTCGGTGAAAACTCCATCCAGAGTCGTTTTTGTGGGCTTGGCATCGTCCGCACGCGCCGCCTTTGTTGCGCCCGCATATGCCGCAACGATGGAAGCCAGCCCTATGGCCAGTACAACCAACCCGCGCAATATCGAGCCTGGGCCTTTGCCTTTTGAGTAGTCCCTGTCTGTACCCGAGTTCATAGAATCGCTGTCCCCTTTTTTTGAGTCGTGATAATTTGATGCCGTTGGCGCGCCTCGCAGAACGATGATAGCAAATCTTGCCGCTTTGCCGGCCATCCGTGCGGATGTTTTTCATAGACGGATGCGAGGTTGCCGGCGTTTCAACAAACCTCGCCTATCTCAAGCGCGCAATAGTTGCAGCTGACGGGGGTCTCGACTAAGATTCGTGCGAAGTGGTTGCAGCGACGAATCGGACGCGGCGCGACAGGAGACGGACGTGACTAAGCGCAAACTCGGGAACTCCGGATTGGAAGTTGGCCCGCTGGCCTTCGGCGGAAACGTGTTTGGTTGGACTGCCGATGAGCCCATGTCTTTCAAATTACTCGACGCGTTCGTGGCATCGGGCCTGAATCTGATCGATACCGCCGACGTCTATTCGAAATGGATTCCGGGCCACAAGGGTGGCGAGTCCGAAACGATTATCGGAAATTGGCTCAAGCAGCGTGGCGGCCGCGAAAAGGTCGTCATCGCCACCAAGCTTGGCGTCGAAATGGGCCCGGAGGAAAAAGGCCTCTCCAAAGCTTACATGCTGCGAGCCGTGGAACGTTCTCTCGAACGCTTGAAAACGGACTACATTGACCTCTATCAATCTCACCGGGACGACACGGAAACGCCGCTCGAAGAGACGCTCGAAACGTATGCCAGCCTGATCAAGGCGGGAAAAGTCAGGGCGATTGGCGCATCCAACTACAAAGCCGACCGTCTCGCCGAGGCCCTCAAGATCAGCGCTGCCAAAGGTCTTCCGAGGTACGAGACTCTTCAGCCGTGGTACAACCTATACGATCGTGCCGACTTCGAAGGCGAACTTGCCGAACTGTGCAAGCGCGAAAACATCGGCGTGATCTCCTATTTTTCTCTGGCCAGCGGGTTCCTGACGGGAAAGTACCGCTCGGAAAAGGACCTTGAAGGCCGGGCCCGCGGCTATCGAGTGAAAGACATGCTGAATGAGCGGGGCTTCCGCATCCTCAAGGAGCTCGACACAGTCTCCGCGGAACTCCGGGCGACGCCGGCCCAGGTTTCGCTCGCATGGCTGATCGCACACGGCGTCACGGCGCCGATCGCGAGCGCAACAAATCTCGGCCAATTGAAGGAATTGATCGGCGCGACGACC
The DNA here is from genome assembly GCA_050018375.1 of Candidatus Acidiferrales bacterium. Classification (GTDB taxonomy): domain Bacteria; phylum Acidobacteriota; class Terriglobia; order Acidiferrales; family UBA7541; genus Palsa-295. The sequence goes on along the minus strand of JBEKAE010000040.1, from coordinate 4,037 downwards.
CTAAAGCTCACTCCGGACGCGGTCCGCCTGCTCGATGAGGCCAGCGCGTACTCGAAAGCGGCGTAGGACTAGCTGTTCGCCTTTGACGACTTTGAGACCGGACGCTCGCTGTCGAGCGCGGCCATCTGTTCGGCGCCATAGCGGTCGCCCGCGATGGATCCGATCGGTACGGCATCCTCGATCGCGACGAGTTCGCCCGCCGAAAACGAAACCTCCATGGCTCTCAAGGCTTCAGACAATTGATCGCGCCGCCGCGCACCGACGAGCGGCACGATGTCCTTTCCTCGAGAGAACATCCAGGCGACAGCAAGCTGGGCAACGGTAATCTTTTTCTCCTGAGCGATGGCGCGCAAGCGCGAGACGACCTGCTGGTTGGCTTTCAGATTCTCGCTTTGAAATCTGGGAAAATGAGCGCGGATGTCTCCCTGCCCGGCGCTGTCGCGGCTCGGTGCATGTCCCGTAAGCAGCCCACGCGAGAAGACGCCATAGGCCACGAGGCTGATGCCGAGATGGCGCAGTGCCGGCAGAATGTCCGCTTCGACGCCTCGCGTCACGATTGAGTACTCGATCTGCAACGCCACGATCGGATGGACCGCGTGAGCCCTGCGGATTGTTTCGGAAGAAGCCTCGGAGAGTCCGATGTGGCGCACATATCCGGCTTTCACCATTTCCGATACCGCGCCAATCGTATCTTCGATGGGTACGTTCGGATCGACTCGCGTCGGCTGGTAGAGATCGACGTAGTCCGTCCCAAGCCGCCGAAGAGTGTAAGCAAGGAAGTTCTTGACTGCGGCTGGACGCGTATCGACCCCAACGAAATTGCCTTTCGGGGCGCGCATGGCGCCGAACTTGACAGCAAGAAAGAAACTCTCGCGCGGGCGCCCCACAAGGGCTTTCTGCAAGAGCAACTCGTTGTGTCCCATGCCGTAGAAATCGGCCGTGTCGAGCATGGTGACGCCCGCATCGAGAGCAGCGTGAATTGTCGCGATGCTCTCCTTTTCATCGGTGGCGCCGTACATCCCGGACATGCCCATGCAACCGAGACCGATCGCCGAAACCGTGGGTCCGCCGTGTCCTAGTTGCCGCGTTTCCATTGACAAGCGTTCTCTCCTAACCAACAGAGGTCGAGCGATGCAACTCGGCCATGATTTACGGTCAGTGTTTCATCAGCAGATGGAGCTCCGGTGGTAGTGGCGCCAGATCGATCGCCACGTTGATGCACGCCGGCTTGCCGCTCGCAAATGCCGCTTTGATGGCGGGCCCCAACTCTTCGATTCGCGTCACATGCTGACCGTGGCAGCCGAACGCTATGGCAACCTCGTGATACTTCGCATCGCGAAGCTGCGTCGCCGTCACGCGGTTGGCTCCGGACACGATCTCCTGAAAGTGTTGCGACGCCGCCCAACTGTGGTTGTTCATGACCACGGCTACGATCGGCAGCTTGTGGCGAACCATCGTGTCAAATTCCGCGATCGTGAAGCCGATGGCGCCGTCGCCAACGAGACACAACACCTGCCGGTTCGGATGCGCCACTTGCGCGCCCATTGCGAGACCCAGGCCGAATCCGACGGTTCCAAGGAAACCGTGGGTGATGTAGCTTCCGGGGTGGTTCTGATGAATCACCTCGTTCATCCAGTGGTAGGCCTCGGCCCCATCGCCGATAATGACGGCGTTCTCGGAGATGTTCTCGACGACCGCCGATACCGCCTGGAGCGGATGAATTGGCGGCGCCGTCCGTTCCAGATCTTTCTGGGCTCGTTTGCGGCGGTCGACCTTCGCTTGCCGGATCGTCTGCTGCCAGGCTTTGTAGTCCGGCCAGCGCTGCGACTTCGCCTGCGCGTTCAGCGCGCGCAAGGTTTCTTTTGAATCCGCCACAATCGGAACGGCGACTTGTCCCAGCCGCCCGATTTCCGTGGGATCAACCTCCACGTGGATGATCTTCGCCGCGTGCGGAACCGCGATGTCGCTCGTGCCCAGCGTGAACAGACCGAAGCGAACACCGAGAGCGAGCACCACATCCGGCCGATGGTTCGGCTCCGACAAGTCGGCCATCTTGTGGAAAGTCCCGCCGTAGAGAGGATGATTGCTCGGCAAGAGCCCGTGCGCCTGAAAATCAGAGAAGACGGGAATTCCCGTTGCCTCCACGAACGCACGCAATTCTTCCTCCGCGCCCGATTGATAAGCGCCCACGCCGACCATGATCACGGGCCGCGCCGCACTCGCCAGCAACCGGATCGCCTCTTCGATCGCCCGGCTCTGCGGGGCTGGATAGGAAGATGAATCCAGAAGGACATTCTCCGGAATCCGGACCGAATTTTCGTCGATTTGCGCTCCCAGCACATCGGCGGGCATGTCCAGCAGTACGGGACCCGTCGGATAGGAGGTCGCCATGCGGATCGCTTGGGCGACGAGGCGGGGAATATCTTGTGCAACTGTGATCCGATGCGCCCACTTTGTGATGGGCCTTGCAACCGCCGCCTGGTCGAATCCGGATTGCAGCGTGTTGGTCTCCGCGTCTCTCAAGCCCGCGCACCCGATGATGTAGAGCACGGGCGTGCGGTCGAGATACGCGTTCGCGATCGATGTAACGATGTTTGTGAAGCCCGGCCCGGCGGTCGCCATCGCCACGCCCAAGGTGCGAGTCGCGCGGGCGTAGCCTTCGGCCGCATGACCCGCAGCCACTTCATGCCGGGTGTCAGTGATGGGGATGTGATGATCCAGGCACGACTGAAATATCGTCTCGAGGTGCGCCCCGTGCAGCCCGAAAATCTGCTTGACGTTCGCCTTGATCAGCGTCCGTACGACGAGCTCTCCACCTGTAACCATGGCCATTGATAAGCACCTCGCTTCGTGCAAGTCGGCGTCGGATCCATCCGCTCGACGGCCGGTGGCAGATTATACGAGACGTGGCGCACGTTTCCACATGGTTTGCTGCGGATTTCAGCGCGCGTCGCGTGAGGGAATAACCAGACGCTGCCGGTCCCGATGGGCTTCTAGTTGCGCAGATTGACGCGGGGATCCAGCCTTCGCTCTGCGCATGGCGGGCGCTGCCGGGATGGTGCGGTCCGGAAAACCGCGCGCGCGGAGTCCAGAAAGGCGCCGATAGTCGCCGATTGCTCGCCCTTTCGCCAAGCCACGTAAATCTCGATTTTGGCATTCGGTTCATCGAGCGGGATAGCGACCACTTCGCTGCCGGGTGCCGGATGGCATGCAACTTCGTCCGGCATGATGAAAATCCCTTTGCGGGATGTCAGCAGAAGTGTTTGGACATCGTTATGGGGCAAAGGATCCATCGACACGTGGACGATGTTCGGAATCACTCCGGCCCCGGCGTACAGCTCGAGTGTCTTGTCGTATAGACCGGTGGAAGCCTTGCGATCCGGGAGCAGCAATGACTCGCTGGCGAGGTCCTTCATTCGCAGCGTCTTGCGTTTCGCCAGCGGACTTGCTTTGCTCACATGGACTGACAATCCTTCTTCATACAGGAGTTCGGAAACCAAGTGGGCGGGATCAATCGGCGGCCGCAAGAAACCGACATCAATCTCCCCGGCCGACAGGGCTTCATTCTGTGAAGTAGAGAAAATCTCCCTGCACTGAATTTCCACCGCAGGACACTTCGCGGAGTGCTCGAGCAGCACCCGGCCAATTCTTTCTCCCAGGCCCAGGCCGATTCCGATTCTCACGAGGCCGGCTTCGCCTGTCTTGGCGAGACGGACGCAATCCGAAACGTGCGCGGTTTGTGTCACCAGAGTTTTCGCTTCCCTCAGAAGCAGCCTGCCTGCATCCGTCAGGGCGACGCGCCGCCGGTCACGGACGAAAAGCTGCACGCCGAACTCCTCTTCCAATTGACGAATCTGCCGGCTCAATGGCGGGACAGTAACGTGCAAATGCTGCGCGGCCTTTGAAAAGCTGAGACGTTCGGCCACGGCGATGAAGTAGCGCAGTTGGCGCAGTTCCATATAGGGATACTTGTTGCCGTCCTTATATTCCGAATCGGTAACAGAAGCAATCAAAATAAGAAATGGACACCGCGCGCT
>JBEKAE010000039.1:0-23717 GCA_050018375.1 Candidatus Acidiferrales bacterium | reverse complement strand
TACAACACCGTGCGCCCTCATCAGTCGCTCGGTTATCTCACCCCGCGCGAGTTCCTCGTGCGGTGGAACTCTCAAAACAAAAGAAAGCCGAGTGTCACTAATCATGTGGACGAGTACAAGCCGTTGTGTTCGAGTGCGGCGGAAGCGTACGATGCGCGCGGCAGGAGGCGGACAATGGGATTTCATCTCCACACGCGGGAGATCGACCGCGTCGTCATGGTGGAGGCAGTCGGGAGACTCACATTGACCGACGGCCAGACCAAGCTCCGCGACCTCATTCACGTCTCCACCGGCGAGGGAACGAAAAAATTCATACTCAATCTCGCGCGAGTCGAATTTATCGACAGTTACGGCGTCGGTGAGTTGGTGCGGTCCTATTCCGTCGTCCGGCAGATGGGAGGCGAGATGAAGTTGGCCGGTGTAAACCGGAAAGTTTTGGAAGTCCTCGAGATCTCCCGGCTGAACAGGCTTTTCGAAATCCACCCGGAGGAGGGCGCTGCCCTTCAAGCATTCGGGCAACGTGCTTGATATGCGCGCTGTCTCGCGGTTTCACGGGGGAATGGTGATGACGAATCGGCTCCGTTCGATTTGCATGCGCGTCGCTCTTCCGGCAATTCTCATCGCAGGCGCCATCGCGACGGTCCACCCGAAAAATTTGGCTGAGCCGGCTGCCCAGGCCGCGTCCGCGCCGCCCACGGTCGAAGAGGCCCGCCAGTTCACCGACGCCGCCGAAAAGCGCCTCCTCGACCTCTGGATCAAGGACCAGCGCGCCGAATGGGTGTACGAAACCTACATCACCGACGACACCCAGCAGATGGCCGCCGATGCGGATCAGGCCGTCGCCGACGCCACCTCCGAGCTGGCCACGCAATCGCGCCGCTTCGATGGACTGAAACTCCCCGAAGACGTCGCGCGCAAAATCAAGCTCCTCAAGCATTCGGTCGATATTCCCGCTCCCCGCGATCCGGCCCTCTCCGCCGAACTCGCCCAGATCAATACGTCGCTCAACGGCGACTACGGCAAGGGCAAATGGTGCCCCGACGGCCCTTCCGGGAAATGCCTCACGCTCGACGACCTCGAAAAGATCATGGACAACAGCCGCGATCCCAAGGAGCTCCTGCGCGCCTGGGAAGGCTGGCACGCCATCGCGCCGCCGATGAGAAAGCGCTACACGCGCATGGTCGCGCTCGCCAATCAGGGCGCCAGAGAGATGGGCTTCGACGATGTCGGCGCGATGTGGCGCTCGAATTACGACATGCCGCCCGACGCTTTCGCCGCCGAGATGGACCGCTTGTGGCAGCAGGTCCGCCCGCTCTACGTCTCGCTCCACGCTTACGTTCGCTGGAAGCTCGCCGAGAAATACGGCCCCTCCGTCGTCCGCGAAGATGCGCCGATCCCCGCGCACCTCCTGGGCAACATGTGGGCGCAGGAGTGGACGGACATCTATCCGGTCGTCGCGCCGGCGAATGCCGATCCCGGCTACGACCTCACGGAAATCATCAAGTCGCGCAACATGTCTCCGCTCGACATGGTCCATTACGGCGAGCGCTTCTTCACATCGCTCGGTTTCCCGGCGCTGCCGCCGACGTTCTGGGAGCGCTCGATGTTCACCCGACCCCGCGACCGCGACGTCGTCTGCCACTCCAGCGCCTGGGACATCGATTTCGTCGATGATCTCCGCATCAAGATGTGCATCGAGCAGAACGCCGAGGATTTCTCGACCATCCATCACGAGCTTGGCCACAATTTCTATCAGCGCGCCTACGACAAGCAGCCGCCTCTCTTCCGCAATAGCGCCAATGACGGCTTCCATGAAGCCATCGGCGACACGATCGCCCTTTCAGTCACGCCCGAATACCTCAAGCAGATCGGCCTGCTCGATTCCGTCCCGCCTCCTTCGGCGGACATCGGACTGCTCCTGAATCGCGCCCTCGAAAAGGTCGCGTTCCTTCCGTTCGGCCTGATGATCGACAAATGGCGCTGGGGAGTCTTTTCCGGAAAGATTTCGCCGTCCGAATACAACAAGGCCTGGTGGGATCTTCGCCGCGAATATCAGGGCGTCGCGCCTCCCGTCGAGCGCAGCGAAGCCGATTTCGATCCCGGCGCGAAGTATCACATCGCGGCCAACGTCCCCTATGCTCGCTACTTCCTTTCGTTCGTGCTCCAGTTCCAGTTTCATCGCGCCCTTTGCCGCGAGGCCGGCTACAAAGGGCCGCTCAATCGCTGCTCCATCTACGGCAATAAGGCCGCCGGCGCGAAGCTCGCGAAGATGCTCGAAATGGGCGAGAGCCGTCCGTGGCCCGAAGCTCTCGAGACGATGACCGGCGAAAAAGATATCGACGCCACGGCGATCCTCGATTATTTCGCGCCGCTCAAGCAGTGGCTCGACGAACAGAACAAGGGCCACAACGTCGGTTGGTGAGCATCCGACGAGGATGGTCATGCTGAGGCTGGCGCATTTGCCGGCCGAAGCAATGTGACTGAGGGATGTCTCGTTTCTGCGTGCGTGAGCGAAACGCCCCGGCTCAATGTGCGAGTGGATTCGGTCGAATCTGGAAATGCACCACTTTCGGATAAGTGCCTTTCCCCGTCTCGCTGTGGAATGGTGTGCGGGTACCCCAGGTCGTCCAGACGCCCTTCCCCTTCCAGCCGGCTCTTAGGTCGTCGAAACGGCCGTCCATCCCTTTCGCAAAGAATCCCAGCGGATAGGGTACGCGCAGGATCACGAATTTTCCGTTCACCAAAGCGAGCAGCGAATCCGACGAATTGCCCGTGATCATTGGCGTGTTCTTTCCCAGCCCTAGCGTGTCGAACTGATCCACCCAGACGTAGTAGTGGGAGTCGGCGCTGCCGGAGTCGGTCACGTTCTTGAATTTGGGTCCGGGCGTCTGATAAAGCATCCACCCTTCCGGGCACTGCCGCCCGCTCGCTTTCGGCCCGTTGAGCGGACCTTTGCATTTCCGCCGGTCGAAGCTCGCGAGATGCCCGCTGGCCAGCGCGATCCAGACGACGCCGTTGCGGTCGATGTCCATGCCGCGTGGCGAATAGCCCCAAACCGGTGCCTTCGGGTCATTCCACGGCACTTCGTAGTACTCCGCCAAAGCGGTTTCCGGGGGATTCGGTCCCGGATTCAGTCGCACGATCCCGCCCGGGAAGCCCAGCACCGTACCCCACACCATTCCATCGGTCCCGACGGCGAGACCGTAGAACGCCGCGTTCAGACGCGTGTCCTTCGTCGGGTCCGCTACTGCGTTCAGAGCGGATGCTGCTCCCAAACTCTCGCCGCCTGGTGTGGTTGCCACGTTCTGCTCGCCTTCCGCATAAGCGTCGCGCTTACCGTTGCCGTTGGTGTCGAGCACAAGAGCCGTCCAGCCTTGCGATTTCGCCGCGTCGTGGGTCTCGTCCCACATCTTGGTATTCAGCCACCCCACGACGCCACCGCCGCCTCCGCTGCTGGTCCACAATGTGTTGTTGGCATCCTGCGCGAATTGCAAGTGGTGCGTGCCGAAGCAGGTGTCGATCATGAAGATTTGCTTCGTCGCAGGATCGTACATTTCCAATTGACGGCCGGAACGCTCGAGCGGAGTGAGCTTGGCCGAAGCAAGGTCCGACCCCGCTTTGCAGAACGCGGGGTCGTCGCTCGCGCGGATTCGCGCGGTGAACCACAGGCGTCCGCGCTCGTCGTACATTGGGTTGTGAACCGTGGTGTGGCTGTCCCAGATCGCTTCGTCGCCCCAGACCGGAGAAGGCTTGAGCGATTTCGGCTGACCGGGTGTGTCCGGGTCGCGATATTGAGTTTTTAGCTGGTTGATGGTGTTGCGCACCGGATCGAGGACCGGGAGATAGTCGCGGCTCTCCTCGGGCGATCCGTAGATCAGGCCGTTGGCATTCACGTGCGGATCGCGCTTGTCCGTGGAGATTTCGTCGTGAAGATACGCCTTCGGATCGGCCCAGTCCCATTGCGTGATCACCACGTCGCGCTCGACGCCCTGCGGCCGTGGAGGCGCCTCCGCGGGCAATTCGCCTTTCGCGATCCGGGTAGTCCAATCGCCAAAAAGCTCCGCGGCTCGCTGCGTTCCTAGTTGTCCCAGCCCGCCCGTCATGATCGCACCGGCCTGTCCGGACTGCACGCGGCGTATCCAGGCCTGCGCCGGATCGAGATCGCTGAACATCGACGGAATCGTGCGCGTGTATTGGTTGCCGAGCTGGTGGCACGATTCGCAACTGTCAGTCTTGATCAGGTGGATCCACTCGCCCTGGGTCTTCACACCCGGTGAAATGCCGTTCCCGCTGGCGCCGCTGCCGGGGAACTCATTTTTCTCGGGCACTTCCAGCAGGGCGTACCAGTAGTTCGCGGGATAGTATTGCGCGGCGGCTTTCGCGTCCGGCGCCACTTCCGGTTTCAGGTCGACCACTTTGCCAGGCTCCGTCTGCACCTTGGGCGAATCCACCAGTCCGTAGCCCCGCGCCCACACCGTGTATCGCGCCTTGGGCAAGTCGGGGATCAGGTAGCGGCCGCGATCGTCGGTGACTACCTCCTTGATGTAGCGCGTGGGCAGGTCTGTCGTCTCCGCAATCACCCACACTCCGGCTTCTGGTCCCTTGCTGCTGGAGACCACGCCGCCGATATCGTTCGCACCCACTTTCACCGGCGCGCCCTGCTGCGCTTGGAGACCGGTCAAGTTCGCACTGGCCAGATATCCGGCGATGCCGATGGCCAGTGCGCCGAAACTGAGAACTCTGGCAGTCCGCATGGCGTACCTCCTCACGCGTCTTGCACGGCGTTATTCCGCAGGCGGTTGCGCGCGATCTCGAACTTCCGTCGCGAATCGCTCGACCGCCCTTATACACCCGAGGCCCTTTCGAGTGAACCCAAATCCCTATTCGTCGCGCAATCGTCCATAACCGGAAACTGATCTGATGGCTCTCCCTGTTTCGCTTTTCCATCCTTCCACCGCCTTGTTAAGATACTCGGTTGCGCAGAAAGGATTTTTCGCTCTTGAGAATTCGGTCCGCTGTTCTGACGTTCGCAATCATTTTCGGCCTCGCGATCACCGGTTGTAGCAAGAAAGAAAACAAAGAGCCTTCGGCGCCGCCCGAACCCACCGCTGTCGTTGACCCGGCCACGGCGGGCGCCATCACCGGCACGGTCACGCTCGAAGGCACGCCGCCCGAATTCCGCCCGATCGACATGAGCGCCGAGCCTGCCTGCGTCCAGGCCAACCCGACCCCCGTCGCGCCGCCTGTCGTCGTCCTGGGCGCTCACGACGCCCTCGCAAACGTCGTTGTTTACGTGAAATCCGGCCTCGGCAGCTATCGCTACGACGCGCCAGCCGAGCCTGCCGTCCTCGACCAGAAGGGCTGCATGTACGTTCCCCGCGTCCTCGCCTTCCGCACGCATCAGCCCCTCGATATCAAGAACACCGACCCGGTCACGCACAACGTCCATCCCATGCCGCGCGACAACAAACCCTGGAACCGCTCGCTGCCTCAAGGCGCGGAGCCCTTCGTCACGAATTTCCCGCATCAGGAACTTGCGATTCCCGTCGCCTGCAATATCCACCCGTGGATGCGCGCCTTCCTGTTCGTCTTCGCGCATCCCTACTTCGGCGTCACCACCAAATCCGGCGCTTTCGACCTTAAAAACCTCCCGCCCGGTACCTACACGATCGAAGCCTGGCACGAGCGCTTCGGCACCCTCGACCAGACCGTCACCCTCGGCCCCAAGGAATCGAAGTCCATCTCCTTCAAGTTCGACTCCGCGTCCCGCTGATGGTTTTTCTTCGTAGGGGCACGGCATGCCGTGCCCGGCGCTCGACCTTGGCTCACCCTCACCCATCAAGCAAGCTGTCACATGTCTTCTCCTTTCCCGCTTCGCCCGATGGAAGTCGGTCTTCTACGCTCGCGCCTCTTGACAACTCACCCCGTCGAGGAGTCTATTGCGCTAGTTCCCCGCGAATGTTCAGGAGGACCAACATGGCCGAAGCGACACAGCGGAAGCGGCCGGCGGATGGCAGCGCCTACGGCAGGCTGCCGCAGCATCCCGATTACGAACTTACGCAGGTGGGGCCCGGCACGCCGTGCGGGGAACTCATGCGGCGCTACTGGCAGCCCGTTGCGGTCTCCGCGGATGTCGCGGACCGCCCGCAGTACGTCCGTATTCTCGGCGAGGATCTCATCCTCTTCCGCGACAAGAAAGGCCGCCCCGGCCTGCTCTATCCGCGCTGCATGCATCGCGGCACCACGCTCTTCTACGGTAAGGTCTCCGACGAGGGCATCGCCTGCTGCTACCACGGCTGGCTCTTCGATGTCGAAGGCCGCTGTCTCCGCCAGCCGTGCGAACCCGACGGCGGCAAGAATCTCGACGTCGCCCGCCAGCCCTGGTATCCGCTCGAAGAGCGCTACGGCGTCGTGTTCGCCTACATGGGTCCTCCGGAGAAAAAGCCGGTCCTGCCGCGCTACGACATCCTCGAAGGGGTCGGCCTCGACGAAGAGTTGCGCGCCGACATGGGCGCGTTCGGCGCCACCGGCGACAACAGCCTTCCCGTCGCACCATATAGTTGGTTGCACATGAATGACAACGTGATGGACCCCTTTCACGTCCAAGTCCTGCACTCGACGTTCAGCACCGTGCAGTTCGTGCCGCAATTCGCGCTGATGCCCAAGGTCGATTTCTTCACCACGGAAAACGGCGTCTGCTATTCCGCCAAGCGCAAGCTCGACGACGGCCGCGAGTACGACCGGATATCGTCGTTCATCATGCCGAACATCATGTGCGTCCCCAACCCCATTGACATCGACCAGGTGAAGGCGAACCGGATCACGTGGTCGCTGCCCGTCGACGATTCGCACTTCACCATGGTCACGGTGTCGCGGATGCCGAAGTCGGCGCCGCCGCTCGGCGGAATCAAGTTCCGGGGTAAACTCTGGGGCGAAATGACGGAACGCGAGCGGCAGGATACGCCCGGCGACTACGAAGCGCAGGTGGGCCAGGGCCCGATCTCGTTGCATTCGGAGGAGCATCTCGCCACCAGCGACCGCGGCATCATCATGCAGCGCCGCATGCTGAAGGCGCAGATCCGAGTCGTGGCAGACGGAGGCGACCCGATCGGTGTTACATTTGATCCGGGCAAAGCGCTCGTGAAGCTCCGCTCGGGCAATTTCTACAACGCGCCGCAGCGCGCCTAGCCGCCTGCCGCCGTCGGGTTGTCGGCAAGAGAACAAAACCAATCGGGAGGAAAGTGGATGATGCGTCGAAATCGTATGAGGGGCGGCTCGCTGCTCCTGAGAATCGCGGCGGCAGCCGCCGCAGTGGCATTTCTCGCGGGAATCGCTCCGCGCGCGGGCGCCCAAGCCACGAGCCCGGACGAGGCGCTAAAGCTTCAGAAGCAGTTTCAGGACGCGTGTGTGGCCGGCGACCTCGTGTCCGTCGCGCCTTTGATGGCCGACACCGCCATCTTCATTCACGGAAACGGCGCGGCGCAGTCCAAAACGGAATTTCTGGCCGCGATCAAGAACGGGCAATTGTCCCTCTCCGCTTACGACCTGAAGGACCCCAAGGTCATTCCGTTCGACGGTGGAGCTATCGTCTCGGGACTTGTCGATATCACGTTCAAGCCGCGGCCGAATGCCACCACGCCACCCCTCACCCTGCACATGCGTGGCTCGTCCGTGTGGTTGCACACGCGCGCGGGATGGCGGCTAATTCTCGATCAGGATACGACGCTCGCAGGGCCGCCACCCGCGCCTCCGGCCCACTAGCCGCGCGCGGATCGAGCGACAACTCATGGTCCAGGTGATCAGCCTCGAAAGCGTGCCGTTGGTGGAGCGGGCGCACGTCCGCGAAGGCACGCTGCGCTCCCGCAGGCTCCTGACGGGAGAGCCGGGCACGCCGGGCAATTTCTCGCTCCAGCTCTCGTCCACGCCGACCTACTATTCGCCGCGGCATCGCCACAATTTCGATCAGGTACGCTTCCAGATCGAGGGCGATTTCGACTTCGGCGCCGACGGCGTGATGAAGCCCGGCTCCGTTGCGTATTTTCCCGAAGGCACTTACTACGGGCCGCAGTCGGGACCGACGCCCAGCACGACGCTCGTCCTGCAATTCGGCGGCGCGAGCGGCAGCGGCTACATTTCCGCCGAGGAGTACGAGCGGGCAGCGGCCGAGTTGGCGAAGCACGGCACATTCGCGAAGGGCGTTTACACGCGCGTCGAGCCCGACGGCGGCCCCGATGGTAAAAAGATCAACAAAGACGCCTACGAAGCCGTCTGGGAGCAGGTGAACGACCGCCCTCTGGTCTATCCGCACGAGCGCTATCTGCGTCCCGTGTTCATGGACCCTGACAGTTTCGAGTGGATGCCGGTTGAGGGCGAGCCCGGCGTGAGCTGCAAACATCTGGGCGAATTTTCCGAGCGCCGCACGCGCGTGGCGCTGTACCGCATCGACGCGGGCGCGTCGCTGGCGCTCGAAGATCTCTCGATCTATTTTGTCACCAGCGGTTCCGGGACGATTGACGCGCGACCTTTCGGGCCCCGCGCCACAATTTATCTCGACGTCGGCGACCGCGCCACGGCCATGGCCTCCGCTGCGGGTGCCGTTGAGTTGCTTCACGTCGGCCTCCCCGATTTCTCCTAGAAATTCGCTTCACGTCGAGGCAATAAATCGTTTACGAGTGGTGACAATTTTGGCCGTTTTTTGCGCCCTAAACGGGCCTTATTTTGCCAATTCCGGCGCGCTCCGTTTTTCGCCTCAAGCTCCACAGGCTTTTGTCACCCATGCCCCGTTTTGCGTGCATTACCCTGATGGTGTCAGGAGGGTGAAAGATGGAATTCAACGAAGACGAGAAGGCCGAGCGGGCGCTGAGGGTCTACAGGGATCTGGTGAAGACGACGGAGGACGTGATGGCCCTCCAGGGCAGGCAGCTCGATTCGCTCGGGCTGACGATGAGCCAGTACCGGGTGCTGGAGATGCTGCTGCGTCGCGGCCCGATGGGGCAGGGAACGCTGGGCGCGGAAGCCTTGGCTGCCGGCAGCAACACGACCATCGTGATCCACAATCTGGAGAGGCGTGGCTTGGTGGTTCGGCGGCCGGATCAGAACGATACCAGGAAAAAGGTGGTGCACCTTACACCGGAAGGGAAGAAGCTGGTGACGAGAGTCTTTCCGATGCAGGCGAAATTGGTCCAGGCGCAAATGGCCGCGCTAGATAGTCGAGAGCAAGAGCGTTTGGCTCGCCTGTGCCGAAAGCTGTGCGGCGGCGATCCGGAAAGGTTTGTGGAACTGACGGCGGGGGATGAAGAGTAGGCGCGCGAGGGCGAGCAGGTTCTCTTCGTTTGCCTTTGCAGTCACGTTGTCATCCCGAACCCGGCCGGTTTTTGGACGGTGGTGAGGGATCTGCTTTTGCTCTGTCGTTGGCATTCTCCGGGGCCACGCGCTTGGCTCTCTGTTCCTGTTCGTTCCCAGACCACCGAGCGGCGAGGTCCTCCCAGGTCGGATTGTGGCGCTTGATCAGCCAGAGCTTCCTTTCGCGCCTCCAGGCCTTGATCTCCTTTTCGCGGGCGATCGCCGCTCGAACGTCGCGAAAGACTTCATAGTGAACCAAGCGAAAGATTTTGTACCGCGTCGTAAAGCCCGGCACGCGACCTTCGCGGTGTTCAACGAGACGCCGCCCCAGGCTGTTGGTCACGCCCGTATAGAGGTTGCGCGAGCGGCTCGCGAGAATGTAGACGTAGTAGGTTCTGCTCATTTGGCTTTTGCAGTTGTGCTGGCAAGCGCAAATAAAACACAAAAGCGAGAACCTGAAAAGCAGATCCCTCACCCCCATCCGCAAACAGCGCGGCTGGGTTCGGGATGACAACGTGCGGGGTGTGGCGCGAAGCGGAGTAGGTTGGTGCGGGGGGTGCTCGGCCTGTGCGTCGCAGAGCGAGCGAAAAGCCTCACCCCGAAAAAGCTGGGGTGAGCTACATTGCGAGAGGGGGGTCTATGACCATCGCGGTTGCCGTGCCGGATCTGTGGTCCGGGCGGCGAGTGAGCTACGGGCGCGGCGCGGCTCGCCAAAATCAGGCGGCGGCGAAGGTTTCTGGAACCTTTTGGACCGCCAACGCCAAATACCATCAGCGGACAGCCCAAGGGGGCCATGGCTTTCGTCCCCGTGGGCGCTCTCGCATGAACCCGGCATTCGAACGATACGTCGGCATCGACTATTCCGGCGCCCAGACGCCCACGTCGAGTCTGAAGGGCGTGCGCGTTTACGCGGCCGACTGCTTGACCGGCCCGCACGAAGTGAAGCCGCCGCGCAGCCCGCGCAAACACTGGACGCGCAGAGGCGTTGCCGAGTGGCTGACCGAGAGACTCTCCGAGGGCCCGCGGACGCTGGCCGGCATCGACCACGGCTTTTCGTTTCCGCTGCGGTACTTCGAGCAGCGCGAATTGCCGCTCGACTGGCCGTCCTTCCTTGATGATTTCCAGCGCCACTGGCCAACCGACGAGGACATCTACGTTGATTTCGTGCGCGAAGGCATCGCCGGAAACGCCGCTGCTCGCTCAGGCAATTCACGGTGGCGGCGGGTGACCGAAGTGCGGGCGCGCAAAGCCAAGTCGGTGTTCCATTTCGACGTGCAGGGGTCGGTGGCGAAGTCCACGCACGCGGGAATCCCGTGGCTGCGCTACATCCGGCGGAAGGCCAAGGACCGCGTGCATTTCTGGCCGTTCGACGGTTGGAACGTGCCGCCCGATCGCTCCGTGGTCGCGGAGATCTATCCTGCGCTTTGGATCCGGACTTTCCCGAGCTTGGGACGAACGCCCGACCAGCAAGCCGCCTATGCGGCAGCCGAATGGCTGCGCCGGGCGGACTGTGACGGCAGTCTGGAGAAGTTCCTCCGCCCAAAGCTTGAACCGCATGAGCGCAAGGCGGCCGAGATTGAGGGTTGGATTCTCGGAGTTTTGTAACGCCCGAACGCGCGTGATCCTGCTCCGCAATTCCACCAGATGCCTGTCTCGCTATTTCCATGAACACGCGTGTCTTGGGAGAATGTACGGAAGTGAACAGATTTGGAAAAGCACCTGTGCGATTGTGTGAGCGGTGTAGCCCTTCCATCCGCGCAACCCGCAGCGGCATCAAAGCAAGACCGGGCAAGCGAAGGATGATCAGGCAAGGTAATGAAAATGCGTACTCTCCGCTCACTTCGATTTTTTCTGCTCACGCTTGTAATATTGGCCATACCAGCAACGTCCTTCGCGCAGTTCGGCGTCTCGATCAGAATCGCCCCGCCGCAACTGGTGGTGTACGCACAGCCGGTTTGTCCTCAGGAAGGTTATCTCTGGATGCCCGGTTACTGGGCCTATGGTGACGAGGGCTACTACTGGGTGCCCGGCACTTGGGTCGAGCCACCCGCCGTCGGCTTGCTATGGACTCCGGGTTATTGGGGTTGGAGCGATGGCGCGTATGTCTGGAATGAAGGATATTGGGGCCCTGAAGTCGGCTTCTACGGCGGCGTCAACTATGGCTACGGCTACGGTGGCGTCGGGTACGAGGGCGGCTACTGGCGCAACAATCAGTTCAGCTACAACACGTACGTAAATAATGTCGGTGAAGGGCGATTCCACAACACTTACCGCAAGACCGTCGTCAACAGGGCAAACTACGTCAGCTATAACGGCGGATCCGGTGGAATCACCGCCCGCCCCAGTGCCGCCGAAGAATCCGCTGCTCATGCGCGACATGAGGCGCCGACCGCCGCACAGTCAAGTCATAAAAACGCCGCCAGCCAGAACCATGAACTATTGGCGTCCGTCAATCACGGGCGTCCGCCGATTGCAGCAACATCCAAGCCGGGAGAATTTTCCGGCAAGGGTGTAGTGCCAGCCCGCGGGGCTGCGGCTGAGAACAAGGCTGCCGAGAACAAGGCGGCCGAGAACAAGGCAGCCGCGAATAAAGCAGCAGCGACTCGCACGAGTGAGAATAAGGCGGCCGAGAACAGGTCAGCCGAGAATAAAGCAGCAGCGACTCGCACGAGTGAGAACAAGGCGGCCGAGAATAAGGCAGCCGAGAATAAAGCAGCAGCGACTCGTACGAGTGAGAACAAGGCTGCCGAGAATAAGCCAGCCCGAACTCAACCGGCCCCTGCCGCGCAACCGACGCGCAACTCGGCACGTTCCACGCAGCCGGCCGCAAGGTCCGAGGCGGCGCGCCCTGAGGCCAAACCCGTTCGCGCGAACCCGAGCGCACAGCCAGCGCGTCAAGCTGCTCCCCCTCGCACGCAAAGCGCGCCGAGGGCCGCCGCTCCGCAACGTCAGGCTGCGCCCAGGCAGGCAGCCGCGCCAAAGGCCCAACAACAGGCTCGTCCGAGTGAGGCGAAACCAGAACAGAAAGAACCCCGCTGAGACGCAATGGTCCCGCGGGACCGGTTCCACCTTACCCAGTGAGCGGCTTGTAGAAAGACAGCGAGCCGCTCACTTTTTTCTTGCCTGGTCAAAATCCGCGTCGCCAGAGCCAGCAGGCGGGCTTTCCGGACGAGGTGTCGAAAGATGGCGATGAGAAAGCGTGGCCGATGGTCCTCGCGCAGCTCGGACAGAACCAGCGCATAGGAAGTGTGACTGCCGAAGCCCTTAGGTCGGAGCCGAAGTCCCGCGATTTCTTCCGGGATTCCGGGACAGCGGAACTATTGTGTGGGCTTTTTGTTTGTGCCCATGAGAGGATGGGAAAACAAAAACGGCCAGCGGGCCATTAACTCGCTGACCGTCGAATTCAAGGCATCCCATGAACAGAACGCCCGACTGTCTCCCAGCATTATCTGAAGTTCTTCCGCTGGAATCGCGCGCGGCAGAACTCTGCGGCCGAGTTTACCCATCGCACGCATAATATGTTTGTACCACTGTTGCTTGCCGCCAATCAAGAGCAAGTAGACCGAAGACCAAATGACGCCACTACCCGGTTCCAGAAAGTTTTGCGTTTTGGTGCCGCGATACTTACAATGAGGGGTCTTTTTCACCGGTGATGGCGGCAAATTCCATTCCAAGTTCTCGCGGCGTGTACCGCTTTGCGGTCGCGACTTCGGTTTCCACCGTGCTGCTGCTGATGGCGGGGGCGCTCGTCACCAACAATGAGGCGGGGGACTCCGTCCCCGACTGGCCGCTGGCGTACGGGAAAATTATTCCGCCGCTCATCGGCGGGATCCGATACGAGTACACGCATCGCGTCGTCGCCGGGCTGGTGGCGATCCTGACGCTGGTGCTCGCCGTTTGGCTGACGTTCGCGAAGGTGCGCCCGCTGGCGCGACGGCTGGGCTGGACGGCGCTTGTGCTTGTGGTCGCGCAGGCCGTGCTGGGCGGGGCGCGCGTGCTGGAGCATGATCCGATTGCTTCGGCCACGGCGCATGCGACTCTGGCGCAGATATTTTTCATCACGGTCGTGGGCCTCGCGCTCTACCTGAGCCCATGGTGGCAGAGCGACCTGCCGCAGCTTCGCGATTCCGGCATGCCACGGGCGCGAACGCTGGCGTGGTGGACGACGGCCGCGATCCTCGTCCAGATCGTCCTGGGCGCGGCGTTCCGGCACGGCGCGCTCGGCATCGTGCCGCACCTGATCGGCGCGGGAGTGGTGACGGTAATGGTGGTCTGGACGGGCCGCGCGGCGAAGAGCCGTTTTCGCGAGAACCGCGACATCCGCCGCGGCGTCGCCCTGCTGCACTCATTCTTCGGGCTGCAAATTCTGCTTGGCTTCGCGGCGTGGTGGGCGATGACGTCCGGGATCGCGGCCGTGCAGCCGAACTGGCTCTACGTCACGCTGACGGTGGCGCACGTCCTGGGCGGATCACTCACGATCGCCGCTTCCGTGCTTCTGGCGCTCACGTGCGAACGGCTGATCGGCTCGGCTGCGGCGCCGGCTTTGGAAGTGCCGGAGCTCGGGCAAACGCGATGAGGATGCAAAGGCGATGAGCATTTACAGGCAATGAACGAGCGCGCCGAAACACTCTCCGGTTTCGAGAAGCCGTGGGCGTACGTCGCCCTCACGAAGCCGGACGTCACCTTTCTCGTGGTCATCACCACGCTCGCGGGGTTTTACCTCGGCTCGACGGGGCCGCTCGACTGGATGCGCATGCTGCACACCGTCGCGGCGACGATGCTCATCGCCGGCGGCACGGCGGCAATGAATCAATACGTCGAGCGCGAAATGGACGCCGTGATGCGGCGAACCGCGTCGCGGCCTATTCCTTCCGGGGTGTTGCAGCCGCGCGAGGTGCTGCTCTTCGGCGTAAGCACGATTGTGGCGGGCGCGGCGTGGCTCGCGCTGGCCGTGAGCGGCCTCGCGTGCCTCGTGGCGCTGGTTACGTCCGTCCTTTATTTGGGGCTCTACACGCCGCTCAAGACGCGCACGCCGCTCTCGACGGCTGTCGGCGCGATTCCGGGCGCGCTTCCTCCGCTGATCGGCTGGGCCGCGGCGCGCGGGTCGTTGTCGCTGGGCGGCTGGGTGCTGGTCGCGATTCTGTTCTTCTGGCAGTTCCCGCATTTCATGGCGATCGCGTGGATCTATCGCGAAGATTACGCGCGCGCCGGGATTCGGATGTTGCCGGTGGTTGATCGCACGGGCGACTCGACGTTCCGCCAGGTCATTTGCGCCTCGGCGGTGCTGGTGTGGGTGAGCGCGCTGCCGTCGTTTGTCGGCATGGCGGGAATCCGCTACTTCTTCGGGGCGCTGCTGCTGGGGATGCTCCTGCTACAGGTGGGACTGTGGGCGAACCGGTCGCGAACGAACGTCCGCGCAAAATGGCTGATGCACGCGACGGTCGCGCACATTCCGCTGCTGCTGCTGTGGCTGATTCTCGATAAGTTGACGATCCGATGAGGCCGCGCGTTCGGGCGCGCTTCCGATGAAATTTCTGCCGCTCGCTTCGCTTCCGGCGGTCAACGCTTCGCTCAACGCGCTCTGCACGGCTCTGCTGTTGTGCGGATTCTTCTTCATTCGCCGCGGCAAGATTCGGTTTCATCGCGCGTGCATGGTCGCGGCGTTCCTGTGCTCGACGCTGTTTCTGGTTTTGTACCTCTACTTTCACTTCCACGCGGGCGTGATTCGCTTCGGAGGACAGGGCTGGATTCGCCCGGTGTACCTCGCGCTGCTCGTGTCGCATACGACGCTCGCGGTGGTGATCGTCCCGCTGGTGCTGATCACGCTGACGCGCGCGTTGCGCGAGCGGTTTGCCGCGCACCGCGCGATCGCTCGGTGGACGCTGCCGCTGTGGCTCTATGTGTCGGTGACCGGCGTGATCGTCTACTGGCTGCTGTACCTGGCGTACACGCCGATCTGGCCGACGTGATTCCCGGGGAAGAAGAAAGATGCCGGGCTGAAGCCCGGCGCTACATAAAGGTAGCGATCTTCCGCGGCGAGCCAAGCACTTGTGCGGTGCGCGGTTGCGAAGAGAGATCCTTCAGCCGGCCAGGACCAGAAACGCCGGCTTCGGGATGACGACCCTCGTCGGGTCGTCACTTGTATGAAACGACGGCTTGGCCGTTGACGATCTGGATGTCGCTGACGTCGTTGGGCAACTTTAGCTTCTCGCGGTTTTCCGGCGAGGCCATCATCTTATCGACCACGGAATTCAGCATCGATTGCGGCAGCGGCATTGAGCCGAGCTGGCCGGAAACCGGTTCGAACTTCATGTAGCCATCCTCCGTTCCCAGGTGCCCGTCGAGCTCGAGCGACAAATCCTTGCCGTGGAAATCGAACACGACGTAGGCCTTCACCAGGTCGCCATCCATATCCACCTTCACGTCTTTGACGGAAGACTGCACCTGCTCGAGCGTGGGCTGGTCGGCGCCCGCTATTCCGGCCATGGGGTCGGGGGACGCCGCGCCGCCAGCCGGTGAGGCGTTCGCGCCGTTGACCGGAGGCGCGGGGACGGAAACGTTCGCGCCATTGGCCGAACCTTCGAGCTGGAGGTTCTTCTGCAAGTAGGAGTTGAGCTCCGTGCGGTCCAGCGCGACCTGAGGCTGCTGGCCCGCGGCCTTCGCCTGGTCGGCGTCTGCGAACTTCTGCTGGACGCGCGAGGCGGCGGTCGGATCGTAAAGGACGCTGGGAGGCGTCGATTTGCGCAGGACCAGCACGAGCACCAGGACGATGCCGACAAAGCTTAGCCAAGTCAGTATCCGATAGAGTCTCGCAAAGACCGGCACGTCAGCCATGCGACCTCCTGTTCCGATTCCAGGGCCATTTTCGGCCCTTCTTAATCGAGTTTATCAGGGCGGGAAGGGAAGCCCCTCGAGCGTGGGGCGCCTTCGGCGCCAATCGTCCACCTGACCGAAGGTACAGTGGCGGCTTCATCCACGTCACTAGTACTCGTTGTTCACTACGCGCTAATAGCGCGCAAGAAGCACTGCGGACGTGCGAAGTTGACCGGTTTTGACACGCATTCTAACGTTGAACTCACAGGGCCCTGAGTAGGCGATTCAATTGAGCGCAGCAGGCGGAATATGCGTCCCAAGTTTTTCAGCTCGATGGGCCCCTCGAGACTCGCAGAGCTCTCGATCGAGAAGGTCTTTTCCCGAGTGATTGCTGCGCTGGCCGTGCTCTGCCTGGCGCCAGCCCTCTTCGGCCAGTCGCAGACCGACGACTCGCAGCAACCGATCAGCCCTGTTCCAATCCTCTCGGCGGGCCTGGCCTACAACTCGTTCTTCGATGGGGGCACGCAGAATGTCCATCCGCTGGTGTCGCCCGTCGTCCTGATCCCGTTCGGACAGAACTGGCTCATCGAGTCGCGCGATACTTTTGAAATCAACCTCGCGCCTGTTCCGGGCATGATCGGCTACAAGGGGTATCTCCAAAAAGAGGTCGATTACCTTCAGTTGGACTACATCGCCAATGCTCATCTGACGGTAACGGTGGGAAGATTTCTGACTCCCTTCGGAGTCTTCAACGAGCGGCTTTATCCCGTCTGGATTCGTGATCTGCAGACCGACCCGCTGATCCTGCCGATCGCCACCGGGCCGAGCGGCGCCGGCACCGGAGCCATGCTTCGCGGCGGATTCGATGTGGCGCGCGGAGTCGAGGTCAATTACGCGACGTATTTTTCGACGCTGAGCACAGATACGCCTCTCGATTCGCAGCGCCTGGCGGGCATGCGCGCCGGAATCTTTTTGCCGGGGCCGCGTCTCGAATTCGGCGGCTCGTTCCAGCATCTTTTGCAGGACGACCGCACGAATGCATTCGGGTTTCATGCGGCCTGGCAGCCTCCGGCTCTGCCACTCGATATTCGCGCCGAATATGCGCGCTCGCACAACGGCAGCGGCTACTGGATCGAGTCGGCCTACCGTCTGAGTCAGGCTCCCGTCTGGCACGATGCGCTGCGCCACGTTCAGGCAGTCGGCCGGATGCAGCAGTATTTCGCCGGCATCGTGCCGAATGCCAATTTGCCGACCGTAAACACGCGCCTCTTCGAATTCGGGCTGAATTACTACTTCCGCGACGACCTGCGGTTCGTCAGCAGCTATGGGAGGCAGTTCGCCCCGCAGGCGGGAAACATGAATATCTGGAACATCGGCATAACGTATCGCTTCGCGATTCCCGTGGGACACGGAGACATCCAATGAAATCAGGGCCTCTCCTGCTCGCGGCTCTTATCCTGGCGGCGGGACTGTCAACCCTGCCTGGGTTTGTGTCCGCGCAACAAGGAACCCAGCAGGAAACGAAAGTCGCGAGCGCCAACGATCCAGCGCCCGCGGCGGCCGGAGCTACGGGCGCCGCAGCTTCATCGCATTCCACCCCCTCGAAGCTGCAGGATGAAGACGCGCTGCGAATCGAAGGCGAAAAGAGATTTCACGCGAACTGCGGCAGGTGTCACCAAGCGCCGCACAAATTTCCGCCACGCATGATGGCGACGATCGTCCGGCACATGCGCGTGCGTGCCACGATCACCGACGAAGACATGCGCGTCATCCTGCACTACATGAGGCAATAGGAGACCGAGTTGGGGTCGAGGCGCGCTGGCAGCGCACGCAGATTCGGGCTGTTAGCCGGCGCTGCTCTTTCGCTGGTTCTGGCGCCGCGTCCGGCCCGGCCGCAGTCCCCGCGCGTGATCGAAATCCTGGCGGACCACGACAGCCGTTTCAGGATGGCGGGTCTAAAGGAGCCGGAAATCACGGCGCACGCAGGCGAGCAACTGACGCTGCGGCTGACGGCCGTCAAAGCGAAGAACCGGAACCGGGACGGCTCGATTCACGGCTTCGCGCTGCTGCGAGCGAAAGACCGGTCGCGAGTGCCCGGCTGGGACTTCCTGCTCAAGCCCGGCGTGCAGGACCTGGACGCAACGGCGCCGGCGGAGCCCGGCGAATATGTGGTCGTCTGCACGGTGATTTGCAGCGACGACCACGAAGGCATGCACATGCGATTTGTTGTGCTGCCGTAGTGCCGTGGGTTCGGGTGCGGCGGCGGGGCGGAAGGGGATTGTGGGCCCAACGAAATCATAGCGGTCAATGGGGGGAAAGAGATCATGGTCATCAAGAAATCGCGGTGGGCAAGCGTGGTACTTGTGGTCGCGGCGGGCTTGGGATGCGTGGCGGGCGGCGGGAACATGCGGGTGTTCAAGGGCGAAATCGGGGACTCGCAGTGCGCGCTGAACGTGCATTCGCTGAGCCGTTCGCATCAGGAGATGCTGGAGAAGAAGTCGATCGGCAAGACTTCGGCGGATTGCGCGCGTTACTGCGTGAAGAATCTCGGCGGAGTGTTCGTGCTCCAGGTCAAGGACAAAGTCTACAAGATCGATGATCAGGTGTTGGGAGACAGGTACGCCGGGGAGAAGGTGAAGATAACCGGGGTCCTCGACGTAAAGTCGAACACCATCGCGGTGCACTCGATCGAACCCCTGGATTGATCGCGTCCGCCGCCGGCCCCAATCTCCCCGCGCGCATCCTGTTGGCTGCGCTCGCGCTCGGTTTCTGCTATCAATTTACACGGTATACGATGGCGGTCGTCTTCCCGACGGACATCGCCTCGCCCTAGCGGCTACCTAGCTCTGCTGACATCCCCCGTTTTGGTGACGCCGAAGAGAGATTCCCCGGCGGGCATGCGGATCCCCTGTGTTTACGCGGTTTGAATTTCGTGTGAGGAGCGATTCCTGATAGATTGCGCGGGGGAAGGTTTGGGAGGTTCCAGCCGATGTTTGAAAAAGACTTGCTGAAAAATCGGACGATTCTGATTACGGGCGGCGGCACGGGTCTGGGGCGCTCGATGGCGCTGCGATTTGGAGATCTGGGAGCGAATCTCTTTCTGGTCGGGCGCCGCGAAGACCCGCTGAAAGAAACCACCGAAGCACTGCGCGCAAAGGGAGGGCGCGCCGCATACGCCTGCGCCGACATCCGCGATTTCAGCGCAGTGGAAGATGCGATCGGGGCGGCGGAGAAGTATTTCGCGCGTCCGTTCGGAGGAATCGATACGGTGGTCAACAACGCCGCGGGGAATTTTCTCGCGCGCACCGAGAAACTTTCTCCCAATGCTTTCAGCGCTGTCGTCGGAATCGTGCTGCAGGGGACGTTTCATTGCACTCTTGCGCTTGGGCGGAAATGGATCGCAGCGAAACAGCCCGGCAACATCCTAAATATCGTCACGACGTACGCAGCCGCGGATTGCGGTTCGGGCTTCGTTGTGCCGTCGGCGTGCGCGAAGGCGGGAGTGCTGGCGATGACGCGCTCGCTTGCCGTCGAATGGGCTCGCTACAAGATTCGAGCGAACGCGATCGCGCCGGGGCCGTTCCCGACGGAAGGCGCATGGTCGCGCCTGATGGCGTCGACAGATTTCGAAGAGCGCGCGAAGAACCACCACCCGATGAAGCGATTCGGCCGGCACGAGGAGCTCGCGAACCTCGCGGCCTTTTTGCTGAGCGAGCAATGCGAGTACATCAACGGCGAATGCGTAGTGATCGATGGAGGAGCGTGGCTCCGCGGCGCGGGAGAGTTCAACAACGCGATCGATATACCCGACTCCGAGTGGGAAAAGTTCGAATCCGCGCGCAAGAAGTAGCCAGCGTCTCGCCGGGCACTTTTTGCGGATCACGCCCGGAACCCAACCGACTTATCGGGAGTTACATTTCCTGCTGGTATACTTCCGTTCATGGAAAAGGCCGGCAGAAAGATCGCGCTCGGATCGGAAGAGGCGATGATTCGTACACGCCTAACGGAGCGCTTCGGCATCTGGCATCCGATCGTCTGCGCGCCAATGGCATTCGTCACAGGAGGAACACTTGCGGCTGCGGTCTCACGCGCCGGTGGACTCGGAATTGTCGGCGGCGGCTATGCGGGGACGCTGGGCGGGGAGCCTGATTTGGAAACCGAACTTGCGAGAGCGAAACCGGGCAAATTCGGCGTCGGATTCATCACATGGGCTCTGGAGCGTTCGCCTGGAATGCTGACCAAAGCGCTGCGACACTCGCCGTTCTGCGTGTTCCTGTCATTTGGCGACCCGAGTCCGTTTGCGGCGGAGATCCGCGAGGCGGGCGCGGTGCTAATCTGCCAGGTGCAATTCCTGTCGCAGATCGACACTGCTCTGAAGGCTGGCGCCGCGGCGATCGCGGTACAGGGAACTGAGGCCGGGGGACACGGAGCATCTCGTTCAACGCTTCCGTTCGTGCCGGAGGCCGCCGATTACCTTAGGCAACGCTCGCCGGAAACATTGCTGCTCGCGGCGGGGGGTATCGCGGACGGAAGGGGATTAGCCGCAGCCCTGATGCTCGGAGCGGATGGCGTGGTAGTTGGGACGCGATTTTGGGCTTCGGACGAAGCGCTTACCCCGAGGTTGCACACGGAGAAGGCCATCGGCGCGAGCGGTGATGCAACCATTCGAACAAGAGCGCTCGATGCAGTGCGCGGCGTTCCTTGGCCGAAGGAGTACTCATTTCGCTTTTTGAAGAACAAACTGGCCGACGAATGGGTTGACCGGGAGGCAGAGGCGCTCCGCGAATTCGGCAGTCTGTCGGCGAAATACGCTCAGGCACGCGATCAAAACAATTTAGATGTGGTTGCGGTTGTTTGCGGAGAGGCTGTGGGTCTCCTGAGGGATCGGCCATCCGCTGCATCCGTCGTGAAATCGATGGCGGCACAAGCTGCCGATCTGCTTCGCAACGGCGGCAGCCTCACCTTCAGGTAGTTCCTCACAAACGCGGAAACCGGAGATGTCCGGTTACGACTCAACGATGTTGCCGCAAGGGCGCAATAGGGGTATTTGTATGCGCCGGGGGTATTTCATGGCGATGGACAGACGATCGTTCGTGAAGGGTGCGGCGGCGTCCTACGCCGCTATTTCCGCCTGGCTCACGGCGCCTGCCGCGCAAATCAACATGCCCGCGCGCAATGAAGAGGCGGCGAAGCCTCGCAAAGTGCCGTACAAGCGCATCGCCACCGAAGAGGCCTGGGGCCCCGCGGAAATGTTCGAGATGTATCGCAAGCTGATCGACGAAAATCCCTACGCGCACCCTGGGCTCGCGAGCATGTGGGGAAACAGCGGCAGTGGCAGCCGCAGCGCACAGGGAGGCAGCGGCGGCAATCTGCTCGTTACGCGGCTGGTGGACATGGGTGAAGGGCGGATCAAGGACATGGACGCCAGCGGCATCGATGTAGCACTGCTCCTGCTGACCGCGCCCGGCGTGCAGGTATTCGACGCGGCGACGGCAAACTCGCTGGCGGCTTCGACCAACGATCAGCTCGCAGAAGCGATCCGCAAGTATCCCGCTCGCTTTGCCGGCCTCGGCGCCATCGCGCCGCAGGACCCGAAAACCGCGGCCAAAGAACTCGAACGGGCGACGAAGAATCTCGGCCTCAAGGGAGCGGTGATCAACTCGCACACCGAAGGCGAATACCTGGATGATCCGAAGTTCTGGGAAATCTTCGAGGCCGCTGAAGCGCTGAATGCGCCGATTTACATCCATCCGCGGGAGCCCTCGCCGCAGATGCTTCAGCCGTTCTTGCAGCGCGGAATGGAACGCGCGCTCTACGGCTTCGGAGTCGAGGTGGGTCTGCACACGCTCGCGCTCATCACCAGCGGAGCATTTGACCGTTTCCCGAACCTCAAGATCGTCATCGGGCACGGGGGCGAGGCTCTTCCGTACTGGATGTATCGCCTCGATTACATGCAGGAGCACAACCGAAAGCCGTTCATGCCGAAACTGAAGATGCGCCCGAGCGAGTACATGCAGCGCAACATCTACATCACCACGAGCGGAGTTCCGTGGGCGCCGGCCATCCTGCTCGCGCAATCCGTGCTGGGCATGGATCGCGTGCTCTACGCGATGGACTACCCATACCAATTCCAAATCGAAGAAGTCACGATGACGGACAATTTTCCCTTGAGCGACGCGGACAAAAAGAAACTCTTCCAGACCAATGCCGAAAAGGTGTTCTCGCTGTGACCGGCGTCTCGCCGAGGCCCGGGGAAGAACTTACGAGCGGACGTTCACTTCCAGTTTGCTGATTAAGGCTTCGGTGAACTCCGCGGTGGTGGCGGTGCCACCGACGTCGCGAGTGAGGGAGCGTCCCTCGCGGTAAACCTCATGCAAGGCAGCGTCGATCCTGCGCGCGGCTGCGGCCTCGCCAATGTAGTCCAGCATCATGATGCCGCTCATCAGCAGCGCCGTCGGATTCGCGATTCCTTTGCCGGCGATGTCCGGCGCCGTTCCGTGGACAGCTTCGAAGATCGCGGCATTTTCGCCTATGTTCCCGCTCGGCACCACGCCCAGGCCTCCGACCAGCCCGGCGGCAAGATCGCTCATGATGTCGCCGTAGAGGTTGGTGAGCAGCAGCATGTCGAACTGCGAGGGGTTCAGGACCATCTGCATGCAAGCGTTGTCCACGATGAGTTCTTTGTACTGAATATCCGGATATTCCAGCGCCACGTTGCGGACGGATGCGAGGAACAGGCCGTCGGACAGCTTCATGATGTTCGCTTTGTGGATCGCGTGGATTTTTTTGCGGCCCCACTTCCGCGCGTACTCGAAGGCAAATCGGGCGATTCGCGTGGAAGCTCTCTCCGTGATGATCTTCAGGCTTTCGACGACGCCCGGCACGACGGTGTGTTCGAGTCCCGCGTAGAGATCCTCGGTATTCTCGCGAATCAACACCAGGTCCACGCCCTGGTATCGCGAGGGCACGCCTTCGACGTTCTTCACGGGCCGAACGTTGGCGTACAGGTCGAGCGCCTTGCGCAGCGCGACGTTGATGCTGGGCGGGCCGGTGGCGATGGCGGTCATGAGCGGACCCTTCAGCGCCACGCGGTTCTTGCGGATGGACTCAACGACGGCGGCCTGCATTGCGCCCGTACCGCGCTTGTCGATGTCGCCCGGCGCCTTGGTCTCTTCCCACTGGATGTCGACTCCAGCCGCTTCAATAATCTCGCGAACGGCCTGCGAGACTTCCGGCCCGATGCCGTCGCCGGGAATCAATGTGATCGTGCGCCGCATATAGTTTCATCAGTTTAGGGCCTTTACGCCCGGTTGTACACGGCGTTTGCGGTCCTTCGGTTTCGCCCTTCTTACTCTCACAGGGAATGGTGCAACGGGCTAGCCCCAGCGCGGGGCAGTTTTGAGCGCGGCTCGCAGTGCCATTAGGTATTCATTCCTTCAACACACTAGAAGCTGTTGCACAACCCGGGACAAGCCTCTGAAATGACTATGGTTGAGTTTTGGGAAATGAGGGATAAGTAGAGTCAGCAGCGCCGAAGGAGGGCCGATGGCGCGGTCCGGTCC
>JBEKAE010000038.1:0-24312 GCA_050018375.1 Candidatus Acidiferrales bacterium | reverse complement strand
CAGCTCAGTGTATTTGCGCCTTGCTATGCAAGGTAACCGAGTATGGTTTGCAGAAGTTGTCTGTGACAGTTGCACACAAGCAGACGCCGACGAGTTCTTCGACAGCATCAAAATCAAGTGACAAGGGCTAACACACATTCGAGCAGGATCCCATTCGTATGGCATCCTTGCCTGTAACTCCTTTTGTAGTTACACGCAAGCGGAAAAAGCTTCCGCCGCAATAAGACCGGTTTTGACCGGCATTGTTATCGATGAGTCCGCGGCTCTGGCTTGGTGCTTCCCGAATGAGGCGAGCGACTACGGAGATGACCTGGTCGCACTAGGAAGGCACGCGATATTTGCTTACGCGATCCATCGATTTCTCAAATCGCTCAGTGGGCTGACAGCCGTCATGCCCGGCGTTGTGTGACGCGACACTACTACTGCCTTCTGCAATCGGGCTCGGTCCGGGTCAACGAACCTCAGCTCAGCGATGTATCGTAGGGATCATAAGACCCGATCGATATAGAGCTATTATAGTTATTATGGACTACAGTGTCAAGCGGTAAGCCGCGTACCATCAAGAGAGACGGTCCCGATTTGAGGGCCCTGGGAAGGCGCCTGCGCGAATTGCGTGGTTTTGACTTGACTCAAGAGGAATTCGCTAAGGAGCTTGGAGTAAGCCAAAGTCAACTCTCGAAGTATGAGAGAGGAGTAGCGGCTCCGCCCGCTGACGTTCTTTTCTTCGTGAAGAAGCGCTTTCGCGTCAGCATCGATTGGTTGTTAACGGGTGAAGGAGAGAAGAGCTAAACTACACCCAGATCGGCCATTACCTGCGCTGCCCTCGCAGCTATCGCTACCGCTATCTCGATGGCTGGCGGGAGAAGGACACTCGGGCAGCCATGGTCTTTGGGCGCTGCTTTGAGAAGGCTCTCGGCGCCTACTTCGAACAACGGGACTTGACCGCGGCACTGTTCAAGGAATGGGAAGCCTTCCGTGATACTCCGTTTGAATACCGGAAGGGAGAATCCTGGGATCGGCTCCTGCATCAAGGAGTCCATCTTCTAGAGAAGTTCGTACGGGAGGACCGGGTTTGTATCCCGCGCCCTGAGGAGAACCTGCAGCTCAAGATCGCTCGAACCCTCGAGCGAGGCAATGAGTTCGTTTCCTATATTGATGCGATCGGTGAACTCGACGGCAAGCGCTGCCTGATCGACTGGAAGACTACGACCAGCCGCTATTCCGAAGAACCGGAGGGCCTTCTGTCCCTCGATCCTCAGCTCATTTGCTACTCCTGGGTCAGCGGCATCCCAGATGTCGCTCTTGTCGTGTTCGTCCGCAAGCAGCTACCCGAGATCCAATATCGGAAGGCCACCATCTCAGAGGAACAACGCAACGATTTTGGTCGGCTGGTAGAGACGACCATCCATCAGCTGGAATCGGGGCATTTCTCCCCGCACAGCGGGATCCGCTTCCCTCAGAACGGCTGTGTGAGCTGCCCCCATCTGGGCCTGTGTCTTGATAACCGGCAACTGATTGAAGCGAACCTGATCCGTCGGCCGGGAGCGAGCGACCTTGATTGGCTTGACGAGCTTGTGGACTAACGGACTAACGATGGCGCCGAAACTCAATCGCCGGAGGGCTCTGCTTGTCCTGGACAAGATCGACGAGATCCTGGCCTGGGAAAAGACGAAGGAGCAAGAGCGGGATGTGCGGTTTGTGGAGCTGGGGCAGTATCTGTGTGAGGTTCGGGCGGGGCAGTTCTGGAGGCTGGAGAACCTGAAGTCGTTCGATGAGTTCCTTGAGAAGCGCTTCCCTGAGTCGCGGCGGAAGGCCTACTACCTGATGGCCATCCACGAGAATCTGACGAAGATTCCGAAGCAACAGCTCAGGGAAATCGGTTGGCGCAAGGCGGCAGAGATGGTGAGGGTAGCCCGGCGAGAGGGGGAACGGTTTGATTGTGCATCCTGGGTGCACAAGGCCAAGAATCTAAACAGGGAGGAGTTTGAGCGCGAAGTCGAGCGACACCTGACTGGGCAGGAGACAGAACCCTGGGAACTCATCTACTTTAAGCTGTACAAGAGCCAGCTGCCAGTGATCGAGCAGGCCCTTGAAACAGCAGCCCTGATGCTGGGAAGTGACAAGTCTCGCGGATACATGCTGGAGATGATTTGCGCTGATTTCCTGGCAGGGGCGAATCTCGACACCGGAAATTCTGACGCCCAACTGATCTCTTTGGATCGGCTCTTTGATGCCCTTCCGCAGACCAAGAGACAGGAATTCTTGGACAAAGCGCGAATGACTGTATGAACTCCGTCCGCCCCAAACGACCGCGGCTGCGGCTTGATCGATGTTCTTACGAGACCTTGCACCTGCAGGTGCTGCGGCGAGATGGCTGGCGCTGTCAATACTGTGGATCGCTGCGTGATCTCCAGGTTCATCACATGCAGTCGCGCAGTTTACTCGGCGACGATGCAGAGGACAATCTCATCACCCTATGCGCTCGGTGTCACAGACGAACGCATTTACGATAGCTGGGTACAGCGCTGCCGCGCGTAGAAAGATCGGAAAGCTACTGGAAGAACTAGCCACGGAGTACCGCAGGTGCGCTCTTATCAGCCCGACACCCTTCCCCACGAGATCTCGGCTCATTAGTTTGGCGAGAGCACTTGCGCTACAGGGCAGTTTTCCGACGCCGGCCAATTGCCAGAAAACCGGTACCAAACAGTAGTACGGCAGAAAGTTCTGAGGACGGTGTTATGTTTCCGTCTGAGCTAAACGAGACCGAGCCAGGCTTGTCAGTAAGCAATTGCGGAAACTCCGCTTCCGAGTTGTTGAAGCTCCAAACGAAAGCTTCGTGCCCACATCGTGAACTTGAGGTTGATCGTTTACAATTGCCCAGAGGAATTTGCCCTAATGCTATAGCCGAAATCGGCTAAGCGCGTTCCATAAGAGGGGATGTCAAGAAAAAACACTTCCCCCGCGACTGAAGGAGTGGAGAAATTCTTTCTGACATCCAGCCCGTGTAATGGAGTGAGGGTCCGTGATCTTCCCAAGTGCCCGGGGTGGGGGTCGAACCCACACGACGCTTTCGCGTCAGGGGATTTTAAGTCCCCCGCGTATGCCATTCCGCCACCCGGGCTTGTTTGCCAGAGTAGCGTTTCAAAACCACGACTGCAAGATGAGACCCGGGGCGAAATGCCAACCCATACAGGAATTAGTTCGCGTCGGTGGCGGAACCGTTTGGGCGTTCCTGGAAGCAATAGAGAGCCAATTCAACCCGCGTGGACACGCCCACCTTGTCGAAAATCCTGAAAAGGTAGTTACGAATGACCTCCTGGCCGCGCGCGGCTGGCCGGCGCGGCGGGTCGCATTCACGTGCTACTTGATTACGGCCGGGCTGAGCGCGATCGGATGGATCGGCGAACGAAAGGGCCCGATCGAGTTCCTCGCGGTTGCAATGCTGAGTATCGGAGGATTGCTGGTCGCGGCGCTACGGCTCGGTGCTCTGCGACAGGACACCGTGGAACGGCCGTCGCAAAAGGAGCCCGCGATCCGCAAGAAAGGGATTGTCGGGATTGGAAACTAACTGCCGCCAGTGAGGAATGTGCGCGTTCCGCGGCGGCTGCGTCCCTGCGAGGTCGTCTCTTTCTGTGCGTTGCCCAGCTCAACGAGCAGCTTGCGCAGCTTGGCGCGCTCTTCGAGATCCATGTCGACCACCTCGAAGGCTCGCGCCTGGGTATTCGCGTCGCGCACAATCGTCTGCGCCTTCACCGGCTTCTGACCCGCGTTTAACCGCAGCTCGACCACGCTGCCCGGATGCAGGCTCTGTTCGCAGACGGCGACGCCGCCGCCGAGCGCCATCTCGGGGATTTCGATGCGGTAATTCTCCCTGAGATTCGTCGTCGTGGCGGAGACCGGACGGTCGAGCCGCAGCCGCGGGTAGCGCCGCTGGCGAATGGCCGAGGAAGTCGGATCGCTGTCGAGAATTTCGATGGAGAACTCCGCAATGTTCAGCCCGCTTCGCGGTATGAAATGGCGCGCCCAATCGGCGTCGATTTTCTCGAGGGCTTGCGCCGCCACCAGTCTCAGCTCGGACGGATGCGCCCAGCGCCAGGCCTTTCGCGCTTCCGCGACCTTGCGCAGGATCGCTTCGGAGCCGGCGGTGCGAAGCCGGCCGAGCGCTTCGATGGCCTTCAGGCGGAGAAAATCGGTCGAGCCTTTGGGCACATCCCCTTCAGCGATACGCAGTAACATCATATCGGCCGCGTTCTCTCCGCTCATTCCGATTTCATCGATGGCCAGCGGACGGATCAGCGTATCGAGAGTGTCAAAAAGCTCGAGCAACAGCCGGCCACGATCCACGGCGCCGCTCGCGGCGATCTGCCGCACCACGCGGTCATGCGCTGTCCTCTTCCACTCTTTCATGCGCTCGGGCAGCACCCGCTCGACGGTTTCGCGATCCATCCGCACGAGGATCCCAACCGTGTCGATGGCCTCGCTGGTCTCACCCTGCCGAAGCTGCGCGCGCAGGTGGTCGAGGCCTTCCGGCCCGAGCACGTCCATCATCGATACCAGCAGCTCGCAATCCTCGCGGAATCCAGCACGGCCGAATCGCGTGGCGATCTGTTCCGCCGCGTGTTCCGGCAACCGCCGCAGCAAATCTCGCAGGCCGGACGGAACCGCGCCGGCTCGCAGCGATTCGTCAATGAATTCCGGAAGGCGGTTCTCGACGGCAATCCGGGGGCGCAGGCTCTTCCCGGCTCCCGGCCGCTCCGCCTCCACATATTTCAACATCTCGACGGAACGTTGTATCGCGGGATAGCATCTCTGGTTCTGTGCTTCCTGCGAAAGGCGAACGAATGCGGCGCCGACGAGGCTTTGCAGCTCCGAATCATGCTCTTCGGTAAGCTGTATGCCGACTTGGCGAATCGTGTTTACAAAAAGCTTCTCGTCACTCTTTGCGTAGACCGGCGCGAGTTCCGCGAGGCCCATCGCAGCCTGGCGGCGCACTTCGGGAGACTTGTTCGTAATGCAGCTCGCATAATTGCGCAGCGTGTTCTCAGCGGCCGAGGTCTCTCCGCGAGAAAGCAGGCCGTCGAGATATTCGCGCACTTTCGCGGCCGGAACGCACCAGATGTCCCCGGATTCGATAACTGCCTTCTTCTTCTCCTCCGGCACCTGCGCCCAGAATTCCTGCGCGAGCACGTCGATGTGCGACCCGACATCGATTCCGGCCCGTTTCATTCGCTGCTCGTATACGCCGAGAATCTTCCGCAGGCCGTCGAGCTCCGTGCTCATCTCGTCCAGCATCTGTCGGACGGCATCCACCTTCAAATCGCCGCGTTCGTATTTTTCGAGCGCGAACCGAACGGCGATATTCTCGGCCAGTTTCAAGAGCGTCGGCTTGTCCGACGACTCGTCAGGCGCCTGCGCAGCGAGGGCGGCCAGCGCCTGGCTGACGGTGAAGCGCGCCCGGCGCGGTAGGGATGACAGCCGGGATTGGAACGAAGCGGGATCAAGTTTGTCTTTCGACCCTTCGCTCGTCCGGGCAATCTGAGCCAGCACTTGCAGGATCCCCTGCAACTCGTCCTCATGCATGGTCATCAGGCCCGTTTCGACTGCCATCGTGCCGGGGCCCCCGCGGGCAGAGCGATTACCGCGAATCCCAAAGGATGCGTTGGTCCAACGCGCGGACTCGCCCCTAACGGGTTCAAACGCGCTGAGGTATCCGGGGCCGCTCCTGCCGCCATGGCCGGTGTCTGAGCCTCCCCCGACAGGGTCGCCAAGGGACTGCGCTCCGGACCCAGTTTCCCCGGTTTGGGTGCCGTCTCCTTTTTCTCCTTTTTCTCCTTTTTCTCCCTTTTCTGCCTTCGTGCCTTCTGCCGCAACGATGAGTTGCAGAAGCTTTTCGGGGTCGTTTAAGAGCTTATCGGTCTGGTCGGAGTTCATTCCCAGAGTGCGGGCTGCGAGCTGTGCCGCCACGGTCGACTTGGCGACCGCTGAGTCGGCCGGCACAAAGCAGACCTCGTTGACGTGAATATGCGGATCGCCCTCAAGTGCCGCCTTTAGTTGCTCGGCAAGTTGTGTGGGCTTCGAGCTGGAACTGGTCGGAAAACCTCGTACGAAACGCGCCAGGCTGGCCTGCGTTATTTTGGGTGAGAAGTGAATGCTCGCGATGCCGGCTGCCGAAAGCATCCGCGCGAAGCTCTTCTCCGCGGCGGCGGATTCGAGGGGGGTACCGTCAAGTAGCAACTGGTCGCCCGAAGCGGCGAGCAGCAAGCCGGCTTCGTCGTCAGAGCCAAGTGCGGTACGCAACTCGCTCCAGGCCGTCTCGTATTGCCTGGCTGTCCGCGGATGGCCAAAGTCGTACATCCTCGCGAACTTGAGCAGAATGTTCAGGCTACGGACAAAGGCGCGGGCCGCTGCGGGCCGGACATTGTTGATCGTCTGCGTCATAATTCCTTGGGGGCGTGCGGCTTGCCCTACGAGGAATACTGAGGTTTGGTTCCGAAATGGGCAATGGTACGCGTGTCCTGTTTGGTACTGGCCGATGGTTCTACTTGGCGGGCTGGGGGACTGTTCCGTTAACCGTCTGAAGGCGAGCTTTCTTAAGCCAGGCTTCGAGCTCCGTAACATCCCCCAGGATTGCCTTGGCTCCCAATTTAGCGAGCGTCTCTCGGCGGGTGCGGCGGGCCTCGCGATCTTGCGGCAGGACGCCGACGAACGGAATCTGCGCGGCCTGGGCCGCGAGCGCGTCGTCGATGTTGTCGCCCACATACAAAGCCCTGGACGGTGTGCGCCCGTCGAGTATCCTCAACAGACCCTCCGGGTCCGGTTTTAGGCGTTTCACATCTTCCGCTGTAACGATGTGCCGGAAGAACTCGCGAACTCGGAGGCGGTCGAGGGTATAGTCCGTTTCCTTCCGAACGCGCCCGGTAAAGAGTGCGAGTTCCGCCCGGCTTGCCAGGCGCCTCAGGCTCGCTCGCGGGAGCAGCCACTTCTCTCGTGAGACGTTCCCCTTGCCGTCCTCGCCCCAGTAGATTTCCACGAATTTCCTCTTTACTTCCTCGTACGGGGCCTTTCCGCCGAGCGAGTGAACCCACGCAGTCGAGAGCTTCCAATCATCATTGAAACCCGATTGGTTCTTCCAGCCGTGCAGTTCGGCGCGCGTGACGCGCTTCCCGGTGAAGAATCGCACCGTCTCAATCACGGTCCGATGGAATGATTCGCGCACGTCCACAAGGACGCCGTCCACGTCGAAGATGATTACGTCGAGCTGAGATTTCATTCGAAGAATGGCAATCGTTCAGGAATGAGTTTCGTCCGCATCTCCGGAGGTTTCCGATGTCTCGCCGGCCTCTGTTTCCACCGCCGTCTCCGGCGCTTCGGGCACGTCAAGCCTATCCGACGACCATGCTTCGCCGGGTGCGACGGCCGGTTCGCCTTCCGATTGCGATGGCGCCTCAGCCCCCTCCCGCTCAGCGACCGGTACTGACGTTGACGTAACAGCGGACGTCTGGGACGTGGAAGATTGGCCTGCGGCCGCCGTTGCAGCGACGGGCTCGGCGGTCGCGGCCGCCCGAAGAACTTCCAGCCGCTTCGCCAAAACATCCGCCAGCAGATCGATGACGATCTTCGCGCCGCTTCCGTCGGAGTCCTTCGCGGGATTGTACGCGGCAACCTCGATCGCTGCGAGATGCTTCTGCTTCGCGAAGACCTCGAGCGCGTCGCGTACTTCCGGAAGTCCCAGACCGCCCGCGCCCGGATAGTTTGTTGCTTGAAAGTCCGCCATCACGTCCACATCAAAATGCAGGACGCATTCGTAGCCGCTGCCGTGAATGCGTTCGACCGCCGCCTGCGCGGCATTCGCTGCGCCCATCCGCCTGACATCGTCGGCAAGATAGCGGCGCAGCGGTGAATTTCGCAGCACCTCTTGCTCCGCCGGGTCGAGGCGATCCACACCGAAAAGGGCGATGTCCGGTTCCCGGACCAAAGGCGGTTCACTCCAGAATCGGACCAGTTCAGCGGCGCCGCGTCCGGTGACATGCGAAATCACCATCCCGTCGAGGCACCCCGAAGGCGTGGTCGCGGGCGTGTGCAGATCGGCATCGCGGTCCATGTAGATCAGGCTGACGTGGCGAAAATACCGGCGAACGCCTGCGATCGTCGCCAGCACCGCCGAGCAGTCACCCGTCAGAATCAGCGGAAGCGCGCCGGACTTGACGGCCTGCTCCACACGCGGCTTTAGAGCCTCGAGCGAAGCCAGAACACCGGAGAGATTTCGGGCGCGCGGGCTTTCGTCATCTGGTTTGTAAACCTGGGGAGGATCATCGCCGAGATCCGTGACCTCGTAACCAATCGACCGCAGCCGCTCGACCAAGCCCGCTGCGCGCAATGCAGCGGGGGCGCCTTCGTGGCCCGGCGACATCGCGGCCGCACTCGTGGGCGAACCCAAAAGGGCAATCTTGTTCGGCTGGCGGACGATTTTGACCGCCACTCACACGCTCCTTGCCGTTTGGTTGCTGGCTGCTCGCTAGGACGATCAGTTCGCGGCGCGACCTTGCCGTGCAGCCAACTCCGGCGGAAGGGTGAAACGCACATCCTCGCGAATCAAGTCCAGGTCCCGGTGGTTCGTAAACCCAAAGGACGAGAGCCGCTGGCTCACTTGTTCGACGAGAATCTCGGGAGCGGAGGCGCCGGCCGTCAGCCCGAGGCTGTCCACGCCCTCCAGCCACCCCGCGTCGATGTCGTTTGCATCCTCGATCAGCCGCGCCGTCACACCCGCACGCTGCGCCACTTCCACCAGGCGGTTCGAATTCGAGCTGTTCGCCGACCCGACGACCAGAATCAACTGCACTTCGCGCGTGAGCGCCTCGACCGCTTCCTGCCGGTTCTGCGTCGCGTAACAAATGTCATCGGAGGCGGGACCCGCAATCGTCGGAAAACGTTGCCGCAGCCGCGCCACAATTTCCTGCGTGTCGTAAAGCGAGAGCGTCGTCTGCGTGAGGAAAGCGAGCCGCGATGGATCGGGCACTTCGAGCTTGTCTACTTCCTCGACGCTGCCGACCACGACGGTCTGATCCGGCGCTTCGCCCGACGTACCGACGATTTCCTGGTGGTCCCGGTGGCCGATCAAAATCAGCGTCCGGCCTTCGCGCGCGAACTTGAGGGCTTCGAGGTGGACCTTCGTGACGAGTGGGCAGGTGGCATCGATCACCCGTAGTTGGCGTTCCTTCGCCTCGGTGCGAACGCGCGGCGGCACGCCGTGGGCGCTGAAGACCAGAACCGCGCCGACCGGCACTTCTTCGATCGTTTCGACGAAAATGGCGCCGCGCCGTCGCAACTGATCCACCACGTAACGGTTGTGCACGATTTCGTGGTGCACGTAAACCGGCCGCCCGTAGGCTTCGAGCGCCAGTTCCACAATGTCCACTGCTCGGACCACGCCCGCGCAGAACCCTCGAGGCCGCACTCTCACGAGCGTCTTAGCCCCGTTCTTTGCGCCCTGAATGTTCGTCAGTGTCAATGTCCGCTCCGCAAGCCATCAATATCTTACCTGAACCGGCTAGTTCCCCGCTACCCTGTTCCCCCTGTTCCGTTGATTGCTTACCTCCTCTTCGAGATCCGATGATGGGGAGGGTAACATTGCGGCGTCCCGCCGGAGGTGACTCCCTGACGCGCAGGCGCGAAAACGGCAATGGAGTTCGCCGCGGGGTACCGCTGCTCTGGCAGGGTAGCGAATTGCAAACCATCTAGCTCGAAGTTTTGTGAGCAACGAAAGGCGCTTTGGTGTATCTTACGAGTCGGGTGCATCCTCTGCACCCATACCGCTGCGCCAGCGGCAACCCCCACGATAGGGGGCATCTGAGGCAGCGCTCGGGAGTCTCCTGCAGCGCTTACCTAGCCATCACCCAATGCGAGAGCTCGGATAAGTTCTTTCGCTAAGGGTCTATTCGTTGCGGAAGCAATGCCTTTCCGCTCTCGAAAGAGGAGGATCCATGAAGTCCGTTATCACGATTTGCGCCGTGGTCTTGGTTGCGCTTTCCCTGACCCCGGCGGTTCACGCCCAGTCAACTGAGCTTGTCCCGGGCACGCAGGTGCGCCTTACCTTGATCAATGGTCTGAGCACGCGCGTTGCCCACGATGGCGACCCTTTCACGGCGATTGTGGCGGAACCGGTTTTTTCCGGCAGCCAACTCGTCCTGCCCGCGGGAGCAAAGATTCATGGCACGGTCTCGGCCGTCGATCGCCCGAAGATGTTTTCGATGTTCCGCGGCGGCGCATCCATGAATCTGATTTTCAACTCGATTGAGGTCGAGAGCCGTATCTTCCCCGCCAAGTTGAGCATCCTCTCGATCTATAGCGGTGGGACGGACATCGGCAAGCAGCGAAAAGACCTGAGGACCGTCGAGGGAGAGGTCGTCGAACAACGTCAGGGCGTGAAGAATGATGTCGAAGACGTTGCCATCGGCACAGCGGGTGGTTCCACGGTTGGCCTGATCTTCAGCCACGTGCTGAGAGGCACGGTGTTTGGACTCGTGGGCGGCAGCGCTTATATCGTGGCGAAGAAGGGCAAGGACGTCGAACTACCGGCGCAGACCGGCATGCTCGTGCGCATGGATTCGACGCTGTCGCTTCCTGCAACGCTGCTGCACAACGCGGCATACACATCGAGCGGCAACTGAAACCGCACGTCGCGACTTCTGGGGTGGCGCTGCCTCCCCTCGCCGGTTAAGCGCTGCCCTTGACGGCGTGGGATTGTCTGCCCGTGCGCTTCAGAAACCGGTACAGGCTCGTGCGGCCGATGCCCAGCACCCGCGCGGCGCGCACGCGATTGCCATTGCACGTTTCGAGCACACGCTCGATATGAACCCGGCGTACCTCGTCGAGCGGCAGCGGACGCCAGTTTTCGCCTGAGGCGCTCGCCCGATGCTGGGGCTTCTGTAGGTGTTCAGGCAGATCGCCGACATCGATGAAGTCTGCGTTGGCGGTGATGGCGGCGCTCGAGATCGCGTTCTCGAGTTCGCGCACGTTGCCGGGCCAATCGTGCTGGAGGAGCGCGATCTGCGCACGGCGCGTGAGCCCTTGCAACGGCTTCCCGTACGTCTGGCTGTACTTCTTCACGAAATGCTGGATGAGAATCGGGATATCCTCGGGGCGTTCCGTGAGCCCCGGCACGCGTATCTCGATGCCGCTCAGGCGATAGAAGAGATCCTCGCGAAAACGCCCCGCAAGCACTTCAGCGCGCAGATCGCGGTTCGTTGCCGCGATGAGCCGCACGTCAACCTTCTTCACCTCCGGCGAGCCGACCCGTTGGATTTCGCGGTTTTGAATCACGCGCAGCAGTTTCGCTTGCATGGCGGGCGACGTTTCGCCGATTTCATCCAGAAAGACCGTGCCGCCGTTCGCGTACTCGAAGAGGCCGGGTCGCGTGTCAGTGGCTCCCGTGAACGAGCCCCGCACGTGGCCGAAGAGTTGGCTTTCGAGCAGCGTATCCACCAGCGCCGAGCAGTTGCAGACCGCAAAGCGCTCCTGCGACACCGGACTAAGCTCATGAAGGGCTCGAGCGACCAGTTCCTTGCCGGAGCCGGTTGGACCCGTAAGCAGCACGTTCGTGTAGTGCCGCGCAACCTTCCTCGCCAGATCGTACACTTCAAGCATGGCCGGGCTTTTCCCCACGATTCCCTGGAATTGCATGTTGCGGAAAAGCTTCTCTTCGAGGTCGCGAATTTCCATGCGCTGCGAAAAGACCGCCGCCAGATCGTCGAGCGTCTTTTCGAGCCGTGCGAAATCGAGCGGCTTGCACAGATAGTCGTAGGCGCCGCGCTTGATTGCTTCGATCGCGGAGTCAACCGAGTAGTATCCCGTTATCAGAATCACGTACATGCCGGGATCGAATTGCAGGGCCTTTTCAAGAAAGGCAAACCCGTCCATCTCAGGCATTCTGAAATCGGCCAGGACCACTCGGCAGCTCCCCAGGCGGACTTTCTGTAGCGCTTCCTCAGGATTGGTTGTGCCGGCCGCCGCGAATCCGTCCTTCTCGAGTCGTTCGGTCGTGAGCTCTACCTGATCGGGATCGTCATCCAACACGCACACCGGTAGGTTCTTGCGCGCGCTTCCTGCGGCAGCGGGCTTTTCCACGAGGGCCCTCATTGCCCTGCTCTGAGGCACGGCATGTGCCAGAGTGCGCTGTAGCGTTCCCGGTCAGAGGAAATCAGGCCGCAAAGGGAAGCTTGGAACTCCTGAAATGTAACGCTTCTGAATTGTGAGGCTTAGTTGGCCCGACGACGATTCACTGCGAGACGCGACAGCGGCTCTCGGTTACAGCGTCATTCTCGGGAGATCGCCCGGCGTTCCGAACTGGAACCTCAATCTCAAACAGGAACTGCGCCTGGCCCAGGCCTTCGCGCCGAAAGCCCGCCGCAGGCTCGCACCTCAAGCTACTTTGCTCTCCGAGCCGCTAGACCCCGCGGCTGTCTCCTTGAAGGGAACACGCGGGCGCAGTCGTGCCAACCGAACCAGCGTCCGTCCCACCGCGTCCTCCGTTACGCTGGCGGCCTGGTAGGGAATCGGGATGTGATGGCCCTTCGCGAACGCCTGAAGCAGGCGCACAAACACGACGGAGCCCTCGCGCAAGGAAGACCGCAGGGTGATTTCCTTCTTCTCGTCACTACCCCAGGTCAGCGTCGTCTTCTCGACAAAGAACTTCTCCGACGCGTCCCAGCCGGACACCTCCACGCGATAGCCGTTGGCGTTCTCGATCTCATATCCCGGCTGAAAATCCATGATCCGGCCTCCGTCCAAGAGGAGTGCAGGAGCGATGCCAAAGCTGATCGGCGGTGCGGATTCAACCGCAAGGACTTGGCGGAGCTTCCGCGCGCCATCGCGTGAGCGCCGCTGTTCCTTCGGCAACAACTTGTGCGCCTTTGAACCAGCTTCGCGCGGCAGCCCTCGCCTGTCATCGCCTTTCGCGGTGCAAAACGCTGTGCTAGACTCCGCCAAGCGGTTGTGCTGCAAGAAACTTTGCCGTGCACACTGCCGATCGGTGGAACTTCGGGCTCTGTGCAACGATTCCCCGCAAACCCCGCCAGGCCCGGAAGGGAGCAACGGTAGCGGGTCAGCTTCGTGTGCCGCGGAGTACCCGAAGTTCCTCTCATCGCACGGCAAGCTGACGAGTGACACGACGGCAGAAAGAATTCCTGGAATGAGCTACAAAGTCATCGCGCGAAAATACCGGCCGCAGACGTTCGGGGAAATCGTGGGGCAGCAGCACGTGACGCGCACGCTCGCAAACGCGATCGAATCGAACCGCGTGGCCCACGCGTACATTTTTTCGGGCGTGCGCGGCGTTGGCAAGACGACGGCGGCGCGCATCCTCGCGAAGGCGCTCAACTGCGCCAAGGGTCCGACCTCCGAGCCCGACAACACATGCGATTCCTGCCGCGAAATTTCCGCCGGGACGTCGCTCGACGTCCTTGAAATCGACGCCGCCTCGAACCGCGGCATCGATCAGGTCCGTGAGTTGCGCGAGATGGTGCGGTACGCGCCCGCTTCGAGCCGCTATAAGGTCATCATCCTCGATGAAGCCCATCAGCTCACGGACGAAGCATCGAATGCGCTCCTGAAGACTCTCGAGGAGCCGCCCGAACGCGTCGTCTTTATCCTGGCGACCACGCGCGCGGAGGATCTGGTCGAGACGATCAAGTCGCGCGCGCAGCTCTTTCAGTTCCGCTCGCTCACGTTCCAGGAGATTGCCGGCGAGATCGCGCGGATTGCGAAGGCCGAAAACCTGCGGATCGATTCGGGCGCGGTTGCCGTGCTCGCACGCGCCGCCGAAGGCAGCATGCGCGACGGCCTCTCCCTGCTCGAACAGGCCATCGCCTACGCGGGCGATTCGATCGAAGACGCGCAGGTGCGCGAGCTTCTCGGCGTCGTGGCCGAAAGCGTGCTCGACGATCTCGTCGAAGCAATTGCCGCTCAATCCGCCGAGCGCGCCCTGGGTCTCGTCCACCGGCTGATCGCTGACGGACAGAACTTGCAGCACTTCTGCCGCGAAGCGATTCGCCACGTTCGCAACTTGCTGGTCGTGCGCGTGTGCGGCGCGGACTCGGATCTCGTCGCCGCGCCGGCCGATGAACGCCCGCGCCTGGCCGAGCAAGCTGCTCGCTTCGAAGAAGAGGATCTCACCCGGTTCTTCAATATCCTGCTGGCCACCGATGACGACCTGCGGCGCAAGCCCGACCCGCGCCTGCATCTCGAACTCGGTTTGCTGCGGTTGATTAATGCCCAACGGCTCGCGCCGCTCGAGGAAGCTCTTGCGGAACTGCAAGGCGAGGCTCGCGCGAAGCCCGTCCGTCCAGTGTCCGGAGCCGCACCTCGTGCAACACCTCCGCCACAAACGGTCTCGGTTTCGTCCCTGGGCGCCGCGGCGTCCTCAGGCGCGGCGGCGGTCCGCATGGCGCCGTCCGCCGAACCCGCGGTGCCGACGGCTCCGGCCGCGCCTGCAACACCGACCGCGCGCGCCGCTTCGCCCGTTCCTGCGTCGCCACCACGAATCGTTGCCCGCGCCGCCGAAGAGTTGACGAGCGGACTGGCCTCGGCGCAGGTCGACGCAATCAAAGCCGCGCTACAGGGGCAAAAGTTTTTGTGGTCCATGGTCGAACATGCCACGCGCTGGGAGATCGAAGGCGGCGAGCTGCGGCTTTTCTTTCCGACCGAGAGCCGCGCGCTCGCCGAAATGTTGCAGGCGCGCGACCCGATGGAACGATTGCGCACAGTCTTGCACCAAGTCGTGGGCCAGCCGCTGCGCGTCTGTGTTAAACTGGACTCGGTTCGGGCGATGTCGGGGCGCGGCTCTGAACTTCGCGCGCGGTTCGAGGAAGATCCCATCGTTCGAGCGATGCTCGAAAAGTTCGGCGGACAGATTTCGAAGGTCAAGCGCCCGGGCGAGGAATAGAGCATGGAAGTCAAAGCGCTGCAGCAGATGCTCACGCAGTTCCGGCAGGTGCAGGAGAAGCTCGAAAAGCAGATTGACGAGCTTTCCGTCGAGGCCTCGGCCGGAGGCGGGATGGTCTCCGTGAAGATGAACGGTCAGAAACAACTGACCGAAGTGCGCATCGAGCCCGACGTCTTCAAAAGCAAGGATCAGGAGATGCTGCAGGAATTGATTCTCGCCGCCGTGAATGAAGCCACGCGCCGCGTCGACGAAGCGCTTTCCCAGCAAATGAAGGACATCGCCGGCGGCGTACCCGGAATCATGGGCCTGAAAATCCCCGGCCTGTTCTGAACCAATTCTCCCCTGCGGCAATTCCCTTTCGCGCTTCCCGCTGAAACTCTGCGCGTAAAAGAAAAAGGCGGGGCCGTTCACCCCGAGTGCGGCGAACCGGCTCCGCCTTTTCCCAAAACGCGTGTGACTCCTATCGCGGCGGTGGCCCCATGCTGCTGCCAGGGGCGCGGTGGAACAGTCCGATGTAGACAGTGCCGGTCAAGACGTGACCGTCTGCCGCCTTCAGGATGTCGTCGCGGCTGGCTCCGGCCGGCAAGTCGAGTTTCGTATCCAGCGCGAGCAGTTCAAGCGTGTAGTGATGGGGCGGTCCCGGAGGTGCGCACGGCCCCATGAAGCCAGGCTGTCCCATGATGTTCTTACCCTGAGTGCCGACCGATGCCGGAGCGTCCGCTTTCACGCCCTCGGGCAATCCGGTCGAATCGCCGGGAATGTTATAGACGATCCAGTGCGTGATGTCGTCCAGCGACTTTCGCGCATGCGCATCCGGATCGTGCAGGAGCAGGATGAAACTCTGCGTGCCCGCCGGCGGATTTTTCCATTCCACGGGCATTGAGGTCATGCTGGCGAATCCTCCGGGGCCGGCGCACGTGTACTTGTCGGGTATGGTGCCGCCGTCACTGTACGCCGAAGTCGAAAGCTGCAACGGTGGTCCTGGCGGCGGACCACCGCCTCCTGGTCGGCCGCCTCCACCCGGAGGTCCGCCGCCCGGGGGCGGCCCTTGCTGCGCAGCCGCAGGAATCGCGCTGGCCGCGAGCAAGAATGCCGAAGTAACGAGCAATCGTAAGCTTGTGATTCGCATTCCGTCTTTCCTCCCATTTCCCTTGCGGGATTTTCCCAAACCCTGCTTTGAAGACTTGGCCGAAAGGCGACCGATTGTAGCTTGCGCCGAGCAGCAGATGCAACGAAACCGCTGCTAGCTCAGACGGCGCGCCGCGATGTTGCGTTTCACGTCTGGCGAAGACAGA
The DNA here is from genome assembly GCA_050018375.1 of Candidatus Acidiferrales bacterium. Lineage (GTDB taxonomy): Bacteria > Acidobacteriota > Terriglobia > Acidiferrales > UBA7541 > Palsa-295. The sequence continues at coordinate 8,079 of JBEKAE010000038.1, read as the reverse complement.
CGCAACTCTGCAATAATCGAATTGGAGATCACACGACATGCCTGATTTTGCGCCATCGGTCGCGCGATTGATCGACGAACTCAAGCGCCTGCCCGGCATCGGGCAGAAGACCGCGCAGCGGCTCGCCTTCTATCTGCTCCGCGTGGACCGCGGGCAGGCGCTCGCGCTTTCCGACGCGATCCGCGAGGCGAAAGAAAAAGTTCGCGAATGCTCCGTCTGCAACAACATCACGGATGCCGATCCGTGCCTCTTCTGCACGAGCGCGACTCGCAACCGCTCGCAGATCTGCGTGGTCGAAGAGGCGACGAACATTCAGGCCGTCGAAAAAACGAGGCAGTTCAGCGGGCTCTACCACGTTCTCGGCGGCGCGCTTTCGCCGCTGCAAGGCGTCGGCCCGGATCAGCTCAAAATCAAGAGCCTCATCGAGCGGCTCAAGGGCGGCACCGTCGAAGAAATCATCATCGCGACGAATCCGACCGCCGAAGGCGAAGCGACCGCCGTCTATCTTTCGAAGCTCATCAAGCCGCTCGGCGTCCGCGTGACGCGCATCGCCATGGGCATCCCCGTCGGCTCGGACCTCGAATACGCCGACGAGGTCACGATGATGAAGGCCATGGAAGGCCGCCGCGAGCTTTAGCACATCAGGGGTTAAAACCCCTGAGAAAATGGCCGCTTCATGTCGGAGCTAAAGCTCCGACCCCCTAAGGCGCCGCGAGCTTTGACTTCTAGGGCTCGGGTGGCGCGTCCGCCGAATACCCGTTCGGATAAAAGTGGTTCGCGGTGATGTACGGCAAGAAGCGCGCGCCGAACCAGATCGTGTTGTTCTTCTCGACTTCCACTTTCGGCAAGCTCCAATTCAGTTGCGGCTCGGGATAGTAGGTGAACTTCTTCGTGTCGGGGTCAAATCTAACGAGCGAGCCTTGCGGCTGGTCGGAAATCCATATCTTGTCCGTCTTGTCGGGCCAGACGTCGTAAGGATTCGCGCCCTGCGTCGGCATTTTGATTTCGGTCATTTTTCCGGTTGCGGGATCGAGCCGCCCGACGATTCCTGTGGTGTACTCCGAGAACCAGACGATGCCTTTCGAGTCCACTCCGACGCGGCGAATCTGTCCCCACGACGATGGCGCGTAATACTCGGTGTACTCTTCGGTCTTGGGATTGAATTCCGTCACCTGGCCCTTGCTGTATCCGGCGCCCCAGACGGTCCCGTCCGCCGGGCTGATCGCCAGGCCGTAGATCAAGTTGTCGGGCGTCGGCGTCTGCCACTGATGCACGACGCCGGTTTTTGCCACCAGTTCGCCCACGCCTCCCGGCCCCTTCACCATGCCGAACCACACGTTGTCATCCTTGTCCGTCGCCACTTGTAACATGCCGCCGCGCCGCGGAGTGTAGTGCCTGATCTGCTTGCCGGCCTCCGGATCGAGTTCGCCCAACTGCCCACCGGTAATCTCCGCCCAAAAGACGTGGCCCTTGCTATTCACCGTGATGCCGTGCAGGAAAACGTACGTGTCGGGTCCTTTGAGCGGATACACCTTGTAGCGCTTGTTCGGATCGAGCTGCGTCGGGTCGAGATGAACCATCGCGTTCGCGGTGGGATTCGCGTACCAGACGCCGTCCGGCACGATGAACGGATCGTGCAGCAGTTGCGGCAGCGCCCGCCCAGCCCCAATCGGCCCGGCGGCCGACAGCTCCTGCGCCGTCACGCCGTCGATTTCATTCGCGCCGATCACGTCGCCTCGAAACGGCGGACGCGGAAAATTGTCCGGAATGTCGTAGGAAACGTAGATGGCCTTCGCGAGCGCCTCTTCGTCGATGATCGGCGGATCGACCTTGAGCCTCTTGTCCGGCGTTCCGGGACCGAAATTCGTCGCGAGATATTCGGCGATCTGATCTTTCTGCGCGCCGGTGAGATACGTGTGGCCGAGATTCGTGCCGAACGGATTGTCCGTGGGGCCGGTTTCCGTCATGCGCGCGATTCCGATGCGAAAGCCTTCCTTCGTCCGGTGCATCGTCCCAAACTCGGGGCCGTGGCATCCGGTGCAATTCGCTTTCAGGAGATCGCGGCCCGGTCCGGGAGGATACAGCTCGTCCATGCTGTTGACCCACACGGTATTCGCGGAGGCGCCAGGCCCGCCGAAGGGGCCGGCGGCCGCGTTCATTCCCTCGGTGGACGCGCCCTGCGTCGAGGCCGGGCGGCTGCCGATCTTCGTCACGGCGATGTCCACGGTCTTGTTCTCGCCGGGAGCCAAATCGATCCGCAGCGTCGGCGACGTGTAACCCCTCTCCAGCACGATCACGTCGTACGATCCTGGCAAGGCTTGCGGCACGGTGTAATGTCCCTTCACGGTGAAAACGGTGTACCAGAGCTTGTACGTGAGGTTGTGCACGGTGACGCGGAAACCGACCACGTCGCCCTGATCCGCAGTCACCGTGCCGGTGAGCGTTCCGCGCGCCGGTGAATTCTGCGCCTTCGTCGAAGGGCTCAGCAAAATGAGCGCGGCGATTACCGCAAGACACAGCGAAATCATCGCCGGAAACAAAAGGCGCGCACGCACTCGACCCTTCACTTTTCTCATCTCACATTCCCCCTTCGATGGAACCGGCCACGCGGACCCAAATCCGGGGGGATTGTATTCCCAAAGGCGTTGCTTGGGTAGAGAGACACGGTGGCGAGAGGCGGGTAGAAGGCGCGGAAGACAGAAGCTTTGACGTAATTTACCAGGGCCTTCGCGGCGCGAATACCGCCTCCCAATGGTGCCCGTCAAAGAAGAGGTCGCGCGAAACATCGAGAATTTGCGGGTGCAGGTTCAAACGGTCGAAGTAGGTGGACGGCGCGGGGGATGCACCGGCTGCAAGGTCCGTTCGCTTCTCAGTTAGGCGCTGAATGAGGCCGTTGACAATTCCGACGGCCTGCGTGCGGCCACGGCGCAGGCCCTCGATAAACTCGCCGTCGCTCATATTCATGTACAGCGGGCCTGCCCAAATGCGGATGTGCTGGTGTTCTCTGAACTCCGGTGAGTTCTGGCCAAATACGTCGAGTATGGTTTCCCGGAAATTGCTCGTCGCCGCATCAACAGCACCCGTGCTATTCAGGACAGCGGCTTGAATGTTGACCAACTCGAGTTCTTGGATTCGGCTTCGAAGCTTGGTAATCGCCAAATCGATCTCCTCAGGCGACCGGAATTCTCGTGGCTCCAACGGCAGGTCAGCGGTTTTCTTGACCATATCTGATCGAACATTGTTGCGAGAAATGTCGGCTTAGTCAATTCGGGGATGTTCCGGGCAACAGCAGATCCCTCACCCCATTCGCCGAGGGCGCGACTGGGTTCGGGATGACAACGGTGTCTGATGGGCGCGGGATGCCAAGGATGGCGCCGCGCGCGGCCCGCCGCGGCGGGTGCCCCTACGGAAAAGCATCTCGGCCGGCGCCGGGCGCGGCCCGCCAGCGATCGGCGGAGCATATTTCACAAGTGTGCAAAATGGGACTGTATGGCTTCTGCCTCGATGTCAGCATGTTCGAATGCTGCATAAGGAAGCTGAGAAAGAGCCCGGCAACACGGCACGTGCCAGCGCCGGAGATGTTGCGCGAATTCCAGAACGGCCAAGTGTCACCATGCCCGGAACCGTCGACAAAATCATCCCGTCTCCACGTCCGAGCCAACCGGAAAAGGCACAGATTGCCGTCGAAGGAGCCGACCGCGGGTATCGAGATCTCCGTATCGAAAATACGTTAACGGACGAAAATGGCCATGATGTGAGGCTCAAAAAGGGCGCTCACGTCGAGGTTACGGTCACAGCCGAACCAGAGACTTCAACCGCCGCAATTAGCGAAGGCAGAAACCTAGCGGCTGAGGCTGCCCCAAGTTACTCAGCCATGAGCCCCGCCGAGCGAAACCTCCACCCCGAGCTCAAAGATTTTCGTTTGGTCTCGTGCGCGAATCCAGGGGACAAGTCAGAGTAGCGTCTGAACCCACTCTATCCCGGTCAAGCAGGGACGGGGCATGCGAATCCTCGTCGGATCACCAGCTTCGCATGTAACCGATGCTGGTGGTCGTGTACCAGGGAGCGGTCACGATTTTATTGAAGGTCTCCTGAATCCAGATGGAATTGTGCTCGGAGGTCAAGAGGCCGGCCTGAAGGCCGCCGCTACTCAAACAGGAGCCGGCAAGATGCCCTACGGCTGCGCTCAGGGCAAGCCGCGGAAACGGCCGTCCGCCGCAGCGGACCGTGCCCCCAACAGGAATACAGCCGAAAGGCAAAAGCAGATCCCTGGGCTAATCTCCCGGTCTCGACTAGCCGTCGACCCGGGAGCCCTGCCTTGATCCGCGAAAGCTGCGGCTGGGTTCGGGATGGCAACGCGAGGGAAGGGCCGCTGCCCGCCTAAAGGCGGCCGCTACGCAGGCAAGAGCGAAGCCGGGATTTAGTCCACCTTAGCGCTTTGGGAGCGGACGGCGACCCATTTGCCGCCGCGCTTCACAAAGACGTCCATCCAGGCGTATTTGCCGCTACTGTCTTTCCCGGCGGTGGTGCTTTTTTCGGTGTCGCTGCCCTGGACCACGGCAACGTTGCCCAGCACCTTCACGTCCATCGGCCCAAACTCGAAGGACTCGACCTTTGAGGCGCCGGATTTCAGGTCCGCGAGATAAGCCTTCTTCGTTTGCCTGCCGCCGGAATTGCTGCCGTACCCGATGGCTACCCAGTCGTCGGCGAGGATCTGGCCGAGCTTGTCGGCATCACCGGCTTTCTGCGCGTCAACCCAATCGTGTTCCAGTTGCTTGACGGTTTCCGCCACGCTCGGAGCCTTGGCCGCCGGCGCCGATGCCGGTGCCTGGGCGAAGGCCGGCACGACACATGCGGAAAACAACAAAACTGCGCCTGCGAGCTTCTTCATCATGTTTTCTCTCCGTTGGAATTCATGGAATCCGGATGCAGGGTCCGCGAATCTGTGCGCGAGTCTATACGTCAAGCGTGGATTGTCAAGCTAATGCCGAAGACAGAGTAAAAAGCCGCTGCGTCAGTGAGAAAACAGCCTGAAGTGTTGAGCAATTGCCAGCACCAGCAAGATCACAATCGAGACGAGCATCACCCTTTCACCGAAATCTCGTCGCCTCAGTAGCCGCCGCATGTCGAACTCCCTCAGTTTGCTGTTGCGCGCAATGTGAGCTGGGCAGGGGACGCGTGCGAAGAAAGCGCGAAGGCAAGGCTACCGCAAACGAAGCGAGAAGTGAAATTAATATTCGGCTAACTCTCAATAACATTGATTTCGTCCGGAACTACATCAATCGGGAAGCAAAGCAGTCGTATTTGAATCAAGGTCCGATTGTTGTACGGCCAACGACGGAAGGGTGTATAGTTCAACTGTCTAGTCACACACCTTCCGCCGCGCCCGCCATGGGCGACGGTTCCTGTGCCGCAAGACATACATCCCGCAGACCGAGTATGACGCCACGGTTCTGGGCAATCCAACTGGCAGTCGGGGTGTCGTTAGGGGAAACCCTACTAAAGAGGACACAGATGAACCCACAAGCAGGAACAGCAGTGCAGCCGGCCAAGGGGCCTATAGCAGTCAAACAGTCCGCCACCAGCGATGTTCGCGACCAGATCCAGCAAACCTACGACTCGATCGCTCGCAGAGCATTCGAGATCTTTGACAGTAATGGCAGATGGCTCGGCAACGAATTGGAGGATTGGTTCCGTGCCGAGTCCGAACTGCTTCACCCCGTACACCTGGAAATTGCAGAGTCTGATGACAGCCTAACCGTTCGGGCAGAAGTGCCGGGCTTCAGCGCCAGGGAACTCGAGATCAATGTCGAACCACGGAAGCTGACGATCGCCGGCAAACACAAAGCCCAGGAAGAAAGCAAGAGAGGCAAGACCATCTACTCCGAGCGGTGCGCGGAGGAAATCCTACGAGTCGTTGACCTGCCAGCGGAGGTTGACAGCTCGAAGGTGAGCGCGATCTTGAAAGATGGCATCTTGAACATCGAACTGCCCAAGGCAGCCCATGCCAAAGCAGTTCGCGTCGAGCCTAAGACAGTATAAGTGGTCAGAAAAGCAGCGGGGCGGGAACGCGCCGCGATTGGCACCCGCCCTGCCTGCATCCCGCATTATGAGTGCTAGCTGTGGAACACTTTCCGCTTCATGAAGCCCAAACCGACAAGCCCGCTCGAAAGCAGGAGCAAGCTGGAAGGCTCCGGCGTCGTTGTCGACGTCTTGCACGCGCCATCGCTCGTTGGTACTCTCCCCGCAGCTTACCCGGGGAACGAACGGCCAGCCCTGGCGGAAGGGCTCGCCAACGAGGGAGGGTTGTCCACATGAAAGTCCAATTTCTGCTGATTGTGTCCGTGGTTTTGCTTTTCGTCCTGGTTGGAGTTGCTGTGGCGGCGGGAGGCAAGAAAGACCTCGCGTCCGAGGTTGAAAGCCTGAAGGCGCAAGTCGCGCAACTCGAGAAGCAGGCGCAGAGCGCGCAGGACTACATCGCCATCAGCAATCTCCAGACCGCCTACGGCTATTACGTCGACAAGGCCCAGTGGGACCAGGTCGCGGACCTCTTTGCCAAGGACAGCACGCTGGAAATCGGGCTTCGCGGCGTCTACGTGGGACAGGACCGCGTGCGCGCGTATCTGCACAAGCTGCCCGATCTCAAGTACGGAACGCTTTTCAATCACATGCAGCTACAGCCGAAGATCGATATCGCCCCGGACGGCACGACCGCCAAGGGACGCTGGCGCGCGATCATGCAGGTGGGCACGCTTGGCAGCAGAGCGCAGTGGGGAGAGGCGACCTACGAAAACGACTACATGAAGGAAGACGGCGTTTGGAAAATCAAGAAGCTCCACGCCTATTTCACCTACTACGCGGATTACTACAAGGGCTGGGACAAGGGCGGCGATCCGCCGCCGGGACCGATTCCGGGCTTCCCTCCGGATCAACCTCCGACGGAAGTCTATAAGCTATATCCGGACGTTTACATTCCGCCGTACCACTACAAGAATCCTGTGACAGGCAAGTGACGATGCGACGAGCATCGTCACCCTGAACCCCGCGTATTTTGCGGGGTGAAGGATCTCTCTTCTGCTCGGGTGGATTGGGAGCCGGAGGAGAGATCCCTCGTCGGCCAAACTGCGGCCTCGCTCGGGATGACAATCCTCCCTCATCGGATTGTCAGTTACCCTTTCGAACAGCATTGCCTGTCCGCTCGACCGAGGCGAAGCACGGTGCTACGCTTGGGGCTTGCCTCTCGGAGGGGTGCGTGGCCGAGTCTCTGCCATCGGATGACCCCGGAACACAGAAGCGGCGCAGCACGCGCATCGTGCAGGCTGTGCCAGTCACGGTGACGGGTGTCGACGCGCTCGGCCAGCCGTTCAAAGAGCGCACCACGACCGTGATGGTCAACTGCCACGGTTGCAAATACCAGTCGAAGCACTACGTCCCGAAAAATTCGACGGTCACGCTGGAGATTCCGCGCCCCGAAGCTGACGCGGGGCATCGCACGGTCGTCGGGAAGGTGATCTGGGTCCAGCGGCCGAGAGCGGTCCGCGAACTTTTCCAGATTGGGCTGGAGTTCGAGGTCGCCGGAAACGTTTGGGGGATCGCATTCCCGCCCGAAGATTGGTTCCCTTGCCCCGGGGAAGAAGCTGCGGCAGCGCCCACACCGGCGCCGCGAGCACCGGTAGCCGCCCCCGAAGCGAAGGCCCCCGCGGTCGAGAAGGCTGCTGTTCCTGCGCCAATAGCAGCGGAGAAGAAAGCGGAAATGCCGGCCGCAGCGCCTGCAATCCCTGCGGCGCCGCCGGCTGCGCCTTCGGACGAGGGCAAGATCCACATCGTGCCGGAACCCGCGCCATCACCCGAGGCACAGCTCGCGGCCGCGCGTCAGATGGCGAAAGTGGTTGCGGAGGTCAAGGACACTCTCGACAAGTCACTGCGGAAGGACGCGCACGAGGCGATCAACGACGAAATGACGATCGTGCGCCAGCAGCTCGACGTGCAGCTTCATGAGGCTGTCGAGAAGGCCATCAAGGTCTCGATGGAGCGCGTGTCGGAGTCGAGCGTGCGCAAGGTCGTTCAGCAGGCGGCCGA
>JBEKAE010000037.1:0-24453 GCA_050018375.1 Candidatus Acidiferrales bacterium | reverse complement strand
CCACTGCGCTTCGGTCAGCAACGGACCGGACCGCGCCATCGGCCCTCCTTCGGCGCTGCTGACTCTACTTATCCCTCATTTCCCAAAACTCAACCATAGTCATTTCAGAGGCTTGTCCCAGGTTGTGCAACAGCTTCTACTTTCTCTGGGTCTAGTAAGGAAAGCCAGGGCAACTCAGCGACCGTTGTCCTGGCTTTGCCGACCATAGCTACACGACTTGAATGTTCCCGAAGGGCATTTGCAGGAGCACCTAGGTAGACACGCATGATCCTCTTTGGCTTTTCAAGCTACGAACAGATCACACAACAATTAACAGCCGCGTCAATATGTCAATCAGGGCATTTCGCAATCTCGCGTTTTGACAACCAGGAATTGTGCGCCTTCGTTCAACAGCCCATATCCGGCGAACACTGCTTGATCTTAGGCTCGATTGCTCCACCTGACGAACAGGCCCTCTCTTTCATGTTGCTGGCTCACACGCTCAAGAAAGAGGGGGCAAATAAGCTAACAGCCGTCCTTCCTTATCTGGCGTATAGCAGGCAAGACAAATTCAAACCCGGAGAAAGCCTGGCAACAGCTTGGATCGGATCGCTTCTGAAGGTCTCCGGAGTCGATCAGGTACTCACGGTTGATGTGCACAGCGAACGTGATCGCGAACTGTTCTCGTTGCCTCTGATCTCCCTCTCCACGGCTGATCTCTTTGCTTCGGTCATAAAGAAGTACAGGCTCGGCGACGCGACCATTGTGGCTCCCGACAACGGGGCTATCAGCCGTTGTGAAGCAGTCAAGAACGCTGCAGGAATGCCGGTTGTTGCCACGCCCTACTTCGAGAAAACACGAACCGAAAGGGGCGTAGTTCATCGCGGCCCAATTGGGAACGTAGGATCACGAGTAGTGATCATTGACGACATCCTAGATACGGGCGGCACGCTCATATCTGCCTGCGAAAAGCTGATCGCAGCCAAGGTCGAAGAGATCTACGTTCTGGTTACACACGGCCTGTTCACGGGATCCGATTGGAAAAGACTGCAGGCCTTGAATGTTAGGAAAATATTTTGTACCGACACTGTCCCCCTCCACAGGGATTTTGAGCCGATGGATGTGTCTGTCCTTTCGGTCGTTCCAATACTTCAAGAGGGGCTCTCTTCCCTGACCGGTAAAGGAACGCAGCGGGCAATCGCTTCAGGCTGACAATTGCTCCTACCCAAGAGCAGGCGCATTAATTGAGACCGATGAAGATATTGGGTAGCTCCGGCTTAGTTCCCAGTCGGAAGTAATGAACGATGAGCACAACTCCTGAAACCAAATCGCTCCAACTATTGCTGCTTGGCGACTGCATGCTTGGACGTCTGGTGGATGAAGTATTGGAAAGCGCGCCGCCGAAATACCCTTGGGGAGATACGCTGCCGATCCTGCAAAGTGCCGACTGGCGGATGTGCAATCTCGAGTGCGTCATCTCCGATCGAGGCAGGCCCGGGTCCACTTATCCCAAGGAATTTCACTTTCGCGCTGCGGCGAAGAACATTGCCGTGCTCGAGGCGGCACAAATCAATGCCGTTTCTTTAGCCAATAACCACGTCCTTGATTACGGCTATGACGCAATGTTCCAGATGCTAGAGATCTTGGATCGTGCGGCGATTGTCCATAGCGGTGCCGGGGCAAACCACGAGGAGGCCTCGCGGCTGGCCATAGCCAGTGTCCGCGGAAAAAAGCTTGGGTTGCTGGCCTTTACTGATAACGAGCCGGGCTGGGGAGCCACCCCGGATCAACCGGGCATCTTCTATGTTCCGGTGGACCTGAAGGATCGGCGGGCACAGAGACTGTTGGAAATCGTCCGCTCGCAAAGGAACGCTGTGGATCTCCTGATCGTGTCGGGTCATTGGGGATCCAATTGGGGTTATGTCCCGGAGGCAGGGCATGTTGCGTTCGCCCATGCCCTGATCGACGCCGGTGCCGCCGTGGTCTTTGGTCATTCCTGCCACGTGTTCCGGGGAATTGAGGTCTATAAGGGATGCCCGATTTTCTATAGCGCGGGTGATTTTGTAGACGACTATGCGGTTGACCCGGTTGAGCGCAACGATGAAGCGTTCATCTATGTCATGGAGGCGCAGGATCGAATCTCGCACGGATTGCGTTTGTATCCCACCATGATTCGCCGGTGTCAGGCCCGCCGCGCTGAGGGAATTTATGAAATGGCTATCGCTAAAAAGATGCAAGAGCTCTGCGCACCCTTCGGCTACGTGGCAAATTGGATTCAGGAACGGCGGTGCCTGGAAATCAGTTGCTCAAACCGGGACGATGCAGGACAGGGGGCCGGTCGCTAGTCGTCATGTATCAACACGTTGTTCCGATCGAGGCCGGAACGAGAGATGGGTGGAGCACCGCCGAGGCTAGCATGAGGGCGGTGCCAGTTGTAGTCATGGAGCCGGCGCGAGAGGTGCGCCGCGCGTTCCTCGAGCAATGCGGCAACCGGCCGCAGTGTCGAGTTTGCGCTTACCGTTGAGCGAGTAGCAGACACCGAACTGGAGTGCTTCGGGTCGGGGCTTTGGGCTGCCATTCTTGGCGGTCTCGCAGATGATCCACTGGAAATCGGGAGACCGGAGCCGTTGATATAGCTTTGCTTTAGGCTGTGCCATTTTCTCCTCTCCATCTCATAATACTCAGCCGATTTGAAATTCAGACCGGGCTATTTGAGAAAAGTGGCAACAACCGCTGGTAACAGTTCCGGCGTTTTAGCGAATTATCGGGGCTTTTGCTAGATTGGCTGGGAGGCCTGGACTCGAACCAGGATAATCAGATCCAGAGTCTGATGTACTGCCAATTGTACGACCTCCCAGCCGATGGGAGACAACAAAAAAGGCCGCAGGCGCGACCTGCATCTACTCTACTGGCGGAGGATAGTTTCGTCAACCGGGAGCGTGCAATCGACTTTCGGCCGCATTGCGAACGGCCTACGAATGGCGCGGCGGAATCGGAACCAAGCGTTTCTCGCGCACGTAGAACTGCTGGTCGCGCCAGTGGATGCGCTGCGGGAAGAAGCTCGCGAGCCACACGACAAACGCGAAGGCGTCGCGCAGGGGCAGCAACCACGGTTTCCGCCTGGCGAGAGTGTCTCCCATTCCCCGCGCGCCAACGGCAAGCGCGACATCAGCGCGGAGCAGAGAATAGGCGGCGGTGAACCCCAGGGCTACGGGCCACGATGGCGCCAGAAACAGGGCCAACACGTACCAGAAGAGGCCGTGGGTGAAGGTCAGGCCGAGATGGCCCAAGGGCCGCGAATAGCGGATCGCCAGATTCCAGCGGAGCTGATGGCGGAAGGCCTCGGCGAGCGTTTGCCGAGGGTAATCAATGGCTACGGTAAAACGGCTGAGCTCGACGCGATAGCCGCGCGCCGCGATGCGATTGCCGAGCTCGTAGTCGTCGCACAAATAGTCGGCGAGCGATTCGAAGCCACCGATCTCCGCGAGGCGTTGCTTCGTCGTGGCCATGACGGCGCCCAGCATGAAATTGACGCTGCCTCCGCTCCCGAGCCACGCGACGAGCACTCCCGGAGCGAAATCGGCGGTATTGCCGATGGCTTCGAGATCGGCGGCGAACGAGCCGTCCGTCAAACCGCGATAGAGACACGTGACACCACCGACTTTCGGATCGCGAAAGGGCGCAACGACCGCGCGCAAGAAGCCCGGCTCGACGCGCACGTCGCTGTCGCTGACGATCACGAGGTCGTGCCGCGCCTCGCGAACCATGCGGCACAGCTTGTTGACCTTGTCGCTGACGCCGACCTGCTCGGAGCCGATCAGCAGGCGAATCGCTCTTTTCGGAGAATCGGAGACGGGAAAATTGGCAATAAGCTTTCGGATGACGGGAATGGCAGACTCGGATTCGTCCGTCACGCAGAAGAGGATTTCGAACTCCGGATAGTCCTGCCGGCAGAAGCTCGCATAGTTCTCGTAAGTCTCGCGGTCGAGGCCGCGGATCGGTTTCAGGATGCTGACAGGCGGAGTGAAATCCGAGGAAACGTTCGGAGAACCTGAAGACGTCTTGCGGAAGAACTTTCCAGCGGCGACGATGGCGGCCAGGTAATAGACGAAGGGCGCAACTGCCAACACAAGGAGCGCGTCGCGAATAGCTGTCCAGCCGGTCATGCTTCTATCCTCCGGCCTATCCTTTACCCGCTATCCCTTGCCGATGAACACCAGCACGACGCCGATGCAGACGAGCAAGACGCCGAACCACCGCTGGGGCGTCACGCGTTCGTGGAGAAAGAGCTTACCTCCGAGCGCGCCCACCGCATAGCTGAGAGCCGTGGACGGAAAGACGAAGCTGACCTTGGCGAGCGAGAGCATCCCGAGCAACGCAAAAAAGGCCACCGCCATCAGCGCGATGCCCATCCACATCCGGGGCAGCGCCAGTGCTCGCCCGACCACGCGGGCGATCGCGTGAGGGCGAAAATCCGTTACTTCGCCGATCGTTTTCATCGCGCGCGAGACGCACAGCTCGCCGCCGGTCCCGACGAAAACGATCAGGACGTAGAGAATCGCCTGCGTCACCACGAATGGTGCTCCGGCGTTTGCGGATGCGTGTGGCCCACCACAAAAACCCCGGTACAGATCACCGCAACCCCGGCCCAGCGCAGCGGCGAAATGGTCTCGTGCAGCACGAAGTGCGCCAGCAGCGCGATCAGCACGTACGACGCCGACGATGCCGGCTGCACGTAGCTATAGTCCGCCCAGGAAAGCACCAGAAGGTATGCGACGAAATACGCGAGCAGCAATCCGATCCCGATCCAGACCGTGCCCGATGTGAATGCGCGAAAGAAAAAATGGAAAAGTTCGCCCGGCGCCCGGTTCGTCATCGCGGGAATGCGCTTCATGCCCTTGCCGAGGAACACGTCGCCGAGAGGGGCGACGGAAATCATGATGACGATGAGTATGATTGTCTTGAGGTGCAGGCCTTGCCGCGGCGTCATGCGCCTTGCGACTCACCGACCCCGGAACTGGTATCGATCGGCGGCATCGGCGGAACGCTGACGAGAGCCTTCTTGTCGACTCCCTTGCGAGCCCGCGCCACTTTGATCCGGTCCGCGCGCAGCTTCATGAAATCCACGGCCTCGTGATAGAGGCGCTTGCGCTCGTGGCCGTCCCACAGCGCGTCGCGAACGATGCGCCAGGCGACCTTCGGGCGGAAATAGTAGCTGTCGTAAAAGCGGTTGACGGACTCGACCATGTATTCCTTCGAGAGGCCGGGATATTCGAGGTGCGGAAGCTGGTGGCCGCCGATGTCCGTGATGGCTTCGCCAGCGAGGAAGCCCTCGCGCGTGCCCTGGTCGTAGAGCTCGGTGCCGGGGTACGCGTGGGCCATCGAAACCTGAATCGTTTCGCAGTCGAGTTCCTTGGCGAACTGAATGGTCTTCTCGATGGTTTCCTTGGTTTCGCCGGGAAGACCAATGATGAAATCGCCGTGGACGCGAATGCCGACCTTCTTGCAGTTCTTGACGAAGTTGCGCCCCATCTCAAGCGTCTGGCCCTTCTTGATGTTCTTCAGGATTTGCGCATCGCCAGACTCGAAACCGACGATGAGAAGCCGGCAGCCGGAGTCAGCCATTGCTTTCAGCGTGTCGTAGTCGCCGTGGACGCGCGCCGTGCAAGACCACTGGAAGCCTACCGGCTTGAATTCCCTGCAGAGCGCGACCACGCGATCCTTGCGAATGTTGAAGGTGTCGTCGTCGAAGAAAAATTCCTTGGCCTGCGGGAACATCTTGTGCGCCTGCCGGAATTCGCGCGCCACGCTTTCGACCGAGCGCGTGCGCCAGGCGTGGCCCGAGAGCGTCTGAGGCCACAGGCAGAAAGTACAAAGGGCCGGACATCCGCGGGCGGTGTAGAACGAAACGAACGGATGCAGCAGGAACGGCACATTGTATTTCTCGATGGTGACGTTGTTCTGATAGACGTCGGTGGCAAACGGAAGGGCGTCCAGCTCTTCGGTTTGCATGGGCGGGCGCGACGGATTGTGGATTACTTTGCCGTCAACGATATAGCTGGCGTTCGCAATCTCTCCGAGGGGCTTGCCCTGCGCGTATTCCACGACAGCGTGGTCGAATTCACCGCGCACTACGAAATCGAGGTCCGAACTCGCGAGCAGGCTTTCCGCCGGCTTGATCTGCACGTGGGGACCGACGAAAGCGATCTTGAGATCGGGCTTCTGCTCCTTCATCGCGCGAGCCATGCGCAGATCGCTGATGAAGCCCACCGTCGATGTGAAGAGCACGAGGAATTCATAGTCCTGAGCGGTGCGAATCACCTCCGCGGGCGTTATGTGGTGCGGAGGGCCGTCGAGAAGGCGGCTGCCGGGCAGCATCCCGGCAGGATAGGAAAGCCATACGGGATACCAGTAGGATTCGATCTCGCGGGTGGCCGGCCAGCGCGAGCCTGCGCCGCCGTCGAACTTTTCAAAGCTCGGTGGATTCAAAAACAGCGTTTTCATTACAGACGGCATCTACCGTATCCCCCTCAGAGTTACAGATACAGACGGGCAGCACACGCATTCTACTGTATTCCGCCGTTGGTCCAAAGCCAACGTTTTTCGATGCATCCTATTGAAAAACCTCGGCCAACTGCCCGGTGGCCTGGAGGAGCGTCAGCTGCGCCCGCTCGCGGGCGAAGTCCGCGTCGAGGAATGCCACCCATTTGTCGCTTTCGTCGAGACGCGCCTGCTCGATCTCCTGGAGAGTGGCGCGGCCCTGGTCAAACCTCGCCTGCGTCAGTTGCAGTGTTTGCCGGGCGAGCTGCAAGTCGAGGCGAGCAACCTCGCGGGTGGCGTCGAGTTCGCGGACGTTGCGGGCTTTCTCCCGGACATCGACGCTGACTTCCCGGCGCTTATTGCCGAGTGTCAGCTCGGCGGCGTCCAATTGACTCTTGGCGAGCGCGACATTCGCCGAGGTCTTCGCGGCGAACAACGGAATGGTGATTTGCACGCCCACGTTGACGTTGTTGCGCTCGAATTTCTTGTAAAACTCATCGTAGTTGTTGAATTTGCTGAGTACGCTGTACTGTCCAACCAGGTCGATCGTCGGAAAATAGCTCAGGCGGGCGCCTCGCAAGATGTCCTGGCGCGCGATACGCTCGTTTTCGGCTTCTTCGACGCTGCGATCGTTTTGCAAGGCGAGGCTCACCATCTCGCCTTCCTGCTGATAGGTAGCGAACGACGGCTGCTCCTGTTCGACCTCGATCGACTGGGCGTCCGGGATCCCGGTCATATCGCGGATTTGCGCCGAAAGCGCTTCCTCGCGATCCTCGAGTTTCACGATCCTTTCGAGGACCCGCGCCGCAGCAAGGTCGCTTCGCGTGATTTCGATGGAAAGCTCCTGGTTCGCCGCGACACGCTCGCGCACGACTTCCTGTATCTTCTCCGCGCTGGCTTGTTCGCTTCTAAGCAGTTGGAGCGAATGCTGCACCTTGCCAAGCTCCAGATACGCCGCTGCCGTGCGGACGATTACGTCGTCGCGCACGCGGTCCATTTCGAGCTTCTGATTCTTCGCCCGCTCTTCGGCCGCGTGCTGCTGCCCCTTCAGCAGGGGATCGAAAACGGTCTGCCGGTAGTCCAATTCAAAGACGGAGGGCGCCTGGCCGCCGGGCAGAGACGGAAAACCATAGGTGTAAGCTGCCCCTGCGCCCGTGTAGAGGTTCGGGCGAAATGCGGCACGGTTCACGCCGGTTTCGGCGAGGGCGACGCTGTACTGCACGCGCGCCAGCTTGAGATCGCGGCTGTTCTGCAAGGCAAGAGTGATCGCCTGGTGCATCGTCAGCTTGCCGGAGTCTTGTCCGCGCGCAGGCGCCGCAAAGGAAAGCCCCAGGATCACCGCAAGCGCGGAAAGCCAGCGGCTTCTCGCGTTCGTGCCGTTCGTAGGATTATTCATAGTGAAGTGCTTCCGTAGGTTGAAGTCCGGCCGCGCGGTTCGCCGGCAGGTATCCGAAAATCAGGCCCGTCGAGCAGGATACTACGAACGCCACCGCCACCGAGATCCACGATACCGGAACTCTAACATCGCCCACGTCCGGCAAGAAGCGGATCAGAACATTGAGCAGCGCCGGAATCAGGATCGCGATGAAAATGCCGGCGAGCGCCCCCGTCCCGCTGATCACCATCGCTTCCATCAGGAATTGATAGCGGATCGCATCCCGCGACGCGCCGATGGCCCTGCGGATTCCAATCTCCCGGGTCCGCTCGGTGACGGTGACCAGCATGATGTTCATGATGCCGATGCCGCCAATCGTCAGGGCGATCAGCGCGATCAGTATCAAGACCACGGTGAGCGCCAGCGCGATGTTCCGGGCCGTTTCGAGAATGCCGGTCAGGTTCTGGACGCGATAGTGCGCGCCGGGACGATGCCGGCCTTGAAGAATCTCCTGGACTTGCCGGGTCACGATCGGAACGTCCTCAGGGCTGTCCGCACGCGCATACAGCGTCTTGAAATAATCGCTCCCGGTGTAATCCCGGATGAGGGAAAACGGCACGATTACCGATTCTCGCGTGATCTCCGTCTGCCCGAGCGTGGCCACGCGCTCGCGGAATACGCCGATCACGGTGAAATGAAGCTCGCCGACCCGGACGTTCCGGCCGACCGGGCTCTCATACGAAAACATGCGCCGGGCGAGTTCCTGGGTGAGCAGACAAACCTTGGCGCGGGAATTCAGATCGTCCTGGTCGAAATAGCGCCCGCGAAGAACCTGAAGGTTGCGGATTTTTTCGAAATCCTCCGTCACGCCGACCAGATTAATCAAGCGCTCCCGGCCCTCCACGTCCATCGTCAGCGAGAGAAGATTGGTCCCGGCGGCTTCCACCACCATCTTCGGGAGCCCTTCTTTTACGGCCTCGAGGTCAGCCGGCGTGATCTGGTCCGCGAGATTCAGAGAGCCCGGCTCACCGGAGTTGACGTTGTTGGCATACACCAGATTGGCGCCGACGCCTTCAATTTGAGCGACGACATAGCGCTTCCCAGCAAGCGCGACCGTCACCACCAGAACAATCGAAGCGCTCCCGATGACGACGCCCAGCATCGTCAGCATCGAGCGCATCTTATTGGCGCGCAAGGCTTGCAGGGCAAGCTGAAATATCTCGCCCCAGAAAGCCCCTGTGTTTCGCACCCTTGCCATAGAAAGTGCCGTTTCGATCCGAGACCGCGAGTTTGGAAACGAAGTGAAGGTCGGGCGATTGCGATTCCGAGTGCGCCTACTGCGAGCCCTTTTCGAGCTTTTCGAGCCGCGTTCGCGCTTCCTTTCGCCTCGGCTCCAATTGCAGCGCCGCGCGATACTGCTCCGCCGCCTCGGGGCGCTTGCCTTCCGCCTCGTAGAGCTTTCCCAACCATATCCGCGCGGAGGCGTGCCCCGGCCAATCGCTGCGGTCCGGCGTGCTGGCGAGGTATGACTTCAAGTGCTGTTCCGCATCCGGCAGATTCTGGTTCGCGACGACGTCTTCCACGCCGCGATAGAATGCCAGGCGCGGATCATTGGGACTTGCTTGAGCGGCCGCCTGGATCGCCGCGTCCATATCGGCCGGCCTGTTCTGGATCTGGAAAAAATCGGCGACTTCGAAATACGCTTCGAGGTTCTTCGGCCTGGCGCTGAGGACCAGGCGGTACTCGCTCTCGGCCTGTTCATTGCTCTTCGGACCTTCGCGGTAGTAGAGAGCGCGCGCCAGGTGGCCTTCGACCAGATCGAGAGCCGCGATCGCGTTCACCTGCTGGAGCGCCTCATCTTTGCTGCCGCCTGCGATCCATGGGGCATCGAGGCAATACTCCTCAAGGTCCCGCCGCGCGGCGATATTGGATGGGTTTAGGTTAACCGCTGTCTGAAACTCTTTCTTCACTTTCTTCGCGAGAGAAAAACTCCGGTCGATGTCCGCCTTGCCGCCGTACGCGCGGCCAAGCCACTGGTGATAGACGGAATTGTTTGCGTCGAGCGCGATCGATTTTTCGTCGCTGGCAATCGCGTTGTCGTAATCGCGGAGCTCGTAGTAGCTGCGTCCAAGCCAATAGTAGGCCTCGGCGCTCGACGGATTCTGGGAAACGGCCGGCTGCAGCGTCGAGATCGCCCCTGCATAGTCCCCGCCATTGAACTGCCGCTGCGCCGACTGGATCGCGCTGGAGGCATCCGGCAGGGCCGCCGCCCGAGAGGCAGCCCACCCTGAAATCGCCGCCAGGCAAAGAACCGCGGCGAGTGAGGCTCGGGTCCAACTGCGCCGTAATCTCAATCCGCCTCCATCGGCCGGATTTCCATGCCGTCCCGAAGCTGCTGCTCTCGCGGCAGCGCGACACGGTCATTTACCGCCAGCCCCGACAGGACCTCATACTTCGAGGCGCTGCCTATGCCAACAGAGATGTTGCGGCGCTGGAGTTTGTTGTCCGCGAGCAGGAAAACGTAATGCTGTCCGCCGTCCTCGCGAACCGCCTCGCGCGGGACGACGACCACTCCGTGCCGCTCGCGAACCAAAATGCGCACTTCCACGTTGACGTTCGGGAGCAGCTCGAGCTTCGCGTTGTCGATCGAGCAAAGCACCTCGCCCACGCTGCGCATCCCGCGGGGCACGACTTGCTGGGGTATCTGTTCGGTCTGGCCCGTCCAGATGCGACCCGGCTTCGCATCCCAGGTCACCTCGACATCCTGCTTCGGTTCGAGCGCCCCCAGATCCGGCTCGTCCACGAAGGCCCGGACGCGCACGTTTCGCAGGTCGGCCATTTCGGCGAGCGTGTCGCCGACTTTCACGTAGTCGCCCGGATTCACAGGCAAGGAATAGAGCGTTCCGTTAAGAGGGGCCGTGACCGTCGCCGAGCGCACCTTTCCTTCGAGCGACTGCACATGTTCCTGTTCCTGGCTGACGCGCAGTCCAGCGCTTTCGACAATCGCCGCCGACCGCTGCGACAAGTCCTGTTTCCTGGCTTCGAGCGCGTGTAGATTCGCGCGCGCTTTGGCGAGGCTGGCCTGATTTTGAGCGAGTTCGTCCTGGGTGGCGGCTTGCTTGGCGACGAGTTCTTCCAGCGCCTTGGAGGTGCGCTCGAGGTTCGCGACCTGCACCCGCGCGGCCTGCAAATCGCCTTCGAGCTGTGCTACCTGATCTGGGGACCCGCCCGCCCGGGCGTTTCGTAAGTCCGTCTGCGCGGCGAGCAGATCGGCGCGCGCCTGCGCGAGTTGCGACCGGATGTCCGCCGCGTCAAGCGTAAGGATCATCTGCCCGCGGCGCACCGCCTGTCCTTCCGTAGCGTTCACACTCGCCACGAAGGTCGCGAACTCGGCGTGCGCGATGGCCGGTGCCATCGGCTCGACCTTGCCGTTGCTCGTGACCGTCGCATTCAGGTCCTCCCGCGCGACGTCCACCACGTACACGAGCGGCGCCTTTTTGCGCAACGCTAGCACAACGATGACCAGCACCGCGATGCCAGCGGCCACTAGAATGATTGTTTTGCGTCTGCTGTTTTCGGCCATGATAGGCCGCACGCCGCGGCCCGTTCCGAGATCGGAAAAATTGTAACAGACCCCTTCCGGGCTTGCCTATGCAAACCCCTGTAGAGTGCTGCAAAACGTATCTCGCGGCTGCCGCGGGCGGCTTATCTCTCGATGCTATACTCCAGCGGCAAGATGCCAGTTGTCTTCGTGATCGCGCGAGACTGGGCGTTGCGCACCGGTGTCCGCGCTGAGCTTCGCGAGCGGGGCATCGAGGCGATGGGCATGGAGTCTGCCGGTGAGGTGGGCGCCGCCATCGCTGCCGGAGAGATGCCCGCGGTCGTAGTGATCGAAGCTATTTCCGATATCGCGGGCGATTCCGCGATCCAAAAACTTGTCGAGCGCGTCCCCGCTATTTTGGTCGCTTCGCGCACGGAGACGGTGCCGTTGCCGCCGGTCGATACGGTGTTCTATCGCCCCGTGCGCATCGGGGAAGTCGTCGCGCGCGTTCAAGAATTGGTCCGCCGGGGCCACGCAGCGTAGCGCGGCTTCCCGTGAAGAGGCCACGGCGAGTGAGGATCGACGAGGATTAGAACTCTTCGACGGGACTCGGCCTCGCCGCAAATGGTAAAATTGCTCGTTCATGTCCCCGGAACCACTGATCTACGTTCACGACCTTTCCAAGCATTTCCGCAGCTTTCATCGCCGCGAGGGAATCTGGGGCTCGATCCAGAATCTTTTCGTGCGCGACTATCGCACCCTTGCCGCGGTCGATCGCGTCAGCTTCTCCATCGATCGCGGCGAGATGGTCGGCTACATCGGTCCGAACGGCGCCGGCAAATCCACCACGATCAAGATGCTGACCGGCATCCTCGTGCCCACTAGCGGCGAGATTCGCGTCAACGGCTTCGTGCCCTTTCGCCAGCGCGCGCAGTACGTGAAGACGATCGGCGCCGTCTTCGGCCAGCGCACGCAGCTCTGGTGGGACATCGCCGTGGTCGAATCGTTCAAGCTTTTGCGCCGGATCTACGACGTCTCGCAGCAGGATTTCGACGCCCGCATGGAGCGCTTCAACGAAATCCTCGGAATCCGCGACTACTTGCACACGCCGGTGCGGAAGCTGTCGCTCGGCGAACGCATGCGCTGCGACCTGGCTGCCGCGCTCCTGCACAATCCTCCTCTGCTGTTCCTCGACGAGCCGACCATCGGTCTGGACGTGGTCGCCAAGGATCACATCCGGCAGTTCCTGCGCTCCATCAACCGCGAATTCCGCACCACGGTCCTACTGACGACGCACGACCTCGACGACATCGAGGAGTTGTGCCGCCGCATCATGATCATCGACCACGGCCGCGTCCTCTACGACGGCCCGCTCGACCAACTCAAGGAAAGATTGCTGCGCACGAAGCAGATCAAGTGTGTGCTGAAAGATCGCGCGCAAGTCGCCGGCATGTCGGCCTTCTCGCGCGATGGTCTCGAACTCGATCAAGTCGATCAGTTGACCTATCGCATCCGCTTCGACCGCACAAAAGTCGCCACCGCCGATCTGATCCGGCAGATTCTGGCGGCCGTCGAGGTCCGCGACCTGCTGATCGAAGACGAACCCATCGAAGAGATCGTCAAGCGCATCTACGCCGGCGAAGCCTCCCTGGAGGTAAGCGCATGAGCGAGCTGATCGAATCTCTGGCGCCGTACGCGGAATTCGCGCGCGTGGGGTTCGTCAACATCCTTGCGTTTCGCCTGCGCTACTTCACCGGCATCATCACATATTCCCTGAACGTGACCATCTACTATTTCATCTGGAGCGCGGTCTACCACCCGGGGCAGTCGATTGCCGGTTACAACATGGCGCAGATGCTCACCTACGTCAGCGTCGGCTGGATCATCCGCTCGTTCTACACGAACACCATCGATCAGGAGATGGCCTACGAGGTGATCGACGGCAGAATCTCGATGGACCTGATCAAGCCCGTCTCGGTGCAGTGGATGTGGATTTGCCGTTCGATGGGCGAGTCGGCCTTTCGCCTCGGCCTGCTGACCGTGCCGACGGCGGCCGTCGTGGCGTTCGTGTTTCCGATGCAGGGGCCGGCGTCGCGCGGACATTTCTACATTTTTCTCGCATCCGTCCTCGGAAGTTTTTTCCTGATGGGCGCCATCGGCTTCATGATCGGAACGTGCGCGATACCGCTGAAGTCGATCCTGGCGCTGGTCCGCGCGAAACAGTGGTTGATCGAACTGCTGTCAGGGCTACTGCTCCCGATGTCGTTTTTCCCGGACAGCGTGCGCAAGGTAATGGCTTGGCTGCCGTTCGAACACATCGCGTACACACCGTTGCAAATCTATCTCGGCAACCTGAACCACTCACAGTCGCTGCACGCGCTGGGAATTCAGTGGCTTTGGGTCGTGGCGCTGCTCGTGATGGCGCATCTCTGGTGGAACCGCTGCCTGCGCAACATGACGGTTCAAGGAGGCTAGCGTGAACGCCACGGCTCTGCCCCCCGATACGACGCGCGAAGAGAAGGGCGGCTTCGCCGCCGCTGCCGCCAACACCTCGCGGTACTGCATGCTCCTCTTCGACTATTTCACGCAGTACGCGAAAGTGCAGTTGGGCTATCGCGGTGACTTCGTCGTCAGCGTGATCACCAGCTTTACCGCGACAGTCTTCGGACTTGCGTTTGTGCTGGTTCTCTTCAGGAAAGCTCCGCAGCTTGGAGGATGGAACCTGCCGGAGGAAGTATTTCTTTACGGCTTTTCTCTGATTCCGTACGGCGTTTTCAACATCCTCGCGGCGAACTTGTACAATTTCGGGAACGATTACATCATCGAAGGGAAGTTCGATCGCATCCTGCTCCGGCCGATTTCGTCTCTTTTCCAGATTCTGTTCGAGACGTTTCGCATCGAGGCGCTGCAAGGGATTGTGACGGGACTCTTTTGCATGGGGTGGGCGGCGCATCGCCTGCATGTGGCGTGGACGCCGTGGAAAATGGCGATGCTCGTTTTCTTCGGAATCTGCGCGAGTGTGATCTACCTTGCGATTTTTCTGATGTTGACCACGTTGTCGTTCTGGTTCGAGGACCGCGTCGGAGTGCATCCGCCGGTGTGGAACGTGATTGCCTTTGGCCGCTACCCGCTCTCGATCTACAGCGGCGCGGTGCAATTCGTTCTCTGCTGGATCATTCCCTTTGGGCTCGCGTCATTTTATCCGAGCGTGCGCCTGCTTGGACGCGCGGTCGTGCCGGAGTACGCGCCGTTCGTCCCCGTCGTCGCGGCGGTATTCCTCGCGCTCGCCATTTCGCTTTGGAATCTCGGGACTCGGCACTACTCTTCTACCGGATCGTAGCGCCCCGTTTGGAAAAGCGTTTGGAGGAAGACGATGAAACTCGCCAGCCGCAGTCGAAGAGCGAACGGACGCAAGGCCGCAGCGTTGCTCCTCGGCAGCTCGCTGCTCATCGCATTCATCTGCCTCGGCGCATCCGTGCTCTCGGCTTTCGCTGGCCAAAGCGGACAGCAGGCCAAAGAAACCCAGCCTGATCTCAAGCCGTTCCTGGGCACGTGGAAGGCGAGCTTCAAGGGAGAAGTCTTTGCGATCCTCGTCGTTAGGGAAGAAAGGGGCAATATTGCCGGCACGCTGAACAATTTCGATATCGGCCGCGACAAAGACGGAAACCTCAACGACGACACGCACAAGGATTTCGGCGACGGCCCCCTGCTCAACGTCCGCGTCAAATCCGGCGCGCTCTATTTCGTGGCCATCCAGAAAGATCAGTACGCCCCCTCGACGGAATGGAAGTTCGTGCCGAAGAATGCGCAGGAGGGCGAGCTCACGCAGCTGATCGACGGCCAGCCGTACTCTCCAAATGGCTCCGTCCCCAAGCCCATCCTCATGATCCGCGAGCGCGCCAAGCAGCCATAACCGCGACCAACAGGGCACAGAGCTAGCAGGGATCGGAACTGCGTTGCCCACCCAGGATTTCGTCGACGATCAGGATGGCTTCGGCAATTTCCTTCATCGACTTGCGGCGCTGCCGGCTTTCCTTCTGCAATATCAGGTAGGCGTCTTCTTCCGTGATCTGCAGGTTGCGGCCGAGCGTTTTCTGGGCGGTTTCGACCAACTGGCGCGCCTCGGAGAGCTCGGAGAGCCGCGAGCTTTCGGTTTCCAGACGAACCAGCTCGATCTCGGGCCCCACCAGAAAACCGATGGTCGAGATCAGGTGGATTTCCCGCTGGCTATGAATATGCGAGTCGCGGTGCTGCAAGTTGATCACCCCGACAAGCTTGTCGCGGCATAGCATGGGCACGGACAGAAACGCTTCGAAGCGATCCTCGGGCAGTTCGTGGAACAATTGGAACCGCGGATCGAGCGACGCCTTGCTGGCAATGGCCACGGGCTTCTTGTGTTCGGCGACCCAGCCCGTGATCCCCTGCCCGATCCTGAGTTTCAGCCGGTTCACGACCTCGGCGTGTGGGTTTTTGGAAGCGCGGAGAATGAGCTCGTCTCCTTCGAGAACGTAGACGAAGCAGGAATCGCACTTCACGACGCTCGCCACGAATTCGACGACCAACTTCAGAACGATGTAAAGGGGATCCGACGCGGCGATGCGCTCGCCGATCTCGTGCAAGACCTCGATCTCGTGACTTTCGCTTCGCTCAGAGTACGCGTTCATACTTCACTTTAGGAAGCCTGCTGCGAAACATGCAAATCCAAAATCGGATTGCATGTCATCAGGATTTGGGATGGTGGGAATTTGCGACCGTTCGGGGCTGGCCGCGCAAGTCCTTGCAGGAACGCGACATGCACATGGTGTTCGGATGACATCAGGACGTGATTCGGATCACTGCAATAAGCTGAGGTGCAAGCAGATAATTAAAAAAAGTTGACACTACCAAACGATCGGTAGTCGTCTATGCAGTGTGATGGGTCAGCCGGCATTCGAACGCAGGCTCTTTCCTTTCCCTCCGCGTCCGGAGCCGCCTGACAGGAACGATGCGATGGAGTTCGATCAAGCGATCACAAACGTCACCGCGAGTGGAGAGACCGCGCTATACGATGCGATCGTCGAAGGATTCCGTCACCTGGAACTCGGCACGCACGACAAGAAAGCGCTGATCATCGTCAGTGACGGGGGCGACGACGCCAGCCAACACAAGCTTTCTCAGGTGCTGAAGCTGGCCCAGCAGTCGCACGTCGTCGTCTACTGCATCGGCCTGGTCGGTCAGACGCTGGAAGGGGAAAACCCGGGCGTTTTGCGACGGCTTTCGAAAGACACCGGCGGCATCGCTTATTTACCCGACTCTGCGGAATCTGTGATCGATACCTCGAAACAAATCGCAATCGATCTTCGCGAACAGTACACGCTCGGGTACATCCCGCCGAAGGGGAAGGGAGACAGCTCGTTTCGGACGGTTCAGGTGAAGGCCGATGCACCGGGATATGGGAAACTTCGCGCTCGAACGAAACCCGGCTACTTCCCTGCCGACGAAGAGCATCCCTCAAGAGATTCCGGTGGGAAGGCGCCATGATTCCCGTCAGTCACTCGGTGAAACCGTGGCACGCAGCGCGCGCAGCGGTCCTTCGCGTCATATCGGGTGTGCTTCTGCTGATCGGGATCGTTGCGCTGGGGTACTCAGGCTACGTGGTCGGCGAGGCTCGACGCTATCAAGCGGTCCACGATCGTAACTTCGAGACTACGGTTCTGGAGCCGACAACCACGAGCCCATCCGCCGTTCCGGCAGAGGGCAACGTTATCGGGCGGCTTCAGATACCCCGGCTCGGGCTCCGAGCAATGGTCGCAGAGGGAGATTCCGCCCAGGTGCTCCGGCACGCAGTCGGTCACGTACCAAATACGACCTTGCCGGGCGACGACGGGAATGTCGTTCTCGCCGGACACCGTGACACGTTCTTTCGTTCGCTTCGGCTCATTCGTCCGGGCGATACGGTCACATTCGAAACTCCGGGCCGCGCTCTTCAGTACCAAGTGGAATGGACGGAAGTCGTTCCGCCCAGTGACCTCAGCGTTCTTCAAGCATCACGGGAACACGAGTTGACGTTGATTACTTGTTTTCCATTCGACTACGTCGGGTCCGCGCCCGATCGATTCATCGTACGCGCTCGCGAAGTGAACCAGACGCCGTAGTCTTGGCAGCCTTATCGAAGCTGACGCAGAGCAGTTACTGCTGGTGGGCGACGAGCAGAAGCAATGCGAAGATGACGATGGGGATCAGCGCCAACGCGATGTACGACCAATTGAAACTTTTCGACGGAACGTGCGAAGCTCTGAGATTCCTCAACTCACGCCGCTCGTCAACTCCGACCTGATCGGGATGCTCGAGATCCCAAGCGAATTCGCGCGCGGTCGCATAGCGGTGCGCCGGTTCACGCTCCAGCGCCCGGTAAATGATTTCCTCCAACTGAGGCGGAATCTCCGGATCGATTTCGCGCGGCGGAGGGGGCGCCGCGAGCAGGCGCTGGTTCAACGCCGTGAGCGGGTTGGGCGCTTGAAACGGCACCTCGCCCGTCAACATTTCATACAGGATTGCCCCGAGAGAGTAGACGTCGCTTCGGGCGTCGCCGCGCTTCCCCTTGACCTGCTCCGGAGACACATAGTCGGGCGTTCCCATGGCCTTCGTGAATTTCGCGAACGTGAGGCGCCGCACTCCCGCTTGCCCCGCGATTCCGAAGTCGATGAGCTTGATGCGATCCTGGCCATCGACCATGATGTTGTCTGGCTTGAGATCGCGGTGGACGATGCCATGACTGTGAATGTAGCTGAGCGCATCACAGACGCGAAGCGCAATACGCCCCGCCCTCTCCGGAGAGAGTTTCTTTTCCTCGTCGAGGATTTCACGCAGGGGACGGCCCTCGACCCACTCCATAATCATGCAGACACGCCCGGAATCTTCGTCGGGCAGCACCTTCACGACACCGGGATGATCGAGCTTCCGGCCGATTTCCGCTTCGCGACGAAAGCGGTCGAAGAACAGGACGTCGGCCTCCATCTGGGGATGGGGGATTTTTATCGCGACCGGGTGGTCTGTGCGCGTATCCGTACCGCGGAAGACGGAAGCCATGCCGCCGCTCTTCACGAGGCTGTCGATCCGGTAAGGACCGACCCTGTCGCCGGGATGGGGGGAATCAATCATCGGAACCGCATCGCAACTGTGCGTCCGCCTCAAAGCGCGACGGCCGCACTTCAAACCGTTGCGTGCGGTGACTCATACGATAGCGCTACCGCGGTAAACGAGGTGTAAGCGATCCATAAGGAATTCGTAAAGCGGGACAATGCTGTAGAGCTAACGAGTTCCCTGCCAGAGGCGGCTTAAGGTGCGGATTTGAAGGTGAACGCGAGGGACTTGGATTCTTTGGGCCCAAGCGTGACCGTCTGGTCCTGGGTGCCGTATTTCTCCTGCCAGGCCTCGATCGTGTAGGTGCCGGGCGGAAGATTCTTCAGTTCGAACGATCCCGCGGTCGAAGTGACGTCGAAATAGGGATGGGCAAAGACGAAAAGGTAGGCGCGCATCCAGGGGTGAAGATTGCAGAGTACGGGAATGGCGAAGTCGGGATGCTCGAAGGACGTCTCGATGGGAGCAGAGCCGACTGGCTGCGACTTGTTCCACGCGCGATTCTGGTGCGGCACCGGGTGGACGTTGTGGACGATAGGATCCGTGTTCTTGATCTCAAGGGCTTGTCCGGCCATCAGACCAAGGACGTGGGGTTCGTACATGCAGCCCACCTGGTCGAGCGCGGCGGGCGTTGCGGGAACGTCAAAGCGATAGCTGCCGAGGCCGGATTTCACGTAGACGAGGACGTTGGCGAGCGCGCCATGGTCGCCCGTAACGACCTCGGGATACGTCAGGGGCGAGGAGTGCAGCTTGGCGCATTCGGGCCCGGCAGTCATGATGATCTTTCGCGGCGCCGGCGGCGCGCCATCGAGCGTGACTGTGCCCGTGATCTTTGCGGCGGTGGCGAGATCAACGGTCGCGGTCGGAGCGGCGATCTGGCCGCTCTCGCTCGACTCCTTCTTGCCGCAACCCGCGAGGACAAGAGAGGCAGCGAAGCCAACTGCAAAACAGAGGAAGAGAGGCCTCAACGACTCACCCTAAATGTGTTCGTAGATGGGAATGGATACGGCAGCCGCGGCAACCGCTATCCAGAACGACAGTTCGGCCAGACCCACGACCTTGGCAACGCCCGGAGTCGTTGTGGTCTGGCCCCACGTGCGCGCCTTGCTTTGAACCACGATGTGGAGAATGAGCGCAATCGGGAAAAAGACGCCCAGCTTGAAGCGAAAAGCGGGGTTGACGATGAACGACGTGGCCGCCGTGGCGAACAGCATGAATCCCCCGGTAACCGCGATGCCAAGACCGATCCAATTCCAGGCAAACAGCGCACCGGAAAGTTCAGCGGGCGTCATACGCTTGCGACCCACCCCGAGGAGGTTCAGATCGAGTGCGAGGTTCGTGCCCACCCACAGTGACAAGCCCGAGAAATGGATCATCTGAACGTAGGGATAGGCCCACGTGGAGCCGGCGATGTTCAAAGCCCAGTCGGTGTTTTGCAGCCACTCGCAGAAGGAAAACAAAAGATGGTACATTCCGCCCGCCCTCCCATTCCCTTGCTGCGGCTACCCCACGCTCGTTAGGGCCGGAACTTCGACTGCCGCAAGAATCGACCCGATCCACAACGCCAGCGACACAAAAGCCAGCAGCTTTGCTCCGATCGGTATGCCGGACGGCCGGTCCCACCGCCGCACATTCCACTGAACGATGATGCCAAATATCACCGCGACCAAAACAACGGTCATTTTGATATGGAACACCCAGTTGACCCAGAAAGTCGGGGCGTCACCCGCAAAAAGCAGGAATCCTGACAGGAAATTCAACGCCAGGCCCGTCCACATCAGGGGAAACAGATCGTCAGCCAGTTGGGTAGCGTTGCGACGCCGCGCCGCGAGACCCATGATGCGCAAATCGATGATTACGATCGATCCTACGAGCAGGAAAAGGCTGAAGTAGTGCGTCAACTCGACGACCGTGGACATCACGACGGAATTGGTGATCCAGGCGATAAACCAGGTCTGCGAGAGCCAATGGCAGAAGCGCATGCGGCGGTCCCCCCGGACCGCGCTAATAGTACGCTATTCCGCGTCCGGCAAATACGATAAATACCCAGAGCAACAGGGAGACCCAGGCTGTGGCCCGGGCGGCCGCCGGCGCCACCGTGGCCTCATCCCAATTGGCGATTTGGCGATAGGTTCCGAACTGAAAGATGAACGCGTTCAGCCCCGTGAGCAGCAGTAGTCCCAGCTTGATCCGAAAAAACCAGCTCGTGTAGCACTTCGTGGCCTCGGAGGAAAACATCAGCACGCCGGTGACGAACATTACGGCGAAGCTGCCCCACACCCACGGCATGACTTGCTCGGCCACCTGCGAAACGCGTTGATTCCGTAGAAAGCCAAGGCCGAGCAGACGCAGATCGAATAGTCCCGTTGTACCGACCAACACAACGATCCCAAGCACGTGAATCGACTCGATGACCGGGAACAGCCAACTCGAGTCGCGTATGGCAGCCCCAACGGATGTGGCTTCGAGCCACTGGCAAAAGTGGAAGATAGACATGCGGCTCTACGACCTGAGCTCCGAGCCGTCCGAGAGCTTGACGATCGTGCAACGCATGGTCAGCGCCCCGCTCTTGGCGCGGCCGCCGGTGCAGGTGATCGTGTCGCCGGGTTTCACCGTGGTGCTCGTCCAGCCGTTGTGCTTCAGAAAATTTGGACTGTCGATCTCGATGGCCCAGTGCTCGATTTCTCCCGTTGCGTTCTTCACATCGACGTAGATGTACCCATGAGGATTCGTCCAATCGAGCTTCGTCACGAGACCCGTAACGGTCGTGGGATGCGCCATGTCGTACATCGACACCGAATGGTGTGCGAACGCCGGTGCCGCGCACGCAAGCAAGAGACAGGCAAACAAGATGGCAGACTTCGTTTTCATTGACATTCCCCCGAATGAGGCCTCTTTGCGGGCCCGCGAATCTAGTGTAACCAGTCCAGGCTATTTTTTGTTCAATAGGTCCTGGTACTTCTGATTGTTCTCCTCGCAGACGTACTCCTGTATCTCCCACTCCGGATGAAGTTTCAGCGTCCCACCGTATTTCCAGGGCGCCGCAAAAACATTCGAGTCCTCGACAGTAGCTTCGTACTGGATGATGTCATACCTGGTGCGGCGGTAGCGCTCGACCACGTGATACGCCGTCGTGTGACGGAAACCGGCGATCTCCGTCTTGTCGTTGAACCCGGTCACATCCACAACCAGCGTGTCCCCCTCCCACCGACCCACCGAGTTTCCCATCCACGTAGGATCGAGGTCCGTAGGGTGAGGGAGTCCGTCCGTATGGATCACGCGGAAGAGATGATATGCCTCGTAGAGGATCACCACGAGTCCGGGCTTTTCGACAATCTGCAACGGGTACGGCTGCATGGTGGCAGCGGGCACGCCCGGCGGGACGCAGAGAACTCCCTGGCCGAGGTCGTCTTCTTTGGGAACAATCTTGAAGCTTTCGGCGCCGGGCTTTAGCGTGGGATTCGTTCGATTGGTAATGCCAAAACCCCCGATATAGACGCCGGAAAGGTCCGGATGGCCATCCATCTGGGGCACCGGCATGTCCTTTTCAGCTACGCAGCCTTTATTGCCCTCAGCGGGTTCAATCGGAGTAGTTCCGACGACGGTGACAGTCACCGATTTTTTGTCCGTGCCGCCGCGGCCGGCGGCGGTGAATGTGTAGGTGGTCGTCGCCGTGGGAGAAACCTGGCGGCTTCCCCTGGTCGGCACAACTCCCACGCACTCATCGATGGAAGTGTCGTCGGCGTTCACCGCGGCCCAGGTAAGGGTGGAAGACTGGCCCGGTTGAATCGTGCTGGGATCGGCTGTGAAGCTCGTGACGCGTCCGGACGGGCCCATCGGAAAGCCCGGCACCGGTGGCGGGCGCTTCGGCTCTTCCTGGGCGGCGGCCACAGAAGAAAGCAGCGCCACTACCAAAGCCAGCGCGGCAGCGCCGAGCAATCTTTTCTCAAAGGACATGCGCACCTACCCCCATGGTTAGAGAATATCAAAGTTTAGTTTAAGGAAAAAACGTTGTTGCCGCAGAGTATGTAGCGCGGGAATCTTCCGGCGTCAATAGCTTTAGCTCTGGTGGCCGGGATGAGGGCAAGACGCGCGCCGCACTAGTCAGCACGGTACCGATGATGTATATAGTGCATTCGCTGTGACTTCGAACGGCGAACGCACAGCAACAGGGGGAAAACATATGAAGGCCATACGTGGAGCAATTGCAATCCTGCTCGTCTCGACCGCCGTTCTGACCGTCGCCCAGCAACTGCAAGCCAGCCCGGCGAAATGTGACCGCGCCTGTTTGAAAGACACCGTCGACACATACCTGGCCGCCGTTGTGGCGCACGATCCCTCGCAGGTCCACTTTTCGCCGACTGCCAAGTTCGTGGAGAACACGGTTCCCATGAAGCCGGGCGAGGGGCTTTGGAAAACCGCGTCCGCAGTCCCCACGACCTTCAAGATTTATGTGCCCGACCCTGTTTCCGAAGAGGTCGGATTCCTTGGAATCATGCAGGAGAACGACAAGCCGGTGGAATTGGCCCTGCGGCTGAAGATCGTCAACGGAAAGATCGCCGAAGCCGAGCATTTGATCGCGCGCAACCTCAGCGAGAGAAGTCTGGCCAACCTACAGACGCCGCGGCCCGGCTTGCTGGCCACGGTCCCTCCGGCGGAACGAGTCCCTCGCGCAGAGATGCTGAAAATCGGCGCCTCGTATTACGACGCGCTGGTCACGGCCGACGCCAACGATGCGCCGTTTGCCGATGATTGCGTACGGCGCGAGAACGGAATGCAAACCACCGGCAATCCGCCGCCGGACAAGCCCGGATTCGGAACTCTGGGAGCGATGGGCTGTTCGGCTCAACTGCGTACGCACACCTTCGACTACATCAAGCGCATCGAGCCTCGCCGCGTCTGGATTGCCGATCCCGAAACCGGACTGGTCTTCGGCCTCTCGCAATTCCGGCATCCCATGGAAGAAAAATTCGTGAAGATCGTCGGCGTGAAGGACGTCGACCACGTGGATATGAATTTCAAGCCGTTCGACCTGCCCGCCGCGCACATTTTCAAGGTCAGCGGCGGCAAGATCCACGAGATCGAAGCCGTGGGTACCACGATGCCGTACAACTCAAAGACGGGCTGGGAGTAGCCGCCAGCTTTGGTGTTGCAGTCGCAGCGGCCGCCTTCAGGCGGGCCGTCCTTCTTTCGAATTTAGGTTTTAACGTAGCGCCGCGGACTTCAGCGCGGCGTCTTCGCTCGCCATGCGCCTCTACGTCGTCATTCTGAGGCCACGATCTTCGCGCCGAAGAATCTCTCTTATGTGTTGCACTCGCGGCGGCCGCCCTTCCGCGCCGTTCGCGTCCCGATGGTTTGTATCGGGAAGGCGGGCCCAGCTTCTTCTGAACTTAGGCTTAGATGTAACGCCGTGGACTTTAGCGCGGCATCTTCGCAGGGAAAAGAAAGGCGGGTGGCGGGTGGCCCGGCCTTTCGCGCGGAGCAACGTTTTTGCCGCCCACGTGGGCGCATGACACCATCGCGATACTTCACTGCAGAGCATGTTTTGCGGGTGCCCTACCCTCGGTGTATGAGGGTGGGGCTTTTGGTCCGGGTGATGCCCAATGGCCTCAAGCGCATCTACGGGCTTGGCCATCTGCACGTCATTACGTTCAGCTGTTATCGCCGTCTGCCTCCCCTTGGCGCAGCGCGCTCGCGAAAGATCCGGAAGCGAAAAACGAGGTTTTTGGCCGTATCGCCGCCCCAGGGGAAAATTTGGCGCGGACAAGTGGCGTACCAGGACTCCACATGATTTCATAACAATGTCGGCTCCTTAGGCCCGAGTAGACTTTGGTTTGTCGATGACCAAAAGGCTCGGGAGGAAGGAGCCGAACATGATGATTATAGGCGTGGATTATCA
>JBEKAE010000036.1:0-24599 GCA_050018375.1 Candidatus Acidiferrales bacterium | reverse complement strand
ACGTATCGGCGGAGATCACGCTGATCACGCCGGTGGCGTTGGAGAAGGGGCTGCGGTTCGCGATTCGCGAAGGCGGCCACACGGTCGGCGCCGGCGCCGTCTCCGAGATTATCGAGTAAACGACCATGCGCGAAATCATTACATTGCAATGCAACGACTGCAAGAACCGCAACTACACAACCACGAAGAACAAGAAAAAGCATCCGGACCGTTTGGAGATTCAGAAGTTCTGCAATACGTGCCGGAAGCACACCGCGCACAAAGAGGTTAAGTAGGCCGGGGCGGAAATTAGGGGAGTAGGTTCAACGGTAGACCGCCGGTCTCCAAAACCGGATGTGGGGGTTCGAATCCCTCCTCCCCTGCCAGCTTTCGTGGCAGCGGGGCTGGCGGTTTAGCTAGGATCGAACGGGCGAGAGCAGGTAACGATATGGCGGACGCAGCACGCACAAACCGGGAAGAGGAAACCCACCGCGTCAGCGGATTTTCGCTGATGGAGCCGGTCGGGAAACTGGGCGGCTACCCAAAACGACTTGGAAACTTCCTGCACGAGGTGCGCGTCGAGATGAAGCAGGTGAACTGGCCGTCGCGCGCGGACGTGATGTCCACCACCATCGTGGTGATTGTGACCGTCACGTTCTTCGGATTGTATTTTGCCCTAACCGACGGCGTGTTTAGCAAGGCGATCGGCTGGTTGATTAATTATGCTAAGCGGTGAAGGAAC
The DNA here is from genome assembly GCA_050018375.1 of Candidatus Acidiferrales bacterium. Classification (GTDB taxonomy): domain Bacteria; phylum Acidobacteriota; class Terriglobia; order Acidiferrales; family UBA7541; genus Palsa-295. Next base: position 23,878 of record JBEKAE010000036.1, on the reverse strand, counting down.
CGGAATGGCGAAGCAGTGGTACATCGTCCACACCTATTCTGGATTTGAGAAGAAGGTGAAGGAGAGCCTCGAAGGCCGCGTGGCGGCGTTCGGCCTGACGGACAAGATCGGTCAAATCATCATCCCGACCGAATCGGTGGTCGAAGTGCGCGGCGGCAAGAAAGTGATCTCGCCGCGGATGTGTTACCCGGGATACGTGCTGGTAGAGATGGACATGGACGACTACACCTGGCACGTCGTCCGATCCACTCCCAAGGTCACCGGCTTCGTCGGCTCCGGGCAGATGCCTTCGCCGCTCACGGAAGAGGAAGTACAGAATATTTTGAACCGGGCCACTACCACGGCCGAGAAGCCCAAGCCGAAGCTTTCATTCGAGCGCGGCGAGAAGGTCCGGATCGGAGAAGGCCCGTTTGCGAATTTTACGGGCGTGGTCGAGGAAGTGAACGCGGACCGCAGCACGCTGAAGGTTTCGGTCACGATTTTCGGCCGGTCAACTCCGGTCGAGCTTGATTTCGCGCAGGTCGAAAAGGTCGCGTAGGCAGACAGGGGACACGAGCGATGGCGAAGAAAGTTCAATCAACGGTGAAACTGCAGTTGCCGGCGTCGAAGGCGACTCCGGCGCCGCCCGTCGGCACGGCGCTCGGTCCGCACGGCGTGAACATCATGGATTTCTGCAAGCAGTTCAACGCCAAGACTTCGAAAGAGCCGGATGGGATGATCATCCCAGTGCTGGTGACGATTTACAGCGACCGCACCTTCACGTTCATCCTGAAGACGCCCCCGGCCTCCGAGCTTCTGAAGCGCGCGGCCGGAATCGTAAAGGGTTCGCCTGAGCCGAACCGCAACAAAGTGGCGAAGGTGTCGCGCAAGCAGGTGGAAGAGATCGCCAAGACGAAACTGCCCGATCTGAACACGGCAAAGCTCGAGTCTGCCGTGCGTTCGATCATGGGCACCGCCCGCAACATGGGCATTGAAGTCACCGATTAAGGGAGCAGGAGACTGGAATGGGCCGCAGCGCAAAAGTCGGTGGAAAGAACATTGATCGCGCCCGCAAGCTCGTCGAGGCGCGGCCGTACCGCCTCGAGGAAGCTGCGGAGCTTCTTCGCAAGGCGCACTTCGTGAAGTTCGACGAGACGGTCGAGCTCGTGCTCAACCTGGGCGTCGATCCGAAGCAGTCGGACCAGATGGTGCGCGGCACGGTCGTCCTGCCGCACGGGCTTGGGAAATCGAAGCGCGTGCTCGTGATCGCGAGCGGCGAAAAAGTCCGCGAGGCGCAGGACGCCGGCGCCGATTTCGTCGGCGGCGAAGACATGGTGCAGAAGATTACCGAAGGCTGGACGGACTACGAAGCCGTGATCGCCACGCCGGACATGATGAAGTCCGCCGGGCGGCTCGGCAAAGTCCTGGGTCCTCGCGGGCTGATGCCCAACCCCAAGACCGGCACGGTCACGTTCGATATCGCGCGCGCGGTGAAGGAAATCAAGGCCGGCAAAGTCGAGTTTCGTCTGGACAAGACGGGCCTGATCCACTCGCCGATCGGGAAGATCAGCTTCGCGGCGAAGACTCTTGCGGAGAATGCCCAGGCGTTGCTGGGCGCCGTGGTGAAGGCGAAACCCGCCTCGGCGAAGGGCAAGTTCATCAAGAAGATTACGCTGACTTCGACGATGGGTCCGGGGATCTTGATCGACCACGCCGAGGCGGAAGCGGCTACAGCGGTCGCGGCATAACGAGAACCAGGCCGGAGGAAGTTGGGATGAAGAAGAAAGCCGAAAAGAAGACGCAGGCCGAAGAGCTTCGCAGCCAGCTCGCGAGTGTTTCGACCGTCATTCTCTCGACGTTTCAGGGGATCACGGTCGAGCAGGATACGAAGCTGCGGCGCTCGGTCGAAGCAGCGGGCGGCCATTATCAGGTGGTGAAGAACACTGTCGCCGAGCGCGCCGCCGCAGGCACCCCCGCCGAGCCCCTGCTGAAGGGCCTGAAGGGCACGAACTCGATTGCGTACACGAAGACGGACCCGGTCACGCTCGCAAAGATTTTGACCAAGGTCGCGAAAGACGTTCCGGCGTTCCAGTTTCGCGCCGGATGGGTCGAGGGCCGCGTCATCTCGATCCAGGAGATCGGCCAGCTTGCGCAGCTGCCGAGCAAGGAAGAGCTGATCAGCAAGATCATGTTCATGCTCAATGCTCCGGCGCAGCGCGTGGCAACGGCACTCGCAGCCCTGCCGCGCAATCTGGCGGTGGTGACGAGCGAAGCCGTAAAGGCAAACAAATTCGGCGCGGGCGGGCCGGCACCTGAAAGCGCTCCAGCGCCCGAAGCAGCTCAGTAGTTTAAGTTTCTGGTCAATTCGCTTTTCATTTTTTGGGGAGGAGAGAAAAAGGCAATGGCTAGCAAAGTGGAGACAATACTCGAAGAAATCAAGGGCCTGACGCTGCTTGAGGCTTCCGATCTCGTCAAGAAGATGGAAGAGGCCTTCGGCGTGTCAGCGGCCGCAGCGGCTCCGGTGGTTGTCGCAGGTGGAGCGGCGGGCGCCGGCGCAGCAGCAGCCGAGGAAAAGACCGAGTTCGCCGTGGTCTTGACCGAGGTCGGCGCGAACAAAATCAACGTGATCAAGGCTGTCCGCGAAGTCACCAGCCTCGGCTTGAAAGAAGCCAAGGACCTGGTCGATGGCGCTCCGAAGACCGTGAAAGAGGGCGTCAACAAGGACGAGGCCGCAACGATCAAGAAGAAGTTCGAAGACGTCGGAGCCAAGGTCGAGATCAAGTAGTGGCAGCCCTGAACGGCCATGTGCCGGGCTGCAAAGGAATTCGCGTACGCGCGCTCCTTGGAATACAGGCCATCAAACGCGTCCTTCCCGGACCGGCAGGGCAGGTGTATGCCCGCTCTGCCGCTTTCGGCGTCATCCTAAAGAGGTCAGTCGATGAGTCAACGTAACGGTAATCGCGTCATTCGCGAGCGGGAACGCCTGGACTTCGCCAAGATCAAGACGACGGTCCAGATTCCCAACCTGATTGACGTGCAGAAGAAGTCGTACCAGCGCTTCCTGCAAATGGATCTGCTGCCGAGCGAGCGGGAAGACACGGGCTTGCAGTCCGTATTCACGTCCGTGTTCCCGATCCAGGATTTCCGCGGGCTATCGCAGCTCGACTTCGTGGACTACGCGATCGGCAACTGGGAGTGCAAGTGCGGCCACCTGCGCGGCCTGCACCACTTGCGCGCCACCTGCCGGAATTGCGGAGCGTCCGTGGTCACGAACCCGTACAAGACGGGCGACGTGATCTGCGCGAAGTGCGGCACGTTCAACAAGAACACTCCGACGTTCTGCAACAAGTGCGGCGACCCGGTCACGCTCCAGCTCAAGTACGACGTAAACGAGTGCCAGGAACGCGGGATGACGTACTCCGCCCCACTCAAGGTCACGATCCGCCTGACCATCTACGACAAGGATCCCGACACCGGCGCAAAGTCGATCCGCGACATCAAGGAGCAGGAAGTTTTCTTCGGCGACATCCCGCTGATGACCGAGAACGGCACGTTCATCATCAACGGCACCGAGCGCGTCATCGTTAGCCAGCTCCACCGGTCGCCCGGCGTCTTTTTCGAGACCGCGAACAACCGCAGCTATTTCCTCGGGAAGATCATTCCCTATCGCGGCTCGTGGGTCGAGTTCGAATACGACACCAAAAACATCCTCTACGTCCGCATCGATCGCAAGCGCAAATTCCTCGGCTCCATTTTCCTGCGCGCGCTCGGCATGAAGTCGAATGAGGACATCCTACGGACGTTTTACCAGGTGGAGCGCATCTCGCTGCGCGAGGGCGATCTTTTCTGGAACGTTTCCGAAGGGCTGCTCGACCGCAAGCTCACGCGCGAGATCAAGCATCCGAAGTCTGGCGAAGTGCTCGTCGGCGCGCACAAGCGCATCAGCGAGCCGCTTTACAAGGAACTCGTCAAGGCGCGCGTTACGCAGGCTGAGATCGGCGTTGCCGATCTTGAAGGCGCTGTCACGGTGGGCGAACTGGTGAACCGGCAGACGGGTGAAGTCCTGCTCGAAGCGAACAAGCCGCTTACCGCCGAAATGTGGACAACGATCGCCGAGGCCGGGATCACCGAAGTGGATGTGTGCTTCCCGGACCGCGACGACGTGGGCATCATCGTCTCCCGCACGCTCGACAAGGACACGATCCACTCGCCCAAAGAAGCGCTGATCGAAATCTACCGCAAACTGCGTCCCGGCGATCCTCCGACGCTTGAGACGGCCACCGCGCTCTTCAACGGCATGTTCTTCGACCCGCGCAAATACGACTTCAGCAAGGTCGGCCGCCTGAAGTTCAACATCAAGCTCGGCATCGAGACGCCGCTCGACAAGCGCACGCTCGATCCCGGCGATTTTGTCGGCGCGATCAAGTATTTACTCAAGCTTCGCAAGAATATCGGCACCGTCGACGACATCGACCATCTCGGCAACCGGCGCGTCCGCGCGGTGGGCGAGCTGCTCGAAAACCAGTTCCGCATCGGCCTGGTCCGCATGGAGCGCGCGATCAAGGAAAAGATGTCCGTGTACCAGGAAATGTCCACGGCCATGCCGCACGACCTCGTGAACGCGAAGCCCGTGATGGCCGCGATCCGGGAATTCTTCGGCAGTTCGCAGCTTTCGCAGTTCATGGACCAGACCAACCCGCTCAGCGAAATCACGCACAAGCGGCGCCTTTCAGCTCTCGGTCCGGGCGGTCTTTCGCGCGAGCGCGCCGGATTCGAGGTCCGCGACGTTCACCCGACGCACTACGGCCGCATCTGCCCGATCGAAACGCCGGAAGGTCCGAATATCGGTCTGATCAGCTCGCTTTCCTGCTACGCGCGCATCAACGAATTCGGCTTCATCGAGTCGCCCTATCGCAAGGTGAAGGGCGGCCGCGTGATCGACTTCGTGCAGATCGTCAACTCGGGCGACAGCGAATTCAAGGCCGGCGAAATCGTCGAGCGTGAAAAGGTCGAAGCGACCAACGAGGAACTGAAGCGCCGGCGCATCGTCGTCGAGCCGCACTGCTTCTACCTCTCGGCGTGGGAAGAGGACCGCTACGTCGTGGCGCAGGCCAACGCTTCGCTCGATGAGCGCGGGAAGATCACCACCGAGCTCGTCAACTGCCGTCAGGCCGGCAACTTCGTTTTGAAGAGCCGCGAAGAAGTGGACTACATCGACGTTTCGCCGAAACAGCTTGTCTCCGTGGCGGCGAGCTTGATCCCGTTCCTTGAGAACGACGACGCGAACCGCGCTCTGATGGGCTCGAACATGCAGCGCCAGGCGGTGCCGCTCATCAAGGGCGAGGCGCCGCTCGTCGGCACCGGCATGGAGCGCGTCACCGCGCGCGATTCCGGCGCGGTCATCGTCTGCCGCCGCGACGGCATCGTCGATCAGGTCGATTCGGAGCGCGTGATCGTCCGCGTCGAGTCCGATCAGTCCGGCGTGCTCAGCCGCGAAGTCGGATCCGATATTTACTTGCTCACGAAGTTCAAGCGGTCAAACCAGAACACCTGCATCAGCCAGAAGCCGCTGGTGCGCGCGGGAGACCGCGTGAAACAGGGACAAGTCCTCGCGGACGGTCCCTGCACCGACCGTGGCGAGCTGGCGCTCGGGCGGAACGTGCTCGTCGCGTTCCTTCCCTGGCGTGGGTACAACTTCGAAGACGCGATCCTCGTCAGCGAAAAGCTGGTCGAGGAGGACTACTACACTTCGATCCACATCGAGGAGTACGAAATCGAGGCTCGCGATACGAAGCTCGGCCCCGAGGAAATCACTCGCGACATTCCCAACATCAACGAAAGCTTCCTTCGCAACCTCGACGAAAGCGGCGTGATCCGCATCGGCGCCACCGTCAAGCCGGGCGACATCTTGGTCGGCAAGGTGACGCCCAAGGGTGAAACCACGCTGACGCCCGAAGAAAAGCTTCTGCGCGCGATCTTCGGCGAAAAGGCCGGCGACGTTCGCGACGCTTCGCTCTACTGCCCGCCCGGAATCGAGGGCACCATCGTCGACGTCAAAATCTTCTGCCGCAAGGGCGCGGAGAAGGACGAGCGCCACAAGGCCATCGAAGGGGCGCACATGGCGAAGCTCGAAAAGAACCTCGCCGATGAAATCCGCATTCTGACCGACGAGCGGCTGAAGCGCCTGAACGACCTGCTCGGCGGGCAGAAGCTTGTCGCCGACTTGCACGACGAACGCACCAACAAGCGCCTGCTCACCAAGGGCGCGGAACTGACGCGCGACATCCTGGAAAAGATTTCGACGCGCAACCTGAAGCGCCTCCGCCTCAACGACAAGGACCCGCTGCTCATCGAAAAGATCGACGAGGTCGAGGAAATGACCTCGCGGCAGATCGACGTCCTGCGGAAGATCACCGACGAGCGCATCTCGAAGCTCAAGAAGGGCGACGAGCTGCCGCCGGGCGTCATCAAGCTGGTGAAGGTCTACATCGCTATGAAGCGCAAGCTTTCGGTTGGCGACAAAATGGCCGGGCGCCACGGCAACAAGGGCGTCATCGCGCGGATCGTTCCCGCCGAGGACATGCCCTACATGCCGGACGGCACGCCGGTCGAAATCGTCCTGAACCCGCTCGGCGTTCCTTCACGTATGAACGTCGGCCAGATTCTCGAAACGCATCTCGGCTGGGCTTCGAAAGAGCTGGGCGAGCGCGTCGGCAAAGTTCTGGACAACGAGGGACGCGCAGAAGGCGTCCGCAAGTGGTTCAAGGACGCCTTCGGTCCGACTTCCGTCTGGAAGACGATCTCCGAGCTCGATGACGAGGCTCTGCTCGATCTCGCATACAGCTTCCGCGAGGGCGTTCCGTTCGCGACGCCGGTGTTCGACGGCGCCCGCGAATCGGACATCCGCCACCTGCTCGAGTTCACCGAGCTGCCGGAGAGCGGCAAGATCACGCTCTACGACGGCATGACCGGCGACGCTTTCGCGCAGAACATCACCGTCGGCTACATCTACATGCTCAAACTTTCGCACCTCGTGGACGACAAGATCCACGCGCGCTCCATCGGTCCGTATTCGCTCATCACGCAGCAGCCGCTCGGCGGCAAGGCCCAGTTCGGCGGGCAGCGCTTCGGGGAAATGGAAGTCTGGGCGCTCGAGGCCTACGGCGCCGCGCACATCTTGCAGGAGCTGCTGACGGCGAAATCGGACGACGTTTACGGCCGCGCCAAAATCTACGAGGCCATCGTCAAGGGCGAGCCGGGAATCGAACCCGGCGTGCCCGAATCGTTCAACGTCCTCGTGCGCGAATTGCAGTCGCTCTGCCTGGATGTCGAGCTGATGAAGCGCCAGAAGCCGCAGGTGGAAAAGGCGGAAGCGGCCGATTGATTGCGCCGCGTCCGGGATTTTTCCGGGCGCGGCTCACAAGATTCTGTAACGTTTTTTGGTCCCGGCGCGGCCGGGACAGGAGGATCGCCCTTGTATCGATCAAGCCCTTATGACCGTGCCAGCCAGATCGCGGATTTTGATTCGATTCGCATCAGCTTGGCGAGTCCGGAAAAAATCCGCTCGTGGTCGCACGGAGAAGTAACGAAGCCGGAAACGATCAACTATCGCACCTTCAAGCCGGAGCGCGACGGCCTGTTCTGCGCCAAGATTTTCGGGCCCGTCACGGACTGGGAGTGCCTCTGCGGCAAGTACAAGCGCATGAAGCATCGCGGCGTCATCTGCGACAAGTGCGGCGTCGAAGTCACCCTCAGCAAGGTCCGCCGAGAGCGCCTTGGCCACATCGAGCTCGCTTCGCCCTGCTCGCACGTCTGGTTTTTCAAGGGTCTGCCGAGCCGCATCGGCTACCTGCTCGACATCACCATGCGCGATCTCGAGCACATCCTGTACTTCGAGACCTTCGTCTGCGTCGATCCCGGCGAGGTTCCCGGTCTCAAGGAGAAGGACATCATTCCGGAGGAGAAGCTCCGCGAACTCCAGCGCGACTTTCCCGGCAAATTCCAGGCCGGCATGGGCGCCGAAGCCATCAAGGAGCTGCTGCGCCGCGTGGACGTCGACAAGCTTTCCGCCGACCTGCGCGACCGGATGAAGGTCGATCCGAGCTTGCAGAAGCGGATCAAGTACGCCAAGCGCCTCAAGGTGCTCGAAGCGTTTCGCAAGAGCGGCAATAAGCCCGAGTGGATGATTCTCGACGTGATTCCGGTGCTGCCGCCCGAACTGCGCCCGCTCGTGCCTCTGGACGGCGGCCGCTTCGCCACCTCCGACCTCAACGACCTCTATCGCCGCGTGATCAACCGCAACAACCGGCTGAAGAAGCTGATGGAGTTGCACGCGCCCGATGTGATCGTCCGCAACGAAAAGCGCATGTTGCAGGAAGCCGTCGACGCGCTCTTTGACAACGGCCGTCGCGGCCGCGTCCTGCGCGGAACGAACAATCGCCCGCTCAAGTCCCTTTCCGACACGCTCAAAGGCAAGCAGGGCCGCTTCCGCCAGAATCTCCTCGGCAAGCGCGTGGACTATTCCGGCCGCTCCGTGATCGTCGTCGGGCCGGAGCTGAAGCTTCACCAGTGCGGTCTGCCGAAGAAGATGGCGCTCGAGCTTTTCAAGCCGTTTATCTATCACAAGCTCGAAGCCGCGGGCCACTGCACCACGATCAAGCAGGCGAAGGAGCTGGTGGAGGCGCAGGAGTCGATCGTCTGGGACATCCTCGAGGACGTCATCCGCGAGCATCCGGTTCTGCTCAATCGCGCTCCCACGCTCCACCGCCTCGGCATTCAGGCTTTCGAGCCGGTGCTCGTGGAAGGCAAGGCGATCCGCATCCATCCGCTCGTTTGCACGGCGTTCAACGCCGACTTCGACGGCGACCAGATGGCCGTGCACATCCCGCTTTCGCCTGAGGCGCAAGTCGAAGCCTCGGTGCTCATGCTCAGTTCGCACAATATTCTGTCCCCGGCCAACGGGTATCCGCTCGCCGTGCCCACGCAGGACATGGTGCTCGGCATTTACTACATGACGAAGGCCAAGCCGCAGGCAAAGGGCGAAGGCCGCGCGTTCGGGTCGAGCGAGGAAGTCGTTATGGCGCTCGAAGCGGGCGAGGTCGAGCTGCTCACGCCGATCCGCATGCGCTACACCGGTGAGGTCATCGATCTCACCAACGCCTACGACGATCAGGACGTCTCGCACACCGAGCCGATCAACCTGAACAAACAGTTCCTGCACACCACGGTCGGCCGCGTGATCTTCAACGATCACCTGCCGACGGAAATGCCCTTCATCAATGGCTTGCTCAAAAAGAAGGGCGTGCAGGCGCTCGTGCAGTACTGCTACCTCCGCTTCGGGCTTGAGAAGACCGTCGTGGCTCTCGACAAGTTGAAAGAGCTAGGCTTCCTCTACGCCACGAAGGCAGGGGTGTCCATCGGCATCAGCGACATGGTCATCCCCAGCGTGAAGTTCAAGCTCGTCGACACCGCCGAGCACGAGGTCGTCAAGGTCCAGCAGCAGTATCTCGATGGCGCCATCACCAACGGCGAGCGCTACAACAAGGTCATCGCCATCTGGTCGGACGTCACCGAAAAAGTCGCCGACGAGATGTTCAAGGCGCTCGAAGAACAGGATAAGCAGGGCGTGATCAACCCGATCTACGTCATGGCCGATTCCGGGGCCCGCGGTTCGAAGCAGCAGATTCGGCAGCTTTCCGGAATGCGCGGCTTGATGGCCAAGCCTTCCGGCGAAGTCATTGAAACGCCGATCACTTCGAACTTCCGCGAGGGCTTGACTGTGTTGCAGTACTTCATCTCGACCCACGGCGCCCGTAAAGGCCTGGCCGATACGGCGCTCAAGACCGCCGATTCCGGCTACCTCACGCGCCGCCTCGTGGACGTCGCTCAGGACGTGATCATCAACGAGTTCGATTGCGGCACGGCCGACGGGATCTACGTCGAGCCGATTCTCGAAGCCGGCGTCGAAGTCGAGCCGCTGCGCGACCGCGTCGTTGGCCGCGTTTCGCTCGAGAAGATCAAAGACTACGAAGGCAACGTAATCGTCGAGATCAACCAGGAGATCACGGAAGAGCTGGCCAACGCCATCCAGGCCGCCGGCATCGAGCGAGTGAAGATTCGCTCGGTGCTCACCTGCGAATCCCGCCGCGGAGTTTGCGGCCGCTGCTATGGCCGCAACCTGGCCACGGGCCGCTTCGTCGAGATGGGCGAGGCGGTGGGCGTCATCGCCGCGCAATCCATCGGCGAGCCCGGCACGCAGCTCACGATGCGGACGTTCCACATCGGCGGCACGGCCACCCGCGTCACCGAGCAGTCGAAGGTCGAGGCCCGCAACAACGGCTTCGTGAAGTTCATCGACTTGAAGGTCGTCGAGGGCCGCGGCAAGATCCTCATCTCCATGAACCGTTCCGGCCTGATCGCCGTCGTCGACGAGAAAGGCCGCGAAAAGGAGCGGCACCACGTCGTCTATGGAGCCCGGCTGAAGGTCGAAGACGGCCAGCCCGTCACGCTCGGCCAGACCATGGTCGAATGGGACCCGTACACCTTCTCGATCCTTACCGAGTCCGCTGGCACGATTGAGTTCAAGGACTTGCAGCCCGGCCTTACCATCGAAGAGCAGGTGGACGAAGTCACCGGCCTTTCGCAGCTCGTCGTCACGCTTCCTCCGGGTGACGAAAAGCACCAGCCGACCATTCAGGTCCGTGACTCGGCCGGCCGCGTCCGCAAGAAGTACCTGATGCCCTCGCGCGCCCACTTGATGGTCGTCGATGGCGACGACGTTCAGCCAGGTGACGTGCTCGCGAAGATTCCGCGCGAGACCACCAAGACCAAGGACATCACCGGCGGTCTCCCGCGCGTGGTCGAACTCTTCGAGACACGCAAACCCCGCGATCCCGCTGTCATCAGCGAAATCGATGGCGTGGTGAAGTACGGCGAGATTGCCAAGGGCCAGCGCAAAATCTACGTCGAGAGCGAAGATGGGAAAACCGTGAAGGAATATTCCATCCCGCGCGGCGTTCACATCAACGTGCAGGAAGGCGAGCACGTCCGGGCCGGCGAGCCGTTGATTGACGGTCCGCTCAACCCCCACGACATTCTTGCCGTCCTCGGGGAAAAGTACACGCAAGCTTACCTCGTGAACTCGATTCAAGAGGTCTACCGTTTGCAGGGTGTCAACATCAACGACAAGCACATCGAGACCATCGTTCGCCAGATGATGCGCTGGGTGAAGGTCGAAGATGTGGGCGATACGACGTTCCTTCTCGAGGAGCAGGTGGACAAGTTCCGCTTCCGCGAGGAGAACGACCGGATCATCCGCGAAGGCGGCCGCCCGGCCACGGGCCGCCCGTTGCTGCTTGGCATCACCAAGGCGTCGCTTTCGACCGATTCCTTCATCTCGGCGGCGAGCTTCCAGGAGACGACCCGCGTCCTCACCGAAGCGGCTATCTCCGGGAAGGTCGATTACCTCCGCGGCTTGAAGGAGAACGTCATCATGGGTCGCCTGATCCCGGCGGGCACGGGCCTCGAGCGCTATCGCAATATCCAGCTCCTCACCGAGATTCCCAGGGAGGAGCCGCAAGCGATGGAGCCTGAGCTCACGCCCGAAGAAGCCGCAGCGCTCGACTTCCTGCGGAAGGATACCGACGCAGTCGCCGAGAGCTAAGAACAACCCTACGGCAGGCCTCACAGCACAGTGAGGCCTGCCCTGTAATACCCTATCTGCTCAGTAAGATCCGCCCCCGCACATCTTCATTGATCGCTATTACTCAATTTGGTATAGGCCGGCTTTCTTTTTTCCGGTTCGTGTCCCCGGTCTGTAGAATTTTATTGGCCAGCCTTGGGGGCGCAACTTTCGCGAACCATAAAGCGACAGGTCGAGCTTATGCCAACGCAACCATCAGGAACGCGCGGCGCGCCGAACGGACCGGGATCTCCCTCCGAAACTCAAATTGACAAACTCGTGGAGATCATCTCCCGTTCCCAGCATAACTACCGGGAGCTGATCGACAGTCTCGACCAGGCCGTCTTTACGCTTTCCGTTGACGGCGAAGTGCGGGTTGCGAACCGCCGCCTGTCGGAAATCCTCGGCATTTCATTCCCGGATTTGATCGGTCACCCAATCAGTGAGTTCATCGAATCGCCCACTCTGGAGGACGCCCGCCGCTCGCTCTCCGTGTTTGCAAACGGCGCTCCGTGGTCCGGAGTCTTTCCGGTTCGCTTGAAGAGGGATTCGAGCATCCGGTACTTCAGTTGCTGGTTTCAGGCGGTGGTGGAAGGCGGTCGGATCGCTGCGGTGACGGGCTGGGCCCGCGACGTCACCGAGCAGCAAGAATCCGAAATGCGCTTCACCCAGTTTGTCGAGTCCCTCAGCGCGGGCGTGTTCTTCTCGACCCAGGAAGGGCAGCTTCTCGACGCGAATCCTGCGTTGATTCAAATGTGGGGGTTCGAAAGCCTGGAGGACTTGAAAAAGCACAACATCCGCGACCTGTACGCGGACCCCGCCCAGAGGGAACAGCTCGTCCGCGACACGGCGGAAAATGCCTCGGTCCAGGACCGGAACATCATCTACCGCCGGAAAGATGGGTCTCTCATGCACGGCCGGGCGTCTGCGCTCGCCATCCGCGACAATGCCGGCCGTTTGGTTCGATTTCAGGGCACGATTGTAGATATTACGGATCGCATCGAAATGGAGAAAAAGCTCCACCGGGAGCAGGAATTCAATCGCCGTCTTATCGAGTGCTTTCCGGATCTCATCGTCGTGCTCGACCGTGAGGGGCGGTTCACGTTCGTCAGCGAGCGCTTAAAAATTATTCTCGGCGTCCGGCCGGAGGAATACCTGGGCAAGCCGATTGGCCAGCTAGTCGGGTCGGAAGACCAGATGAAGCTCGCAGATATGTGCGACGACATCACTTCCGGCCGTCTGGCGCACGCGCACCTTGACGTGCGTGCCCGGCATGTCGACGGCACGTGGAAGGTTCTCCGAATCAGCGCCAGTCCCCTTTTCGACGAGAACGGGGCGATCACAGGCATCGTGTCCTCCGGGCTAGATGTCACGGAATCGCTCTTAATCGAGCAGCAGCTCGCCCAAAAGGAGAAGTTTGCAGCGATGGGCGAGATGATGACCGGGGCGGCGCACGAACTAAATAACCCGCTCACGGCCATTCTCGGCGTCAGTGATCTTCTTCGTGAGCACGCTCCCGACGACGCCGCGCGCCGGCGCGCAGATTTGATCCTGCAACAAGCGCGCCGCGCCGCAAGTATCGTCCAGAATCTTCTTTCCTTTTCGCGCCGGTCGCCTCAAGGGCGCTCGAAGCTCAACTTGGAGGAGATTGTCCAGGACGCCCTGAAGTCTCACCAGGCGGCCTTGAGCCAGAAGAACGTTCGCGTGGTATTTGAAGCGCCGCGCGATCTCCCCCCGGTTGAGGGCGACCGAAAGCTCCTCGTGCAGATCTTTTCGAACATCATCGCGAATGCGGAGCAGTCGATTGCAGGCTTCCGGGATAGCGGGAATCTCGCGATCTCGTTCGGTCGGGAGAACGAAACGGTCCGCGTGACCTTCGCCGACGACGGCGCGGGCATTCCTCCAGAGAACCTGCACAGAATATTTGACCCCTTCTTCAGCACCAAGCGTCCTGGCGGTGGCGGCGGACTCGGTCTCACGCTCTGCCTCGCCGTCGCCAAAGAGCACGGCGGAACAGTGAAAGTGGAATCCACACCTGGCGCGGGCGCCACATTCCATGTCCTTCTGCCGCTCGTTTCCGAGGCTTCTCCGCTAGCTGCTCCGCCGGCTCCGGCTGCAAGTAAGGTGTCGCCCGGCAACGAAGCGCTTCAGGGGCATACGGTCCTCGTCGTGGACGACGAAGAGGGAATCCGGGAAGTCGTCCAGGAAGGGCTTTCCGCGAGGGGCATGACGGTCGGAGCGGTCGAGAGTTCCGAAGCGGCGCTGTCCTACCTCGCGTCGAACGATTGCGAGATTATCGTTTGCGATTTCAACCTTCCCGGCATGAGCGGAGACCAGTTCTCCAAGGAGGTCCGCGCGCAGCATCGCGGTTCGCCGCCGCGCTTCGTCTTCATGACCGGCGAACTGCTCGAGCCGGAGGCTTTTGACCGCTTCCGCGCAGAAGGCGCGCGCCTCCTGCAAAAGCCCTTTCACGTTTCGGCGCTGGCCGAACTTCTGGCGGAGCTTCTCCAGCCGCAGCCGTCCTCAGTGCGCTAGGCGCGCCCTCAGTTGGGTTTCGCCCGCGGCGCCGCCCCGCCATCGACACCGAAGTCCCAGACGTACAAGCTGACACCCTGATCCCGGACCACTTCCGCCATGGCGTACTCGCCCGCGGCGAGCGGCTGGCTCAGCGTGAAGCGGTAAACGCCTCCCGCAACTTCCCAGCGCTGCATCGCCACGGTGTTCGCCGACTCCGCCTGTTCGCCGAACAGTTCGTCCACGTGCTCGATTTCCCGGCTGCCTGCATGAACCTTCGCGCGAATCAGCACCATCTCCGGCTCGCGCGCGTCGGCCGTGCGCATGTAGAACTCGGGCTCACCGTTTCGAACGCGGAGAGTGGCGCGCTCGCCTTTGATCGAGATGTTATGCCGAGTGGGAACGATGGGAACCGGCACGAGCACCTGCTCCAGGAAGTGTCCCTTGCTGAGTTTCGAGTTGATCTCGGCCTGTGTGAGCGAAAAGACGCCGTGACCGTCGAACACGAAGAGGCCCACGCCCGGCGGCAGGAAGACTCCCGGCGCTGCCTCGAGGCTGGCGTCGATATCGACCGTCTCGGCACGTCTCGCGTCTTCCTGGCGATGCACCTTCGAAACGACTGCGGCATCGCGCTGCGCCTCTTCGGCTTCCAGTTTCTTGGTCGCACCCCAGTCCACCAGGTCGGCGGGCATCTGTTCCCACTGCGAGCTGTCGAGGCTGTAATACCGGACCCGGTCGCCTTCAACCTTGTACTCGCGGACAAGCTGGAAGCTGCCGTCCTTCAGCACGAGCTTCTTCCCGCGTGGGAGCACAGGTCCGGTTGTCGTTGAGTTGGCTTGGCTGCCCCTGGAAGCTGTTGAAGGCGGAGGTGCAGGTTGCTGCCCCGCCATAGGCGGAGCGAGGGCGGTGGCCAGAGCCAGCACCGCCAACCCTGCGGCGAGGGCCATCGGGGTGCGCTTGACGTCCCGGCTTCCTGGCATGAATGATCCCCGCTGAACGCTAAGATGCCGCAAAGAGCAGTTCAGTTGAGCTGAACTCAGGATAGCCCGGTACGGCCGTTGTCACAACGGTTTCGGCGAAGACGTCTTGCCGGCAGGCGGAGAAACTCGAGGATGGGCGCGAAGTCAGTGCTCGCAGCGAGGGTGGAGGACGGCCATGATCGCCAGATCGGAGTTCGTGAAGAGCCACTTTTCGGCTGCAGAGCCGGCTGCTTCGGCCGCGTATCCCGGTGTCCCGAGATGCTTGTTCCGAGCGAGACCTCGAAGGTGCTCGCGGCAGATTCCGGTGAGGCTGGTGGCCTCTTCCTCGGTGAAGACCTTTTGGCTCGACTTGACTCGGACCATTTGGGCCTCTCAATCTGTGTGATGCTACAGCAAGGCTAAACGCCGCCTAAATCGCCTGCAATAGTCGTTCCGTACCAATGGGCCTAGACCTTCGGATTACTCGCCATTCCCGAACTCTCTTGTCTTCTGTGATTTGAGCGCAGATGGGACGAAACTCAGAGTTGAATCGCGCTCGCGATGGCGGTACAAGAGTGAAAAAAGTAGTCGATTCTCAGAACCTTTCTACAATTTCAGGAATTTGTTGCCTATGGCGCAACTTGCGCCCGGGGCGAGAAGCGTAACCGATCGGAGGCTCTGAGGCGCGGAAAAAACGAATGGCGTTTAGGCTCCGGAGCCACCGGCTTTCTCAAACGCGGAGGCGATTTGCAAAACGCGGCGTTCGCTGAAATGCGGGGCAAGGACTTGCATTCCGACGGGAAGCCCCCCTTTCGTCTTGCCGCAGGGCACGGATATCCCGGGAACCCCCGCGAGAGATCCCGTAACCGTATAGATGTCCGCCAGATACATTTGCAGAGGGTCGGAGGTCTTTTCGCCAAGGCGGAACGCGGCGGTCGGCGACGTGGGTGTGACGATCGCGTCCACTTTCTGAAACGCATCGGCGAAATCGCGCGCGATCAGGGCGCGAACCTTCTGCGCGCGCAAGTAATAGGCGTCGTAGTAGCCTGCCGAGAGAGCGTAAGTGCCGAGCATGATGCGGCGCTTCACCTCGGGTCCGAAGCCGCGTTCTCGCGTCTTGCGGTACATCTCGACGAGCGTTGAGCCGGGTACCCGCAAGCCGTAGCGCACGCCGTCGTATCGCGCGAGATTGGAACTTGCCTCCGCCGTCGCGATGATGTAATACGCCGCGATGGCGTAGTCCGTGTGAGGCATTTGCAACGGAATCCGGCGACAGCCGAGGCGCTCGAGCATCGCGATGCCCGCCTGGACCTTTTCTTTCACCTCGGGATCGAGCCCTTCGCCGAAGTAGTCCTCCGGCACGCCGATCCGCAGCCAGTCCAGAGGCTTGTCGAGATCCGCCGCGTAATCGGGGACGGGAACCGCGGCCGAAGTCGAATCGTTGGCGTCGTGGCCCGCGATGACGGCCATCACTGCGGCGGCATCGGCGACGTTTGCCGCAAACGGCCCGATCTTATCCAGCGACGACGCGAAGGCGACCAGGCCGTATCGCGAGACGCGGCCGTACGTCGGCATCAGACCCGGAACTCCGCAATAACCCCCGGGCTGGCGGATCGAGCCGCCGGTGTCCGTGCCGAGCGCCGCGACCGCCAGGCCGGCCGCGACCGCAGCCGCCGAGCCGCCACTCGAGCCTCCGGGAACACGGTCGGGCGCGATCGGATTCCGCACGGGGCCGTAGGCCGAGTTCTCGTTCGAGCCGCCCATGGCGAACTCGTCGCAGTTCGTCTTGCCAAGGAACACGGCGCCCGCTCGATCGAGGCGCTCGACGACCGTTGCATCGTACGGTGGAACGTACGACTCGAGAATTTTCGAGGCGCAGGTGGTGCGGATGCCGCGCGTGCTGATCACGTCCTTGATCGCGACGGGTACTCCCGCGAGCGGCGGCAGAGCCTGGCCCCGTGCTATGGCGGCGTCGATCCGGTCGGCTTGCGCGTAGGCGCGTTCCGGCGAAAGAGTCAGAAACGCATTCAACTCGCCGTTGCGGCGGTCGATCCGGCCGTAGAACTCGGCAGCCAGCTCCCGCGCCGAGACTTTTTTCGCCTGGAGCGCGGCGCGCACACCGGCAACCGTCCATGCAGTAGGCGCGCTCATTTCTCGATTACCCTCGGGACGCGGAAGAACGGCTTTGCCGCGTCGGGGGCCTCGGCGAGAACTGGCGCAGCGACATCGCAAGGCCGCAGCACGTCCTCGCGCAACTCGGGATGGCTGTCTCCGGAGCCTGCGTACAGCACCTGCGCCATCGGCTCGACCTTCTCGAGATCGAGCTCGTTCAGCTTCTCTACGTACGTGAGAATGCTGTCGAGCTGCTCGCGGTACTTGTCCACCTCCTCGGGCGACAACCCGAGATGGGCCAGTTCGGCAACCTTCAGCACATCCTCGCGGCTTATTTTCATTGGAGGCTCGATTCCGCGGAAGAAAGCCGCTCGAAAGGCCCTCGGATCCAGTGACGGGTAGACGATACCCCCGCCCTTTGTTTGCAATGACTTACGCGCGTTTCTACTCGGCAGCAGTGTCGAGTAGAAATGCGCGAGGCGCGGCAATGGTAACCCATAACCGGGGGCTCCCTCCGCCCCCCGCTGCGCTCAATTCTGGTCAAGCTTTTCATGCGGTTTATCTTAGTAGAAATGAACTGCAATGCAAGCGCGAGTCCCCGTGGACTTCGTGGTGCCGAAGATTCCCGCGGGATCTTCAGAGATGACGGCAGGTCTACGCGCGGCGGCGGCGAATGAAGGGGATGTGCTCGTTGTCGGCTTCGTGGGAAATTCGATTGGGACCCGGCCCCGCTGACCCTTCCGGGGCGCAAAAGGCGCGTTTGGCAGCAACGACCTTAACGTGGCGAACGAGGTTGCCGCCCCAGGCCTGATTGATCCGGCCGCAGACTTCGCGCTGCATGGATTCGATCTGGTTCTGCCAGGCCTTGCCGTCGGCCGTCAGTTCGAGGCAGTTGGCGTCGCACCGCACTGGCCGGGTATGTGCCGCGAGCGCTTTTCCCACGATCGCGGGCCACGCGCTCGCAAGCCACGCGAACGCCGCCTCGGGCCGCTCCAGCCGCCGCACAACTCGTCCCAGAAATTCTCCCGCACGCTCCATAGAGTCCGGGATTCTAGCACAACGCGACTGTGAAAATTCGGTGGCGGGTCAGTTTGCGAGAAGCGACGTTTCGTCCATGTGCCTGTTCGCAAGAGCTGAAGAGGCTGCAGAAGGTAGTTTCCGAGTGCGCGACGATTCGCCCAGACACCTTCGCCCTAGCCGGGCGCACGTCTGGGCACCGAGCCGCGGCAACGGCGAACGAGATGGCATCGTCCCTCAACTCACTGCAGTCAGACTTCGGATCGTGCGCCCCTTTTCCCGGTAGAGGGCGCGGTCAGCGCTGGCCAAGATGCCCGACACCGATTCCCCTTCCTGCGGATAGACGGCCACGCCGGCGCTCGCTGTGATGCGTGGCTGGTCTCCTTGCTTCGCGATGCTCTCGCAGATGCGGCGCGCCACCTCGCGCGCGGCGTCTTTTCCGGTTTCCGGCAGAACCAGGGCAAACTCGTCTCCGCCGTACCGGCCGGCCGTGTCGATCGCGCGGCAGTTCAATCGCAGGGCGTCAGCCACGCGGCAAATCGCTCGGCTGCCGACCGCGTGTCCGTACTCGTCGTTGATCCGCTTCAGCCCGTCGAGATCGAATAGCGCCAACGAAAATGGTCTTCCCGTGCGCTTCGTGCGCTCGATCTCGGTCTCCAGCGCGTCGATCAGGCGCCGGTAATTCGCAAGTCCCGTCAAGGAATCGCTCGCAGCCAATCGGCGGATATTTTCGAACAGCTTCACATTGTCGAGCAGCGCACCGCCGAGCAGCGCAGCGTAGCTCGTGAACTGCAGCCCGACCGCAAGCGCAAATGGCCCGTCAAGCCGATGCTCCGATTGGCTCGCCGCGAGACAGCACGCTACACTCAATCCTGTCATCACGTATAACGAATGATCGAATGCAGAATGCGCGTGGTCCAAGCGACGATAGTATCCGATCGTTGCGACCAGAAAGAGCAACGCGGGAAATAGATTCCCGGGCCTCGGGAACACTCCGCCGGGATGCACAACGAAATCTGCGGGCAGCCAGCCGTGCGTTTTGCTCAGCGCAACACTCAGTAGCAGGACGGCACACAACGCGATCGCGATCTCGCGGAGAGGGTGGCGAGCCTTGGGCTGGCGGCGCTCCTCGTATAGCGCCGCTACCATCAGGAGGGCAACGATCGTGGAGCCAATGACCCACGTCGTCGGGTCGCGCAGCGTTTCATCAGGATTAGGTTGCGGATACCGAAAGATGACGAAGCTCGAGCTGATCAGGGTGACGCCGACGATGACAAATCCGCAGGAGAGATTAAGCGACAGGCGGTCGCTCGTTCCACGGAATCTTGCCACCGCGATCATCGCGAACGTGAGCGCCAGGAATCCCGTCGTTAGCTCGACTTCGCCGTAGAGCCACAGATCAAGCCCGGCGTGGAAATGCCGCAGCCATGCGGCCAGCGCGAAAGCACCAGTCGCCCCGGCGAAGAATAGCCAGCCCAGCCGATGGGGCGTCAAGTGCGCCCACGCGCCAATCGAGTTATTCGCCCTAGGTCCCACCTGGACCCGACCCCAGTCTTCAGGTTATCCCTAACTCCCGTGTCGTAGGGCGCTTAACTGCGAGAATGTGTTACGTATGTAATAATGAATCCCCATTCGCACCCCACTCCTTCAAGATCGAAGGTAGCCCTCAAAATGGATTCCGCGCGCTTGCACGGGAGATTTGGCCGTGCGAAAATTGCGAAGTAATCCACTCCGAAATTCTCCGATGATTCTTGCGGCGGTGCTGCGGAACGCCGGGGGAGCACGGGCTAAGGCGATATCGTCTAAGGGTTAGGACGTGGCCCTCTCAAGGCCAAAATCCGGGTTCGAATCCCGGTATCGCTACCAAACGCAGAAAGCCCCAATCAAACTGCTAAAACCAACCAACTGTTACCAGCACTGTTGCCACTTTCCTCAGATAGCTCGGCTGAATTCCCTTGGTCGGGGCGAGTGGATTTGAACCACCGACCTCCTGGTCCCGAACCAGATTCCAAGGCCTATTGAAATCTATGGATTCTTCTTGATTTTAAGTGATTGGTGTTGAAGCGTTTACGGCCTGCTTGTTGAAGTCTATTGAATCTTGTTGAAACTGGATGCTTTCGCAGTTACAAAATTATCTACAGTCGCGCATGAGCCCAACGTCTCACCCGTTTTGAATTTTGGCGAGACACAAGGGCACGAATCAGGCGCGATGGGCGAAGCGTTTGATCGATCCTCATCGCGCCGTGTTACTGGCACTTCAAGGCTGTCGATCCCACTCGCCGCTTAAGGCAAACTGAACACGAACAGGCCCACGCCAGCCGTCTCGGCGACGTACTGTTTACCGTCCACTGCATACGTCACTGAATTCGACCGGCTCGAACCTCCCAGTTGCGTGTGCCACAGCAGCTTGCCCGTTTCGGCGTCGAGAGCAAAAAAATTGCCCCCGGTATCTGCTGAAAAGACGAGGCCGCCCGCGGTCGCCAGCGTGGCCGTCCACGAGTCGCCCACCATCTTGAACTCCCACTTCCTGTTCCCTGTGGTTGCCTCGAGGGCGCGAATCGCCCCGTATGTATCATCGCCGCCCATCCAACGTCCCCCTCCTCCTCCCCCTCCTACGACTCCCACGGAGTTGCCAGGCGCCATCTTGAGCTCGCCCTTGATGTAGTAGGCGCCGCTCTCGCGCGTGGGGACGTAGAAAAGTCCCGTCAGCGGGCTGTACGACGGGCTCGTCCAGTTGGTCGCTCCACTCAGCGTGGGATAGACGAGATTTCCTTCGACGGTGGGTTCGGTGTTGGGCAGTTTGATGGGACGTCCTTTCGCATCGAGTTTTTCGGCCCATGTCTGTTTGGCGAACGGAACGCCGACCAGGAACTCCCCCGTCACACGGTCGAGCACGTAGTAGAAAGCATTGCGATTGGCCATGGCCACGAGCTTCCGGGGCTTGCCGTTGATCGTGGAGTCAAACAGGATCGGAATCTCGGCCGCATCCCAGTCGTGCGTTTCGTGCGGCGAGAACTGGAAGTACCACTTCATTTTCCCGGTATCCGCATCCACCGCGATCAGGGCACACGTGAAGAGGTTATCTCCCAACCGGCCCTCTCCGTTCCAGTCTGGAGCGGGATTTCCGGTGCCCCAGTAGATCGTGTTCAACTCCGGATCGTAGGAGCCGCCGTTCCAGGTATCGCCGCCGCCGTTAACCCAACTGTCGTTCGCCCAAGTGTCGGCGCCGGGATCGCTCGGGCTGCGGGGAACCGTCCACAACCGCCACAGCTCTTTGCCGGTCTTAGGGTCATAGGCGGCGAGAAAGCCGGGTGCGCCGGATTCGCTTCCGCCGGTCCCGGTGATGATTTTTCCATCGATCGCCAGCGGGGCCTGCGTGATGGCATAACCGTCCTTGTTATTCGCCACGTGGGTCCTCCATCGCACGACGCCGCTTTTCGCGTCGAGCGCGACCAGGTATGCATCGATGGTCCCCACGTAGACCATATCGTCGAGCACCGCGATTCCCCGATTGGTGGGGAAAAGTCCGACTGCCACCAGGTCCCTTGGTACGACCGGGGTCCAGCGCCACAGCGCCTTTCCGGTGCGGGCGTCGAGAGCGGTCACGGTACTCGGCGGTTCCGTGATGTAGATAATTCCGTCCACCACAATCGGAGACGTTTCCACAATGCCCGCGGACCTCATCTGGTAGACCCACGCCGTCTTCAAGGAAGCTGCGTTCTCGGTGTTGATCTGCTTGAGCGCGGAAAAGCGTTGGGACTGGAAGTTGCCGCCGTAGGTCAGCCAGTTTTGCGGCTCGTGGTCGGAGTGCAGAAGCCGCTCATAAGGTACCTGTGCAAAAATTGACATCGGGATCAGTAGTGCAAGGGCTGCGACGACGTGTCTGAAGGTTCTCATTGGGCCCCCTTCAAGCTGGCAAGGTATGCGATTAGATCATCGAGTTCCGTGGCAGAGAGGTTGCTGTAACTCGGCATGACGCTCTGCTTCGGCTCCGTCTCGATCTTCTGCAGATCGGCCTTGTCGAATGAGTAGTAGCGGCCGCCGACGTCCCGCAACTGAATCGTGAACGTGTCTTCATTCACCCGTATGCCGGATACTTTGTGGCCGTCCTTCGTGACCACGTTGGTCAGCAGATAACCCGTGAACGATGCTCGCTCCGTCAGCGCCGTATCCACCGGTGGATTCGCACCGGGATTCAGGAGCATGTCGTGCAGGTACTTTGGCGCGCGCGAGTTGCCGATGCGGGTCAGCTCCGGGCCCGCTCCGCTGCCTTGTCCGGCAATCGCGTGGCATCCCGCGCAGCCATTCGTGGCATAAACCGCTTTCCCTTTGGCCGGGTCGCCCTTGGCTGCCTCGCCGGAAGCCGAGCCGCCGAACGTGCGAACGTATCCCACGACCTGCCAAGCCCTCTTGTCGTTCAACGACATGATCGGGGCCATCCCGGACACCCCGTTTCGAATCACCGAGAACATCCCCTGATCACCCCTTGCCTGCGCCGAGGTGCGAATATTCGGACCCATTCCTCCGCTGCCGTCGACTCCGTGGCACCCCGAACATTCCGCCGCATAAAGCTGTTTGCCTTCGTCGAGGTCCGCCTGCGTCAGCTTGGCGACGGGTGACTCCTGTGCGGTGTTCTGAGCTGCGGGCAACGGATTCCGCCCGAATCCCATCACCACGAAAACCAATGCGGCAATCCACAGCGACCGAATCGCTATCATATGAGTTCCCCCGATAGATTTGAATGTTTGCAAGTTGGCATGATTTGTGCCTCGCCAGAATTCTCGCCGGCTTTGAATGAATAACATAGCGGCCGCCCCGCCGCCAGCCTTCTGTTATAACTCTGACCCATGGGCGCTTGTTTCCACTTTGACCAGAACCGACGGACGGCAATCCAGAAAAGCTTGTCGAAGACGCTGCCTGAGGAAGTAAATGGTGTATGTCGGCGGTATAGACGTGCCCCGCACGATCTACTTCGACTCCGACATCACCATTCTCAACTGCGTTCTGATATGTCGTCGGCGCTGACCCCGGCTCCAAATTCGACAAGGCGAAATCCCTGAAAGTTCCCATCCTCGACGAATCGCAGTTCGAAAAACTGCTCTCGGCTTGAAAGCTGCGACTGGCGCCGCGGCTTTCCAGAACTGCATAATTGGCCTTGCATTTAGTGCAGCAACAGCAGCATGGACCATGCTCCCAAAAGCACCCAAAACGGGCGTCAAATGGACTCAATACGCGCTCAGGTGGTGCCTCGGATGGCGTATAATAATTTTGGGTGAGTCGGGTGATCGCCGGCTTGTTTCGCGAAGGCGGAGCGGGCGGGAGGAAAGTCCGGACTCCGGCCGTGGTGAACTCGCAAGAGCCGGCCACGGCAGGGCAACGCGCCTGGTAACGCCAGGGGGTTGTCGTAGGCGCCCTTCGAAGCTGCCACTGGCAGCTTCTCAGGATCTTGCGACGGCCACGGAAAGTGCCACAGAGAATAGACCGCCGGTGATGCTTGGACCTCGGCGGCAGGCCTTCGGCAAAACCGGAGGCCCGCCACTTCCGGTCGAGCGCATTTGGCAAGGGTGAAAAGGTGGGGTAAGAGCCCACCGCCCGGGTGGCGACATCCGGGGCACGG
>JBEKAE010000035.1:0-29384 GCA_050018375.1 Candidatus Acidiferrales bacterium | reverse complement strand
TGGCTCTTTGATCGTCTTCAACCGTGGTCCTCAACGAGCGAAATACCACGCCGCCCGCAGCCTCCATCCTTGAGTCTACGGGAGTGACCCATTCCTCGCTGACGTCAGCCACCACGGCGCACTTGCCGGGCGTAAGCAGCGCGGAAACATTATCAAGAAAATCCGCATTGACTCCCGCAACGTACAGGTCACCTATGCTACCTGCCAGCGTGCCGGCGACCGCGCCGATGCCGAGGCCAACCGGTCCTCCCAGCAGTCCTATAAGGCTGCCAATGGCTGTTCCTCCGACAGTCCGGACAGGGAAATCACCGTCCGCCTGCTTCACGGAGACTGTGCCGTCGGCAC
This sequence comes from Candidatus Acidiferrales bacterium, assembly GCA_050018375.1. Lineage (GTDB taxonomy): Bacteria > Acidobacteriota > Terriglobia > Acidiferrales > UBA7541 > Palsa-295. Next base: position 29,039 of record JBEKAE010000035.1, on the reverse strand, counting down.
CCTTCTTGATGACCGACTCAGCATGAACCGTGATACTCCCTTCGCCGTCCAATTGCTTGAGAGCATGCGAGCCTTCGTACGCTTTCGATTCGTTGTCAAACACGACTACCAGCATCTTTTCCATGTGATGTGCTCCTTTCTCTGAATGGAATGCTTGAAATCTGGCCTAGTTTGTTACCGAACGCCCAGGGAATTGCCTCTAGTTCTGAAGGAGTCTTGTCCAACGAGGCGCTTTATTCTGTGATCCCGGTCACCGTGCATTTCTTTTTCTGGCAATCCACTCGCGGATGTAAGCTCGGCAACTCACGAGCTTGGGCTCACTCCTCGTTAGTCGGATCACCGGACAAGTGGTTCATTTACACCCGAGTCCAGAAACGGGTCGAAGGAAGTGGATGGCTCGCGTTGAGGCGCAAAATGGCCCACTACCACCAGCGAGGCTTCCTTGACCGTGCTGAGGCGGTCGCATACACTAGGCAATTCACTTGAGGCCGCGAAGCGCCTCCGATGAGCGCAGTCCGCCGCTGACAAAGGCCAACCAGCAGAGGAGCCGGCAAAGGAGAAAGATCAGTGCCGAAACGCACGTTTCAGCCCCATGTACGCGCCCGCCACAAGAAGCACGGATTCCGGGCGCGGATGAAGAGCCAGGGTGGACGCAAAGTACTCGCGCAACGCCGCAAGAAGGGACGCCACAGTCTCACGCGCGTCTGATGCGCCGCGTCTCGATTTGCCGCGCGCCTGCCGCCTGGTGCGCCGCGCCGAATATGACGCGGTGTATCGCGACGGCCGGCGGCGCACGAGCCGCGAGTTCACGGTTTTTCTTCGCGCCAATGGCCTCGATCTCAGCCGGTTCGGCTGGAGCATCAAGAAGGCGCTGGGCGGCGCAGTCCGGCGCAACCGCATCAGGCGCCGGCTCCGCGAAACGCTGAGATTGCACCGACAGGAGATCGCCCCGGGATGGGACATCGTGATTCATCCGCGCAGCTCGGTTGCCACGGCGAAGTTTTCGGCGCTGGCGGCGGAACTGCTGGCTCTGCTCCCCCGAGCGGAAAAGCCATCGCAATAAGTTCACCGGGAAAGTCGTCCGGCGCGTGGCTGCTACTTCTGCTCGTGCGCCTTTACATGGTGCTGCTCTCGCCGTTTTTCGGCGGCGCGTGCAAGTTCCATCCCTCCTGCTCGAATTACGCGTACGAAGCGATCGCGCGCCACGGCGCCCGCCGCGGCGTGTTGCTCGCGCTGAAGCGCCTGCTGCGCTGCCGCCCGTTTACAAAGGGCGGGTTCGATCCGGTTCCCGACGACATCTCAAGCGTTTCTGAAGACGCGAGGTCCACGGTTCAGAGGACAGAAATGTCCACCGGGGGTTCGCCTTCGGAGGCCTGCATCGCCGCACGAGCGCTTCTGCCGCACCGCAAGACGGAGCCGGCGCAGTGAAAGAGATGTCGGACCAGGTCCGCGGAATTATCTTCGTTGTGCTGGTTCTCGCGATCACGTTTGTCTGGCTGCACTTTTTCCAGCCGCCTGCGCCGCCGCAGAAGCCGGGCCCTGCCGCCTCGCAGATGGCGCCCGCACAAACCGGCGCCTCCGCGCCGGCCCCCCAAGCTGAACAGGCCGCAATCGCCGCGCCGGCCCGCCCGGTCGTGATCCCCGCGATTCAGGCGTCGGCGGAAAAAAGCATCGAGGTGGAAAGCGCGCTGTATCACGTCGAGCTCTCGAACCGCGGCGGCGTGGTCCGAAGCTGGAAGCTGAAAAAATACGGGGACGACCAGAAGAAGCCGCAGCCGCTCGACCTCGTAAACCCCATCGCGGCGCCGGATCTCGGATGGCCCTTCTCGCTGGTGCTTTCAGACAAGCAGTTGGAAGCGCAGGTGAATTCAGCGCTCTATCAGGTGTCTACAGCATTCCTCGTAGTTCACGAGGCCGGCACTCCGCTTGTAATGCCCCCTCAGGACGCGACTCACTTTGACGCTCCCGTGAACGTGATATTCCACTGGAGCGATGGCCACCTCGACGTCACCAAAAAGCTGGGTTTTGCGCAGGACTATCAGATGTCCGTCGAGGCGACGGTCACGCTCGACGGCAAGCCGCTGCCGGCGGCCATCGCCTGGCGCGGCGGATTCGGCGACAGGGCCGTTTACAAGGCGTCGCAGTTGGTGAACGTCCTCTACAAGCAGAACGGCAAGCTGAATCTGCTCCAGTACAAGAAGCTCGGCGTTTCCGGAAACCAGAGCGAGCCACTCGCGCAGCCCGGCACGGTGGAATTCGCGGGCATCGAGGACCAATTCTTTACCGCGACGTTCATTCCCGATGGGCCCGATGGGACTGGCATTTCGCTCTGGCACTGGACGCAGTACCACGGGAGCGAGCCGGAAGCGGAGATGGCTGCGGGGACGCCGAACCCGGGTCCGCTGCGGATGCGCGTGTTTGTGGGGCCGAAGGACCTCGCGTTGCTCAGCAAGGTGCAGCCGTCGCTTGAGGAACTCATCAATTTCGGCTGGACTGGGATCATCGCCAAGCCGCTGCTTTTCGTTCTCCAGTGGGTGCACAAGTACATTCCGAACTACGGCTGGGCCATCGTCGTTTTCACGCTGGCTCTGACGATGGCGCTGCTTCCGATTCGCATCTGGACGTTCCACTCCGCGCGGAAGATGCAAATGGTGGCGCCCGAGATCAAGGCGATTCAGGACCGCTACAAGAAGTATTCGATGAAGGACCCGCGGAAGCGAAAGATGAACGAAGAGGTCATGGCCGTCTACAATCGGGAAGGCATCAACCCGGTCGGGAGCTGCCTGCCGATGCTGGTTCAGCTTCCGTTCCTCTGGGGTTTCTACCGGATGCTGATGGGCACGATCGAGCTTCGCCATGCGCCTTGGATCTGGTGGATTCACGACCTCTCGGCGAAAGACCCGTATTACATTCTCCCGATTCTGATGGTCGTCACGTCTTATTTCATGACGAAGATGACGCCGACGCCCACGACGGTCGATCCGGCGCAACAGAAGATGATGGCGCTGATGCCGGTCATGCTCGGGTTCATTTTCATCAATCTTTCGAGCGGCCTGAATCTCTACTACTTCACAAGCAACTTGATCGGCGTGGTACAACAATGGTATCTGAACCGTGCACAGCCGCTCCCTTCGCGGAGCAAGTTCAAGAAGAAAAAAGAAGAATGAGCGACGAACGAGCGCCGGCCGCGCCCAGGCGGCCCATGAAACCTCCGCGCAGGGAACCGCCGCTGCCGCCGGGCGATCTGCGCCTGGACCGCGAGCGTGCGGCTCAGGAGCTGAAACGTTTCGTCGATCTCGTGGTGCGCGAAATGCATCTCGCGGTCGAATACGACATCGTTTCAACGGACGGCGGGCCGGAGGGCGAAGCGGTGGTCGTTGCGTTCAGTGGCGCCGATCAGGAACTGCTGCTCGAGCGGAACGCGGAACTGCTGCTCGCGCTCGAGCATCTGGCGCATCGCTGGTTGCGGCTCGACCCACGGCTGCACGACCGCGTGCGGTTCGATTGCGGCGACTACCGCGCGACGCGGCTCGAGGAATTGAAACTCTCGGCGCGCGTCGCCGCGCAGCGGGTGCGCGAGACCGGCCAGGAATTCCGCTTCAATCCGATGTCGTCGCGCGAGCGGCGCATCGTGCATCTCGAACTCAACGGCGCGCCCGGCGTGCGCACCGCAAGCGAAGGCTCGGGCGACCACCGCCAGTTGGTCATCTACCCGGTTGCCGGCAACAAGCAGCGCATTTAGCCGGAAATCTGGCTGCCAAACCCTGCTTTTGGGAGCATGGACCATGCTGCTGTTGCTGCAGAAAATGCATCGCGTAAGCAGCGTTGAAACAACTCAAATTTCGATCGTGTAGCCTTGTTTGCCGACGTTGAAGCACTGCGTCGCGCCGAGGCGGTCCTCGAAGCCGGCCGTCTCGTGGATGTGGCCGCAGAAGAGGTGGCCGGGCTGCTCGCGCTCGACCCATTCGCGCAGGGCGGGGCTGCCGGCGTGTTTTCCCGGGGCGTATTCGTCGAGCTTCGTGTCGAGCGGCGGGAAATGCACGACGAGATAGAGCGGCCGGATTCCGTCGAACGCCGCCAGCGCCTTCGCGATTTCTTCCTCCGAGTATTCGCCGGGAGTATTGAACGGCGTGATGTTGCTGTAGCCGAGGCCCGCCCACTGGGTTGTACCCTTCACCGATTCGAGAGGCCGCACCTGGCGGTGAAAATCGACGAAGCCAAGCCGTTCGCACATCGCTTGCGTGTCGTCGTGCGTCTCGTGGTTTCCCGGGAGCACCCAGAGCCGCTCGCCGAGCGGTTTGAGCGCTTCGCCGCAGCGGTCAAGTCCTTTGCCGAAGGTCGCCAGATCGCCCGCGGCGATGTAGAGGTCGGCTGGCTGCGCGACGATGCGCTCGAGCGCACGAAGGTCGCCGTGAATGTCGCTGAAGATCAGGATCTTCACGGCGAATTCTTCTTCTGGGAGGGGTGTGGCGGCAGAGGCGGTTGCGGCACTAACTGTCTCATGCGCCGCTGGAGCATCCCGTTCGTCAGCCAGCCCTCCTCGAGGACGTTGCCGGCTTCGTCGAACACAACCTGGTAGGTAAAGGGTTGCGGGCCGCGGCGGCGGCCATCTGAAAACCGGTTTTCGCCCAGTTCAACCACGTGGCGGCCGTTCTCGACGAAGCTCTGAATCGACGGAAAGCGCGCGAATTGCCAGTAGAGCTTCACGCTCGACAGCTGGAAAGCGCGCGCGATGTATGGGTCGGGCGGAGAATCGGGAGTGAAGCGGAACGGGGACAAGTTCGGCGCTCGCAGATCGAATTGGCTTTGGTAGAGACCGTCGGGCGAGCGGATCGCGTCGCCCCAGTCGAGCAGAGAAGGCGGAATCGGCAGGGCGCCCATGCGATCCGCGACGATCTGATGTTGATCGGCAAACGCCCTGACCCGCAGCATCGCCGCATGGTGCGCGACCGAGGAGACGAAAAGGTACGCAACCGTCGCCACCGTTCCGGCCTGGCACCACGCTGCGCGAGACACGCCAAATCCCCAGCCCCGCCTGGCCGGCGCGAAAAACAGGACGGCCATCACGACGCTCGCCAGCCCGGCGACCCAGAGGTGGAACGGATAGCCGGCGGCGCGCGTCAGCAGCCACACCACGAGCGCGCCAAGAGTAAACGCGATCCACATCCGCACGGCGCGCCTGCGGCTCTTCGCGGGGTCGCCATAAATCCAGGCGATCACTTGCGGCAGGAGCACGAACGAAGTGAACGTGAAGTCTATGATGAAGAGCAGATCCCACGCCACGCGCCGGCTCGAAAGCGGATACCACATGCGGGTACCGAAGGACGTCATGCCGTCGAGAACGATGTGGCTCGCGATGCCGACGCCGTAGATCACCGTGAGCAGGCCCCAGTGCGGCGCTTCGAGGCCGCGAAACCATCCGAAACGCCGCTGGAGGAAACCAAGGGCGGGCTTTGTCAGCAGGGCGAGAAGCAGGGCGAAGAACGGCAGGGCCACGAACGAGTGCGTGATCGAGCGGTGGTACTTCACGATTGCCAACTGATCGTGCCGCGCGAATTCAGCCCAGCCTTCGTAGAAGACGTCTATATCGGGGAAAACCGCGCCGAGCACCGCCGCAAATATCGCGACTCGTTCCTGGCGCTTGTAAAAAAATCCCTTGCCGAGGAGCGCGCCCGTGATTCCGTGCGTTACCGGGTCCATGAAGAGTTCGAAGAGCGAAAAGTGTACACGATTCGGTCCGCTCAGGCGACTTCGATTAGGGGAGAGCGCTTGGGTACGACTTCGCCGATGATTTTCGCTGGAACGTTCCGGCGCTCGAAGGCAGCCATCGCCGCCGAGACCGCTTCGGGCGTGATGGCCGCGAGCAAGCCGCCGGAAGTCTGCGGGTCGAGGAGCAGCGCCCGGAATTCCTCAGGAATGGCGTCGGCGAAAGCGGCGCAGCCTTCGAGAAACTCCCGGTTGTTCGCCAGGCCGCCAGAAAAGAACTTGCCGCGCGCCGCTTCGATCGCGCCGGGAAGATAGGTGATGCGCGTCGGGTCGATCCGCAGCGAGACGCCGCTGCCGATGGCCATTTCGCGCCCGTGGCCGAGCAGCCCGAATCCCGTGACGTCGGTAACGGCGTGGACGGGTTTCGCGCCGTTTGTCCTATTGCTGGCCGCGTCGTCGATTTCGTGCAGTGCGTCGGCTGCGTCGCGGTTCAGACGCGTCATCGAAGCTGTGGAGGCGGCGACCCATTCGGGCTCCGCGCGCTCCTGCTTGAGCGCGGTCGAGATCACGCCGGTCCCGAGCGGCTTCGTCAGCACGAGAATATCGCCCGGCCGCGCGCCCACGTTGCGCCAGATTTTATCGGGATGAATGACGCCCGTCACGGCGTAGCCGAATTTCAGCTCGTCGTCGCGAATCGAATGCCCGCCGACGACCGTGCAGTTTGCTTCGGTCATTTTTGCGAGCCCGCCGCGCAGAATCTCTTCCAGGATTTCCGCCGGGCGCGCTGCGGGAAACGCGACAATCGTGAGTGATGAGATGGGCCTTCCGCCCATCGCGTAAACGTCGCTCAGCGCGTTTGTGGCCGCCACCTGGCCGAAGAGGCCGGGGTCATCCACGATCGGCGTGAAAAAATCGACGGTCTGGACGATCGCGAGATCGTCCGTGAGCCGGTAGACGCCCGCGTCGTCGCTGGTCTCGAAGCCGACGATGAGGTTCGGGTCGCTCTGCCGCGGCAGCCGCTTCAGGACGTTTTCAAGGATGCTGGGACTGAGCTTCGCCGCGCAGCCCGCAGCCTTTGCCGTGGTCGTCAACCGGATCGTCTCTGCCATGAAGCAAGCTCCTTCAGCGGAATCGGGATCAATTATAGCGCGATGACCGCGTATCTTACTCCCATCGGCAAGAACCGGCCCGGACACGAGCCGTCGCTTCCTTGAGTCCGTCGCTAGACCCGGATGAATCACTTGTGGCCAAGTCCCGATTAGTCGGATTACCGGACATCATCGCCGCAGATATCGGTCTCAATACGGGATACGGAATTGGATTCTTAGTCCAACGAAAACACGACCTTGTAATCATACCGGAGAAGTGAAGTCATACTTGGAAAGTGGCTAACCAAACGCTGAGGTGTCGAGATTCCGCGCGGTCCCGGAGTTCCGGACAAACCAGCCCACATCCAGTCTCCGACCGCCTCATAACCTGGTTGCCCAGCTTTTCAGTGCCGGTCACACCAAGGTAGATCATGGTCGGCTCCAAATTTTTGTGACCAAGCCACAGCTGAATCGTTCGGACTGGAACGCCATGCTCCTGCTATGGTGCTTCTGAAGGATATCGATGTTGGGCGCGATACAACCGCGTGCCATCCGGCTTAATCGCATAGAACAGCAAAGCACCCTTGGAGCCGTTCTTCATCGGGTGCGCAACTACTGTAATTGGGTCGCCCGGCTTGTACGTCATCCGATTCCAGCCCTGACTGACCATGAGGTTGATGCTCGAAGCCTCGATATCCCACGTTCCGACAGTGGAGGGGTCCTTCGCGTCAGGGCCAACCGTGATGATGATGTGGCTGTGCGGGTTCTGCCACCGATACTCCTCTACGACGCCTAAATACGTAATATTCTTGGTCATATCGAACATCGCGCGCGAATGATGGGCGAGGGACGGACGAGCCGCGAAGAGCAGGGCTCCCGTGACGGCCATCAGACTCAGAATTGCCTGTTTCGTCTTCATCTATCTTCCCGCAGCGGCCTTTTGTCACAGTCGTTCATTCTACTCCGAGCCAACAAGCCTGTGACCATTTTGCGACCCACTCGTCACCGTCAGTCTCCGAAGACTGCATCGATTTGACCGCGCAACTTGCCGCTGTTACTTTCCACTTACGAATTTTGAGTTTTGCAGATACCAAGAAATTTGCGCAGGGAGTCCATCGCGGGTGATAAGAGTTCATCCTTACCCCAGATCACTAGAAGGCGCGGCTGCTTCTACTTCTCGCGCATCCAGACCTGCCGAAGAGGTCGCTTTGAATGCAAGCTGGAAGGCTATTGAGGAGGGGATTGAGCGGGCGGAGCGTTGTTCGGCGCGGGCGCCGGCTGTGGCGTCGAGGACGGTGGCGGCGCGAGCGTGAAGTGGCCGTTGACGATGGGATTGCGCTCCTCGCCTTCGCAGTCCTCGTAGACCATGCGGTTGATGTGCGTGACGCGCTCGTAGGTGCGCTTCACATGCCAGGGTTTCGAGAGGTTGTCCGGATCGATGACGGTCATCTGATCCTCGAGATGATCCTTGTCGATCATCCGGATTCTTTCGATGAAGTGCGCCTTCGCACTCAAGATGGCGATCGTCTGTTCGCCCTCGACGTCTCCAAACGCCATGACGGCGACGCCCTCCTCGTCGGAAGAAGCGAAAGGAGATTTCACCGCGATCGTGTCGATGACGAGAGTCTGCCCTTCCCAATGGCCGATCGAGTCACCCCAGGGCGTGGACCACAGGTCGTCCTTCGGCGTGTGCGGCCGTCCATCCGTGTAAACGTGGCGGATCTCCCGGCTCGAAAAGATAAGGGCCGTCTCCTTCGGCGTCGGCAGAATCTCGAACATCAGCGGCGAATCGAGCATCACGATCGGATATCCGAACGTGCAGGCCCGCACGGCACCGCCCGGATCTTCTCCTCGGGCAACGGCCTCCAACCTTTTACGCTCCAAGGCGACGATCTGATCCACCTTGGCCTGCACCTCGGGTTTGTGCGGTGGTCCCCACTGCATATTTTTCAGAACTTGCTCGAGCGTCTGGTTGAATCCACCTGTGGCATCCGGAGTCGCGCCGACATTTTCCCACTGGCCGCTCCAGTCCGGTAATTGTGCAGACGCGCCCGTCGCCGCCACACATCCCAACAGAAGCATGGCTGCTTGCGCCAATCCTCGTAGACTCATTTCTCTTGACCCTGTTGCGCTGGCGGCGAGCCGAGCAACGGCCCATTCGGTCCGGTTCCTGAGAGGTATTGGCCACCCTTGACGCCATCGCGCATCGGATGGATGTTCAGGGTCACCTTGTCGCCGGGCTTCAAGGTTCCGGGCCGCCACCCGACTCGCACCAGATGCTCCGGGCTCGTCATCTCAATGCTCCACTCTTCGTCCGCGCCGCTATCGTTCTTGACCAGCAATTGAATGAAGACGTGCGGATTGGTCCAGCGGAAATCCTTGACGGTGCCCTGGAGCGTGACCGTCTTCGACTGGTCGAACATCGCAAACGAATGGTGCGCAAGTGCCGCACTCGGCGTCAGCATTGCAGCGATGGCGATAAGGATACAATTCCGCACCCTAATCATTGTTCCTCCACAGATCCGGATTTCCGTGTCTTCCTCTCCAAGAAAGCGCAGCGTTATTCGTCCTCGATGCGTCGCGGGTGAAGCGAGTTCAGGCTCCGGCTTTGCGGCTCTCAATGGCCTGAGGAACGTAGGGAAACGTCTTCGACGGCTTCGAGGTGACCGACTCCTTGCCGATCCCGAGATGAACGGGAGTGTTCGCCGCTATCGAAAACATGACATCGGGCGCGTTGTCCGTCAGCGAGCGACCGTTCCACTCCACGAACCCGAACGCGGCGGGCGTGCCAACCTCGTATGGGAGCATGTTGGGAAAAAATCGGTGTGCGACTTTCTCCCCATATGCCGAGGATCTTCGGCGGTTCCATTTGCGGCGACGACGCCGGCAATTGCTTTGGCGATGGCCGCTCCGTAAGTCGCGAAATCATCGGCAGGACGCCCGGCATTCAGACGATTACCGAGATCTTCGTTATATTGGGCGAACAGCGGAGGGATCATCGGGAGGCCCACACGGTTGATCGAACGCCAACCCCCTGCGTCGGTGGCCAGCGTTGCCACAGCCCATACGCCGATTCGACGCTTGTCTCCTGCATCGGCGAGCAGCTCCTTATCCGGCACCTCCAGCACGATGGCGTACGCCGTGTGCCCGGCAAACAGGTTCTTCGCGCGGCTCGGATCCCATCCCGTGAGGTTAATCGTCGTGCCGTCCTGAAATGCGTGGCCAACCGCGTGCAACACATCGGGCTCGATCCAGAATGGGTCGCCGGCCTTGCCGGCCCATGCGCGCAAGCCGCTCGGCGTGCTGGTGGTTTCGTCGGTTGTCCCCTGCGCCACCACCGTGCCCGCCGCTTCCGGATCGACTGCATCAGCACCCCTCAGACGCCGTATGGTATAGGTCTGCTTTCCATCCTTGTCACGTTCGTTGAATGTAATTCGGTAAGTGAGATCTTCGATTGCATCGCCGTTTAAGTCGACTTTGAATTCGTACATTCCCTCTGGATGGTACCCGGGCACCGGAATGGCGCCGAAAATCGAGTGGCAGACGTTGATCGCAAACACGGTTCCTGTTTCGCCCCGGAATACGTAGAGGTCCGTGATGTCGAGGCGGATGTCTTGTCGAGCGATAGGTGAGTCGAGGTGGTGGGACATGGCATTCCTCCTTTGTATTGTAGGGTTGGTCATCCAAACCGTGGACGAAATCAGCGCCAACTTCCTCGGCGCTATCCACGTAATGGCGGCATCGTCCACTCTAATGCTGCTCGCCGGGAATTGATGCACTCTTTTTCTACCCGGTCTTTCGGATTGTAGATTTACCGGGCCATGCTGTGTTCAGACGATTCGCCTCTGCCAACGGAGAAACCTTCTTCGGCGTTCCGTCAGCGGTCCGCGTCCGGATCTCCGAGAAACATCTTCAGCTCTTCACCGTTGGGCCGCTTCGCGCTCAGGAAGGCTCCGCCCTTTGACGAGGGGTTCTTGAACGGGAAAAAAGTGACGGTGATCTGATCGCCGGGCTTGAGCGTGTTTCTCGTCCATCCGCGGCGACCCAGGAAGTTCGGGCTCATTCCTTCGAATCCGAAGGCGTCAACGCCACCCTGGCCGTTGGGCACGTTCAGCCACAGCCAGGTGTGAGGATTCATCCAGACGAACTCTCTCACAGTTCCTGCGATAGTTTTTTGAGTCGAGGTGTCAAAGAGGGCGTACCCGTGGTGCGCGGCCGCGGTATCCGCCGTCACTGTCAGGGCTGCGAAAACGACTGCCGCCAACAAAGCTTGTCTCAAGATGGCATTCATGTTGTTTCCAAGCCTCCGCATACCGAGTCTGGCGATCCTACTTCGAATTGGAACCCGGGCTGGCAGGCGGGGTGAGATTTATACCTGCTTTGCCGTTGCTGTCCACGAAGTTCCGGTTGTCCTCTTCACAGATATATTCGGCGATGGTCCAATTCCGATGACGCTTCAAGATTCGAGTTGTCGTGTAAGGGGCCGTCAAAGCTTCGGGGTCGGTAACCGTGGTCTCGATACTCATGGTGTCGGGATCGACAAGCTGAAAGCGCTCGAGGATTCGCATCTTGTCGCTGTGCGGAGTAATCGTATCGATTGTCGTGATTGGCGAGAAGCCTTCGGACTCGACCACCAGCGTGCTCCCCTCCCAATGACCGATGGACGTGCCGAAAAACGTCGGATCGGGATCGGCGGGCATCGGGCGTCCGTCCGTGTAGATATGACGGACCATCGAGAAGGCCTCGATCACGATCGTCACCTGGCCGGGAGTTAGCAAGAACTCCATCGGATAAGGCTCTCCCATGATGCCCGGCATGCCCGGCGGCAGGCAGTTCGCGGAGGGACTGTCCTCCGGGGCGTTTGCCTCCAAGGCTTTTACTCTGGCGGCGTACTCAGGCGTGAGGGGCAGACGCGGACGGCCCGGAAAAGCGAGCGCACGCGCGGCGCCGCCAGATGAACTCGTCGCCGACCGTGGTCCGCCCATCGGAACCTCCCAGACGCCAGTGAAGTCAGGCAATTTGGCAAGCGCGGCCCAATCCGCAGGGGTCGGCGCCGGGCGCTTGAAAGTTTGGGCTGCGGCGGTGGAAACGAACGCCGCCGAGGCAAGCGCAACGATGAATCCTCGGAGATACTTCCTCGCGTGTCTAGCCAAGCGCGATTCCCCCTTTCGCATCAAACTATCGTCTCGCGACTCGATACTGTGGTCGTTAGCCGGATCATCTCTACCAACGAAGCAACCTCCTGAAGCGTAACGCGGATCAATTATAGCGCGACGCGCGCGTATCATACTCCCGTCGGTGAAAACGGCCAAAACGGCGGCGGCGCTGTAGAATCGAAGTGGCACACCGACACGACATGAGCGCAAACGGACATCGAGTTCCGCCGGGGCCGAAGGGCCTGCCGCTGGCCGGCGTGGCGTTCCAGCTCCGCCGCGATCCGCTCGCCGGGATGCGCCGCATCGCGCGCGAGTACGGCGACATCGTCCGCTTCCACGTGATGATGCAGGAACGCATCCTGCTGAACCATCCCGACTGGATCAATCAGGTTCTCGTGATCCAGCAGAACAAGTTCCACAAAAGCGAGCTGACGAGACGGATTACCGTTCGGATGCTTGGGCAGGGACTGCTGATCAGCGAAGGCGAATTCTGGCGGCGCCAGCGCCGCCTGGCGCAACCGGCGTTCCACCGCAACCGCGTGAACGGCTACGCCGCAACCATGCTTGAAATCGCGCAAGCTCACATCCGCGAATGGCGGGACGGCGAGGAGCGCAACATCGCGCAGGAAATGACTTCGCTCACACTCGACATTGCCGTGCGCACGCTCTTCGGCACCACGCTACCCGGCGAGTCGCGCCAGGTGGGCCGGGCGATGACATTCCTGATGCGGTATTCGCTACGGCGGCAGCGGTTGCCTTTCCGAATTCCGGAAACATGGCCCACGCCCGCCAACCGGCGCGCGGATCGCGAGCTCAAGTTCATGGACTCGCTTGTCTACCGGATCATTTCCGAGCGGCGAGCCGAGGGGAATTCCAATTATCACACCGACCTGCTGGCGCTCCTGATGAACGCGATGGACGACGACGGCAGCCAAATGACCCCGCAGCAGCTTCACGACGAGACGATGACGCTCTTCCTCGCCGGCCACGAAACCACCGCGCAGATGCTCGCGTGGACGTGGTACGCCCTCAGCCAGAATCCCGTCGCGGAAGCGCGGCTGCACGAAGAGCTGCGCGGCGTCCTGGGCGGCCGGCCAATCGAGGCGGCGGATTTTCCGCGGCTGCCCTACCTACAGGCTGTGATGAATGAAGTGCTGCGGCTCTATCCGCCCGCGTACATCATGGCGCGCGAAGCGGTCGAGCCGTGCGAGATGGGCGGCTACGAATTTCGGCCGGGATCGACGATCATTTTTTCGCAGTGGGTGATGCACCGGGACGAGCGCTTCTACGACAACCCGGACGCGTTTCGCCCCGAGCGCTGGCTCGACGGGCTGATGGACCGGTTGCCTGCGGGCGCGTACTTCCCGTTCGGCGATGGTCCGCGCCGCTGCATTGGTCAGGGATTTGCACTGCTCGAAGCGGCCATCGTGATCGCGACGCTCGCGCAGAAGTTTCGATTCAAGCTGGTTCCCGGACATCCGGTCGTGGCGGAGCCGCTCGTGACGCTGCGCACGCGCCACGGCGTCCAGGTGACGCTTCAAGCGCGGAATTAGTGCACGAACTCGCCCGTGCCGCCGCTCGCCCACGGGTCGTACGTCAACGCAAAGCGAATCCGGTCCGGAACCGGCGGATGCGTGTAGAAAAGGAACACGTCCACGGGATTCGGTTCGGGATCGGCGAGATCGGTCTCGCCCAGAATCTGAAACGACTGTGCCGCCACCTGTCCTGAATCCGGTGTCAGGCCATGGGTCACTTCGAGGCCGTATTGGTCGGCCTGGTGTTCGTAGTGGCGGCTGATGGCGTTCGTGACGGGATTCGCCAGAAACCCGAAAATGCTGAGCAGCAGAAGCAGGGCCGGGAGCGACGCCCAATCATCGAGTCCCCGAATCTCCCACCGAGCTCCCCATCGCGCGAGTACCCAGCCGACGCACCGGTAACCGAGATAGAAAAAGATCAGGAAGACGACTGCACTGAACGCAATCAGTTTGGGGATGTGCTGAAGCATGTAATGCCCCATCTCGTGGCCGGTGACGTAGACGATCTGCGCGGTTTTCATCTTGGCGATCGTCGTGTCCCAAACGACGATGCGCTTCGAAGCGCCGAAGCCGGTGACGTATGCATCTAGCGCCGTCGATTTTTCGGACGCCCCCATCCAAAACATCCGCTCCGGCGGAATACTCGCCCCCGCGTGTTGCACCATCTGCTCGAGTGAGACGACGAGAGCAGGATCCTTCTGCGCGAGGGGCGTGAACTTGTGGAACAGCGGATCGATGATCAGCGGCTGCAGGAAAAAAGCAAACAGCAGGATCGGCAGCGAAACGAGCCAGAAATAGAACCACCACCGGCGCGGACTCCTGCGAATCACCGCGTACAGAATGGAGATCAGGATGATGCCGAGGACGACGGAGATGAGTTCGCCCTTGGCCCAGTCCCATGTCCACGATCCCCATCCTTGCACCGAGAGACCATACTTTCGGTCGAGCCAGTTGTCGTAGATTCCGGTGGGTAGCTCGAGGATGTCGATCGTCAAAATCAGCAGCGGCGCAAAGATGAGAGCCTGAACGAAACGCTTGGACGAAGCGCTTTCAGCCCAGGTGCGGTACTTCGGCGCGATCTTCCAGCGCAGGATGAGCCACAGAACAATCAATCCGTAGACGAAGCTGATGATCGCCAGGCGAAAAACGATTCGGCTGCGGTCCCGCGCCTGCTTGTAGCGATCAGGCGGAAGAGTGTACGCGGTCACTTTCCGCTGATTTTCCTGCGTGGGCGCGGCCGATGGCGCCGATTGCGATGAGGAGGTTGAAGCGGGCGCCTGCTGCGCGGCGAAAGAGAGTGCGCGCCAGGCTCCTTCACTGGCGAACGCCGGATTCGGGCACAGCGCGAGAAATGCCAAGACTGCAAAAACGAGCGTCAGCTTTTTCATTTTCCCCCCGTTGAAACCGGACGTGCGGCGGAGTATCCCTCCTCCTTGGACGCAGAGCAAGAGCTTACGTCGCACGGCTTCGGCGGGATTCCGGCCGAAACTCTGGCATAATACGGCCACTATGACAGCCAGCGCAGCAAGCCCGCTTCCGAGCGTGAATCGCCAGTTCGTTCTCGCCGCGCGTCCGGTGGGGATGCCGAAGGAGTCCGACTTCCGGGTCGTCGAAGCGCCGATCCCCGCGCTCGCGAACGGCCAGATCCTCGCACGCACACTTTTCCTGTCGGTCGATCCCTACATGCGCGGGCGGATGACCGGCGTGCGCACGTACGCCGATCCCGTTGACATCGGACAAGTGATGGTCGGAGGAACCGTCGGCAAGGTGCTGCAATCGCTGAATCCGCAGTTCCACGCGGGCGACATTGTTGCGGGCTATTGGGGCTGGCAGGAATATGCGATATCGGACGGCCGCGGCTTGCAGAAATTGGACGCGAGCCGCGCGCCCGTCTCAACCGCGCTGGGCGTGCTGGGAATGCCGGGAATGACGGCCTACTTCGGTTTTCTCGACATATGCCAGCCGAAGCCGGGCGAGACCGTGGTCGTATCGGGCGCTGCGGGGGCGGTCGGCTCGCTCGTCGGCCAGATCGCGAAGATCAAGGGCTGCCGCGCCGTCGGAATCGCGGGCACGGATGAAAAGGTCGCGTGGCTCACCGGCGAGTTGGGCTTCGATGCCGCGTTCAACTATAAGACCACCGAAAACTATGTAGCGAAGCTGAAAGAACTTTGCCCCCAGGGAATCGACTGCTACTTCGACAACGTCGGCGGCCCCGTCACCGACGCGGTCCTTCCGGTGCTGAACGTCAGGGCCCGGATTTCGATCTGCGGCCAGATTTCGCAATACAATGCGGCCAAGCCCGAGTTGGGCGTGCGGCCTTACATCTACTTGCTGAGCAAACAGTCCCGGGCCGAGGGTTTCATCATCTCGCAGTTCATGGACCGCTTCCCGGAGGGCATCGCCCAGATGGCCCAGTGGATCAAAGAGGGCAAGCTGAAGTACCGCGAGCAGATCGTCGCGGGCTTCGAGAATGCGCCGCGCGCGCTCATCGGCGTGCTTCAGGGTGATAACACGGGGAAGATGCTCGTCAAGTTCGCGGACGCCTGATCGCTGATTCTCAATTCCTGCCGAACTGCCGGAGAGTACAGTTGCCTCTTTGGATGCCGCCCCGCGCGCCGTTTGCAACAGGCGTCCCCCCACGGCTAACATGGATGAGCGGAAAGCCGCAGTTGGAGAAATGCTCGATGCGCATCGCACAATGGGGTCTCATGATTCTGCTGATCTGGCCGTTGGGGACGGCCCTGGCGCAGGAACAGCAGCAGGAAGATTCGCTCGCGGCGGCCGCTCGCCGCGCCAAAGACGAGAAAAAAGAACAGAAGAAGGATCAAACCAAGACCCCCAAGGTCTGGGACAACGAAAACATTTCGTCGGTGCCAGGCACGATCAGTGTCATCGGGAAACCCGCGGCGCCCGCAGAGCAGAAGCAGGTGGAAGCCGGTGCCAAGGAAGGAAGCAAGCCGGCCAAGACCGCCGAGGAGAAGCTCGCCATTCAGGCCGACCTCGATGCAGCCAAGAAGCAGCTCGATAGCCTGAAGACCGACCTCGATATCTTGCAGCGAAAATACCCGCTCGACGAGCAGATGTACTACAGCAATCCCGACCACGCCTCGGATAAGGCCGGCGCAGCCGCGCTGAAGGACGAGCAAGATCAGATCGACGCCAAGCAGCAAGAAGTCGACGCCGCGCAGAAGAAGATCGACGACTTGCAGGCGCAGCTTCAGGCCGCGGGCGGCGACAACAGCAGCAACCCGAAGTAGGCTTCATACGCGGCTTTCCTGCCCCCTCGGAAACGTACCCCTACTAATTGTGTATATTTCCCTTGACACACTAGAAGCTCCGGCGCACAATCCCGCCAGTTTTACGGGGCGTTTCTCCTGAACGTTTTGCGAGGCGAGAAGATGCAATATCTTCCCGGTTGGACGGTACAGTGTTTGAATCCGGAGTGCCCCGCGCGGGGTCACTGGCTGCGCGTGCAGGGCTCGCCACAGGATATATGCAGCAACTGCGGCGCGCCGCTTCACAACGTGCCGCCGCCGCTCGGGCCGCGCTTCCGGATGCGGCCCCGGCCGCTCGCGGGCTATCGCCCGGCCGGACGCCCGCGCTGAAGCTTCCACGGTCTGAGTTTGTCGGATCGCCACACATGGCAGCGGCTCGGCCGTCCCGAGAAATCGGGACGGTTTTCGTCCCCGCCGCAGCCCCCTCTGATTGGAAGGTAAAGGCCTAGGCCGATCCTGAGAGATTCGGGAGTGGCTCGGGTGTCTTTGTTCGCAGTAGCCGGTGAAATCCGCAAGCGCGATAAGGGGGAGCGGCCGGTTGGGGGCGCCGGCCGCTCTGGGGCATGGGGTGATGGAGGTGTAGAAACTCGAGGGTGCTGAGCCCCCGGCTGCCGCGAAGGTTGCCCTTCCTGGTCTTGTGCCGGATGCTGCACGCCCCGAATCCACAGCGATTCTGCCTGTGACCATGCTGAGCGTCGATAGACCGCTCGATTCAATCCGTCCCGTACGAACGTACCTCCCTTGAAATTCGCGCCACTTTCGCCCCGACTGGTCCGCGCGCGGCTCTCGCTGTCCTTACCGCACCTGGCACCCCACGCGGGAACGTCCCGGTGACCAGTAGAGGGAAAGTGGCTCGCCTCGCAGCTCATCAGCGCTTACAAAACCAAAACCTGGTATTCGGCTGTCGTTGCTGTTGCCGAGATTGTCCCCAACAACAAAGAAGGAATCTTTAGGTACCTTTGTCACGGGGAAGGCTGGTGCCTCTTGAGCCATGTCTTGCGTTACAACTGGTTTCCCGCAAGTCTCCGGGAACTTAATGGGATTTCCGTTCACAAGAATTTTTCCCTCCACACCTGGGGGACCAGGTTCGACGGTATCTCCTCCGACGCCTATCACACGCTTGACGAAGATCACGCCGGGTTCGTGATAGAAGAGGATAATCTGCCCGCGCTGTGGGGATTTCGTCTGATATGCGTTCATGTCGGCCACAATCCGCTCCCCCTCGCAGATCGTCGGACGCATCGCGTTAGAAGGAACTCTGAACGCCCTGAGGTTCGAATACATGCGCAGGTATTGTTCACCTGTCGGAGAGATAACAACGAAGAGAATAAGTCCAGCGACTACCGATCCCAGCAACAGGGCGATCCGAACCATCCACACAGTGGACCGCGACTTTGGCTGAGTCTTTGCGTTTACGTCGGCCGGTGATTGCCTCGGGCCGGGACTCATTTCATTCATTGCTAGTAGGGCTATCAGAAATCAATCCGCAACGCAACTTGGGTCTGCCTTTGCGGCTAAGGCAGCGGATGTACTACGATAAGCCCCCGCCGATGAGCGAAGGCACTCCTTCCAAACCGGGCGAAGATGCAGGCGAGATGCTGTGGGGATTTTGGTATCCCGCGCTGCGGAGCGAGCGGCTACACGGGCGAAAACTCGACCGTGCCATGCTGCTCGAAGTGCCCTTGGTACTGGGCCGTGACGCTGCCGGAAAGCCGTTTGCACTGCGCGACATCTGCCCGCACCGCGCGTTTCCGCTTTCCTTCGGCCAATTCGACGGCGCATCGGTCGAGTGCGCCTATCACGGCTGGCAGTTCGACGCGCACACGGGCCAGTGCCGCCACATTCCCTCGCTGATGGCCGATTCGAAGCTGAAGTGCGACCGGATTTACGCGGGCAGCTTTCCCTGCGAGGAGCGCGACGGCTACGTCTGGGCGTTCATGACGAACCCCGAAGGCCGCGCGCCATCTCCAGATGACGCGCCGCCGATTCCGCCCGCGCCCGAGCTGCCAACGTTCGACACTGCCGAAGAAGGGCGCTACAAGATCGCGCACCTTTCGGCCGATCTCCCGTGCAGCGTGGACCACGGCATCATCGGGCTGATGGACCCGGCGCACGGGCCGTTCGTGCATCAAGCGTGGTGGTGGCGCACCCGGCGCAGCATCCGCGACAAAGCCAAGCAGTTCGAGCCGATCCCGAACGGCTTCCGCATGAGCGCGCACGCGCCCTCGGCCAATAGCGCGCCGTACAAGATTCTGAAGCTCATCACCGGCGAGCCCGCGACGACCATGATCGACTTCGTCCTGCCGAACCAGCGCTTCGAGCAGATTCGCGCCGGCAAATACTGGCTGTCGAGCCGCACGACCGTGACGCCCGTCCGGCGCGATCTCTGCCGGCTTGATTTTGTCGCCGCTTGGAACATTCTTCCGTGGTTTCCGATCGTCTCGTTCATCATTCACGTTCTGGGGCCGCGTTTCATCCGGCAGGATACGGAAGTGATCGAAAAGCAGGCGCTCGGGTTGAAATATGAAGACCGCATGATGCTGGTGGACGACGCGGACCGGCAGGCGCGCTGGTATTTCGAATTGAAGGCGGCGCTTCTCGAATCCCGGCGCACCGGCGAGCCGCTGCGCCATCCGGTTGCGGGTCCGATCACGCTTCGCTGGCGGTCGTAACTTTGGTCCTGGCTCCTACCGAAGAGTTGCCAGATCGAACTCGGCCTCAACCTGCTGGCCGTCGGGGGTGAAGACCTTCACGGTCACAGGCGTGTCCGGGTCGATCTTTTCGGCGTCGTAATCCAACTGCGCAAAGATTCCAGTGACCGGGCCCCCAATGTCGTCTGAAAACAGTCCCCAATGGCTGACCTGTTGCGGTGGGATGGCCTTCTTCTTTTGCTCCAGGAGAATTGAAAGGTCGCTGCCGATAGCGCCGGTGGGAAAGCGAAAGGCGCCGTCGACGATCGGCGGTTCCAGCTCCTGCCAGACGGTATAGTCGACTTCCACGTTCACGCGGCAGCTCTCGGGCTTGCCGAGGAATTTCTGCTCGGCGTCGGGAGCGTGAAAGTTCGCGCCGATCTGCGCGATTTTCTCGGCGACCACCAGATAAGGCGTCTCGAACTGGATCATCGACACGTGTTCGCCTGTTTTCGGCGCCGGGGGATTCTGCGTGTACTTCGTGAAGACTTCGGCCATCTTGGCAGAATCTCCCGTAGCCAGAAAATAGGCTTCGCGAATTGCCTCGGGAGAGAGCGGATAGTTGTATGCAAGCGCGGGTTGCAGGGCTGCGAACGCGAGCCCCAGCAGCAGAATCGAGAGCCCCCATCGACCGGGTGATTTCATAGCGGCCTCCGAATCCTACTTCGTTAGACGGCTTGGCAAAACTGCTGGGTACGCGCTCGGCGACCGGTTACCGTTAGCATAATGCCGCGCGCTCGTCTCGCGTCAATCCACGAGACTGCTCAGGAATGGGTAGTGGTCCGCGGCGGCCATGAAGAAAAGCATGGGCAGCGACATCCAGAATCCCGTGCGCGAGGCGAGAAACGCCCAGCGCGCCAGCTTCGCGGCTTCGGGCGGCATCGGCGTGCCTTGCTCCGCGCTCGCGCGTGTCCAGACGATCAGCCGCTTCTGTGCGCGCCAGATAATCCCCCACGCGTTCAGCAGCATCAGCAGCCCCATCCCTCCGCCGACGGCGATTGCAAGATGGCCGTTCGACGACTGCTCGTTCGCGTTCAGAACGAGCACGATCCACGACGCGGCGATGGCAATCACTGCAATCGTGATCGCGCGCACCCACGCGCTATCGAGAATCCCCGTGTGCGGCATTTGAAACGGCCAGATCAGCGCGAACGCCACGATCCATACGAGGAACCACTCGCCCAGCCAGCGCCAGGCGAGCGCCGGATCGCCCGCGTTCTGCGCATCGGCAGCCAGAAGCTGCCAGAAGTAGCGCAGCCCCGCGAGCACCGTGACCAGCGCCGACCAGCGGAGCCACCACATTGCGCGCGACATCATCAGCGGGAAGATCTTCCCCCGCACCGGCGCATCGAGTTGTTTCATCGTGGGAGTGCCGACGAGGTTGAAGAAATAGAGCAGGCCGATCCAGATGATTCCGGCGACGATGTGGACCCAGCGCAGCGCGATCTGTTCGTTCGCGAGCGCGCCCTGCGGGAAGCTGAAATGCGGCCCGGCGAGAGAGACGAGTGCGAGCAAAGAGGGTGACATCGCAAGGCCTCCGAGCTGCTGACTGCGCGTCCGGTAATCCGGCTAACCATTCACTCGGGCTGCCAGGTAATCCTTGATTTCCTTCGCTACCCAAATCGGCCCGACGAGAAAATAAATTACGCCCTGGAAAAACGCCGGCTTATTGCCCTCGATTCGATGGCCGGCGAAGAGAAGTATCCAGCCGCCGACGAAAAGCACGAGGCCGATTCGCCAGTGTGTCACTGCCAGCAGAATGATTCCTGCCAGAATCACCGGGATCCCGATTCCGTGCAGCAGCTTGTTCCACGGGTTCGTGTGCTCGTGATCGTACTGCGACATGTACCGCTTCAGCGAGGCCATCGCGCACCTCCCGTTTTCACTGCTTATATACGCCGCCCGTGCAGGGGATGCAAGGAATGGCTGAGCAGATCGCGGCGCACTTAGAGGTAATCCACTTGTCTGCATAACGCAGCGCTTATCGGACATTTCAGGTGCTCGCCCGGGACCCCGTAACCGTCAAGGAAGAAAACACGCGGACCGTGAATGAGCACTAGAGATCACTTGAACTGGCAGGTTTCCGGCAGCGGTTTTCCCAGTGCCGGTGAGTCAATGAAGTGAGAATCCTCGCTAACGAAAGCGTATAGCGGATATTTGGTCTCGTCAAAGCTCGGATTGGTGCCGATATAGGACCATGTTTTATCTCCGTCTTCGCCGCGGAAAACGCGCCAATCGAAAGTAACTGGACCACAACCCTTCACGGGAATTGTATAGGTAACTTCTCGACATGCTTGCCCGTCGACGCTGGCGCATTGTCCCTCTCGCCAAACCCCATGCGAGTACTCGGGGTAAAAAACAAAATGTTTCCTCACAATCCCCATTGGGTCATTCTGTCGGTGTTCATTGACAATCACATACAGCCAACCTGCTGCTGCAACGAAAACGAGTACGACCAGAAAGGCGTGCTTGAAGCGACCCCAAGAAAGTTCTTGCATCCCGCCGCTTCCTCCAATTCCATGAGCTAGGTACCTTTGACAATCAGCCGCTTAACTACGACCGCGCGCCGCTCTGGTGCACGTATTTGACGACCTCGACCTCCGAAACGGCGATCAGCCCTTCGGCGACCATTTCGTCCAGGTGCGGGATCAGCTTCTGTATTTTTTCCTCGGAGTCGATCACGCTGACCATCACCGGCGCGTCATGGGAAAAGGACAGCAGATGATGCGGCTTGCGAATCAGCGTGCTCGCGCCGTATCCCTCGATTCCGCGGAAGACGGTCGCGCCGGCAATGTCCAGCTCGCGGCATTTTTCGACGATGGCGCGATAGAGCGGCTTGTCCTTCCATTTGTCGTCTTCGCCGAAATGGATGCGCAGCATTTTGGCTTTGCCTTCGAGTTTCATCGCTGCGCCCCCTTTCTCCGCTCTTCTTCCTGATAATCGTGCGTGTACTTGATCACGTCCACGTCGGAAAGGACGACAAGGCCCTGCTGCACCATTTCGTCGAGCACCGGGAAGAATGCGCGCAGCTTCGCTTCGTCATCTACAACGGAAAGCATCATCGGCCGGTCGTGTGAAAGATGAAGCGCGCCCTCTTTGTGGATGCGCCGGTTGGCGCCGTAGCCGAGGATGCCCTGATAGACGGTGACGCCGGCAACGTCGTTGGCGCGCATGGCTTCGACGAGAGCTTTGTACAGGGGTTTGTCGTGCCACTTGTCGTTCTCGCCGATGAAAATCCGCATCAGCGTGGCTTTTCCTTCGCGCTTCAGCGCGACTGCCGCTCCTTTCGGAGCTGCCTTCGGGGACTCTTCGGACGGTTTCACCACCAGCGTGTCCTGCACTTCGATCAGGCCCGTTCCGGCCATCTGGTGTAGTTTTGGCAGGAGCTCGTCGACCTTTTCCGGTGATTCGACAAACTCGATCTTTATGGGCAGGTTTTCCGTGAGGCGCTCGATCCGCGTGGTATGGAGATGGTGGTCCGCGCCGAATCCCGCGATGCCGCGCACCACGCTGGCGCCCGAAATGCCGCGATAGAACAGGAAGTCGAGAATCGCCGAATAGAGCGACTGCCCATGATACTGGTGATCTTCGCCGACGTAGATCGCGACTTTCTTTGCCGGCCCGGCTTTCAGCATGTGGCCCCCCCATCGCGGATCTTTTCCCGCACGACGCAAAACATGCGAATGGTCCTGACGCTCATGGGATGCTCTTTCCTGCGATCATACCGAGCCACACCGAAACGAAGCCTACCACGACGCTGAGCGTCACGTTCAGCCCGGCCATCAAAAGCTCGCCATCCTGGAAGCTGCGAAGCGTTTCGTACTCAAACGTCGAAAACGTCGTGTACCCGCCGATGAAGCCGATCGGAATCAGATACCTCCAGTTCGCGCTCCAGTGAGTCTTTTCCGCCAGAAGAGTGATCACCAGCCCGATGAGAAACGATCCCGTGCAATTGATGAAGAATGTTCCGTAGGGGAAGCGCGTTCCGAAGCGATTGCCGAAGTATCCGCCGACCCAGAACCGCAGAATTGATCCCAGGAACCCGCCGATGCCGACCATCCAGTATTTAGTCATGCGCGAATATGCTTCTCCCCGATCGTCGTTGCCAGTGGTGGATCATTGCCGGGGGACATGACTCCGCGACAGGATCCCTGTCAGGAGTCATCATCTGTCCCGGCATAAGAAGGGACAGCGGTTAAGGGCGAACTCCATCGCCGCTTCACACATTTTACGTTGGCCCGGCCGGAAGTCAATGAGCCAAAGAGCGGCGGTTGCGTTCGCCGCATCCGCTGGTCGCTGCGGCCACAGTCGTTGCGCACGTTGGAATCTGCAATCGGGTAAGATGGGCGGCAACGCGCCGCCGGATGAATCGCTCCCGGCGTCGAAACATGGAAGGTGACGAATGGCGCAGGATGCTAGCGCACCGCAGGCTGCCAAACCCCCGATCAAGCCACCATTCACCGACGAGACGGCCCGAGCGAAAGTGCAGGCCGCTCAGGATGCGTGGAACACGCGCGACCCGGAACGCGTCGCGCTCGCCTATACCGAAGACTCGGACTGGCGCAACCGGAACGAATTCCTCCACGGGCGGGAGGAAATCAAGGCGTTCCTGCGTCGCAAGTGGAATAAGGAACTCGGCTACCGGCTGAAGAAGACGCTCTGGTGCCACAACGGAAACCGCATCGCCGTCACATTCGAATATGAATGGCACGACGACAGCGGGCAGTGGTACCGATCCTACGGCAACGAGCTGTGGGAATTCGACGACAACGGCCTCATGCGCCGCCGCATCGCGAGCATCAACGACGCCCCGATCAAAGAATCCGAGAGGCGTGTCCCGTAATCGGACCTGGGACGACTCCACCGAATGAGCGCTTCTCAAGACAGCGCAGCGGCCGAGGCTCCGATCCGCGAGACAGGTCATCTCGGCGAGGTTGCGCGGCTATTTCTCCGATTGGGATTCACGGCTTTCGGCGGTCCGGCGGCGCACATCGCGTTGATGGAAGATGAAGCGGTCACGCGGCGCAAATGGCTCACCCACGAGCAGTTTCTCGACCTGCTCGGGATCGCGAATCTGCTGCCCGGCCCCAGCTCGAGCGAAGTAGCGATCTACCTCGGATTCAAGCGCGCGGGCTGGCGTGGGCTGATCCTCGGAGGCGCGTGTTTTGTCCTGCCCGCAGCGCTGATCGTCAGCCTGATTGCCTGGGCGTACGTGCGTTTCGGGAGCCTGCCGCACGTGGCAGGCGTCCTCTACGGAGTCCGGCCGGTCGTCCTGGTGATTGTGCTCCAGGCGTTGTGGCGGCTGGGCCGGACTGCACTCAAGAACGAAGGCCTCATCCTTCTGGGAATCTGCGCCGCAACGCTGAATGTCGTGGGGCTCGGCCCCGTCTGGGTGCTGCTGTTTTGCGGCGTCGCCACTGTACTGGTTCGACAAGCGCGGGTCCTGAAGAATCGCCTCGCTGCTCTCGGTGTTGTGATCTTGCCCGCCACCGGTGCCGCTGTCGGTATCACGTTGGCACGTCTGTTTGCTGTTTTCTTCAAGCTCGGTTTCGTGGTTTTCGGCAGCGGCTACGTCCTGCTGGTGTTCTTGCGGTCCGACCTGATCGCGCGGCTTCACTGGCTCACCGAAAAGCAGTTGCTGGACGCCGTCGCCGTGGGGCAGGTAACGCCGGGCCCCGTCTTCACGACCGCGACGTTTATCGGCTACCTCCTCGCGGGATCGAAAGGGGCGGCGATCGCGACGGTCGCGATCTTCCTGCCGGCGTTTTTGCTCGTCGCCGCAACCGGACCGTTCATCTCGCGCCTGCGAAAGTCGGCGATCGTCGCCTCGGCGCTCGACGGGATCAACGCCGGTTCGCTCGGACTGATGGCCGCCGTCACGTACTTTCTCGGCCGGGCCGCGATCTTTGATTTGGGAACCGCACTGATCGCGGCCGTCAGCGCGGTTCTCCTCTGGTGGCTCCGCGTCAACTCGACATGGGTCATCCTGGCCGCCGCGGTTGCAGGCGCCCTCTGGAGATGACGTAAGATACGGGCGTTTGGTCAGCTCACATCCCGACGGGGGAAGGCACTCTTGGGGAAAGTCTACGCGGGCACATCCGGATGGGCTTACGCGACATGGAAGCCGGACTTTTATCCGGCGAAGCTTGCTCCGGCGAAATTCCTCGGCTACTACGCCACGCGCCTGAATTCCGTCGAGCTGAATTACACCTTTCGCCGCTACGTCACGAAGAAGCTGCTCTCGGGCTGGATTGCGGCCACACCTCCGGATTTCAAGTTTGCCGTCAAGGCGAACCAAAAAATCACGCACGTCCTGCGCCTGCGCGATGCTGCCGAAGCCACGTCGGACTTCCTCGCGTCGCTCGAGCCTTTGCGCGAAGCGGGCAAGCTGGGTCCCGTGCTGTTCCAGTTGCCGCCGTTCCTCAAGTGCGACCTCGCGCGGCTCGAAGGGTTCCTCGCCGCTCTCCCGCGCGGCACGCAAGCCGCCATGGAGTTCCGGCACGTTTCGTGGTTCACGGAAGACGTGTACAACCTGATGCGCAAGTCGAATGTGGCGCTCTGCCTGGCCGAAAGCGAGAAGATCGAAACGCCCGACGTAGCGACCGCCGGCTTCCGCTATTTCCGCCTGCGGAAGGAAGACTATTCAGCTGCCGCCCGCAAGGCGCTGTTCCGAAAGGTCGCCAATGCGGCCCGCGACGTCTTCGTTTATTTCAAGCACGAGGACACGCCCGAAGGCGCCCTCTATGCCGAAGCCCTGCTGAAAGAAATGAAGGTCGCCTGAATTTCTTGCTCACGTGCGAAGCCACCGTCCAGGGCCCAAAAGGGTGCGCTTTCCGCTCATCTTGTCCACCGGTCCGAAAGTCCGCCTGACCAACAAACAAATCTATGAACGCATTGGATTTCCTCGATGCAAACCTCTGGCTGGCCCTTCTTTGGAGCGGACGACGAGGAGTGAGTTAGGGGGAGCGCCTTCTCGAGGGCTCCGGAGAAGAGGGAGAGAAACCCACGCCTTTCCGTTGACTCGTTGTATACCCCGCGGCAAGTTCCGCTGCTTTGATCCATGCACTCGCTTATCATTTGACTAGGAGCGAATAGGCGCGAATGGTCTGGTTCTTTGCCTTCTTCTTTATTTCAGGGTTCTGCAGCATTCTCTACGAACTCATCTGGCTGCGATTGGCAATGGCGCAGTTCGGGGTCACGACCGCTCTGACTTCGATTGTGCTTTCCGTCTTCATGGCCGGACTGGGGGCTGGTTCGTGGATTGCGGGAGTTTTGCTGCGGAAGTACGGGAACCGGATCAGTTTTCCGCCTGTCAGCCTGTACGGGTTGACCGAACTTCTGATTGCTGCCTCCGCCCTTGTGGTTCCGGCGGAATTGGCCTTCGGGCACCGCCTGCTTGCCGGCATGGCCCAGCGTGTGGTGGTTTCATCCGGCGCCTACTACCTGATTTCCGGCATGTGTCTCGTTGTGACTTTGATTCCGTGGTGCGCGTGCATGGGAGCCACCATTCCTCTGGCGATGTTCGCGATCCGCCGCGATCCCCGCTACGAGACCCGGCGTTCATTCAGCTTTCTCTACCTCTCCAACGTGCTCGGCGCGGTGGCGGGGGCCACGATTCCTTTGCTTCTGATCGAGCTCTACGGATTTCACGGCACGCTGCGCATCGGTGCAATCCTGAACAGTGTCATCTTCGTCGCTGCCTTTGCACTCGCGTTTGTGTCCCAACCCGCCGGTGCGGCCGCCTCTCCAGGCGATGAACGGCCCGTCGCCAACCGCGACAGCGAAAAGGGAATCCTCGTCCTGCTTTTCATCACCGGGCTGGGAACGATGGGCATGGAGCTGATTTGGATTCGGCTGTTCACTCCGTATGCCGGCCCGGTTGTTTATGCCTTCGCACTGGTCCTCGCTTCCTATCTCGCGGCCACGTTTGTGGGCTCGCAGGTGTACCGCCTGCGGAGCCGAAGCCATGACCGCGAAAGCAGGCTCGCGTGGATTTCGCTGGCGTTGCTTGGGCTGTTGCCGCTAATTACTTCGGATCCTCGGGTGCCGTTGGGCTGGATCGGCCGCATTGTCCTGGGCGTTGCACCGTTTGCGGGCGTAGTCGGCTTTCTGACCCCGGCGCTCGTGGACCGCTGGTCAGGCGGCGATCCTGAGCGCGCGGGCCGCGCTTATGCTGTTAACGTTCTCGGCTGCATTGTTGGGCCGTTGTTGTCGGGTTTCGTCCTGCTCCCCATCCTTGGCGAGAATCTATCCATGCTGCTTTTTGTCGTTCCCTGGGCGATCATGGCGATTCCCTGGAAGCGCAGCGCGCCGAAGCTCGCCGAACGTGTTTGGACCTACGCGATGTTGCTACCCGCTTTGGGCGTCTTCCTGTTCGCGCTGGGCTACAAGGGCCCATATTCACATCCCATCGTCCTGCGAGACAGCACGGCCACGGTCACGGCCTACGGAACGGGCATGGGGAAGGGGTTACTCGTGAATGGGATCGGAATGACGACGCTGACACCCATCACGAAAATGATGGCCCATCTTCCTTTGGCTTCGCTTGACCATTCCCCGCAGAACGCGTTGATCATTTGCTTCGGTATGGGCACTACATTTCGCTCGGCGCTTTCCTGGAACATTCCGACGACGGTAGTCGAGCTGGTGCCTAGCGTTCCCAAACTATTCACTTTCTATCATTCGGATGGCGCAGAGCTGTTGGCCTCGCCGCTCGCCCACCTTGTGGTTGATGATGGCAGGCGCTATTTGGAGCGCTCGCCCGAAACATATGACGTCATCATCATCGATCCGCCACCGCCGGTGCAGGCTGCCGGTTCGAGCCTTTTGTATTCGGAGGATTTCTACGCCGTTGCGAGAAAACGTCTCCGGCCAGGAGGGATTCTCCAACAGTGGCTCCCGGCGGGAGATTTTGCCGTGCAGTCATCGGTAGCTCGTGCCCTGAAAAATTCCTTCTCCTATGTTCGCGTGTATCATTCGGTGGAAAATCATGGCTGGCATTATCTTGCGAGCATGAGTCCCATTCCCGAACGTACCTCGGCCGAGCTTGTAGCGCGGATGCCCGCGAAAGCCATCGCCGACATGATGGAGTGGGGACCGGCGCAGACGCCAAACGCTCAGTTTGACTCCATGCTGGTGCTGACCTGGACGATCGATCAATTGATCGCGGTCGCTCCGCAGACTCCAGCCTTGCGGGATGACCGGCCAATCAACGAGTATTTCCTCCTGCGCATTCTTCGCAGCAGCTCCGAAGTACGGGACGCCCGCGCCGATTAGCGGTTGCTGGTGGATGGCGCGCCCGAGAGGATTTGAACTGATTTTTATGGTGCCCAAGAGAGGACTCGAACCTCCACTCCCTTGCGGGAACTAGCTCCTGAAGCTAGCGCGTCTGCCAATTCCGCCACTTGGGCAAATCGTGCGGCAAAGCGAGGCAAATCCATATTGCCGTCCGGCCGATGGTTTGTCAACGAACTGTACTCGTCCACATGATTAGTGACACTCGGCTTTCTTTTGTTTTGAGAGTTCCACCGCACGAGGAACTCGCGCGGGGTGAGATAACCGAGCGACTGATGAGGGCGCACGGTGTTGT
>JBEKAE010000034.1:0-29678 GCA_050018375.1 Candidatus Acidiferrales bacterium | reverse complement strand
GATCGATGCCTTGAGGTACTGGATCTCGGGCCAGTTCTTGCGGACGAACACGACCAGGGCCACCTCCGAGATCCCGCTGATCCAGGAGTAGCAGACCAGCTGGGGATCGAGCGCCAGCAAGCCTTCGGGCTCCTGGGAGTAGCGGCTGCTCGTGGTCTTCCAGTCGATCAGATAGCGCTCGCCGTCGAGTTCGCCGATCGCATCGATGTAGGCCACGAATTCGGCGCCGTTCCCAAGTGAGCGGGTCATCTTCAACTGCAGGTTCTTCTTCGGCTGTCGGATGCGGATCCGATCGTCCTGAGCGAACTTGTGAAGAAGATGGACTCCTTGATGAAGCGTCTTGTCCCAGGAATGGCCCTTGGGGTAATCGAGCGCGGCATCTCGGTGGGCTCCCCATTCCTTGAACAAGGCGGCTGCGGGATCCTGGCGATGAAAGTAGGCGGAGAGGGCCTGCTCAAAGCAGCGGCCGAAGACCATCGCGGCCCGGGTGTCCTTCTCCCTCCATCCGTCGAGGTAGCGGTAGCGATAGCTGCGCGGGCAGCGCAGGTAACGGCCGATTTGGGTGAAGCTATAGACCACTTGCGTTCCCCTGAGTTTGTTGGCCCTCGCTAGGCTCCGAACACGAGAGCTCTTCCCAGTCGGCTGCTGGAGCGAACGCTTCAAGGTTCTGAAAGGTTCGTCCGTTCAAGGTGACGTGGGAAGTGCGAACGACGCCGCGGAGGTTGAAGAGGGCCTTTTCGTCGATCTGATCCTGATTCAGCAGCTCTGGGTCGTAGCCGAAGTCCCGCAGGAACCAGTTGAGTTTCCAAAGTGCCCTCTCCGTGGAATACAACCGGCCGGAGAATGACTGTCGCTCGAACGATACGGGTTCGAGAACGATGAACCGGATGGCGAGGAAGGGCCTATTAGGATGCCAACGGTAGGAGGCCCATTCCACGCGAGCCAGAAACAGCCCTTCGAGAGGGCGTTCAGCATCCTGCTGCCTTGCATGCAGACCGGGGATATGGCGTTTCATTGTTTTACCTCCTGGGCCGGTTGGGCGAACGAGTTGAGCTTGCAGACGAGACCGTCTCTGTCTTCTTTCGCTGATGCCGCCAGGTGGGAGATGAAGGACTCGACCAACTCCCGGCTGGCTTCCTTGATGGTCTGGGTGCCACAGAAGTGCGCGGCGTAGGCCTTCACGAGGTTGGGATCGAGGTTGTACTGGCGGATCAGAAGGCAGAGGCGGTCGCGGAGGCGAGGCTGGCCGTTGTGCGAACCGTTGCTGTTTGACAAGGACGAAACATTTCCTCGACCGTTGGTGGGTGCAGACGAGGAGGAAAAAGCCCCAAGCTCTTCAACCGAGCAGAGTCCGATGCCATAGGCTTTCCGCAAGGCCCGGTTGACGGCGCGAGTTTCGGCAACACGCATCTCGGCACCGCGGACCAACGAGGACACGTTTGAAGGATCCGCATCCCCATAGCCGACGAAGCCCTTCGAGCCGGAGGTCTTGTAGACAATTGCCTTGAAGACCCAACGGTCGCAGGCAGGATCGGACAGGTGCCTCTCCACCAGCGTTCGGATTCCGCAGCACCGGCGTCGCTCGCTTATACCCAACAGTCCTGCGTGTGTTACATACCAACGGCCTTCTAGGAGCTGGAGGTCGCCGGCCGCTATCGATAGGCCGTGTTCTTCTGTGAGGTTCTTGAGACTGTAGATTGCATTCTTCGAAAGTTCACCCCATGTAGCTCTGGCGCGTTTGGCATTCGACCGGAAACTACTAGCCCGTTTCTTCATAGGGATTCTCCAACAGAGCTGTGTGTCACCCATAGTATGACATAGGGTGACACAGACTGTCAAGCCTTCAGGGTTGTGAATAAGGGTGGTAAACTCCCCGTTCGATGCGAAAGGACACCAGACTTTCATTCCGAGTTCGTTCAGATCTCAAAAGGACCCTCGAAGCAATCGCCGCAGCCGAAGGGCGTAGTGTGGCGCAGGTGTGCGAGGCTTTCTTGAAAGTCGGATCGGCAAACTACAAGAAGGAAGGCAATAAAGTCCTTCAACGGTCCCTTGCCCAACCCAGCTCTAAAACGAAGGGCGTGTAAAGGTTCGTCTGTCCCCCGTATTTTGGCGTATTTCGGCACAACGAATGTCAGCCAGCGACAGAATTGTTCTCTCGGCATTCCCATCCGTTGGTTCCTCCAATAAGACAGTGCTCGCGTCTCCCGCGGCAGCTGTGCTTTTCCAGTAACCCCCCTCAAACAGTATTCCCCCGTGTAAACGTTACATCTGTTCGTTTTTGGTGCTACTCGTGGTACGAGCTCGACAAAGGGCAGGGGGAACGGCAGGCCATGCATAGGGTAACCGGCAGCTTCTGCAGGGCGTGAAAAGGAGGCTAGCGATGTCTGTGAACGACGACGGAAGGTTCCACAGCGGATACGGCAAGCCCCCAAAGCGCACCCAATTTCGCAGGGGCGTGTCCGGCAATCCGAGAGGAAGGCCGAAAGGAAGGCTTAATGTCGCGACCGTCCTAGAGCAAATTCTGCGCGAGAAGGTCGTGATCAACGACAACGGAGTGCCTAGGACGGTCAGCAAGCTTGAGGCGGCGTTGAAGCAATTGGCAAATAAGGCGACCGGCGGCGACATCGTGGCGATCCGTCAACTCATAGCGTTCGCCGTTTCGGCAGGCCTCGAAAGTGCGAACGTAGAACCGAAAGCACAGCTGTCAGACTCCGATTTGAAACTCATGAACCGGGTACTCCAAAGACTGCAAAAATCTGGGAAGGGGCAAAGCGATGACCACAATCAGTAGAGAGGAACTCCGAGCGTTCCTGCGGCACGACTTCGTGACTTTTGTGGAAGGAAGTTTCAATCAGCTGAATCCCCAAACGGAGTATCTCCACAATTGGCACATCGAAGTGATTGCCGCGTTTCTTGAAGAATGTCGTCTCGGCAAGTTGCGACGCCTCATCATCAATCTCCCGCCGCGATCGCTTAAATCGCACATGGCTTCTGTCGCGTTTCCGGCGTTCCTTCTCGGACACAACCCGGCGGCTCAAATCATATGCGCCAGCTACGCCCAAGATCTTGCCGATAAGCTAGCAGGGGATTGCCGGTCGCTGATGACGTCCGATTGGTACCAGGGTGTTTTTCCGGGAACTCGTCTGGCATCTCGAAGGGCAGCTGTTAGTGACTTCGCTACAATGGAGCGTGGCTCTCGTTTGTCGACCTCGATGGGCGGCGTTTTGACTGGACGGGGTGCGGACTTCATCGTCATTGATGACCCCATCAAACCAGATGAAGCGCTGTCGGAAGCTCAGCGTACGTCCGTCAATGATCGGTTTGATTCCACGCTTATCACTCGTCTCAATAACAAGCGCAGTGGCGTCGTCATAATCATCATGCAACGTCTTCACGAGGATGACTTGGTTGGGCACGTGCTCCAGCAAGGTGACTGGAAGCTTCTCAAGTTTCCTGCGATCGCGGAGGAAGACGAGACCTACATTGTTGAGACACCCTACGGCCAGAAGACGTTTAAGAGGCGGGCGGGCGAAGCTTTGCACCCGGATCGCGAGCCTCTCGAAGTGCTTGCCTCCATACGAGAGATTCAAGGTGAATATCACTTCGCGGGCCAATACCAACAAGCACCATCTCCATTGGGCCGCGGGTTAATAAAGACAGGCTGGTTTAAGACATATCCCGCTGCCGATGTGCCCATGGGATTCGAGATGATTTTTCAAAGTTGGGATACTGCGAACAAACCCACGGAACTCAGCGATTACTGTGTTTGCACAACCTGGGGCGTCAAGGACAAACACATCTATCTACTTCACGTCACTCGCAAACGCCTTGGCTATCCGGAACTAAAACGCGCCGTCCGGGAGCAGGCGGAGGCGTTTAGTCCGCAAACGATCCTAATCGAGGACATGGCGTCGGGCACGCAGCTCATTCAGGAATTGGTCAGTGAGGGGATGCACGCGATCAAAAAGTATGAACCGGCGATGAACAAGATCATGCGGATGAATTCGGTCACGAGCACGATCGAGAATGGTTTCGTTCATTTGCCTGACAAAGCTGCATGGCTCCCAGACTTTCTGCACGAGCTTGCCGGCTTTCCGAAAGGCAAGTACGACGATCAGGTCGATTCGATGTCGCAGGCCTTGGATTGGTTTAAGCATCAATGCATGACTGAAGGTTACGGGCTGTTGGAATTTTACAAGCAAGAGAAAGAAAAGATGAAGCTTGAGCAGGGGACCGCGACCATACCACCGTCAAGGCCATGTCAGTGCGGCGGCGTGATGAGCCAAATTATCCCTGGAGGCCTAAGGTGTGCGCAGTGCGGGACCCAGTGGGCACCCCCCGGCGCCCAGCCGCGCAAACTCTACCTGAATCGGAAGGACGTCTTGAATGGCGTGCGATTTCGCTGATCGAGGACGCCACGATTTCGGGGAGACTCGGAAAAAAATAAGACCGAACACTTTCGGGTCGTCAACTAGCGAGCCAGGTTTCTTGTAGATGGTCGCCTTAAAACCCCACCGGTTTGTCACCGGCACGATCAAACCTTTCGATTCCCTGATATTCCCTGTTCCAAACGAGAAGCGTTTCAAGGCAATCATCGATAACTTGTGCAGGCACCGGAAGTTTCGCGCGAACGGCGCGAACTGGCGTCTTCGGTCACCAGGTTTTTCCCTGTATTTTTCCCTGTTTCTAGGACGGAGAAAAGTCGAAAGCTGAACTTCATCATTGGGTCCGAAGGAACCACGACATGGAGCACGAGACCACGATCAAGGGGTCGTCACGGAGCGACTGGACGAACCTGCATGTGTACATCGGCATCGATGCGACGGACGACCCGGCACCACGTGCTTCCCTTGCCTGTTCTTGGTCCTGCTGCTAGACTATCGCGGCAAGAGCTAAACTGCCGCTCCTGCCATACTTCCGTAGAAGGTAATCCATGTCTGGACACTCGAAATGGGCCACGATCAAGCACAAAAAAGCGGCGACTGACGCCCGCCGCGGCAAGGTTTTCACCAAGCTCATCCGCGAATTGACGATTGCAGCTCGCGTCGGCGGCGCCGACCCGGATTCGAATCCCAGACTGCGAACCGCCATTTCGGCGGCCAAGAATGAAAACATGCCCAACGACAATATCGAGCGGGCCATCCAGCGCGGCACGGGCGCGCTCGAGGGCGAGACGCTCGATGAAGTGATGTTCGAAGGCTATGGCCCCGGCGGAGTCGGAGTTCTCGTTCAGGTCGTCACCAGCAATCGCAACCGCATCGTGAGTGAAATCCGCCATGTCATGTCCAAGCACGGCGGCAACATGGCCGAATCGGGCGCCGTTGGATGGATGTTCCATCGCAAGGGCGATATCGTCGTGCCCAAGGAACTGGCGGATGAAGACAAAATGATGGGCATCGTCCTCGACGCCGGCGCGGAAGACCTCCGCGACGACGGTTCGTCCTGGGAAGTCATCACGCCGCCCGAAGCCATGGAGAAGGTCCGCGAAGCGCTCGTGGCCGCGGGGATCACGCCCGCCTCCGGAGAAGTGGCCTGGCTGCCTCAGAACTACGTCAAGTTGAGCGGCGCGCAGGCGCAGCAGATGCTGCGGATGGTCGAGGCGCTCGAGGATCACGACGACGTCCAGCACGTCTACGCCAACTTCGACATCGACGAGAAGGAAATCCAGGCCGCCGTCGCCGGCTAGCCGTATAAACAAAGAACCTGTCATCCCGAACCCAGCCGCGTTTCTTGCGGATGGCGGTGAGGGATCTGCTTTTGCTTTTCGCTCCCTGCCCGCAAAAAACGCTACCCCTGATTCAGCGCCGCACGTAAACTTGTGCCGGCCGATATGCCTCCTGTTCCCATGCATCCTGGTGCCGCCAGACGCAAGCTCCGCGTCCTGGGCGTGGATCCCGCCGTAGCGGGCGCGACCGGCTTTGGCGTTGTCGAGCTGGATGGCAACGAAGCGCGACTCATGCACTTCGGTGCCTGGAAGCTGCCGCCGTCTGTCACGTTTGCCGTCCGGCTGCGCGAAATCCACTTCCTCGTGGCCGGCATCGTCGAGCAATTCAAGCCGGACGCCGTCGCCGTCGAGTCCGTGTTCGCGGCGCTCAACGTGGGGACGGCTTTGAAGCTCGCCGAGGTGCGCGGTGTGGTTCTGCTCGCTGCGGCTCAGGCCCACATTCCGGCGCACAGCTATTCGCCGCGTGAGGTGAAGTCGAGCGTCGTGGGCTTCGGCGGCGCCTCGAAACAGCAGGTCCAGCGGATGGTGAAATCGATTCTAGGCCTCTCCCACTGTCCCGAACCCGTTGATGCTGCCGATGCCCTTGCGGTGGCGCTGTGTCACGGGCAGATGTCGCGGGCGCGCGAGCGGATGGCGGCGTCCACCGGGCTTCGGCGCGTTTCCTCTGCCGCAGGTGGCGGTTCGCGAGCGGCCCGCATCTCTCTCCCGCGCGGGCGATGAATTCCGCTTCACACCGTTTGGAGTTAGTGGGCCGCTTGAGCCTTCTGGCTCTTGTTCTGATAGGTTTCGCGATTGCCCGGCTCACTGCCGCGCAGACTTCCGCCGGCGGGGCGACCGTCACGTTCCGCAAGGTCTTCAAGACAAGCTACCCGGAATACGTCGAAATCAGGGTGAGCGAGTCCGGTTCGGCGACGTACGACATCCGCCAGCTCAGCGACGACCCCAATCCACAGTCCTCCGAGGTCGCCGCGCCGATTGTGAAAAGGATTTTTGAACTCGCCGCAAGCCTCCACAATTTCGCGGGCGTCGATCTGGAAATGCACCGCCGGATCGCGAACCTCGGGCAAAAGACCTTCCGCTACCAGCGCGGCGCCGAGAGTCACTCTGTCACGTTCAACTACACCCTCGATCAGTCCGCGGCGCAGCTCCTCAACATCTTCGAAAGCCTTGCGCGCCAGCAGACCGACCTCTCCGATCTCCAGCGCACCATGCGCTACGACCGTCTCGGCGTGAACGACGTCCTCCATCAGATCGAGAAGGATTACGACCAAAGGCTGCTCCCCCAGCCCGAGCAGTTTCTGCCCTCGCTCGACCAGCTCGCCGCCGACAACCATTTCATCGACATCGCCCGCGAGCGCGCCCGCACGCTTGCCAGCCGCATCCGCGCTGGCCGCTGATTGCCCGATCTGTCGCGACGGAATTGCCCATCGGCGCCTGTACCATTTCTGTACCTTTGGCCATCACCCTGTCCTTTCGGACATTGTGCTTGAATGGTTCTTGTGCGGCGCGGTGTTGAGAGTTCCGCACGGGAGGACGATGCTCGCAATGGCGAAGACCGGGCTGGGCATTTGCGCTGGGCCGCGAAGGGCCGCCGCCATGCGTCGCCGAGGTCTCCCTCGGCGGTTCGGGCCCCGCCACTCCAGCCCAATTGGGGCCGATCTCCCATTTTCTAATCGCAAAATCCAATTATTAGAATCCAAGCTATCTCGCTGTAAACAAACGGTAGCGGCCCGTTCTAATCGCAAAAAAATCAGGGCGTGGCAATCTTGGCGTGCTCGCCTTCATCCCGCCGGACCTTTGCGAAATTTGCCTATTTTTCTGGAACCCGATCCGCCTTTTCTCGGAATTATAAGCGGGCTCTCTGCGTTCTCCATCATCGTTGTTAGAGCTTTACATTTAGCGCAACTTTTTCGCGGGGCCCATCCATCTTTTCCGGCAGCTGGTAGCATCTGAGGTATTCAACTATGCGAACACCATACCTAAATACCAATAAAGTGCTGTTGGCTTTTGCTCTCTTGTCGCTCGTCGCCCTGCGCGCATCCTCGCAGGCGACCTACTCGCAGCCCCGGATCGTCGCGGCGGTGAACGACGCCCAACTGACCGTCCTCCACGGCAACACGCACCCGCTCGCGCGCGCGGAATTCGACCGCGGCCCGGCGCCGGCCAGCCTTCCCATGCAGCACATGCTGCTTATGCTGAAGCGCAGCCCCGCTCAGGAAGCCGCGCTCGAAAGTTTCATGGCGGAGCAGTTGGATCGCTCGTCGCCGGAATACCATCATTGGCTCACGCCGGCGGAGTTTGGGCAGATGTATGGCCCCGCGCAACAGGATATTGATGTGGTCACGAAGTGGCTGGGTGCGCATGGCTTTCAGGTGGAGAAGGTTGGAGCCGGGCGCACCACAATCCAGTTTTCCGGCACGGCGGGCCAGGTGCAAACCGCGTTTCATACTTCGATTCATCAGTACGTCGTCAACAGCGAGCAGCACTGGGCCAACTCGAGCGACCCGTCGATCCCCACTGCGCTCACGCCGGTTGTTGCAGGCGTCCGATCGTTGCACAACTTCATTCCCAAGCCGGCGATCCGCCCGCGCCGGGCATCTTCTTCCTTGCGGCCTGGCTACACATTTAACAACGGAAGCGCGTGCGACATTGCCGGAAGCTCGGACCTCTGCTTTGCGGTCGGTCCGAACGATTTCGCGAAGATCTATAACGTGCCGGCCGGCGTCGATGGCACCGGCGTAACGATCGCCATTGTGTCTGACAGCAATATCAATACGACAGACGTGGCGCAATTTCGAACCCTTTTTGGCTTGCCTGCGAACGTTCCCAACGTGATCGTCAACGGCACCAATCCCGGCATTCAAAACACAGCCGCCAACGATGACGAGATTGAAGCCGTCCTCGATACCGAATGGTCCGGAGCTGTCGCGAAGAATGCGCAAATCGATTTGGTGGTTTCTAAATCGACGAATTCAACGTTCGGGGGCGATCTTTCCGCCGAATACGTCATCGACTATCCCAATGCCACCCACACAAACACCAGTACCGGTCTTGCTCCGATTCTGAGCTATAGCTATGGAGAATGCGAACTCGGCCTCGGTTCGGAAAACGCCTTCTACAACACCGAGTGGCAACAGGCGGCCGCGGAGGGAATCACAGTCCTCGTGTCCGCCGGAGACGACGGTTCGGCAGCCTGCGATATCGATGAGATCAATGGCCCCATCACGCAGCCCGCGGAAAACGGGTTACAGGTCAATGGCGTCGCTTCCACTCCCTATAATGTCGCTGTCGGCGGCACCGATTTCAACGATATCGGAACTCAAACCACGTACTGGAACCAGGCGCCCGGCACCCAGTCATCCGCTCTGGGGTATATTCCGGAAAGCACGTGGAACGACACCTGCACCAACGCCCAGGTTTTCCCTCTTGTTACCGCTAACCCCCCGATTACGACCGCCGTCGCCAGTTGCAGCAATTCGGCGGTTCAGGAAGCTGGCTTGGTGCAAGTGACCGGTGGTTCCGGCGGCGAGAGCAATTGCACCACGAGCAACGGCTCCTCGCCTTCGAGCTGCTCCGGCGGTAACACGCAGCCCACATGGCAAACCGCCGCGCACGTTCCGGGCACCACGCGCGACCTCCCCGATGTCTCGCTCTTCGCTGGCGACGGTTTCGCGGGGAGCTTTTACGTGATGTGCGAAATGGACACTAGCGCGGCGAGCGGCGGACAGGGCAACGAACCTTGCGCTCTTGGCGCAACGCCGAATTTCGTAGGCGTAGGAGGGACTTCGGTCTCCGTACAGGCGTTTGCCGGCATTATGGCGCTCGTCAACCAGCAGCACGGTGCCCAAGGCAACGCCGGCTCCGCTCTTTATGCGATAGCCGCCGCCCAGTCGAATACCTGCACGCCGGGTACCTCATGCACATTCAACAATGTCACCGTGGGGACGAACGCAATGCCCTGCGCCCCCGGGAGTCTCGACTGCAACAGTACGGCCAGTCTCCCAGGTTTCCCCTCAAGCCCTGACTCGCGCATCAGCGTGAGAGCTGTGAGGATCCTCTGCGCATTGTGCATCGGGCTCTTGCTTCTCCTCGCCCTCCGCCGAAGACACCAGCGCTGGGTCACGGCTGCGGCGCTGTGCGGCGCCGTTGTGCTGTTGGTTGTCAGCAGCGGGTGCGGCGGCGGCGGCAGCAGCACCCCCACCAACCCTGTAAGTGGCGAAGGTACCCCGGAGGGAGTGTTGACCGGCTACAACGCGGGCACCGGCTACAACCTCGCCACAGGACTTGGCTCTGTGAATGTCACGAACCTCGTAAACGCCACACAATGGGCCGTCGCACCGAGCCCCGGGCCCCCGGCAACAATCAACCGCCCGACCGTGACAGCACCGGCCGCAGGCGTCGCCATAGCCTGTGCTTTGTTCCTTGGCCTCCTGTACCTCGGTTTGCGTCGGAGGCAGATCCGGTGGACCACAGCCGTGCTTCTGTTGGCGTTCGCGCTGTCGATCCTGAACGCTGCACGCAGCAGCGCGAGCACTCACGTGGGCAACTCAGCGACTCAACGCGCGGTCGCTTTCAAATCTGCTTCACCGACCCGTCATTGAAAATCGCGGGTCGACCAGAATTCGTTCGGGGCCGGAATTCTCAGGGAACCCTTTCAGAGAACAATGACCCCGGCGTAGCCGACGACCTGTTCGCGGTCGCCGTTGATGTCGCCGGAAGTCGCGTACCGCACGAGCCGCGCTTCCGTCGCGCCGAGTTCGCGCACGGCGACGAGCATCGCCACCGTCGCCGCGTAGCCGCACATTGAAATCTGTTCGTTGCGCACCGTATCGTAAAGCCCGCGCGGGTCGAGCGACAGGATGCGGGCGATCGCGCGTTGATCTTTCGCGCGCGTGACCGAGTCGCTTTCGTAGTGATTCATGTCCGAGCTGGCGATCACCAGCACCGGCTCACCCCGCTGGTTCTGATCCGCCACCACCTGTGCGACTGCGTGCCCCAGCTCTTCGAGCACTGGATAGCGGTCGGTCCCGAGCACGACCGGCACAAACCGAAAATCCTTCACGAGTTTCTGGAGGAATGGAATCTGCACTTCGAGAGAATGCTCGCGTTCGTGCGCCACGGGATCTTCACGCAGGCGCGGACACGCCCGCGCGAGCTCCCGCGCCAGCGTCGAATCGATCGGCGCATCGCCGAACGGCGTCTCGAAGCTTCCCTCCGTGAGTATTGCCATGGATTCCCCGCGCGGGTAGTGCCGCGGCCCAAGGAGGATGCACCGCGCCGGAATCTCGATCGCCGCATAAACCGCTCCGGCCACGTGCCCCGAGTACATGTAGCCCGCGTGCGGCACCACGCATCCGAGCGCCGCCGTCTTCGGCGCGCCTTCTGCGGCGAATTCAGCGATTTGCCGGGCGAGGGCGCGCGGATCCGAAGGATAGAATGTTCCGGCAACAGCAGGGGGGCGAATCATGGGAATCGGATCAAGGGTTCTGCTCGTGCTGCGAGATCAGAGCGGCTTCGACGGCTTGCCTGCGATTTTGAGCGCCACCGCATCGCCTGGCTGATAGAGGATCTTCACCTTGTCGCCGTACTGGTAGCCGCCTCGATCGGTGAGCTGTTGCATCGCGTCCTGGATCTTCGGCGAATACGTGAAGGTGTGGACGGCGAGCGAATTGGCCTGCTCGCGCACGATGATGGAATGCGCGTCCGCGTGGACCACTTCCGCTTTCAGCCAGACCGGCTTGGGCCGGTTCTGCTTTACAACCACGGGGGCTGACGTGGTGACTTGCGCGCCCGCGGGCGCGGCGGCCACGGTTATTGCCGCGGCGATCGCAGCGGCGGCGAAAATCTTATAGCTCTTCATCGAAGGAAATCTTCAGGGACTTCAGAAACTTGATGTCTTGCGGCGTGATCTCGACTTTCGGCCCGGCCACCTCTTCTTCGAGAACTTCCTCGTCCACGCGGATGTGCAGGGATTCCAGGAAGCGGCGGTCCTGCGAGGTCATCTTCGAATCCTGGCCTGTGCGCCGCGCCAGTCCGATCGTCGCGTCCAGCTTCAGCACGATGTCGAAGCCGGCGGCGCGGATGCTGGAGATCGCCTCGGCGATGCGCTCGGATTCCGAGACGGTGTCGTTGATGGCGTGTCCCAGCTCTCGCAGGAGCTGTTTCATCCGGTCGTCGAGTTGCAAGGGCGTCACCTCCGTGAAAGCCCTTCCTACCGTAATTCTAGGGCCGGCGCAAGCATGAAACAAGGCCTGCTCGCGACATTCGATCCGTGCTCGTTACCTGTCCCCCGGTGCATGCGGTAAATAGCCAGGAAAACCCGCGTTGTAATAGAATCTTCCCATGTCCGCTCGGTTGCTTCCGGCGCTCTGGCGTTCGATGATCGTGACGCTCCGCGTTTTCTGGCGCCTGACCCGGCAGCTCTTCCACGAGGCCACGGGCGCGCTTTTCGG
Organism: Candidatus Acidiferrales bacterium; assembly: GCA_050018375.1. Classification (GTDB taxonomy): domain Bacteria; phylum Acidobacteriota; class Terriglobia; order Acidiferrales; family UBA7541; genus Palsa-295. Next base: position 17,501 of record JBEKAE010000034.1, on the reverse strand, counting down.
CATCTTCGCCGCCTGGGCTGCCTTTGCCGCCTGGAAGCAATGGAAGCAGCGCCCCATCCTCTGGCTCATGGGCCTCGCAATTGCCTATGCCATAATGATGGCCGCATTCGCCTTCGCGTCGTTTCGCCGGGCGCGGCGCGTCCGCTGACTCTCTCGATTCGCAGATGACTGACCAAGCCAAGAAGCCCTCGACGCTCTCCGCGCGAAAATCCGCGTCCACCACGGGACTGCCGATGGAGGCCGTCGTAGCGCCGGAGGACCTTCCCGGATGGGACCCGGAGCGCGACCTCGGTTACCCCGGCCAGTTTCCGTTCACCCGCGGCGTCTATCCGACGATGTACCGCGGGCGCCTATGGACCATGCGGCAGTACGCCGGCTTCGGCAGCGCCATCGAATCGAATCGCCGCTACCGCTATCTGCTCGAGAAGGGCCAGACCGGCCTTTCGGTTGCGTTCGACCTGCCCACGCAGATCGGCATGGACTCCGACCACGCCCTCGCGCAGGGAGAAGTGGGCAAGGTTGGCGTGGCGATCGATTCGCTCGAGGACATGCAGGCGCTCTTCGACGGCATTCCGCTGGAGGGCGTCTCGACCTCGATGACGATCAACTCGACGGCCGCGATCCTGCTTGCGTTGTACGTCGCCGTCGCACGGCAGCAGGGCGCGAACCTCGCGCGGCTTTCGGGCACGGTCCAGAACGACATCCTGAAGGAATACATCGCGCGCGGCACCTACATCTATCCGCTGCGGCCCGCCATGCGCATCGTCACCGATATTCTTGCCTGGTGCCGCCGCGAGATCCCGAACTGGAATGCCATCTCGATTTCCGGCTACCACATTCGCGAGGCCGGCTCGACCGAGGTGCAGGAAGTCGCGTTCACGCTCGCGAATGGAATTGCCTATGTGGAAGCCGCCATCGCCGCCGGATTGCAGGTCGACGAATTCGCGCCGCAGCTTTCGTTCTTCTTTAATTCGCACAACGAATTCCTGATGCAGATTGCGAAGTTTCGCGCCGCGCGGCGCCTCTGGGCGCGCACGATGCGCGATCGCTTCGGCGCCCGCGATCCTCGCTCGATGATGCTGCGCTTCCACGTGCAGACGGCGGGCTCGGCGCTCACGGCGCAACAACCTGAAAATAACCTGGCGCGCATCGCGCTGCAAAGTCTCGCCGCGGTGCTCGGCGGCTGCCAGTCTCTTCACGCAAACGGGCTCGACGAGGCGCTCGCGCTCCCCACCGAACAGGCGGCGCTGCTCGCCCTGCGCACGCAGCAGATCATCGCGCACGAGACCGGCGTAGCAAACACCGTCGATCCCATCGGCGGATCGTACGCGATCGAAAAGCTCACCAACGAAATCGAGTCGGCCGCGCAGGACTACATCTCCAAAATCGACGCGATGGGCGGAATGCTGCGCGCAATCGAAACCGGCTACGTGCAGCAGGAAATCCAGAAGTCCGCGTACGCGTACCAGCGGGCGGTCGAGAGCGGCGAGCAGGTGGTCGTCGGCATGAACCGGTTTCGGGCCGAGCAGGAGCAGCCGATCCCCACGCTGCGCATCGACCCCGAAATCGAGCGCTCGCAGGTCGCCCGCTTGCAGGCCCTGCGCGCGCGTCGCGATACCGCAAAGTCGCGCTCCGCGCTGGGGGAAGTGGAGCATCGCGCCCGCGGGACCGAGAATCTGATGCCCGCGATTCTTGCCGCCGTCGAGGCCTACGCCACGGTCGGCGAGATTTCGGACGCGCTTCGCCGCGCCTTCGGCGAATACCGCGAATCCGTCGTCATTTGACGATCCGACTAGGATCGTCATCCCGAGTGAGCGTAGCGAACGAAGGCTCTCTCTTCCACTGATCTCTGTGCCTTCTCCGTGTCCTCTGTGTTAAGTTTTTCGTTCTTCCGATGCCGCCCAACAACGAAATCCGGTGGCCGCGCCGCGTCCGCACCTTCGCCGAAGCGGTGAAATACGTCGACGCCGCCGGATATTGCACGCTCTTTTCGGTCAATCATGTTCCGCTGCCGTCGCTCTATTACGCCGTCACGCGGCGCAACATACAGGGAGAATTCGTTTGGGACCGGCTCACGGAAATGGTCTGGCGCTGGAAAGACGAGCTGCCGCGCCGCCGGCGCGCGTTCTATGCGAAGTACTTTCGCGGCCGGGGCAGTTTCATATCGCTTCAGCAGCTTCCCTATTTCCTCGCGATGCGCGACAGTGCGGCCTTTCCCGGCGATCACGAGCGGTTCTACTCCGATGGGCGCATTCGCGACGACGCCCGCGTGATCTGGGAGGCGCTCGAGAAATACGGCCCGATGCCGACTCTCGAGCTTCGCCACGCCTGCAAAATGGAGACCGTGGCGGGCAACGTCCGCTTTAAGCGGGCGATTCTCGACCTGCAATGCCTGCTGGTGGCGGTGCGTTTTGGCGCGGAGCAGGAAACGGCTGCCTGGAAATCGGGCCGCTACGAATTGACATGCCGCGCGTTTCCGAAGGAGACGGCCGCAGCGCGGCGCATCTCACCGGCGGAAGCCCGTGCAAAGCTTGCCCGGAAATTCCTCGAATGGCGGCCAGATGCGGAACCGGTGCAGTTGGCCCGGCTGTTTGGTTGGTCGAAGGACGAAGCGGCGGCGGCGCATGGCACGGCTCGCAGCGAAATTTCAACTCTGAAGACGAAAGGGCGGAAATGAAACTGGTCCTCGCATCGGCGTCGCCGCGGCGCGCAGAAATTCTGGGCAACGCGGGCATCGCATTCGATACTCACGCGGTTGTGCTCGACGAGTCTGTGCGTCCGGGCGAGCCTCCCGGCGACTACGTCCGCCGCCTGGCGCTCGAAAAGGCTCGCGCGGCCGCGGACGAACGAAAGCATTCGGGCGATTGTCTCTTCGTTGGCGCCGACACCACGGTGATGGCCGGCGACGAAATCCTCGGCAAGCCCGAGTCCGAGGAAGACGCGCGCCGCATGTTGCGACTCCTGAGCGCGAGCGTCCACGAGGTCCACACGGGCCTTGCAGTTTTGCGATTGCCCGGCGGGACCGAACGCGTGGTTGAGGAGATCACGCGCGTCTTTTTCGCGCCGCTTTCCGAGGACGAAATCGACAGCTATATCGCCACGGCGGAGCCGTTCGACAAGGCCGGGGCCTACGCGATTCAGGGCGTCGCGGCGCGCTACATCACTCGCATCGAGGGCTGCTACTACAATGTGATGGGTTTGCCGCTCGCCCGCTTGTGGTCGCTCATGCGGGAGCTTGGCTGGTGAGATTCACCGGGCAAAAGAAAAACGGCGGCCGGATGGCCGCCGTCCTGAAAACAATCTGATTCGCCCGAACTCGCCGAGCTACTTTTTTTCCTCGGTCGCCACCGAAGCGGGCGGGTTTGCCGCCGGCGGATTCGCTGCCGGTTGGGCCGGCGGCGCGGGCGCCGGCTGATCGCCGCGCATACCTTCCTTAAACTCGCGTACGCCCTGTCCAAGCCCTTTCATCACCTCGGGAATCTTGCGGCCCCCGAAAAGCACGAGGATGACGATGGCGATGATCAACAAATGCATTGGGCTGTCCCACATAGGGTACCTACCTTTCGCGCCCGGGTAAGCGAAACCCGAGCCCCCCGACCTAACCCCTAAAGTATAACACGCTCATCCCCGGCCCGCCGCGTCACGTGCTCGCGGTCGAGGTACTCCAGCAGCGGGATCGCGTATTTCCGGCTGATCCCGGCAAGGTCCTTGAACGCCGTAATCGGCAGCCGGTCACCCTTTTCCTTCCGGTAGTTCGTCAGCAGTTCGCGCAGCCCCGCCAGCGCCGTGCGATGGAACACGAGATCTTCCACCACTTTGACCAGCACTTTCTCGCGCAGAAGTATCTGCAGGATCTTCTGCGCCCGAGCCGGCTCCACGGGCAGCTTCTCGAGCACCGCCGAAACGCTGGGGACGGTCAGCCCGGCGCGCTCGAATTCTCCCGCGATAATCTCCTTGGCGCGCGCCTCCTCGGGCGAAAGAGCGATTTCGCGCCCGGCGCGCTGCACTAGGTCGCCCGAAACGGCTATCGTCGCGCGCTTGATCAGGTCGCCGAGCGCAGCCTCGAAAAGCTCGGGCCGGGGCTTGCCGGCGCGCCCGCGTAGCTCCTGCTTCGGGATCCCGGGGAGCAGAGGATTCGCGCGGTGAAACTGGTCCACGGCTTCGGTGATCGCCGCGGCGCATTTTGCGACCGCCTGCTCCGGCGCGACGGTCAGCGGTTGCTCGTCGAGAACTCGCAGACGCTTCTGCGCGGCAAGCGTCCCGACCGTCGCCCGGATTTCCGATTCCATCCATCCCGTGCGGGCGAGGATGTCTTCGAGCCTTAGCGGGCGAAGCGCGGCGTCGGCCAGAGCCATCAAAACTTCCTCCCGATTTCCCTTTTCGAGCGTTTCGAGAAACGCTCGAACCGTCGGATCATTGCGCGGGTGCCTTGGCGCCCTCGCGTCGATCACGACGCCGCCTCCGATCGTCACGACCGGAGAGAACTGGCGCAGGATGAACCGGTCTCCCGGGAGAAGCAGAATTTCATCATCCAGGTGCAGTTGGGCCAGCGCCGATTCGCCCGGAGCCAGCTCCTGGTTTTCCAGCAGCGCGATTTGGGCGACCGTTTCAGCCGAGCCCTCGTGAAAATGCGCGCGCGTGCGTTGACGAAGTGGCCGCGCCGACGCCAAGAGCGTGATGCGCGCGTCCAGCCGCCTCGTGGGGACGAAGATTCCCAGCGCGGCCAGGACCATCCCCCGCGTGACGTCTCCGTGCTCGATACCCTGGAGATTCACCGCAGTGCGCTGGCCCGCGACGGCCCGCTCGATTGGCTTTCCGCCGGAATGCAGGCCGCGGACGCGCACGCGCCTTCGCACCGGATGTATCTCGACTTCATCCTTGACGTTCACGGCCCCCGCAATCAGCGTTCCGGTGACCACCGTGCCGAAACCCTTGGTGGCGAACGAGCGATCGATTGGCAGGCGGAAATGGCGCGACGCGTCCTTTGCAGGCGCTTCATGCGCGGCCCGCAGCAATTCTTGCTTCAGCGCGTCCAGGCCCGCCCCCGTGCGGGCGCTCACCGGAACGATCGGCGCGCCTTCGAGGAACGAGCCGCGCACGAACTCTTCGATTTCGAGCCGCACGAGTCCCAGCATATCCGCATCGACTAGATCGGACTTCGTCACGGCGATGATGCCCCGTTTGATTCCAAGCAGCCGGCAGATGTCGAAATGCTCGCGCGTCTGCGGCTTGATCGATTCGTCCGCCGCGACCACGAGCAGCACCACGTCGATCCCGCCCGCCCCCGCCAGCATGTTGCGCACGAAGCGCTCGTGTCCGGGCACGTCGACGAATCCGAATCGCACATCCCCGAGATCAAGGAATGCAAAGCCGAGGTCAATCGTGATGCCCCGGCGCTTTTCTTCCTCCAGGCGGTCGGGATTCGTCCCCGTCAGCGCCTCGACAAGCGCGGATTTTCCGTGGTCGATGTGGCCGGCCGTGCCCACGATGACGTGCTTGGCAGTTTCCATCCGAAAGTGACTCCCCGGGGACAGATGCTAGCGGAGCGCGGGAGAGATGGTCAAACGTTGTCTGAAGGAAGGGCTATCGCGAGCGCCGTGTTGCCGACGCAATTTCTTCGGCGATGGCGAGCGCGGCAGCGCGTGGATTCGCCGCCGCCGTGATCGGTCTGCCGATGACGAGGTAATCGGCCCCCGCGCGAATCGCCTCGGCCGGTGTCGCCACGCGCGACTGATCGTTCACCGATGTGCTCGCCGGCCGGACTCCGGGAACCACGATGAGGAAGTTCCGCCCGCACGCGCGGCGTATTGCCCGTGCTTCGTGCGCTGAGGCGACGACGCCGTCGATCCCTGCTTCCTTCGCCAGCCGCGCCAGCGCCAGAGCGCGCGAGGCGGGCGATCCTGAGATGCCCGCGCGGCGCAGCGCGTCCGCGTCCAGGCTCGTCAGGACGGTCACGCCGAGCACCGCCGGGCGGTTCCGCTTTCGCGCCACGGCTTCGCGTGCGGCGCGCATCATCGCGATGCCGCCGAGCGTATGCACCGTTAGCAGGCGCACTTTTGGCAGGTCTGCCGCGGCAGCCACTGCCCCGGCCACGGTGTTGGGGATATCGTGGAACTTCAGGTCGAGAAAGATCCCGAAGCCCAGGCCCGCGAGCTTTTCGACTGCTCGCGGACCTTCGGCCGTGAAGAGCCGGCTTCCGATCTTGAACAGGCCTGCTGTGCCCCGGAGCCGGCGTGCCAAAGCGCAGGCCGGCCCCAGGCGGTCGACATCCAGGGCGACGACTAGTTGTGATGTTCCGAGGCGGGGCGTGGGGGCACCTTCAGAAGCTCCAGCCGGACCTTTGCGAGGCCGCGCTGGTCGAATCCAAGTTCTTGGGCCACCTGATAGGAGACGTCGAGCTCGCGGCCCTCTACGTAGGGACCCCGGTCGTTGATGCGGACCACTTGGCTGCGGTGGTTTCGGAGATTGACGACCCGCACGATGGAGCCGAGCGGGAGCGTCGGATGAGCTGCTGTTTCGCCGTACATGTCGTACGTCTCGCCGGTAGCGGTCGGCAGACCGTCGAAGTCCTCGCCGTACCAGCTCGTCGTGCACTCCCATACCGCTAGTGGCTTGGGCTGGGCTGCGGGATTGGACCTATTTTGCTGGGTGAGTGTCGGGCTGGGCATTGCTTGGAAGGGGCTGCTCGCCTGACCCGCGACCGTGGGATTGGCCGACGGAGCCAGGATAAGCATGCCCACTCCTAAGAACACCGCTTCGAGAACTGCGAAAATCTTAGCTCTCATTTTTACCTAACCTTTGTAAAATCAGTATATTGTAACCTTCCGAGGTTCGATAAAGCAACAACTTTAGGCCTGCAAGGAACCTCGCAAGTTGCTGATTTCACTAAGTTTTTCGTCCCGGCACCACATTTCGAGGCCGCCCACAAGCTTCTCCGAAGCCCGCGGGTCCACGAAATGGGCAGTTCCTACCTCCACTGCCGAGGCGCCTGCGACCATATATTCGGCCACATCGGCAGGGCTCTGAATGCCGCCAAGCCCTATAATCGGTATCTGAATCAACCGATTAGCCTCGTAAACCAACCTCAGCGTTATAGGTTTTATAGCAGGTCCCGACAATCCACCCGTCGTACTGCCCAAACGGGACTTCCGGGTGTGGGCGTCTATACACAGTGCCGGGTAGGTGTTGGCGATAACAACGGCGTCTGCTCCCTCTGATTCGGAGGTCTTCGCCATAAGTCCAATTCTTCCAATAACCGGTGAGAGCTTTATCCAAAGCGGTCGTTTGGAAGCCTTTCTGGCAGCTGCGACGACCTCCGTAGTAAGTTCTGGGTCGACCCCGTACTCGGCTCCTCCTCGTTCCACATTGGGACAGGAGATGTTCAGCTCGTAGGCGGCGATCCCCTCCGCATCTTCCAGGACCCGGATGACCTCGACATACTCGGCGATCGTGTGCCCAAAGACGTTGGCCACCACGGCGGTATCGTATCGGCGAAGTTGGGGGAGTTTCTCGGCCACGAACGCCCTGACGCCGATGTTCTGAAGTCCGATGGCGTTGATCATGCCGCTCGGCGTCTCGGTCATTCGTGGCGGAGGCGCACCGGCCATTGGCTGCGCGGAGAGCCCTTTGATAACAATGCCGCCGAGGCGGTTGAGGTCGACGAGGTATGCGAATTCGATGCCATAGCCGAACGTGCCACTGGCGGCAAGAATTGGGTTTTTGAGGGAAACTGTACCGACGGTAACTCGGAGGTCTACCCCCGAGGGCCGTTCTGGCAGGCGCGCCGGCTCGGGCGAACTCACTAGGAAAAGTTTAGCACGCGAGTCAAGCCCCCGATTTCGCCCTCGGATTTCCGCCGCTGCGAACTCGCCGGTGTCTATGCTACGATGAGGCGCCGATGCGCGTCGTAGAGAAGCGACAACTACTTTCCGCGGAGGAGATCGGCCGAACGCTTCAGCGGCTCGCCCACGAAATCATCGAAGAGAGCAGCGGGGCGAAGGATCTCGCGCTGATCGGGGTCCGGCGCCGCGGCGTTACTCTGGCCGACCGCCTGGTGAGGGCGATTCGCATGTTTTCGAAGGTCGATGTCCCGATGGGTATTCTGGATATCGCGCTCTACCGTGACGATCTCTCCACAATCGGCGCGCAGCCCTCGCTGCAAGGTACCGAGATCGATTTTCCCGTGGACGATCGCGACCTGGTCGTCGTCGATGACGTTCTTTACACCGGGCGCACGATCCGCGCCGGCATGAACGGTCTCTTCGATCTTGGACGCCCGCGGCGCGTCCGGTTGTGCGTGCTGATTGATCGCGGCCATCGCGAGCTTCCGGTGGAGGCCACGTTTGTCGGCCGTACGGTTCAGACGAGCGACACGGAAATCGTGGAAGTTCGTTTGCAGGAGACGGATGGTGAGGAACGCGTTGTGCTCGTGGACCGCGTTCCCTGATTTGCGCCGGGAAGCCGGAGGCGGCAACTAAAGGAAAAAAGTGCAGCAACTGTCACACCTGCTCGGGATCGAAGACCTCACCCGCGAGCAAATCTCTTTCATTCTCGACCAGGCCAAGCCGTTCCAGGAATTCCAGCGTTATCCCCTGAAAAAACTCGCCACGCTCCGCGGCAAGACCGTCGCGATCGCCTTCTTTGAGGCTTCCACGCGCACGCGCATCAGCTTCACCACCGCCGCCGCGCGCCTCGGCGCCGATACGATGGCTCTCCAGGCCGAATCGTCGAGCCTCAAGAAGGGCGAATCTCTGATCGACACAGTCCGCACTCTTGAAGCCATGCGGCCTGACGGCATCGTCATCCGCCACAGTTCCTCCGGCGCGCCGGAGTTTGTGGCCAAACGCTTGGAAATCCCTGTCCTCAACGCCGGCGATGGCACGCACGAGCATCCCACGCAGGCTCTCCTCGATGCTCTCACGATCCGCGATCGCAAAGGCAGAATCGAGGATTGGAACGTCACCATTCTCGGCGACATCCTCCATAGCCGCGTTGCTCGCTCGAATATTTACCTGCTCAGCAAGTTTGGCGCAAAGATTACGCTGTGCGGCCCGGCCATGTGGGTGCCCCGTGAACTGGAAGACCTCGCGCCCAACATTCGCCGCACGACGCGCACGGAGGAAGCGCTCGAAGGAGCGGACGTGGTCCTCGTTCTGCGCGTTCAGACGGAGCGCATCCACGAACCCGCGCTCGCCGCCGAGGAATACATTCTCGGCTATCAGCTCACGGCCAATCGCCTGCGCCTTGCCCGCCCCGACGCCCTCGTGCTGCATCCCGGGCCCATGATTCGCGGCCTCGAAATCGATTCGGCCGTGGCCGACGGGCCGCAGTCCGGCGTGCTCGAACAGGTGACGAACGGCCTCGCCGTGCGCATGGCCCTGCTCTACCATCTGATCGGACGCGCGCCCGTGGACGCGCCGCATCCCGCAAAGGACCGCTCGAATGCTTCTGATTAAGAACGGCCGCGTCTTCGATCCGGCCACCAAGACCGACGCGCCGCTCGATGTTCTGCTCGATGGCGAGTGCATCTCAAAGACCGGTGCAAATCTCTCCGCGCAAGGCGCCGAAATCTTCGACGCGAAGGGCATGATCGTCGCGCCCGGCTTCATCGACCTTCACTGCCACCTGCGCGAGCCCGGCCAGGAGTTGTCCGAGACGATCGAGACCGGCACGCGCTCGGCGGCTCGCGGCGGATTCACGGCCGTCTGCTGCATGCCGAATACGCAGCCCGTAAACGACAGCGCTTCGGTCACGCGCGGCATCGTGGAACGCGCCGCGGCCGCAGCCAGCGTGCGCGTCTGGCCGATCGGCGCGGCCTCGGTCGGCAGCAATGGCGAAGCGCTCGCGGAAATCGCGGCGATGAAAGACGCCGGGATCGTCGCCGTCAGCGACGATGGCAAACCCATCGCGACAGCGCGCCTGATGCGCCAGGTGATGGACTACTGCAATTCGCTCGGCCTCCCGGTGATCGACCATTGCGAGGATTCGTCGCTTTTCGCCGGCGGCGTGATGCGCGAAGGGCCGCAGTCGATCCGGCTTGGTCTGAAGGGCATTCCGGCGCAATCGGAATCCATCTGCGCGGGGCGCGACGTCGAGGTCGCCGCGCTCACTGGCGCGCGCCTGCACATCGCCCACATGTCCACGGGCGGTTCGCTCGAGTATGTCCGCTGGGCAAAGAAGCAGGGCCTGCGCGTCACCTGTGAAGTCACGCCGCACCATTTCACGCTCACCGACGAAGATGTCCGCTACGACACGCGCTACAAAATGAATCCGCCGCTCGCCTCCCGCGAGGACCGCGACGCGCTCATCGCCGGGCTCGGCGACGGCAGCGTGGACGCGATCGCCACCGACCACGCGCCGCACCATCCGGCGAGCAAGGACGTCGAATTCGACCGCGCGCCCTTCGGCATCACCGGATTCGAGACCGCGCTGGCGCTTGGTCTCGGCGAGCTCGTGAATCCGGGAAAGCTCTCATTGATGCGCCTCGTCGAGCTGTTCACCACCGGCCCGGCCCGCGTCTTGGGAATCGAGAGAAAGATCGCTCCCGGTGAGCCTGCCGATCTCACCATCTTCTCGACGGATTACGAATGGACGTTCCGCGCCGACGAATCGCCCAGCAAGTCGCGCAACACTCCCTTCGACGGCCGCGTCTTCCGCGGCGCGCCCATGGCCACCATCGTCGCCGGCCGCATCGCCTTCCGCAGGTAAATGTGATTTTGCGATGATGCCAGACGCCCAAGCGCCGAAAGACCGCAACGTAAGCGACTACCTCGCCGCCGAGCGGACGTTTCTCGCCTGGATTCGCACAGGCCTGGCGCTTATGGGATTCGGATTCGTCGTGGCGCGCTTCGGACTTTTCCTGCAGGAGCTAACCTTCGTCGAGCCGGCTCTACGCGGCCCCGCCGGCGGAGGACACTCTGTTTGGTTCGGCACCGCGCTGATTGTTGCCGGCGTATTCGTGGACATATTTGCTTGCTGGCACCACATGACTCTCGTGCGGCAGTTGGATCGTGGCGAGAGCCAGTTTACAAAACCCTCCAAAGCGTCCATTGCCCTGGCCGTGTTCCTGGCGCTCGTCGGAATCGCCATGGCTGTCTACTTGATTTCGGTTTAGATGGCAGGAATTCCGTGAAATCTCGTTGCATCCGGAGGGTACGATGCCTTCTTCTTCAGAGAATGGAATCATCAGCAAGCCAAGCAATCATTCGGTGGATGAAACGGTCGCAAAGCTAAAGGGAATCTTGCAGGCGAAGGGCGTCACGCTGTTCGCGCTCGTGGATCACAGCGGCGAGGCGGAGAAAGCCGGCATGAAGATGCCCAACACCAAGCTCCTGATTTTCGGCAGCCCGAAAGCCGGAACTCCGCTCATGATCGCGTCGCCCAGCGTCGCCATCGACCTGCCGCTGAAGATTCTGATCGTAGAAGACGGGGACGGAAAGGTCTGGGTTTCCTACAACGATCCCATCTATCTGAAAGATCGCCACAATCTACCGGAAAACCTGCTGCAAAATATCGCTGTCGTCGAAGCCCTCGCAGCCAAAGCCGCCGAATAGCCCTGGCGCGTGCTTGGCTCCGTGCAGCCCATTTAGGCACACCGATTTTCGAATTTCCAATTTCGATTTTCGGTCGTTACTAGTGTGCGGCGGGTTCCGCTGCGGGGTGCATGCCGTGCTGCGGGACTTCGTGGATGCCGCGCGGCGGCGGCTCCTGGTGGAATCGAAAGAGCTGATTGAGAGGTCCCGCGCCCTTGCCGGTCTGGTACGATTTTTCGATGGCTTTCGTGACGTAGGCTTTCGCGAGGATCACTGCTTCGCGCAACTGCTGGCCGCACGCGAGCTGTGCGGCGATCGCCGATGAAAAGGTGCATCCCGAGCCGTGCGTGTTCGGGCTTTTTACGTGGTCGCCGCCGAATGTTTCGATTTCGCTGCCTTCGCAGAGCACGTCGATCGGCTTCTCGAAATGTCCGCCGGTCACGATCACGGCGCGCGCGCCCATTTCGAGCAGTTTCTGTCCCGCGGCCTTCATCCCATTCAGGTCTTTCACTTCCATCCCCGTCAGGAATTCCGCTTCGGGGATGTTCGGCGTGATCACGCTCGCGCGCTTCAGCAGTTCGTCGCGCACGAATTTCAGCCCCGGTGCATCGAGCAATTCGGCGCTGCCCACGGTCGGCCGCGAAACCGGGTCGAGCACCACGTGCGCATATTTGTATTTGTCGAGAAATTCCGCCACGACCGACGCGTTCGCGCGGTTCGCGAGCATGCCGATCTTCACGCCCGCGATGACGGAATCTTCCGCGAGCGCCTCGAGCTGCGCGCGCAGCGTTGCGGCCGGAGTCGCTTGGATGGCGCGTACGCCCTGCGTCGATTGCACGGTCAGCGCCGTCACGGCCGCCACGCCGTAGCAGTTGTGCGCCGCGAATGTTTTCAGGTCGGCGGCCACGCCCGCGCCGCACGAAGGATCGAATCCGGCGATCGTAAGCAGGATAGGCGGGACGTGCTGCCCGTTGGTGTGGTTTGTGTGAAGACTCAACTCGTCGTGCCCTCCGCGCGAGGCACAAATGCCGGCAGCGCCCAACCGCTGAGCGAGCCGGCATAGAAAAATGTACGCGCCTTCTGACTCTCGGCGCAACAACAATCTTTCTTGGGTGGTTGGTCAGTTTCCGAGTACGCCGTGATCCGCCCGCAATCGGCGACAAGCCAGCGGAGGCTTGAGCTTCCCACAACCGGACTTCTGGGGCGTGAGCCAGAAAGTCACTTGTCTGATTAGCGCGTTACTCAGGACTTTGACCAGCCCTTGTGATAGCCTTGGCCGCATGCAACGCAATTCCGCTTAAGAAACAATGCGATGACGAACCTCAAGGCCATCCTCGGAAGGTTCGTGCGGAGAACTCGGAACGACGGCACTCTGGCTTCTGCAAAGTGCTCCATCTCTCTGGTAAGATTTGACAGCTTGTTCAACAGGAGCACTACACTTTTGAACTACTTTGAAGAGCTCGGAATCCGGCCGGGTCTCATGTAAGCGGGAAGGCACCCAGCACGGGAACGTCGTGCCGATTCGTTCACCGTTCGTATCGGAGATTCAGTGCCGGTCGCCGCTCAGGGCAAAGCAGATTTCTTCGTGGGCAAGGCGATCGACAGTTCTCTCGGTGTCTAAATGTCCAATCCACTCCAAGGCGTGCGCATCCTCGAGCTGGGCCAGATCATTGCCGGCACCTATGGGGGACAGGTGCTGTCGGATCTCGGCGCGGAAGTGATCAAGATCGAATCGCCGAAAGGCGATCTCGGCCGAAATGCGTCGGTCGCGCCCTATCGCGGCCTGAGCGGCCTCTTTCTGACGTTCAACAGGAACAAAAAGAGCGTCGTGATCAACCTTAAGACCGATGCCGGCCGCCGGATTTTCTACGACCTCGTGAAACTGTCGGATGTCGTCATTGACAACTTTCGCCCCGGAGTTCTGGAGCGGCTGCAGATTGATTACGAGACGTTGAGCCGAATCAATCCGCGCATCATTCAATGCTCCGTCACCGGGTTCGGCATGACGGGTTCCTACAAGGATTATCCGGCGCTCGATCTCAGCATTCAGGCCATCTCGGGCCATATGGCCGTGACGGGCGAGCCAGGGCGTCCGCCGGCGCGCGTTGGGATTCCCTTGGGCGACTTGAGCGGCGGCATCTTTGCCACCCAGAGCGTGCTGACGGCTCTGTTCGACCGGGAACGCACAGGCCGCGGAATGCAGATCGACATTTCCATGTTCGATGCCATGCTCCATTTGCTCACTTACATGGGGACGATGTGGCTTACGAATGGTGAATTGCCCAAACCATCCGGCTCGGCTCACGACTACACCGTTCCCTGGCAGGCGTTTGCGGCCAGCGATGGGTATTTGGTAGTGGCCGCGCGCGAACCGGCCACGTGGGTACGGCTGTGCGAAGTGCTAGGAGAACCGGAACTTGCCTACGATCCAAGGTTTGCCACTGCCGAAGACCGCGTGCAAAACAGAGGTATCCTCGTGCCGCACCTCGAAGCCATTTTCCGCACGCGCACGGTGGCGGAGTGGCTCGAACTCCTGCGGGCAGCGGACCTATCGGTTGCGCCAGTCAATCATTTCGATAAGGCATTTGCCGAGGCGCCGGTTGCGGAGCGTGAAATGATCGTGGAGTACGATCATCCCGATGTCGGCAAGGTGCGGCTGCCGGGCAACCCCATCAAGATGTCGGGCATGACAGGCAGGCTCTCAAGCCCTGCACCCCGGCTGGGGGAACATACCGACGCGGTGCTGAGTCAATTGCTATCCTTGTCGGCGGACGAGATCGCTTCATTACGGCAGCAAGGAGCGATCGGATGATCGGAGGGAGCGGGCGCTAGTGAACAGCGAGTCGCCCCCCGCAAGAATTTGAGACGGGTCGTAGCGCCGGGTTCTTTAGCCCGGCATCTTCGCGGCGAAAATCGACACTTCATTCAATTCAGGCGAATGCAGATTGTCTTGGTATTCATGTACTTCGCCAGGCCCGCCATCCCATAATCGCGGCCGAAGCCCGACTGTTTATACCCACCGAACGGCGCGTTCAGCGAAAGCTCCGCGTACGTGTTCACCCACACAGTGCCTGCCGGAATCGACTTTGCAGCCAGCAGGGCCTTGTTGATGTCGCTTGTGTGGACCGCGCCGGCGAGCCCGTAGATCGGGTGATCCGCGAGAGCGATCCCTTCCTCGATGTCGCTGAAGCTTTGTACCGCCAAAACCGGGCCAAACACCTCGTTGATGATCGCGGCATTCTCCGGCTTCGTGTTGCGCAAAATCGTGGGTTTGAAAAAGACGCCGCCGTTGCCGGTCGCCTCCCGCTCGCCGCCCATTACGATTTCCGCGCCCGTTTTCTCGGCGTCCCTCAGAATGCCGGCGATGCGAGCGCCCTGTTTTTCCGAGATGATCGGAGCGAGCGTTGTTTGCGTGTCCCAGGTGGGGCCGGACTTCGGATTCTTCAGCCGCTGGGCGATTTTTTCCGTCAGCTCCTCGCTGATCTTCTTGTCCACCACGAGGCGCGTTCCCGCGAAGCAAACCTGCCCGGCATTGAAACAGATGCTCCCGGCCACCATGTCCGCTACACGATCGAGGCTCGGCGCGTCGCGAAACACAAGCTGTGGACTCTTGCCGCCAAGCTCCAGGCAGACCGGCTTCAATCCGGTGTTCGCGGCGTCGATCATGATCTGTTTGCCGGTGAGGGTCGAACCAGTGAAAGACACGTAGTTCACGAGAGGATGCTTCACAAGCGCACTGCCCGTCTCCGGACCGAGGCCGGGAAGAACGGCGAGCTGTCCCGCTGGCACGCCGGCTTGGTGAGCAAGTTCCGCGGCCCGGAGAATCGAATAGGGTGTAAGCTCGGACGGCTTGAGGACAACGGCATTGCCCGCAGCAAGAGCCGGTCCGACTTTCAGAATCGCCAGCACAAGAGGCACGTTCCAGGGCGATATTGCCGCGACCACGCCGTAGGGCTCGTGTACGTGCATGCTGATTACTTTCTCCTCCGAAGCGAGCACCTGACCGTCCAGTTTGTCGATCGCTTCGGCGAAGAAACGGATGGTTTCGGCGGCAAACCCAATGTCAAAGTGCCGGGTCTCGTTGATCAGCCGGCAGGACGCGAGGGATTCCAGCCTCGCCAGCTCCTCGAGATTCTGCTCAAGCAGGTCGGCCCAGCGAAACAAGACCTTCGCGCGTGCGCGCGGCGGCAATCCTGCCCAGCCGCTCGTTTTGAAAGCTTTCGCGGCTGCGGTGACGGCGCGGTCCACCAGGTTCGCGCTGGCGCCTCGCTCGACACGGATCACGTGGCCGTCAGATGGACGGATCACTTCGTACTCCGTGCCGTCGCCGGGAACGTACTGCCCTCCCAGGAAACTCCCTATCGGAGGCTTTAACTCATCGGGACTGAATCCACCGGTTTGCACTTGCGTTGAAGTTGCCATGGCTCATTTTCCTTTCGTTTCTCGGCAGTCGGCGCCAATCCTACCACTCCCGAGCACAGGCAAGAAACCGAAAGACGAGCCACGGCGCATGGAAATCGCGGACCAGATCGAAACCATGGGAACCATGATGCCGTATAACTCGAAGACCGGTTGGGAGCAGTAGCGAAACGCACTTCCGATTCCAAATGCGCGGGGCAATCTACATCAGAAGGGATGCGAGGTCGCAACCGTGTCCTTCAGAGTTTGCGCGACAGCCCCAGAGTCTTTGTAGGTCGTGGCTTCAGCCACGACATAAGCTCCGCGAAATCATCTAGGGCTTCAGCCCCTGAGGTTCCCGAACGCGGCTGCCACACAGGCTCCTCAGCCTCGGCGGATGGCGCCCCACTTCCAGCAAATCCGAGTTCGCGGCCGATCGCTGTAGACTTTCTCATTCGCCGTGGTACAAAATCTCGGCCGGGTCAGCTCCGTTATTCGACAACACGTGACCGTGCGCTTTGTCGCCAAAAGGAGATGCGTGTGATGAAGAAAATCTTTGCTGGCATCGTCGCGCTTTTGTTTGTGGCATTGCTCGGCTTCCACGCCGCGGCGGGGGGAAACGATACGCAACGGGAAGCTCAGGACCGCGCGCAGATCGAAAAGCTGATGTGGCAGTACACTCGCGCCCTGGACACGGAAAACGCGGATGCCTACGCCGCTGCGTATACGCCGGATGGGCAATTCGGCAGCGGCCCGAACGCGATCAAGGGACACGACGCGCTCAAGAAAATGATTGCCGATCTTCGCCAACGCACCGCCGACGCCGAAGCCAAAGGCGAAAAAAGGCCGCCCATGTACCACATGGAAGCGAACAGCTACCTCGAATTTGTCGATAAGGATCACGCCCGCATCGAGGGCTACTGGATGACGGTCTTCGCCGGGCAAGGCCCGAATGTGCCCGTTCGCGTAGCCGCCGCCGGCCGCGAAGTCGACGAACTCGTGCGCATGAACGGCCAGTGGCTCATCCAGTCGCGCGACGTCGCTCCAAAGGACTAAACGAAGTCGACTCGAAGGTTTAGACGTAGCGTCGCGTACTTGAGCGCGTCATCTTCCACCTTGGCCAACGCTCAAAGGTTCAAACGTAGCGCCGCGTACTTCAGCGCGGCATCTTCGCTGGCGGGTGGCCCTGCCTTTCGCGCAGTAGCAAACCGCGAACACGAAAACGCCGGCTGCGCAATGAAGTCTCATCGCAGCCGACGTGAAATTTGGCGGGTGAGCCTGTAAGCCGGATTCTGTCCGCTGCGTGTCCATCGCGTTGACTTGCGTCAGCGCCACTTCGGCCTACGCAACGCGGCGATCATTCCTCTAGGTCCCGGATTGCTCTGGGACTCAAGCAGCCTACCCGAGGGTCAGAGCCGCTACTCTCGCGAGCAACAGCATACGGGCCGGGCCGGCCCTCCCCTCCTATTTGGCCTTGCTCCACGCGGGGTTTTCCGTGCCCCGGATGTCGCCACCCGGGCGGTGGGCTCTTACCCCACCTTTTCACCCTTGCCAAATGCGCTCGACCGGAAG
>JBEKAE010000033.1:0-30677 GCA_050018375.1 Candidatus Acidiferrales bacterium | reverse complement strand
GCGAGTTCGGTGCCATTCAGGTCACCCGTAACTGTGACCGTGTCGCCGGCTGCTTTCGCCAAGTCTTTCTCGGCGCCTGATAGCCGGTAGTGGCTATCGCCGACTACGAGCACGTACGAAGCTCCTTGGCTAACCCACCATTGAACGCAGGAAAGCCGCGTCTGAGCCTTGCACGCATTCGGCAAAAGACACGTCGTGCAGCTTACATATCCGGTCAGAGTCACGTGTTGCGACACCGGCTGGGCGCTGGCGCTGCCTGCGAACATCGAGCACAGCACGAGAACGCCGGCCGCAACTACAGCTTGATACGATACATCGCCTTCCTAATCATGGTCTCTCCTCGGGACTCCTGTTGTTTCCCACAGCGCGCGTCGCGGGAAACTGAAAGCTGGATCCGCGCGACGATCGGGTTGTGTGAGTCCCCTCAGGGAGAGAATAGGAAACGCAGATACGAACGGTGTAAGTTCTTGCTAAGCACTCTATAAATTGTAGGTAAGGGCTTCTTTATGACATTTTGGATCGACCCCATCCATAAATACGATTAGCGAGCATATCGAAAAGATTAGTGTCCTGTACTACTATCCATATAGAATCAGTACACAAGAATGCGAATCAGCGCCAGGGTAGCGACGGCAATGTTTCATCGATTTTTTGAGGAGCCAAACCCCATGGGCCGATACCGTCATCTCCGAGGGATTCTCCTCATTTTAATCGTGGGCATGCTTCCAATGGGCGCGGATGCTCGCGGTAGGAATGAGCCGACCTACGACGGCGCGATTGATTTCGGCTCTCAGCTGCTCCATTTGGACGATGGGTGCCTTGCCCTCGATGGCACCGTAACGTCCGGGAATTTTTTCGACGATCTAAAGCGAACGGAGATCGGCACTCGGTTCGAGTTTAGAAAACGCGGCAAAGTTGTGACGGAATATCCCGAATCGTTGACAACCTCAATTCGCATTGTAGGCCAATGCGCCGCCACGTTATCGAATCCGCCTTCCTCTGTTTTTCGCGGCCATTCGTATACGTTGAAATTCCAGGTGGAGTGGAAGGACGGAATGCGGTTGAGACCGGCTGCACTTTCTCCTGTCGATGCTCACTGCATTGGGTCTTCGAGCATCATCCCCGGTCAGGATGTCACGATCCCTTTCATAACCTGTCAAATGACGGTCGCCAGTAAGGGCGTTCCGCTGGACGATCACCTCATCGTGTCGGTCTTTGCAGCCGATGGGACACGCCTAACCCGCCTCTCCGCCGGTCCCTGACATCTCGCCCTTCCCCGCACCAACCTGCGAGACCAAGACCCCGTCAGCGAGTAGGGGCGGGTTTTACCCCTTCGTTGCATCCCGATCCTTTCACAACCCGCGCACACCATGTCCGCCCTAGCTGCCTGCCCTCCGTAGCTCGCAAGGCGAGCGTAGGAGGGTCATCCCGCCTGCTGGTTCGCTCTTCGTAGCGCGCCTTTTGCGTCTGCGCCCGCCGTGGCGGGCAGTCCGGACGGCCCTGCGGACCCGATGCCTTGTATCGGGAAGGTGGGCGATGTTTCAGGAGGGCGGGGCTTCCGCAGTCCCGAATCGAGCCAGAGCAAAAGGAAATGGCGCGCCTTGCCGCAGAAGAACTGAGGCTCCGCCATGAAATCTCGGGGCAGCCCTACGTCGATAGAGAGTTTGGGCTGTCCAGCACGTCAGCGGGAGCCGAAGCATAGACGAGTTTGCCGCACCGCCCTTAGAGCCGATGCGGCAAGGTGGGGCTTGAAGCGCGGCGCTTCTCTTCACTGGAGTCAAGCGCCCGCGCTCGCCCCGTTCGGACGTTACTTCAGCCTAAAGCTCACGTGGTCTCCAACGTGGAGAGCTTCGTAACGCAATCTGAATCGAACCCCGCGCCTACAACCTCTCTAGTGTCCTTGATTGGTTTCGCTAATGCAGACATCACAGCGCCTGTATCCGCCTTTTCCGGCCCGTCTCTCATTCTGTGGGATGTCGCGGCCCGGAGCACATGGGCTATTGTCATGGTATACGCGTTTTTCGACTGGCTTATTGATTTCGTTGACGGAATAGAATTCAGCTACTTTTGGCATCGGTTAATCCTCCTGTGTGTAGGGTAGGCGAAGCTAAAGCGAACTATCAAGATCGTCGCACCTGTGGATATTTTCGGAAAAGTGGAAAACGTGTATCGGGTTGGGAGAAACTTCAAAACTGACCCACTACCTGCCCGCGCTCACACCAGTGGTGGCTAGCGGTGTCAGTTGTCGTCCTTAGCGATGAATGGCGCCTTGTTTTCGATCCAGTTTGGCCTACTT
Source organism: Candidatus Acidiferrales bacterium (assembly GCA_050018375.1). Classification (GTDB taxonomy): domain Bacteria; phylum Acidobacteriota; class Terriglobia; order Acidiferrales; family UBA7541; genus Palsa-295. The sequence goes on along the minus strand of JBEKAE010000033.1, from coordinate 28,381 downwards.
GTAATGGCCCGCGACAGGACAACGCGGGGATACACTGAGGTGCGTGATTCAATCCCAAAAGCATCGATGAGTGCTTCGCCGAAAACGACCCCTTTGGAATGGTACAGGGGCCCGATGGAGGCGCCACCTCGGATGAGGAATCCGATTTGAAGAGCCGCTGCCGCGATTCTACTCGACATTTCGCAGAAGTCGTGGAGAACCAGCCTTGCGGTCAGGTATTCGTCGGGGCGCGCAACGCCGGGGCGTGCAACGCTACGAATAGCTTCCAATGGATAGCTGATGACAATGTGATCAGAAAAGGTACTTATCGCGGGCCTGAGACGCGTGGTCGTGGTTGCTCCCTGCACCGTGGATTGCATATCGAACTCACCACGTTGCGCCGAGAGCGCCAAAAGAAGGTCCAGAATCTTCATTCGAGCGTCTTCATCGGATTTTGCGCTGACTTCGCCGAAGCCAAGAAAATCGATGAAGGCAGTGAATTGTTCCTCATATTTGGGTTCCATATTCGATCAGCCTACCGACGAGGCACGCGTATAACATACTACTTAGCATGCTAACGCGATAAATGAGCCTTCCCCTTCCCCGCTTGAGTGGGCGCTGAACAATACGTTCTGGGTCAGCTTAAGGATTTGGGCCAGCGCAGCGCGTAGGAACGACGCAACGAGGACCGTCCGGCCTCTACTACCGATGGTAGAATTCGCCCGCAAAGGAGGACGACCTTATGGACCCCCTTATCCGGTTTCAAATACAAGTGCTCCGAGTCCTCAAGGCAGGTGAGCTCAAAGCGAAAAAGAAAGTCAAGCTCTACGAGGGATTGCTGAGGGACGGGAACCGACTGGATGCGCCACAAGACGATGGGTTGAAGTTTGCACTGGAGCAAGCACGGACTGAGGTTAAGCTTTACAGGCGATTGCTCGCCGATGCACTTAGGAAAGCCAGGAAAGCTCGGAAAGCAAAGTAAGAATGGTAAGGCTTTCAGGCGGCCCGGCAATTCTTTACACCAACAACCGCTTGCAGCGCGTTTTGCAATATGGCAGGGTGATTATGAGGCTGTACGATGCGAAATGCGGTTCGACAAGTCGGGCGCGGGGTGCCCGTGTTTGTGGGTCGCGGCTTCAGCCGCGACGCAAGATCGGCCGCGCTCAACGCGCACCTCTGCGCCGTTTTTCTCGCAGCATGTGCTTCGGCCGTCGCCGCTTTTGGCCCCGCCTGTCATTCCGCTCGCCCTGAGTGACCCAGACTGTTCCGGCCGGCTTCGTGCTCCCGAATTGCTCCCCCAATATGTACCGTATATGGTACACTTCTTCCGTGGGCAAGAAATCTAAATCCCTGGCGAGGCCAGATGCCCGGCTTGAGACGCCCGAAAGAGAGGGTAAACGAATCCCGGCCATCTTCTTTCGCACCGAAGCTGGCGGCGAACCCGTCCGGGATTGGTTGAAGGGGCTGCCATCACCCGAGGACAGGAAGCGAATCGGCGAGGACATCAAGACTGTCGAGTTCGGCTGGCCCATCGGCATGCCCGCTTGCAGACCATTGGGGGATGGCATTTATGAGGTGCGGACGAGTCTGGCCCAGAATCGAATCGCGCGAGTGCTTTTCTACATCGACAGGAAGGGCCGGATGGTCCTGCTCCACGGATTCATCAAGAAGACGCAAAAGACTCTGGCCGAGGATCTGAACCTGGCGCGGAGCAACAAGGCTAAGCATCAAAGGGGACTCAAATGAAAGCAAGAAAGAATCACAAGGTAAGAGACCACAGTGGTTCGACCTTCGATAGTTTTCTCGAACAGGAAGGAATCCGGGAAGAAGTCGAAGCCGTCGCCATCAAACGCGTACTCGCCTGGCAACTCGAACAAGCCATGCAGGAGCAGCAGAAAACCAAGCAAGCGATGGCAAAACAGCTTCGGACGAGCCGGTCACAGCTAGACCGTTTGCTCGACCCTCAAAACGTATCCGTGACGCTCGATACGATCACTCGGGCAGCCAGGGCGCTTGGCAAGCGCCTAATCATTCGCATGGCAGACGCGAAGGCTAAGCGCGCTTAGAGACACCTACAGGCAAATGCTTCCCGATTCCTTACACCAACAACCGCTTGCAGCGCGTTTTGCAATATGGCAGGGTGATTATGAGGCTGTACGATGCGAAATGCGGTTCGACAAGTCGGGCGCCACGCGGGGGACGTGGGAGAGCCTCGCCTCGGCGAACACCCCTTGTATGCGACCCACGGGTGCCAGACCGTCCCTGGCCTCCGGAGCCTTGGCGTTGGAGGTTTCCAGCCTCCAGTTTCGGGCGTCCAGCTTCCAGAACCTAATCGAGAAATTGCGATCCGACGAGGATCGCAATCCCGAGTGAGGCCGCAGTCCAGCCGACGAGGGATCTGCTTCTGCTTCCGCAGTGGAGGGTTCCAAGGCGGCGATATCTCCCTCCTCTCGTTTTCTAATCGAGAAATCCAATTATTAGAATCCAGGCTATCTCACAGAAAACAAAGGTCCGAGATCAGTCCTAATCGAGAATTTTCGCGAAGGTCAGTGGTGTTGCCGTGAACACGAGTCACCAGTCACCGGTCACCAGTCACGGCTCGTACGACGTGATCTGCATCGGCGCGGGGCCCACGGGCCTCGCCTGCGCCATCGAGGCCAAACGCGCCGGCATGCGCTCGCTCGTCATAGACAAAGGCTGCCTCTGCAACTCGCTCCAGCACTACCCGACGAACATGCTCTTCTTCACCACGCCCGAGCGCATGGAGATCGGGGACCTCCCCATGACCACCGCCGGCGGCAAGCCCACTCGCGCCGAGGCGCTGAAGTATTACCGTCGCGCCGCCGAACACTACGCCGTCGAAACCCGCCTCTACGAAACGGTCGGACAGGTGGAAGGGAAGGACCGCGGGTTCATCGTCCACACCCGCGATGCCTACGGCAAGAACCACGAATACCAAGGCAAGAAAGTCATTATCGCGACGGGATACTACGACCTGCCGAACTACCTCGGCATCCCCGGCGAAGATCTGCCGCACGTCTCGCACTATTTCAACGACGCGCATCCCTACTGGAATCAGGACGTCGTCGTGATCGGCGGCAAGAACTCGGCCGCCGAGGCGGCGCTGGAACTTTTCCGCGCGGGCGCCCGCGTCACCATCGTTCACCGCGACCCCGAGATGGGCAAGAACCTCAAATACTGGGTCAAGCCGGATATCGAGAACCGCATTCGCGCCGGCGAGGTCCGCGCTATGTTCAAGACCGAGGTCACGCGCATCGAGCCCGGCCAGGTCTGGGTGAAAAACTCGACGCACGAAAAGGCCATTCCCGCCGTGCACGTCTTTGCCATGACCGGCTACCACCCGGATTTCGATTTCCTCGAGCGGCAGGGCATCCACCTCGAACGCGACACCCGCCGCCCCGTCTGCGACCCCGAGACTCTCGAAACCAATGTTCCCGGCATGTACGTGGCGGGCGTCGTCGTCGGTGGCCTGCACACGTCGGAGATTTTTATCGAAAACGGCCGCTTTCATGGCCGCCAAATCATCGCCTCCATCGCCGGGAAGGGACATCTGACGGAGCCGGCCCCGGTCGCGCCCCCAGGAGAGTAGGCTGCGGCAAAAACTAAGAACGAAGGATCACAAAATTTGTTAAAGTGAGGATCGATGGCATCGATCGTAAGGGAAGTCGGCGAAACGTTTGTGACGCTTGTGAAAGGCTTTAGCGTCACTTTTCGGACCATGTTCCGCAAGACGACAACGGAGAACTTTCCCGAGGTCCCGCCGAGCGTCCAGCCCCGCTATCGCGGGATCCATGTCCTCCAGCGCGACGAAAACGGCTTCGAGAAGTGCGTCGGCTGTTTCCTGTGCGTTGCAGCGTGCCCTGCGAATTGTATCTACATCGAAGCCGCGGAAAATACGGAGCCGCAGCGCATCTCTGCGGGCGAGCGCTACGCAAAGGTCTACAACATCGACTACTCGCGCTGCATCTTCTGCGGATACTGCGTCGAGGCCTGCCCCACGGACGCCATCACCCACGGACACAGCATCGAGCTCGCGCCGTACGACATCAACGCGCTGCTCTACCGCAAGGAACAGCTTCTCGAGCCCTGGCCGCCCCGCCACTCCTGACGTCATTCCTGCGCGCTGATCCGCCCCCAACATTCGCCACCTGTAATTTTTGGCGTCGCGCGAACTGCGTTTCCTGCGCTCTTCATCGCGCCATCGTCGGCGTCGTTTGCGAATCGCCTTTGCGGTTCTGCCCGTCTCCTCGCGCCCGTTTTGTCTCATCTTCATTCTCTACGCCCGCCATTCCCCGGCTTCCTCCATCGCATCGGCAACTTCCTGCCGCCCCGAAGCATGATTTCCCCCCGCAAACGAATATTTTATGTTTTCAGGTGAGACGAGGCGATGAGTCGATCTGGGGAGCCGCAGCAGGAGATGAACTGGCCGCGAGATCTAAACAGCGGTTGGCCGCGATTCGCACTTCTTAACGCTGAATTCGATCTCGTGCAGTCCTCACGTAAGAACTTGCCGCGGCTACGGTACCTCTTTCCTACCGCAAATCGAGCGACCTCATTGCACGGCGCAAGAGACCGCGGCGCGTTCGGGTCAGGACGCTCAGATTCCACTTCTCATGACGACTGCGCAATACGTCAGCGCACCACGAGACCGGTAACGGCCGCGAGAGAGTGGGAATTGGGGCCAGTAGTCGGTCGGAAGTGTGCGGCGAGACGGAACAATCGTGCGGCAGAGTTCAAGAGAACGAGCGACATTTGCGCACGCGGGAAGAAACGGAGGTTGTTGTGCTTCGAGGCCAAGACCAGATGGTTGGGTGTGGGGCAACTTTCCGAGCGGTCGGGTGCGGAAGGGCAGCGGCGAACGACGGCATGGGGCGGTTGATTTGACCGCGCAGAACTCGGGGCGCAATGGACCAACGGCGGCAGATCAGAGGGGCGACGCGAGCGGAATGAAATGCCGCGACCGAATCAGGGAACGGGATGCGTCGTCAGCGCCTACGCAGATACGGCGTTGGCGTTGTGGAGAACAGGGTAGCTACATGGCACCGAATGGGCGTTGCCGGGCGCGTTGCGTGCTGGTCGTCGGTCTTTCCAGTTCGGCGGATTTCGCCGGGCGGTTAGGCGGCGCAACCTCGTGGCAGATGCGCTCGCGAATCGCCAGCGGACGCTGGGCGTGCCGTGGACTCAAGTACGTGCTCGGGCAGCGCCCCGTCACGCGCAACGTCCAGCCGCGCCACGCCGTGAGCGGTCCTCGTGCTGGACGATTTGCAAGCGTATCGGACAGCGTGCTCCGAGTTTGGGCGGCCGAGGCGGTTGGCCTGACGCCCGGCGAGGCTTTCGAGTTCGCGAAGCGCCCCGGTTCCGCTTTCGATCATCGGCGCAGGGCGAGCGGCAACTCCTTCGAGTTTGCAGACACTCGCGCACTCTTGATGCTCCGCTGCGCGGGCCGGATCCCCGGCCGGAGGGAGGAATGGGATCGTGAGCTGTTCGAAAAGACTGGAGCCCGGGGCCTCCGCCATGGGTTCGCTTCGATCGGCGACCTGCCCGCGCTTGCACTCGAGCATGCAGCGAGCGACACGGGCGTCGACTTCCGATTCGATCCATTGTTCGACAATCTGCATCGGCCGCCACGCGCTGCGGCGTCCGGAATGGGAGGGGCGGCTCAAACTCTTCAATGTCTATTTTCTGCGCGGCGCGGAATACCGGCGCGCGATCCGGCTGGTGGGCGTGGCGGAAGGGACGTTCGACTATTGGTACGGAGAGGTGAAACGGGCCGTGGGCGCTGAATTCTCGCGGACTGGACTTTTCCCGCCCGCACGCTATTTCCGATCGCGAGGATTGACCGCGAACGACCGGCCTGCGTCACCTGCTGCTGCGATTGCGCGAGCCGACGAACAGGTCCCGCAGCAGGGGAATGCCCATAGTGAAGGGCACCCACAGGACGTTCTTCAGGAAGGTTGAGCGCCGCTCGAGCCGCTCGTGAATCACGTCCGCGTCGGCCTGCTTCGCCGCGACAACCGCGGTGATATATTTCAGGAAATCGACGCCGCATTTTTCGCACGTGCCGCCCTGCCGCTGTTCGTGCTGGCACGCGGGGCACTGGTAGCGCAGCGTCGCATGGCAACGACGGCAGAACCGCGCGACGTCTCGAGCCTCGGCTCCGCATTTCGGGCAATTCATGTCCTGATTTTAATCCGGTATCATTCGCCGGGCGGCGCGAGACGCCTGCCCTGCGCTCACAGGGTTAACACTGGCCGCCCGAGCAGGTGGAGCGCGGCCGTGTCATCGCGACAACCGAAACGGATTGCGCTGCACGACCCTCGCCGGCTTTTTGGGAGCATTGCCGCCGCCGGCCCTGCGCGAGGGGTCGGCTGCGCGCGGCGGCGTGGCGTCTTCCTTCGTCTGCGGTGGCGGAGCGAGCAGTCGCACGACGTGGCCGAGTCGCTCCTGCCGGTATGGCTTCGCCATGCAAACGATCGCGCCGAGCGAGTGCGCGTTCGCGTAATCGCTCGGATAAGCCGAGCGCGTCATCAGCATGACGGGCACCGCTTGGAGCCGCGGCGTCGCCTTGATGTGAGCGCAAAGGTCATAGCCGGGCAGGTCGTCGCCTTCGATTTCAGCAATCACGAGCGCGGGCGTGCGCGCATCCAGTACCTCGTGCGCCTCGCGGGCGCTGCTCACTGCGATCACTTCGTAGCCTTCGTTCGTGAGGTAGGTCTTTAGCGATTCGCGGAGCGCGCCGTCCGCATCGACCGCCAGGACCAATGGCTTGTTCGGGTCCGGGGTGGAAGCATAGGAAGCCCAGCCGGACTTCCCGGTCAGCGTGCGGCCGCTCGAATCGACCATGTCGTTGCGGACGCTCGTATCGAGCGCGATTGCAACGGCGCGCTTTCCGTCGGGCAATTCACTGATTCGCGCCACGCGACCCGTCTGCTCCGCCTGGATCGCCACAGGCGACTTGCTGTAGGGAAAGGTCACCGCGACTTCCATGCCGACGGCGAAGGAACCTTGCGGGCTGACGAACAGGATCCCGCTGCGGGAGACATCCAGCGTGGTCGAAATCTCGTCCGGTCCGCCATCGGTCGTGTTGATCCGGCGGACGCGCACCGGTGCGGAAATCAGGGCCCGGCGGCGGGTGCGGCGCTCCGCACGCGTCGAAGTGTCGGCGCCGATTGTCTCCGGCTTGGCCTGCGCGGGGATGATCTCGGCTTCCACAACCGCTTTGCGCGATTTTCTCGAACTCTTCGAAGCCGCTAGCAGATCGGCTGTAATATCCTCGGCCTGGCTTTCGCCGTAGGCCGACACATCGAATCGGTTGCTCATGTAAAAATGCCCTCCCTCAGGGTACGTCTTGCGAAGACCTAAAGTAGCTAATTCATGAGCCTCTGTGCACTAGAAGGGAAGTTACATTCGAGCAGTACTCTCGTGGCACCCGCTTTTGGTACCTCTGTACTATCGGACCGCGCGATCGTCTGAACTCAGAGGCCTCAACCACTTACGCAAGCCTCGGCATCCTACGGCGGCGGCCCTTCGACAGGCTCATGACAAGCAAGTTGCACTCCACAGGGAGTCCGATCCCGAGTTAGAGTCCAGCCCGCCGGAGCGGCCGTGTCGGACTGGCCTCATGCTCCTCCTATCGGCTGACCGAAGGCGGAGCCTTACTCGTCACTGCGGGGACGCACCGAGCGCCGAAAGGAGCCGGTGCGCTTCGCGAGAACCTGCTCGGCGATCCACACGTTCCCCGTTAGAATGTGGCATGACCGCTGAGGGATCTTATCGATTGTCTGTGCTGGATCTTTCGCCGGTGCCATCCGGCTCGTCCAGCAGGGAAGCGCTGTACAACACGCTCGATCTTGCGCGGCTTGCCGAGGATCTTGGCTATACCCGCTACTGGCTCGCCGAACACCACAACACGCCGCTGATCGCCAGCTCCGCGCCCGAAGTGATGATCGGCGCCGTGGCAGACGCGACCCAGCGGATCCGTGTTGGGTCGGGCGGCATGATGCTGCCCAACCACGCGCCGCTGCACGTGGCGGAGACGTTCCGCGTGCTCGAGGCGCTGCATCCGGGCCGCGTCGATCTGGGCCTCGGCCGTGCGCCTGGCACCGACCCGATTACCACGCTCGCCCTGCGCCGTTCGCGCGAGGCGATGAGCGCCGACGATTTCCCCGTGCGCCTCGAGGAACTGCTCGGATTCCTCGACGGCGAGTTCCCGGAAAATCATCCCTTCGAGCGCGTGCGCGCTATGCCGGACGACATCCCGACGCCCGAAATCTGGCTCCTCGGCACGAGCGACTTTTCGGCGCAGCTTGCGGCGATGCTCGGCCTTCGCTACGCCTACGCGCACCACATCGTGCCGGAAAGCGCCCTTACGTCGCTGCGGATCTACCACGAGAATTTTCGCCCCTCACGGCATCTGGCCGCGCCCGAATCGCTGCTCGCGATGTCCGTCCTCTGCGCGGAAACCGACGAGCGCGCCGCCGAACTCGCGCGCCCGATGGAGCTCACGCTGCTGCGTTTTCGTTCGGGAAAGATGGGGCGGTTTCCGAGTGTTGCCGAGGCGACTGATTATCCCTACACGTCCGAGGAGCGCTACGTCATCAGTATGAACCGCGGGCGGTTCTTCGCCGGCTCTCCGGCGCGCGTCCGCAAGCACATCACCGACCTCGCGGACAAAGCCGGCGTCCGCGAAATCATGATCACCACGATGACCCACGAACACACCGACCGTCGCCGCTCCTATGAATTGCTCGCGGAAGCCTTTTCGCTCGTCGGCGGGCGCGCTTCCTCTAGTTCAGCTGGCTCAACAGCTGGTTGAACTGGCAGCTCCAACAAGTTGGAACGGCGCTAGTCGTGGAGGACGACGCTGAGAAGGGAATTGTGAACCTTCAATCCACCGTTGTACTCAATGAAGCCTAATTTCCTGAACTTGTTCATAAAAAAATTGACTCGCGCGCGGGTCGTCCCGATCATTTCCGCCAGAGTCTCCTGGCTGATCGAGGGAAGTTCAGTCTGGGGTTCGCCTTGATTGCCATAGTGAGCGACCAACAAAAGCGCCCGGGCCAGCCGTTTCTCACTCGAGTTGAAGAGTTGATCCACCAAATCCGCTTCGACTTGAATGTTGCGTAAAAGCACCTGTCGCATGAAAAGGTCGGAAAACGCTTGCTGGCCGTGGATGGCGCGCGTCATTTCCCTCTGTCCAATTCTGAGCATGGTGCTGGGTCCGATCGCGGTCGCGGTCGCCATGCGCACGCTGACCCGCCAGGCATCCCTCGCCAAAGAAGCTGCCCGCGCCCAGAATGGCGATCACCGCTTCTTTGCCCCGGTCGGATATGACCGCCAGCTTCACCCCGCCTTTCTGAATGTAAAAGACAGTCTTAGCGGGGTCCCCTTGCGAGAAGATGCTCTGTCCCTTGCGGTACTCCACAACTGTGCGTGGCAAACCGACTTTGGTGAGAAGAGCCTGCAGATCGAAGGGCCTATTTTCTCGATGTAGCATGGGCGGCCTCCGGATCAAGAACTAGCGGGCAAATCGAGCAGGCGTTCGTGAAGACTTAAACCGTATGTATCTCCGCAGGTGCTTAGAATAATCGCTTTCCTCCTAAAATCGTTATCTCGCAAGGGGGAACTCCACGGAATCGGCTTTGCATGTAGTCGTCCTCTTCTTGGCCGCGCGCGGACACGGATTGCTTTCATGGCGATTATTTCGCCGCTACTTTGAACAAGGGCTCGTCAGGTTCATCCGAGCTCGCCGTTTCGCGCGACCCGATTTCTTTGAGCGTGTCGTCGAGGAAGTTCATGAATTCACTCGGCTGCATCGCCCGAGATCCCCAGCAGGATTGGCCGTTTTTGACGGCTGGCAACCACCAGCAACCGGCTTCCACCGGATAGGAATAGACTAAAGTCGTATTCGACCCGATAAACGAAGCTGCCAACGAATAGGTACTGCCGTCCCGCAATCTGAATTCGCTAAGCACCAGATCGAATCGCTGGTTGCTAACGAGCGCATTTACCTCCTTGCAAGACGACGCAAAGTAGACATCGCACGCCCACTTTTTCAGGCGTGTAGCCAGGAACGACACCCCCATTGGACTCGCGGCAATCAGTAGAACCCGAGTAGTGTTGACGCCCATTGTCCCCTCCAAGCTGTTTGCCAGCCTGCCTTCCGAAGAAAAGACCGTCTGTTCAATTTGGTACAGACCTATGCTTCTTACGACACTTTTTTGAGGGCTTGGCAAGTCCTGTCTGGCGGTCTTGCAGGGTGCCGCCCCCCAGGGAAAAGAATCCCGAAAGACCCATACGGGCACCTTAAACAGCCTCAGTTGGGGCGGGATAAGGACACGCACATCCGCTCTTTCCCCTCACTTTCTGTCGGCCTTACTGAATAGAGTGATTAGGGCCGCCGATGGCCGATGTGCCGTATGCGTCAACAGGTGGCTGCGAACTGTACCGTATTGAACATATGCCTTTGAATCACTGAAGTAGCGTTGCCATGGGATGGCAGGACAGTTCCGGGGGTCGGCAACCGAAGGGGGCTGGCTCTCGGAATCTGGCTCATCTTCCAAGTGGCGGCAATCTCGCGAAACCGACTCAAGCTAACTGAGCTGGTCCCTGTTCTGGATGGACCGGCAGGCAGAGGGCGGCCCTTGCGTGTTCTCTTCGCTCATAGTTGCGTTGCGGCTGTCGAGCACTGCGTGCGGGAGCTTGGCACCGCAAATTTCAAAGTCAGCGTAGATGTAGTCCTAACTTCCGCGCAGTTTGCCAAACGCCTGGGATCGAAGTTTTACGACGTTATTTTGGCCCAGTATCCCATAGCCAACTGGCAGGGAATTCAGCCACTCGTGCTCCTGCGCCGCATGAAGAAGTGTGTCCCTCTCATCTTCGTGGCCGACGAAATGCCGATGGAAACCGTGGCGGGACTCATGACGGACGGCGCTGCCGACTGCGTTCAAATGGATCACGTCGGTCACCTTCCGGTGGCCGTTCGGCGGGCGCTGAGTGAGAACGACATGCGCGAGGAGCGCGATCGCGCGCAGGAGAAGTTGCGCCATTCGGAAGCACAATACCGCGCCTTGGTGGGAAACCTGAGCTACGGGATATGCCGCTGCAGCTTGGAAGGCAGGTTTCTGGATGTGAATCAGGCGCTGGTCACGATGCTCGGCTTTGCATCAAAGGAGGAGCTGCTGGCAGTGGACCTTACAAGAGACATCCTCTGCAATCCCGGCAAGCGGGCGCAAATGTTGGGGCTCCCCGGCGAAGAAGGACAAGTCGATCCCATGGAAGTTGAATGGAAGCGGAAGGACGGTATGCCTTTCAAGGTCCGGCTCAGCGGACGGGAAGTCGGCAGCGAAGGCGGGATGGACGGTTACGAGGTCATCGTCGAGGACGTCACCAAACAGCGCGACTTGGAGGATCATCTCCGTCAGCAGGCGGCCAAGGATCCTCTGACCGGTCTGGCGAACTACCGCTATCTGGTGGACATCCTCGACACCGAGATTCGGCGATCCAAGCGCACGGGGCGGGAGTTCGCCCTGTTGTTACTTGACCTGGACGGATTGAAACAGATCAACGACCGCTACGGCCACGTGACTGGCAGCGAGGCCCTTTGCCGGCTAGCCGATGTTCTGTCCTTGGGTTGCCGCGCCATCGATACTGCGGCGCGTTTCGGTGGGGACGAATTTGCGCTCGTCTTGCCGGAGACAAGGGCCGAGGCGGCCAACCTGGTGGCCCGTCGCCTCCGCGAGAGCCTTGCGGATGACGGCAGGAAACCGAGCCTATCCGTCAGCATAGGGGTTGCCCTCTTTCCGGTCGATGGCGACAAACTCGATATCCTCCTCGGCGCAGCGGACACGGCGTTGTACGCGATGAAAGCCAAAGTGCACCGCGCCGCCAGGGGTACCTTAGAAGGGAATGCGACGCTCGGCGCTCTCCATCGCTCGCGAAAGGCTGGCGCGTGACACGGCCACACCTAGGGCTGGCGCGTTGTTCGCGCGTCCCGGCCAAAGCGGAACACAACGCCGATTCCGTCGAGGCCGAACGAACTCGCTAATCCCGCCTGGTCGTGGCTCGGAGGCGGACCAACAGAGCCTAACGGACCGAACTGTACGTTTTGCATGTGAAGCGTGCCCTCGATGCCGTCCAGCTGCAAGCGTCCTCTCCAGAACTGAACGACCATCAAGCGCGACTCCGTCACGAAGGGGGTCCTGATCACCTCTATCCGCGACCAGCTCTCCACGCTACGGCAGCCGTCGCAAGCATCTGCTCGACCAATACGATCGGGCTCGTATGCTGGAGTGAAAAAAACTGTGCCCTGCGCAACTGGTTTTCTCGGCGGCTGGTGCGCCGGAGAGACCGTTGACGGAAAGTGGATTGGTGACGCCCGAACCAACATCATTGTTGGTTCAGGACGAGCCTGCGCCAGAAACACCTGCGTCGTGAGCGTCTGCGCTTCTCCGGGCAAACAGCTACTTAGAAGCAGTCCGGCCACCAGAATGAGTTGATGCTGCATAATGCTTGCCCTAGTGTGGGTTTGCAACCGAGGCCATTACGCTAAAGCGCGTGCACTGATTTGCGGAATGGTACCGTTCCCACAGAGCACATCATAGGCGGGTCGAATATGGATATCTGTCCGATTGCGCACACACTTCGCAATCTTTATTCTGGTGCGCAGGGTGGATCTATTCGATTCGTTCCGACACGCGTCGAGCTGTTCCTTTTCGAACAGACTGAACATCGAGCGATTGCTATGGTGTTTCGTCAGTTGAAGAGCTCACTGCCTAGGCAGTGTAATTTCTCTTGGAGGTACGGAATGAAAACGCAAATCGTTCGTCTGGCTCTCGGCTCTGCTTTGGCCCTTGCGTTCACGCTGCCAATGGCCCATGTCGCCTTCGGCGACCCGACCGCGGATTGCCACAAGCGGCTCGAATCCGACCGCGCCAGGATCGATCGCGATGTTGCGAAGCACGGTGAAAATAGCCCGCAAGTGAACCGGGATGTTGCCCGCATGGACGGCGATCGCAATTGGTGCCGCGAGCACCATGCAGATTGGGATCACGATCGTTTTGATGTGGGCGTGTACTTCAAGCACTAATCCTGGTCCGCAGAATTCGTGTTGGCGGGCCACTACACAAAACAAGAACGCGTTGCCGCGACGCTCGAAGCAGCGTGGCAACGCGTTTTCGTTTTTTCCTGTGCCGCCATTGCGGTTTAGGGCAAAGCGAGAGGGGGCAAAATCTTCATTCCCGCGCATCTAACCTACAATTTCAACCTGGCATGAAGCTCGCCCCTCCATTCTCGTCGATCTCACGCAAAAAACACGTATGACCGGCTGGCGGCGTTCACTCGCAGCCTATACCGATCGGCGCGTCCTGCTGGTCCTCGCGCTCGGTTTCGCCAGCGGCCTGCCTCTGTTGCTCACGTACTCAACGCTTTCCGCATGGCTCGCCACTGTCGGCGTGAGACGCGCTGCGATCGGCGCCTTCGCCCTGGTTGGCACGCCCTACGCGCTAAAGTTCCTGTGGTCGCCGATCATCGACTGGCTGCCTCCGCCGCTTCCGCTGGGGAGAAGGCGCGGCTGGGGAATCACCATCCAGATCGCACTCATCGCCGCTCTGCTCGCCCTGGGCTCGTGCGACCCCAAGCGCCACCTCGGCGCCATGGCGGGGCTCGCGCTACTCGTCGCATTTCTCTCCGCCAGCCAGGACATCGTCATCGACGCGTGGCGTATCGAAATCCTCCCGCTCGATCTTCAGGGACCGGGCGCGGGGACGATCCAGACCGGCTACCGTCTCGGTATGTTGGCCTCCGGGGCGGGGGCGCTGGTGATTGCCGCCCGTGCCGGTTGGTTCGCCGCGTATGCAAGCATGGCGGCGCTGATGCTTGTGGGAATTCTGGTGTTCCTCTTAGGCCCGCAGCCTCGCGTTGCGGACGCTACTCTCGCCGCCGAGAAGATCTCGGGCGCTGGCGCCTGGGATGCGCTTCGACGTCGGCTCTTGACCGCGGTGATCGGGCCGTTCGTGGATTTCATGCGCCGCCCGATTTGGCCGGCCATCCTTCTTTTCGTCGTTGGCTACAAGCTGGGCGAGGGCATGGCGGCCGTGATGTCGACACCGCTTTACATTTCGCTGGGATTCTCGCTCGACGAAATCGCGGCGATCTCGAAGCTGCTTGGGGTAGTGGGCATCGTGGCGGGATCGCTCCTCGGTGGCCTGGTGACGGTTCGCTTCGGCATCGTGCGCTCCCTGATGCTGTGCGGCGTGCTGCAGGCGGCGGGCAATCTGTTCTACGTGCTGCAAGCCGTGGGCGGCCACCGGTTGGCCTATTTGGCGCTCTGCGTCACGGCGGAAAACGTGACGGGCGCGATGGCCGGAGTGGCGCTGGTGAGCTATCTTTCGAGCCTGTGCTCACCGGCGTTCACCGCAACTCAATATGCGCTGCTTTCTTCGGTCGCAGTGATTGGACGTACGCTCGTGGGGTCTTCGGGCGGACTCCTCGCCGAGAAATTCGGCTGGGTGCCGTTCTTCCTGCTCACCACCGTCGTCACGGCTCCGGCGCTGTTGCTGCTCGTTTGGATCGCGCGGCGTGAAGTTAGACGTCCCAATCAGCAATCGCCGCTGCCCGCTTTGACGAAGACCTGAATAACCCGCCGTTTCGCCTCGCCTTCACAACGTCGGCCCAAGTCCGACCTGTTTGCGGGTTTGTTGCTGTTGTCTGGCGAGTTCTTGGAACGTTTCCTGCCACTGCTGGTAAAGAGACTTGCTGCTTTCAAGCTGGCGTGAGAATTCCGTCCGAACACTGTCATTCGCGAAACGCAGTTGGCCATCCTTGACGACGATGTCTCGTGTATGTGTGTCCGCGTAACCGTATAGGGCAAGTGTGGCGGCGACATACTGCTGCTCTAGATCGAGCGCCTTTGCCTCTCGCGCTTCCTGTTCGTGAAGACCTGCGTCAAACGATCTTAGGTAGTCGGGGTCCACTTTCATCATCTTGCTGCGGAACTCGTTTGTGGTCCGCTCTTGTTGTTCGTGGTAGGCAAGATCAACCGAGTTTGATTTCTTTAATTGCTCCAAGCTTGAACGAATGATGTTCTCGCTGGCGAATGAGTTAGGAGAAAATAGTGGAGGCGAAACCGGTTTCATTTGTGCAGCCACGTGCTCGTAATCTCGGCTCTCTGCAATCCGGCGGCGCATAAGCTCTATGACAAGCGCTTTCCGTTCAGGGTGAATCTGATCTAAGGGGATGCTCGAAAGGGCGAGCTCAACATAATCGTTGCGCTCCGGGATTGAATATACGCCCGCCGTGGTCAGCAAGCCCGAAAGCAGCGCCAGTCCGACGGCGCTCGTTACGAATCCACGCGAAGTATCTTCTCCGAGGCGCTTGCGGCGAGAATAAAGCGTCATCAAGATTACGACGTTGAGAACTGCAAGAGAGACGAAGCCGTTTATGAGCGCAACCGTAGAAGTTGCCTCCCCAGCGTGATGCTCCCAGGTGACCATCGCTGGAACGGTTACATCGCTGGCGACGAGAAGTATCCAATCTAAAGTTTTTCGGGAAACTGAGGCCATAGCACACGATTATAGTATGCGTCGCCGCGTAGGTACACGTCTGGTAAATCGGGATTGCAACTAGATCGCCCTTTTAGGGGCGCGCCGCCTACTTCGACTGGGCTTTCGCCGCCCGGTTGAGGATCTGCTCGAGCCGGTCAAGCACCTGCATGGCGGTGAGGCACTGCGCCACGCTGGCGTTCGGCTCGCGCTTTTCCTTGATCGCGGCGAAGAACTCGCGGTCCTGAAGCTCGATGCCGTTCATCGACACATCCACGCGCGAGAGGTCGATTTTCTTGTCCTCGCCGTCCACCAGGTCGTCGTAGTAGGCCTGGAACGTGCCGTTGTCGCAGATGTAGCGGAAGCGCGTGCCCAGCGGCCCCTTGTTGTTGAACGAGAGCGACAGCGTGCAGATCGCTCCCGACGGTACTTTCATCACAATCCCCATGTCCATGGCGATCTTCAGTTCCGGGTGCATCGGGCCTTGCACGGCGTAACAGTCGGAAACCAGTTCGCCGGTCTGATACTGGAACAGGTCCACCGTGTGGCAGGAGTGGTGCCACAGCAGGTGATCGGTCCAGCTTCTCGGCTGTCCGGCCGCGTTCATGTTCGTGCGCCGGAAGAAATAGGTCTGCACGTTCATCTGCTGGACCTTCAGCTCGCCGGCCTTGATCTTCTTGTGGACGTACTGGTGGCTGGGATTGAACCGTCGCGTGTGCCCGCCCATGCAGACCACGCCGGTCTCCTTCTGCACCTTCACGAGCCGCTCGGAATCCGCCAGCGTGTCCGCGATGGGAATCTCGATGTGCACGTGTTTGCCGGCGCGCATGACCTGCTCGCCCTGCTTCGCGTGCATCCCCGTGGGCGTCGCGAGGATCATCGCTTCCAGGCCCGGCTGCTTCAGGCTCTCGCCGAGGTCGCCGGTCCAATGAGGAATCTTGAATCTCTTCGCCACTTCCGCGGTGGCCGCCTGGTTCCCGCCCGTTAGGGTGATCACTTCGATGCCCGGAATGGCGCCGAGCGCCTCCAGGTGCTTCACGCCAAAAGCGCCTTGTCCGGCAACGCCCACCTTCATGTTTTCGCCCTCACTTAATTTGGAATTTTGGACCAACAAACCTTACCACAATCCGGCCCGGACCGAGCCGAAGGTTGCCCTGGCAATGATCCTGGGGATGGCAGCATTGCGGGAACCGATCGTCATGGCTTCTCACACATCCCGATGAGAGCAGGCCACAATGATGGGTGCCGCCGGTTCGCGATGTCAACGGCCCGAACCGTCATCGACCAGGCTGCCAGTTGATTCTTTTCTTTTGGAGGTCAAACGTGTACAGCCAGAAATCCCAGTAGAACCCGCTCAGGCGGCGATCGGGGCGCGGAAGCGAACGAATGCCTCGCCCAGGTCCTCAACGATGAGTTTTCCCTTGCTGCTGCTTGGCGAACATCGCGGATTGCTCCAGGGCTTCCTGTGAGGCCTTATAGGCCTTGGCTGCGTATTCCATGGCCTGTTTGGAGTGTTCATGTCCTGTTAGGTGGTCTTCTTTGCCGTGGTGTGTGGCAGCAACGCGGTGAGCGTGCGCGGCAAGCTCGTGGAACTCTGCGGCCTTCTGGTGTGAATCGTCTGCCATGATTGCCTCCCTTACGATCCTTCCGTCTGCTGGCTGGCTCAGGCCGTCGTCGGCGCGCAGAAGCGATCGAAAGCCTGCATCAGATCCTGCGCGATGGAGTACGGGTCGCGGCTCTCGATGTCGCTCCGCTCCAGCATGAACGCCACTTTGCCGTCGCGCATCAACGCGATCGACGGGGAAGACGGGGCATATCCTGTGAAATAGCTCCGCGCCCGCTCCGTGGCTTCGCGATCCTGCCCGGCGAAGACCGTCACCAGAACTTCCGGCCGCGCGGGATGCGCGAGCGCCCGCGCAATCGCCGGACGCGCCCTGCCGGCCGCGCATCCGCAGACGGAGTTCACCACGACGAGCGCCGTTCGCTTCTCATTTTTCAGCGTGGCGTCCACTTCCGCCGGCGTGCGCAGTTCGCGAAAGCCAACATTCGTCAGCTCGTCTCGCATCGCCTGAACCGTTCCAATCGGAATCATCATCACTCCTTTGCCCCGCTATGCCTCGTTACGCAAGGTCACGCCGTTCCGCGGAACTTGCTCAACGCGGAGCGCTCGTCCGGATGCACGTCAAAAACGGTGAAAAGACGCGTGATCTGAATGATGCCGCGAACTCTCGTCGTGAGGTTCGTGAGTTTCAATTCGCCGCCGGCGTTCTGGGCTGCCGTATAGGCGGCAACCAGCTCGCCGAGCCCGCCGCTGTCGATATAGTCCACCTCGGAGAGGTTGAACAGGATCTTGCGCTTCCCGCCCGCGAGAAGCTCCTTGGTCATTTTCCGCAGGGCCGCGCTGCCTTCTCCAAGCGTAATCTGCCCGGTAAAATCCACCACCGCCACATCGCCTGCGTCTCGGCACGTTGCGAGCAGCTTCATAGAACCACTATACATCTGTTTGCGTTCTGGGACGCGCCTATCGATGCCGCGGAATTTTGCACCGGATAGTAGCTCCGGCAGGCCGGCTTGGATTCACTCCACGCCGAAACCACCGCGACTCAAAGCCTCCCGCGATTGCTTTTGCCTCCGCTCCCGCAATCTGGCATACTCTGCCGCTATGCAAGGAAATGCGAAGGTCATCGAAGAACTCAACAAGGCGCTGCGCGAAGAGCTGACCGCGATCAACCAGTATTTCGTCCACGCGGAGATGTGCGAGAACTGGGGCTACCACAAGCTGTCGGCATACATCAAGAAGCAGTCCATCGACGAGATGAAGCACGCCGAAGTCCTTATCGAGCGCATCCTGTTTCTCGACGGCAGCCCGAGCATGGAGCCGCTGAAGCTCTCGGTGGGCACGTCGGTGCGCCAGGCGCTCGAAAACGACCTGCAACTGGAACTTTCGGCGGTCAAGCAGTACAACCTCGCCGTCCAGATCGCGACCGAGCAGAAGGACAACGGCTCGCGCGACCTGCTCGTCGCCCTGCTCAAGGACGAAGAGAGCCACGTCGATTGGCTCGAAGCGCAAGCTCACCAGATCAAGGAACTCGGCTACGAGCGCTACCTCTCCCTCCAGATGGGCGAATTCAAGGAAGAGTCCTAGCGCCGCGCCTGCGCTTTTTCGCCCCTCCAAAGCCAACACGTCTCATGA
Source organism: Candidatus Acidiferrales bacterium (assembly GCA_050018375.1). Classification (GTDB taxonomy): domain Bacteria; phylum Acidobacteriota; class Terriglobia; order Acidiferrales; family UBA7541; genus Palsa-295. Next base: position 9,649 of record JBEKAE010000033.1, on the reverse strand, counting down.
GGCGACTACGCGCCTGACGCCGCGCCGCGTGTGGCCGCGTTCAGCAGAATCGTGGTGAGTTCTTCGGGCATGTCCAGCATGACGTCGTGGCCGCACGCCATGCTCAGCGTCTTCCAGCCTTTGGCCTTCGCGCGCTCGTAAAATTGCCGGAATGGCGAGTTGCCGTAGCCGGTCGCGAGAATGTAGGTGATGTCTTTCAGCGTGTCGCATCTTCCGCTCAGCCGCAACGGCTGCTGGAAAGTCGCGAGCGGCTGCACCGTGCACTGGCGGTCCATCCACTCGGCATCTTTCGCGTTGACGTTGAACGCCGCGGCAGTGATGGGCGGTACCTTCCATCCCTCGCCGTGGAGCCGCGTAAGCTCAAGGTGCGCGTTCCACTGCTCGGGCGGCAGCGTGCTGCTGAGGCTCTGGCCGTCCTCGGGAACGAACGCATCCAGATAAATCAGCGCGCCGATTCGCTCCGGGACGCGGTCCGCGACGCTGCGAACCACGCAGCCGGCGTACGAATGTCCGCACAGCACGATACTCGAAAGCTCCTCCCAGCGAATCAGGTTCATCACGTCGCGGATGTGCGTCTCGAGGTCAACCTGCGGCGAGAGAAGGTGCGAGCGCTCACCGACGCCGGTCAGCGTCGGCGTGAACACTTCGTGCCCTTGCGCTTCGAGCGCCTTGCGGACGCGCTTCCAGCACCAACTGCCGTGCCACGCACCGTGGACCAGGACGTACGTGCTCATCGACCACCTCGGCTGCGAATCGCGGCAATCATGCCACGGCCGCCCGCCTTCGGTGAAGGCTGTTTTGCGCCGCCGCGCCGTCCAGCTCGCATTTGCAGTAGAATCCCGCCATGCGGCCGAAGGCGTATAGGATCTTCCTTCGAGCGGGAACACCGTGGACATTCACTCTCACGTGGTCCGTCGGCTTCATGGCTTTTCTTTTCGCCTTGGCCTTCGTAACTACGCCTGATTCCTCAAGAATCGCCGCCGTCTACCCCATGTTGCTGCTCGGGTTGATGGCCTATGTTTTGGACAGGGGCACTCGGAGCTGGATACGGATCTCTGACGACGGCCGGGAGGCCATGGTCGTCCCGTCCTGGTTCAGTCGCAAGCTGCTCGGTCGCCGCAGAATCGTGGTAGCTCTCCCTGTGGGCTCCGAACTGCTTTTCTGCCGCAGGATTCGGTTTTGCATCATCGCCAGAACACCGGACGGCACCGAGCATCTCCTCTTGGAAGAGGAAGACGGCATGAGCCGCCGCCGGTGCGAGCAAATCGCGACAGACCTGAAGCAACGCTTCAACCTGGACGTTCGCCTGCTGAAGCAGACTGTCCCTGGCCGGGACCCGGAGACGGAGTGGACTCCACAGCTTGACAGGAATATTTCGAGAACCCTGTGGAGAAATCTCCGGATGTCGATCGGAATCGGGCTGGCGCCCTGGCTCGGAATCGTGGTGCGGATGCTCACGGCAAATCCAAGGACCATCGCCCTCGCCGGATTTCTTCTTTGGGCTTTGGGTGGCGCGTGGATTTGGTCCTCTACCGCTCACAGCAGACGCCCGCAGGACGCGGCATCGGCGGAGCGCTCGTGTTGTGGAGCTTTTTGTTCGTTCTAATCTTCGCCGCCACCACGCTTGCGACGAGCAGTTTCCTAAGCCGCTAGGCGCGTCCATCCGTTCCTCATCGTCCGCGGAGATGCGGCATAGGACACCAGCGGCTTTCGCAAGCGAGGCACTGCGAGGCGCGGCGGTTAAACTCATTGGTAACCCAATGAGCGAACCGAAGGCCGATAAACGCCGGAAGTATCCCCGGATCAAGGTACCCAAGGGGATGTTCGTCGGATGGAAGTCTCCCGGCCATCACACTGTCTCGCGCATGCAGGAACTGGGGCTGGGCGGCGTGTTTGTATACACCACGGAGCCGGAGACAAAGGGCTCCACCATCGAGTTACTCTTCGACGTACCCACCGGAGAGGTTCGCGCTCGCGCGATCGTGCGCCACGTAAAACCCAGTGTCGGCATGGGCCTGCAGTTTGTTCAGATGCAGCCGGAAGACCGGGCGAGGCTGAATCGGTATCTGATTTCGCAGCAAGCAACGCCAGTTGCGGCTCCCGACACGGAATCCGGCCGCTCGGCCGCGCAGCCTTCCGCTCGCACTCCCGGCCCAGCGCCCGCATCGGCAGCCGATGTCGCGCCTTCAACTCCAGCTTCCGCGCCCGCCGAAACCGCGCCTCCACCGGACGAACCCGCCTTCGAGCAGGAACTCAAGCGCCTGCTCGAACTCGCCGAAGACGGCACCTATTACCGGCTCCTTGGCGTCACCACGGACTGCACTGCCGGTCAGGTCAAGAAAAGCTTCTACTCCATTGCCCGGAAGTTTCATCCGGATCATCACATGGAGCAGCCCGAGCTTGTGAAAACCCTCCAGCATTTGATGGAGGTTGTCACCCGGGCCTACAAAACTCTTGGCGACGCGGAAAAGCGCGCCGCGTACGACAAGAAACTTGCCGCTTCGGGCGCCTTCAACCTCAATCGAGAAACAACCGAAGCGCGTGAGACGCTCCAGGAATGTTTCGCGCGCGCCACCGAATACCTTCGCGCTCGCAACTTCGTCGGCTCGGTCACGTGGCTTCGCAAGTGCGTCGAACTCGCTCCGGGGGACGCCAAGTACCGCGCGGCGCTGGCTCGCAGCCTCGGTACCGTCGAGCGCTATCGCAACGAGGCCATCCAGCATTTCGAGACGGCCGTTGAGCTCGATCCCTGGAATGTGAAAATCCATTTTCAGTACGCGGAGCTTTGCGAGGAGATGCAGCTCTTTACGCGCGCACGCGACCTCTACTCCAAAATCCTGGTGATCGACCCCACGCATGCCAAAGGTCTCGAGCGGCTCGCCGAGTTGGACTCACGCGGAAAAGACAAATCCTCCACCTTCTCCCGCATGTTTAGCCGGAAAGCCTGACGCCGCAACCCGCGCGGCAGCTCCTAACCCACGTGGGCCATCGGCGCGTCCCGCCGCGGTCCGAATCGAACCGGTCAAGCTTTCAATTGTCCGGTTTGCGCGCTAATCAGGAGTTTCGCACCTTTGATTTACGCCGCGTGTCGCGCCGTCCGCTTGCTCTCTTCGATCCACTGGTAAATGGCAAACGCGCTCCCACCGATCGAAATCACGATGAGCGCGATCATCACGTGGTCGAGCAACGGCGATTCGGCCTGCTTGATGATCCACCGCCCGTAGTGAATCGCAAGCGCGCCCTCGATCGCAAAGCGAACAAATCTTCCCACGCCGACCCAACTCAAGAGTTTGCTTCGCGGATACCGGAACGCTGCCGCAGCCGCCACAAAAGCCGTAAAAGGGAACGGCGGCGGCACGAGCGACGCCACCACAAGTGTCCACGCTGCCCGCTTTTCCACCTGCTTCCGAATGTAGGCGAGATGCTTGCCCGACACGAACTTCTTCTGCCCGCCCTCGCTCTTTCGGCTGATCCAGTCCGTCGCAAAGCACCCGATCAGCGATCCCGCCGTAGCCATCACCACGTAATACAGCATGCGCTCGTGATAGCGTGCGCACAGCGCCAGCACAAGCAAGTCGTTGCCCATCGGCACCACAAGAGGCGATGAATCAAACGCGCCCAGCGTCAGTAATCCCAATCCGCCCGCATGAAACAAAGCCCTGGCAATGGTGTGGATGATCGGTCTCACGTGATTTTTCCCCGCCGATTAGATGACGCCCCCGGCCCCCAGGTCAAGAAATGCCCCGGCGCTCGACATTTTCCGTTCCGCCTCGCGATGTATGTTCCATTCGGGACATCATCCCCATAATTTCATGGAGCGAAGTCGACGGCAATTTCTTCCTCCTTCATTTTGCCACCGGAAACGCCACTTTGCTTTCAGCGGTTCTAGGTGTAGCGTTGTGGGCCGGCCGGGAAGTGAAAACGGAAACTCCGGCCCTGGAGTGTCCATGCGAAATCTTGGGATGCTATGGATTCTATATGGCCTTCTCCGACTTGTTGGCGCGCTTGGAGCCTTTCTATACAGCGGCACGCTAACCCTCATGTGGGGCGCGCTGCTCAATCGGGTCCCCAATCCATTTGCCTTGATGGGCTTATTCCATGTTTTTTTGATTTTCGTGATTATTCTAGGCATCGTTGCGGGCGTTGTTTCCATCATCGCCGGCCTAGCCTTGATGTCCGGCGGACAATCCGCGCGAACGCTTGGCCTGCTCGCGGCCTTCTTCGGTCTAACCAACGGTCCGCTCGGCATAGCGCTTGGTGCCTACACGCTCGTTGTTTTAGTTCCTGCAAACGCAAAGAACTCCTAGGCTGCATTTTTGGCTGCGCCCATCCCTCCACGCCGGCGAATGATGGATCGCTTCCACAATCTGCTCCAACGCGGTGTCGTACTAAAGCATGCGCTCGTGATAGCGTGCGCTCAGCTCCTCCACCTTCTCCCGCATGTTTAGCAGGAAAGCCTGACGCTGCAAGCCCGCGTCAGCGCCCAACCCAGAGTAGCTTGGAACAGACGGATAGCTTGGGAGCAAGGTTGCCCGAAAGGTACGCCGGTGATAGACTCCGCGCATGCGCAAGACGAAAGCCGGCGGAGGAGAAATGGCCAAGAAAACCAGGCTCACGCAGGCGGCAGAAAGAATTGGCACTGTAATGGGGCGGGCTGATCGTACAGCTCACAAGGTCGCAAAGGCTGGAGTTGTTGCGAAAAAGGAGCTTGCGGCGATTTCAAAGCAGGTTGAGGTTCTCAAGAAGCAATTGCAGAAGACCACGAAACGATTAAAACGCGCCCTCGCGTAACTGTTCCCCAAGCTCTGCTTTGGCGCGCGGCGGCACTTGCGGTAGAATCCCGCCCGAAGTCCGATGCTCGACCAAGCCAAGAACCAGCTCCTGACTCAGGTGGGCCGCGGCACGCCCATGGGCGACCTGCTGCGCCGCTACTGGATGCCCATCGCGGCGGTCAGCGAGTTCGAAAACGAAAGCATCAAGCCCGTCCGGCTGATGGGCGAAGACCTGACGCTCTACAAGGACATGAGCGGCACCTTCGGCCTAGTTGACCGCCACTGCCCGCATCGCTGCGCGGACATGTCCTACGGATTCGTCGAGCAGTGCGGCCTGCGCTGCAACTATCACGGCTGGCTCTTCGATCGCGATGGCCGCTGCCTCGAGCAGCCCTATGAAGACGTCGCGCAGCCCGACGCGCGCTTCCGCGAAAAAATCCGCATCAAGGCGTACCCCGTGGAAACGACGGCCGGCCTGATCTGGGCGTATCTGGGTCCGGAGCCGGCGCCGCTGGTGCCCAACTGGGAGCCGTTCACGTGGAAAAACGGCTTCGTGCAGATCGTCTTCGCCGACGTTCCGTGCAACTGGCTTCAGTGCCAGGAAAACTCCGTCGATCCGCTGCACTTCGAGTGGATGCACATGAATTGGAGCGTGCGCCTCAAAGACAAGGGCGGAAAATATTCGCCGCGGCATCTGAAGCTCGCGTTCGAGGAATTCGACTACGGCATCGTCTACCGGCGCATCCGCGAAGGCATGAGCGAAAACGATCCGATGTGGAAAGTGGGCCGCGTCTGCTTGTGGCCCAACGCGCTCTTCACCGGCGATCACTTCGAGTGGCGCGTGCCGATCGACGACGAGAACACGCTGAGCGTCACCTGGTGCTTCAGCCGCGTCCCCAGGGACCGCGAGCCCTACGCGCAGGAACAGATTCCGGCGTGGCACGGTCCCGTGCGCGACGCCGAAACCGGCCGCTGGATTTCAACCCACGTCATGAACCAGGACTTCGTCGCGTGGATGGGGCAGGGAACCATCGCCGACCGCACGCGCGAGCATCTCGGCACCAGCGACGCCGGCATCATCATGCTGCGCCAGCGCTTCCTGAAAGATATCGAAGCCATCGCGCGCGGCGAAGATCCCAAGGCGACGATCCGCGATCCGGAAATCAACCGCTGCGTCAGCCTCCCGATCGCGGACCGCAAGAATCTCGTCGAAGGAATGACGCTCGAGCAATTGGCCAAGCATCCCCTCGCCGGCGGCCAGCTCACCGATTACGTCTTTCAGGCCGGCCAGCCCCGCGAAGTCCGCAAAGCCTACGCCGCCGCCATGGGCATCAAAGAGTGAAGATCGCCCGCCGACGCGAAACCCCGATTGACAGCGACACGGGCCCTCGCGCTGGCCTATAATTCCCAGGCTTAGATCGCACGAGTCTGGGACACCGCCAATGCTCTCGATTCGCCCCGCCACCATCGAAGACGTGCCGCTGCTGAAGATTCTCGTCCACGAATTCGCCGAGTACGACAAACTCGCGCACGAGGCCAGCGTCACCGAAGAGGACCTCCTCCGCGACGGCTTCGGCCCCAACCCGAAATTCCGCGCCGTGATCGCCGAGTGGGACGGCAAGGTCGCCGGGTACGCCGTCTTTTTCGAGTTCTACTCCACGTTTCAGGGGCGCGCCGGCCTTTTCCTCGACGACATCTTCGTCCGCGCGGACTTCCGCAAGCACGGCATCGGCAAGGCGCTGCTCGCGCACGTCGCCGGGGTCGCGTGGAAAGAGAGCTACTTCTGCGTGCGCTGCGAGATCCTCGACTGGAACAAAGAGGCCATCGAATTCTATCGCAGCCTGGGCGCCGTGTTCCTTGACGAGTGGAAGTCGGCGCTCCTGATCGGCGACGCGCTCCAAGCCGTCGCCGAAGCCACGACGTAACGCGTCCCCTCGAAGCAGCTCCCGCCATCCGGTTAAAACCGGCTAAAGGCCGATCACTGACGCGGCCCGGCCGGCATGTTCTTCACCAGCCAGGCGGTAACGTTCTTAGCGTACGCTTCCGCAATCGGGCCCGGCGTCAGGTAGTGGCTCGCGCCCGGGACCCAGATCAGGTCGCGCTGCGGCGAGGCCGTCAGGCTGTCGTAAATCGCCGTGGCATTCGGCGGAAAAGAAATCTCGTCCTTCTCGCCGTGGATCACCAGCGCCGGAACCTTGATCTGCGGCCCGTACTTGATCGAGCTTGGCGTGCCTTTGTCGCTCGGCGCGCCGAAGAAGCTGATCATGGATTTTGCCGTCCCCATGAACGACCGGCCGTCGGGAAACCAGTTCTCGAACGCCATTGGCTCCTGCCCCTTGCCCTGCGCCACCAGGTCGCGTGCGTGCTGCAGCCAGTCGTCGAGGCGCTTCTTCTCGGCTGGCGTCGAGCGAACCTGAAACTCGAGATAGGGCGAGGGAATCGACGCGATGAAGCCGACTGCCTTCACCGCCGGCTCGTTGCGCTCGGCCATGTACTGCGCCATGCGCGGTCCGCCCAGGCTGATCCCGAAAATCGCAATGCGCGTGTAGCCCTGCGCCTTGGCGTAGGCGACGAACGCGGCGATATCCTTCACCGCGTCTGAGTACTCCGCGTAAGGATAGTTGTAGGCGGCGCGCATGTTGGCGATCAGGAAGGTGTAGCCCTTGTCCGTCAGGGCGGTCGCCAAAGGATAGTAGTCGTGCGAAGGGATCAGCGCCGCGCCCGTCGTCGCGCCCGGCACCAGGATGACCAGCGAATCGCCGCGCGTCTGCGGCGTCCAGAGAAGCCCGTTCAACGCTTGTTTGTCTTCCGTCTCTACTCGAATCAGATCCAAGGTGCTACCTCCGCGAGCAATCGGCAGGATGGCGGCTGAAACCATGGCGATAACAAAAAAGCCGGCCCGCCACCTCCGACTGCTTGGCATTTTCGTCAGATGCATGATGACTCCGCGATCACTTCGCGCCGCCCATCAACTCACCGTTGTCATCCCGAACCCAGCCGCATTGTTTGCGGATGGCGGTGAGGGATCTGCTTTTGTTCCTGCGCAGCCGGTCGCGCGAACCGCGCTGACTATATGCCATTCGCGCCCGCTCAAGCAACCGCGCCGCCGAAATGGCAATGGGTCAGTTTCAAATCGGGGGCACTTGTCCGGTTTCCGCGTTTATCGGGACTTAGGCGGCGGTTCTACCCCGATCGAGACCGCGGTAATCAGCGTTTGACTTCGAAGGTCTCGACCATTTGCAGAAAGGTGTGGTAGTTCCCAAACTTTTCTAAAGTGAAGCCGGGCTTATCCCCGTCAAACGTAATCGCGAACGTTCGAGAGCCAGAAATGACATAAACCTCTTCCATGAGCACACGCTTTCCAAAACCTAGTACGCTGTATCTCGCCGCGCACGGAAGTATCGGACCGCAGTGCGCATGGAACAGTCCGAAGCAGTTTCGGAATCGCCGATTCGTGCCAAGTCCGTCTACATCCACTTGTCGATCGATGCGCTCCTGCCATGGTTCATGTTCGCCACCTGGAAAAAGGCATTGGCCTGGCCGCCGCAGACGACAAAGTTAATGTCCGCGGCCCTGGGGAAAAAGGGAATCAGCGTGTCTTCTGGAACCTTGTACCAGGTGGCATAGGGCTCTCTTCCTTGCAGCGCGAGCGGATATAAGTGAAACGAGGCTAAGAAGGACTCCCGAAAATCCTTCGCCGTGCGCTGCGTGTTCTTCCACAGCCAGTCGGAGAGCTTTTCCTTGGTGTCGTATCCCTGTTCGACCAGACGATTTGCCACCAGCGGGTCGCAAATCACCAGCGCGCCGTCGCCGCCGACCATGGATTGGAACATGAAGCTGATCTGCTCGTTGAACATCGCAATCTGGGCCCCCGCTCCCCTCGCGCCGTGGCCCTGGCGGACATCAGGCCCGCCGAATATGCTGACCACGTTTTCCTCGGGTTTGAATCCGAACTGCACGTGAAGAGGGGTCCACGGGCTGTTCTTCTCGTCCTCCGCGATCACGCAGTTGTTGTAGTCCAGCTGGTTGCCCTGCCCACCTTGATAGGTGTCTCCGGGTATACCGCCGTTGGTGAGATTCTTGCCCATCAACGTCCACGATCGCCCGATGGTGGCATTGGACTGTGCGAAGGGACCGAGCGCGCCGAGACCGTAATTCATGTTGAGCTTGTCGCGGATGGGGCCGTTGATCACGATCGCGGAGCTCGACGATGTCGTGGAACCGAAAAGCCCCAGTGGGCCCACAGAGGCCATGGCAAGCACCACCGGAAAAAAATCCGGCCTGCATCCCGCCATCACCGCGTTCACAGCGACCTGCCTCACCGTGTATCCCCACCGCGCGGACGTGTAGCCCACACCTTGGAGCGGCGTCCTGAGCACTTCATCCGGACTGTGGCTCGTGCCTTTGAGCATCGCCTCCACTTTTTCTTCCGTGGGGATGATGATCGGCATGTAGTCCGTCATTCCATTGTTCATGAAGATTTCTTGCAGGTTATCCGCCGTGTCCGGACCGTAGGTAGCCGGTCCTGCCGCAATGGATTGCATCCCGGTCTTCTTCTCGTCCTCCGAAAGTGGCACGGTCAGGTCGTCAATAATCTCCTTCATGATCTGTTTCCCCGATACCGGGTCGGGATTTACCAGATATGCTGCAAGTTCCTCGTCGGACTTGCCCCCCACAGGGTGAGGAGTGAATACTTGACGCAAGTGCGGCATGCCTTCCCTTGCCGCGGTGAGGTTCGCCAATTCCGTGTAGGCCTTAGTGCACATCGGAATTGCAGGGACGCCCATCTTTTCCATCGTTACGCAGTGACTCACGGTCGCTGGGGCGCAGCCTCCTCAATGCCCAATGGCCATCACAGTCGCGTAGGCGTTTGCCTT
>JBEKAE010000032.1:0-35567 GCA_050018375.1 Candidatus Acidiferrales bacterium | reverse complement strand
CCGGGCCGCTCGGCACCGGCCACGCCATGAAGGCGCTCAACAACTACATCGCCGCGGCGGGATACACGGCGGTTGCGGAAGCGCTGCTGATCGGCGAGCGCTTCGGCCTGAATCAGGAAGCGATGGTCGACATCCTGAACGCTTCGACCGGCCGCAACTTCACCACGGAAGTCATGGTGAAGGAGCACGTGCTCGGCGGCAAATTCGCCACGGCCTTCGCGGTCGGCCTCATGGCGAAGGACGTTAAGATCGCCGCCGACCTGGGCGAAGCCGTCAAGCTCGACGCGCCGCTCTCGCGCCTGATTCGCGAACGCTGGGCCATCGCCCGCGACCGCCTTGGCGCCGCCGCCGACACCTCCGCCGCCATCCTCAGCTGGAAAGACAATCTTCCGGAATAAGCTCGGGACACTTGCAGGCAATGGGAGCGTGGGACGTGCCATTTCGATCGCCGAACGTCGTTCTCTGGTAGTCTGATTACTACCGAGTACGCCGTCACCCGGCCATGATCGGCGGCAAGCCCCCAACACAACTTCAAACTTCCCACAACCGGACTTCTGGGGAGTCAGCGAGATTCCACTTGTCCGGCAGCGTTAATCAGGCACTACGTTGCATTCAGCCGGTTTCAAGATATGGGTAGTGGCAGGATTATTGGGACCTATTTCAGGTAACTACGCACGATCCCGATCAGATCGTCCACAGCTTCGTCGGACGACTTGTTGTTTCCCGGCATGTGATTGCGAATGTGGTCTTCCATGAGTTCGGCCATGAGGCTGTTGATGGAACCCCTTGCCGCGGCGAGCCTCTGAAGGACGTCTGCACACTGCTCATCATCATTGAGCGCGCGCAAGATAGCCTCCAGTTGCCCGATGACCTTCTTGGTCCGGTTGATCAGATCCAACTTTTCTCGCGATGTATGCGACATTCCGTTTGACTACCTAGAGGGGGTATGGTATCAAGCCCTAGGCCAGTACGGTATGGCCCAAGGACAATCGAATTATATATGGAAAATCTACTCTATTCGCAAATTTCTTGCGTCGGGGGGCGAGGGAGCTTTTGGGATGCGCGCGTCAAGAGTACGAATCGGAATTCCCGTAAAATTCGTCATTCTTGCCGTCCTGGCTGCTGCTCCGTGTGCGGCTCAGGACGCGCCGGATGACACGATCACTCAGAATTGGAATATCCATGGTCAAGTCACCGAAACTCCACAAGGTGATCCCGGCTTCCCGGCTTTGTACTCTGGCCCGAACAGCCTGAACAGCAACGGCGAGATTCAGGAAACCTTCACATCGGACCTTTACGTCGGCGCGCGGCTGTGGCACGGCGCCGAGATACACGCCGATGCGCTGCTATGGAAGGGATTCGGTCTGACCAATGACAAAGGCATCGAGGCCTTTCCAAACGGCGACGCCTTCAAGCTCGGTACCGCGATTCCCCATTTCATGTTTGCACATCTATTCATCCGCGAAACCATTGGTTTGGGCGGCGAGCAGGAGGAAGTGCCAGACGGTCCCCTCACGCTCGCCGGCGAGCGTGACATTTCGCGCCTGACCTTCACGATCGGCCGGCTCAGCCCCACGGACATGTTCGACTACAACACCTACGCTCAAGATGCGCACAGTCAGTTTATGAATTGGGCGATGATAACCAACCTTTCGTGGGACTTTCCAGCGGACAGCGTGGGGTATACCACGGGGCTTGTTGTGGAATTGAATCAGCCGCGATGGGCTGTGCGTTACGGCTTTTTCCAGGTGCCGAGCATGCAGAATGCTTTCACGGCTGACGACAATGTTCTCATGATCCCACCTTCGGGAGGCGATGGTCCCTTCTTTCGTGCCTGGGGAATGGCGACAGAGTTTGAGCGCCGATACGCTGACAACCATCGAGGAGCGATTCGGGTTCTATCCTTTGTAAATAGAGCCAACACGATTGGCTATCGGGCGGCAACGGCTCTCTTGACAGCCAACGGCCCCGGAGCGGACCTTTCGTCCGCCCGCGCCTATCGCCGTAAATACGGTTTTGGGCTGAACTGGGAACAGAAGATTACGGATGATGTCGGCATCTTTTCGCGCCTCGGTTGGAACAACGGGCAAGTACAGGGATGGATGTACAACGACTCCAATTGGACAGCGTCGGGTGGGGTGAGCGTCAAAGGGACGTCCTGGGGACGAACCAACGACGCTCTCGGACTCGCCTACGTTGTAGACGGCGCTTCGCGCGCCAATCAGGAGTTTCTTGAGGCTGGCGGTGTGGATATTTTGGATGGAGACGGCGCGCTGACTTACGGAAGCGAGAAGGTTGTTGAAGCCTATTACAATTTCGCAGTCTGGAAAAATGTTCACGCGACTCCGGATTACGAATTTGTTGAGAACCCGGCGTTCAATCGCGCCCGTGGTCCAGTGTCAGTCTTTGGGCTACGACTCCACTGGCAATTCTAGGAATCATCCGCACAAGTCCTGATGAGTCGTGCTACTCGGAAGCCATGCCGCGACTAAGGGACTCCTCCCGTGACGTTGGCAGTTCTTTACACTAACAACCACTTGCGCTCGGGCGCTTGTTTCCCTACGATGGTTGATGTGAATTGTTGTTCGAAAAAATGACGACCCGGGGGCGGCGCGCAAGTCCTGGGGTGATAGGGAGGCAGATTGAACGCGGCAGCGTGCCGGGGCGAAAGATGGCCCCATGAAAGCGGTTTTAACCCTCTGCTTCCGGCCTCCCGCTTCGAAATTCTAATCGCTAATTTCCAATATTAGAATATGACCCAACATACTGAAAACAAAGGACGGCGAGCCGTTCTAATCGCGAATTTTCGCGGGCCCCTTGGTCTGTGCCTCTTGAGGGCCTTCTCGGTCGCGGTACTGGTTGCGGTTCTATGGCTCACGGCAGGCGACCGCGGGTTTGCGAAAGCCGCCACGGGCGAATCGGCCGGCCCCTCGTCAGCGCAACTTCACGAAAGCTACTTCGACACCACGCAGGACAAGGGCTACCGCTTCAACCATGGCGGCTGGATCTACGTCCACCTCGAAGGCTCGCCTCACGATATCGGCTACCAGCACGGCTACCTGCTCGCGACGGAAATCACAGACGCCTTCGCCGTCATCCGGCTCGAAGCGACGCACAACACCGGGCGCGATTGGGACTTCTTCCGCCGCGCGGCGCGCGAAATGCTCTGGCCGAAGATCGATCCCGAGTATCAGGCCGAACTGCAAGGGATCGTCGATGGCCTCCAGGCCCAGAAGGTGAAACTCGATCTGGACGACGTCGTGGCGCTCAACGCGTTCTCGGAACTGCCCGATTACTACGTGCCGTGGCTCGACGCACAAACCCGCGCCGACAATTCAACGAATCGCGAAGCATTCGAGCATTGCAGCGCGTTCGTGGCCACCGGTAGCTGGACGAAGGATCACCAGATCGTGATGGCGCATAACAACTGGACCACGTATATGGAGGGCGCGCGCTGGAACATCATCTTCGATATCGTCCCGCAGCAGGGTTATCGCATCTTGATGGACGGCATCCCGGGCGTGATTGCGAGCGACGACGATTTCGGGGTCAACGCGGCCGGGGTGATGGTCACCGAGACGACCATCGCGAATTTCAAGGGCTGGGATCCGAACGGCAAGGCGGAGTTCGTCCGCGCCCGCAAGGCCATGCAGTACGCGGACTCGATCGACAGCTACGCGAAGATCATGCTCGACGGAAACAACGGCGGCTATGCGAACGACTGGCTGCTCGGCGACCGCAAGACCGGAGAGATCGCGCGGCTGGAGCTCGGCCTGAAGCACACGAAACTCTGGCGCACCAAAGACGGCTACTTCTCGGGCGCAAATTTTCCGAGCGATCCCGACGTCATCAAGGACGAAACGACGTTTGACCCGGTCAATCCGGCCAGCTCGATGAACGCACGCCGCCTTCGCTGGGAGCAGCTTCTGGACGGCAACAAAGGCAAGATCGACGCCGCTCTTGCCGAGGTTTTCCTCTCCGACCACTACGATACGTTCACGAAAAAGACGGGCGCGAATCGGCGGACGCTCTGCGGCCATGGCGACATGCAGCCGGACACGCTGCCTGGCTCCACTTCGGCGCCTTTCACGCCGAGCGGCGCCGTGCAGGGCAAGGTGATGGACAGCAATATGGCGCAGCGGATGGACTTCATCGCGCGCATGGGCCATCCGTGCGGAATCAATTTCGACGCGGCGAAGTTTCTCGCCGACCATCCGGAATTTTCGTGGGAATCACCGGTGCTGCGCGACATGAACGCCGGTCCGTGGACCGAATTCCATACTGGCGAGCACGCCGCGCAGCCGGTGCAGTGACTTGCGTTGCCGCGTCAGCCGGCGAAGAAATGGTGACAAGTCCTCGTATGCTATCTGATTGGACGCAGCGCAGCGGGACCAACCTAGAAACCAAGCATGGAAGATGCTACAAAATAAAGGCTTGCCAGGATTGGCTTCTGTGCCAGATTCGTGTTCTGCCAAAGGATGCAAAGCTCCCGTCCCCGCGGGGCTCGCCGCGGAGAGCATGTGCGTTTTACACTTCACCCTTTTCATCGAACAGGAATGTGCTGAGATGCGCCGCGAGACGGCGCTCGGCAAGGCAAACCACGACCGGCAGATGGAATTCATTCAGCAGATTGCCGGGCGCGGCGAAGCGCTCGTCCATGTGGCGACCAGCGGGTTTCCGATGACGGACGAGATCAAGGCGCGCGTCCTGAGCACGCTCCTCACGCTGATGAACTGCCGCGAGAACATCGACCGGGCCGCCATGCGGCAATCGGCTCTCCGCCGGTTCGCGGGCTAGCAGGGAATCACCCTACACTCAGCCTTGCGTTTGGACGCGCTTACGCGCCGATGTAGCGGGCGTAAAGGGAGCGCGCGACGGCGGGATCCTTCGTGCCCTTGATGATGGCGCGGCCGTCGGCGAATACGGTCATCTCGTACGGAGGCACGCGGAAGCGGAGGAGGAAGTCGTTGTTGCGGACTTCGTCCGCGGCGGCCGCGGCGAGGCGGCGGCCGAGTTCGCCAAGATCGAGCCGGCGGTGGCGCTCGTGGATCTGGACGGAATCGCGCCCGCAGAGCGTGATATGCGGCTGCGCTTCGCCAGCAAGGAAGGCAAACTCGCGCCGCACGCAGGCGCGACAGTTGGGATTACGAGCCACGCGGATGGATTGAAACTTTCCGGTCCAGACGTCGCAGGAAATGAGACGCTCATTCAGGGCCTCCGGCTTGCCGGCGAGCAACTTGATCGCTTCGGCTGCTTCGATCGAAGCAATGACGCTGACGGCGGCATTGAGCACGCCAGCAGTGTCACACGTAGCCTCGACGGACGGGGCATCGGCGGAGCCGCCGACGGCCGACGTCTCGCCGGACTCGAGCAGACAGGCGAGGCAGGCGGATTCGGCGGGACGAATGGTCATCGTCACGCCATAGCTTCCGACGGCTGCCGCGTAGATCCACGGGATTCCGAACGAGATCGCCGCGTCGTTCACGAGCAGGCGCGTTTCGAAATTGTCGGTTCCGTCGAGGATCAGAGGGAATCCCGAAAGAAGTTCGGCGGCATTCTTCGGCGTGACATCGGCGACGACGCCTTCGACCTGCACGTCAGAATTGACGGCGCGGAGGCGGCGCTCGGCGGCAACGGCTTTGGGTAGGGCGTCGCGCGCGTCGGCTTCCTCAAAAAGCGTCTGGCGTTGTAAATTAGAAACCTCGACGAAATCGCGGTCGACAATTCGTATCCGTCCCACCCCAGCACGTACCAGCAGGTTCGCAACCACGGTGCCGAGAGCGCCGCAGCCCACGACCACGGCACTCGCACCGAGGAGCTTTTCCTGACCTGCTTCGCCGATGCCTGGAAAAAGGATCTGGCGGGAATATTTTTCGTATTGTCCGGGTTTCATACAGTGTTTCCCAGGCTCATGATAGCGCCTTTTCGCGCCGGGCAGGCAACGCGGCTGTGCTAACCTTCCTTCTCATCCTGGAGCGAATGCGTACCCCGCGAACATCACCGCTCTCGACAACCGGCCCGGCTCCTTTCATTCCCCGCTTACTCGTAGGATCGCTCGCGTTCATGGTGCTTTCGTCGTCGGCAATCCGCGCTCAGCAGGTTGCGGTCGAAGGCAAGCTGGTGGCCGAGGTTCGCGTGGTGGACGAATCGGGGAACGCGGTCTCGGAAAAGATTCCGCCGCTTCCGCTCGACGCAGGGAAGCCGTTTGATTTTGCCGCCGAGCGCGAAAGCGTGCGGGATCTCTACCGCATGGGCGACTATTCCAACATTCGCACCACGGCCACGCCGGGTGACGCGGGGTTGCGCGTGGATTTTGTCGTCCAGCGGAATTTCTACAACAACGTGATCCGGATCGAAGGGTTGAAACCGCCTCCCACCGACGCTTCAGCGCTGGCGGCACTGCGGTTGAATCTAGGGGAACCGTTTCGGGAGAGCTCTCTGCGCGAGGCCGTCGAGCGGCTTCGGAGCGCCCTCCGCGAGGATGGATTTTATGTGGCGAAAATCACGTGGGCGCTCAGCCCGCACGAGGACACACGGCAGATGGACGTGACCTTCACGGTCGATCCGGGTCCACGCGCCCGTGTGGACGGGATCACGATCGAAAATCAGACTCCCTACTCCGACCAGCAGCTCCTGCGCCGCGCGAAGCTTTCCAGCAAGAACGAGGTGACGTCCGCACGACTTTCGGGCGCCTCGGAAAAGCTGAGGAAGTTCCTGGTAAACCAGGGATATCTGGGCGCGGGCGTTGTGATCGAGCACGGAGCATACGATCCGCAAGCGAATCGCCTGCCGCTGAAAATTTCTGCGACGGCAGGGCCGCGCGTGCACATCGAGATCAGCGGCGCCCACGTGAGCGGAGGCGAGAAGAAGAAGCTGCTGCCGATGTACGCCGAGGGCGCCGTCGACGAAGACCTGTTGCAAGAGGGCCGGCGGAACGTTCGCGATTATCTCCAGAGGCAGGGCTATTTCGATGTGGACGTCCAGGTCCGGTCGAATCAGAACGACAAAGGCGAGCAGGTGATCAGCTACGACATCGCGCGCGGAGATAAATTCCGTCTGGCAGGAGTCGCCTTTGACGGCAACAAGTATTTTGAAACCGAACTGCTTTCGCGCCGATTGCAGCTCCAGCCCGCATCCTTCGCATCAAGCGGCCGGTTCAGCCAGCAGTTGCTGCGCGCGGATACGGATTCGATCCGCGCCGTCTATCTCTCGAACGGCTTTCGCGACGTTCAGGTTTCCCCGATCGTGGACGACCGCTATAACGACAAGAAGGACAACCTGTTCGTTTCATTCCACATCGTCGAAGGAGCGCAGACGCTCGTCTCGAAGCTGCAAATCGAAGGCAATCGCACGGTCGGCACGGATACGCTGCTCAACGTCACGGGGTCAACTCCCGGAGAGCCCTATTCGGAGTCGAGCGTGGGGAGCGACCGCAACAACATCCTCGCGTTGTATTACAACGAAGGTTTTCCCTCGGCGGCGTTTCATGAGGAAACTCTGCCGGGAGATAAACCCACCGAGATGCGGCTCGTCTACCACATCAGCGAAGGGCAGCGGATCGACGTCGCAAAAGTTTTGCTCACCGGCTATCAGTTCACGCGTCCTGGAATCATCGCGCGGCAGGTGGACATCAAACCGGGCGGGCCGCTGCGGGAGGCGGACGTGGCGAAAACGCAGCGGCAACTCTACAACCTTGGCGTGTTCGACCGCGTGCAGATCGCTCCGCAAAACCCGGCAGGCACCGATCCAGACAAGTCCATGGTGGTCGAGACGCTGGAAGGGCATCGGTACACGATCGGCTACGGTTTCGGATTCGAAGTACAGCGAATCAGTAGCACGTCGAATCCCAGTGGAGCCGCGCTCGCGGCAAGCCCGCGCGGCATCTTCGAGATCGCGCGCGCCAACATGTTCGGCAGGGCGCAGACGCTTTCGTTCCGAGCGCGGGCCAGTACGCTCGAATACCGCGCGGCGTTGAGCTACACGGCGGACAACTTTCTCACGAAGCGGAGTCTGAGCCTCCAGCTGATCACGTTTGCCGAGAAGACGCAGGACATCAACACGTTTACGTCAACGCGTTTTGAAGGCGGAGTGCAGCTCGTGGAGAAGCTTTCGCCCTCGAGCTCGTTGCTCTACCGATATTTCTATCGCCGGGTGAAGGCTTCCAATCTCAAGATCAATCTTGAGGAGGTACCACTGCTCAGCGAGCCGACGCTCGTCTCCGGTTTTGACCTCACCTACGCGCGGGACCGGCGCGATGACCCGGGTGATGCGACGCGCGGGACCTTCAACACCGCCGACGTGAGCTATGCCTCGACGACGATCGGTTCAAGCGCCAGCTTTTTCCGGGGATTCTTTCAGAATTCGTCGTTTTATTCCCTCGGGCGATCGTTTGTGATCGCGCGGTCGGTGCGCTTTGGCGTCGAGGTGCCGACGGGGAAGACGGTCGAAGGCAATGTGCCCTTTAATCCCGCACAATGCACCACGGCGTCGTCTCCGTCCACCGAGGAGGTCATTCCGTTGCCGGAGCGGTTATACGCGGGCGGAGGGACTTCACTGCGAGGTTTTGGTCTGAACCAGGCAGGCCCACGCGATCCCTGCACGGGGTTTCCCGTTGGCGGCTTGGGCTTGCTAATCTTCAATCAGGAGCTCCACTTTCCGATGAAGCTGCCGTTCGTTGGAAACCGGCTGGGCGGGACGCTGTTCTACGACGGGGGCAACGTCTACACCGACGTGAACCACATCTCGCTCGCATGGAAAGCGCCGTCGCTCACCGATCTCAACTACTTCTCGCACACGGTCGGCTTCGGGGTGCGTTATCCCACGCCGGTCGGGCCGGTGCGAGTGGACTTCGGGTATCAGCTTAATCCGGCGTCCTATCAGGGAACCAACCAGACGACGCAACAACTACAAACGTTTCGCCTCTCGCATTTCGGATTTTCGTTCAACATAGGACCGGTCTTCTGATGGGCCGAGCGACTCTCATTTTCGTCTGCGTTGCGTGGCTCTCGTGGCTTGGGGCCGGGCGTGCGAGCGCGCAGACACAACAGCCGGCCGCACCGCCTGCCAGTCCCGCCGCGCCGGGCGGTACGCAAGTGGTGGATGGGGTGGCCGCGCGCATCGAGGACGACATCCTCACGGACAGCGAGGTGCGCGAACTCGCGGCGTTTCAGCAACTCGTCGATGGCCGGTCCAAGCCGCGCGGAGAACTGATCCGCGAGCTCGCCGACCAGTGGATCGTCCGGGGCGAAGCCGATGCGGCGAAATACCCGCAGCCATCGGCGGACGACGTACAACGCGCATTCGCGCAGCTCGCAGGACAATTCTCGTCACCGGAGGAATTCAAGAGCCGCTGCGCGGCGGTGGGACTGAGCGAGGCGGCCGTTCGCCGGATGCTGGCGGAGCAGCTCTATCTTTCGCGTTTTCTGAATTACCGGTTTCGTCCCGCAGCCCAGGTAGACCAAGAGCAGTTGCAAAAGTATTACGACGATGAATTTGCGCGGCAACTGAAGGCGCGCGGTCAAGCCGTTCCGCCGCTCGAAGAAGTGGAGGACACGATCCGCGAAGTGCTCGTTCAGCGCCAGATCAACGAGCGCGCTCAGCAATGGCTGGACAATACGCGCGACCGGCTGAAGATCGACATCATGTCGACCGGAGAGCAGCCGTGAGCGCACGCCGGAAACGCTGGGCGAAGGGCGCGCTGATCGCGTTCGCCGTGATCGCGATCGTCGTTGTTTTCATCTTGGAATCGGGTTTGGCCGAGCGGTGGATGCGCCGCGCGATCGTCACCCAGCTCGAGCAGAGGACCGGAGGACGCGCCGAGATCGGAGGCTGTCATTTCCACGCGTTGCGCCTGCGAGCCGAGATCGACGAGTTGACGCTGCACGGGCTCGAGGGTCCGGGAGCGCCGCCGTTGTTCCACGCGGATCGAGTGGATGTGGGCATTCGGATTCTTTCGTTCTTCGGGCGCGAGTTCGCTCTCGATGAGTTGCTCGTGGAGCGGCCGCAGGTCACGGTCCGAATCGACGAGAAGGGCCGGAGTAACCTGCCCACGCCGAAGGTTCAGGGGAGCAAGCGCCCGTGGCGGGAGACGCTCTTCCGGCTGCGCATCGGGCGGCTCGAATTGCGCGACGGCAGCGCGAACTACAACAACCGGAGCGTGCCGCTTGCGGTCCAGGGCCAGAACTTCGAATTCACGCTGCGCTACGACGCGCCGGCGAACGCAGCGGATTCATACGTCGGTAATGTGAAATGGCAACAGGTGGAACTCGCTGCGCGGCGCTACCGGCCGTTTCGTTTCGACGTTTCCGCGAAGTTTGCTTTGCATCGCGACTCCTTCGAGCTTGACGAACTGGTCTGGAAAGGGCCGCATTCGGAGTTGAACCTGCGCGCCGAACTCTCGAGCTTCGCGCATCCGGGCTGGGATTTGAAGTATCGAGGCAGGCTCGCGCTCGCGGATATCCGCACGATCTTCCGCAAGCAAACCACGCCCGACGGGATCGCGGAATTTTCAGGCTCGGCGCGCTATGCGTCGAGCACGGGAGGCGAATCGCCAAAGGGAGGCGAATGGACCGCCAGCGGGCACTTTATGGCGCACGACGTTCGCATGCCGTATGAGTGGTTCCACGCGGGCGGGTTCGAGACGTCCGGCAACTACGAAGTGGCGAAGCGGCGGTTGGTGGTCCCAAATCTGAGCGCGCAGGCGCTCGGGGGAACGTTGGACGGGCGGCTCGAAATGGACTTCAAAGGGCTGGCGTTCCGAACGGAGACGAAGCTGCACGGCGCGAGTCTCGCCGCTACTCTTGCGGCGATCGATCACGAAGACTTCCCGGTGAACGCGTTGCACTGGGATGCGTCGGTCGAGGTCGACTCGGTGAACACGTGGAACGCGGCATTCAAGCATTTCCGGACGGCGGGAGAGATGCGATGGCTTCCGCCGGCAAGCCTCGCTGCGGGGGCGATTCCGGCGACGGCGCACTTTCGGTATGACTACGGCATGGACGAGCAAGTGGTCTCGATTACGCAAAGCCAGATTACGACACCCAAGGCGCAAATCGACGTGGACGGCACGCTCGGCAAAACGGACTCGGCGCTCGAAGCGACGTTTCGCGGCGACGACCTGCTCGATTGGGACGATTTCATCAACGCGATTCGCGGTCCCGAAGCCGAGCCTCGCCGGATCGCGGGCCGGGTCGCGTGGAGCGGGCGCGTGCTGGGACCGATCGTCGGTCCCACGTTCGTCGGCCATTTGAACGCCACCGGAGCGCGCTACGACAAACTCGAGTGGGACGAATTGAACGGCGATTTCGAGTACTCTCCGGACGGTTTTCAAATGACGAAGACGGTTGCGCGGCGCGGCCAGAGTTCGGCGACACTCGAACTTTCGCTCCAGTTCGACGGAGATTGGAACTTTCTCGACTCGAGTCCGTGGAGCCTACAAGCCAGCGTTGAGCGCGCGTCCGGTGACGATCTACAGGGTCTCCTCGGCACGAATTATCCGGTCACCGGCACCATGAGCGGAGACCTGCGCGGCGGGGGCACGCGCGCCGCTCCGGCGCTCGACGCGCATTTCGTTTTGGCGGACATTGAAACGAAGGGCTGGCACTTCGACAACCTGAGCGGCCAGTTGCACTGGGAACACGGCGAAGTGCGATTGTCGCACGCCGAACTGCGGCAGGGTTCCGGGCTCGTGGCGGGCGACTTGTTCTACAGGCCGGACGAGGAGCGGACGGAATTCAATTTCACCGGCACGGGAATTGCGCTCGAAAAAATCCGGCAACTGCAAAGCGCGTCGCTGCCGATTGCGGGGCAGCTCAGCTTTCACCTTCAGGGCAGCGGGCCGGTGCGCGCACTGGCCGGGCAGGGCGACGTGCGGCTGACGAAGCTGAGGCTGGGCACCGGAGACGAAGGCGACTTCAGCGGCCGGCTCACGTCGGACGGCCAGACCGCGCGCATCACGCTCGCCTCCGAACCGGCGGGCGACAAATTGCAGGGGCAGGTCACGATCGGACTGGCGGGCGACCAGCCTATCTCCGGGCGGCTTTCCGTTTCGCAGTTCGACCTCAATCCGCTCATCATCGCCGGGCTGCACGTCAAGCAGCTGACGGGTCATAGCAGTGCCGACGGCGTCTTCACGATTTCCGGAGCGTTGGGCCAGCCGGATTCGATCGAGATGGACGCGGATATTGCGCGAATTTCGTTCGACTACGAGCTGGTGCAGCTCACGAACGATCAGAACATTCGCCTGACGTACCGGCGCAACGAAGTGCGTATCGATCAGGCTCACTTGCATGGGCCCGACACGGATTTCCAGTTCAGTGGGTCGGCGCGGTTCGACAGGGATCGCCCGCTGCGCTTGACGCTCGCGGGCGGAGTGAACCTGCGCTTGATCAAGGGCCTGCTGCCGGATCTGAACGCGCAGGGACGCACGGACGTGAATGTGTCGGTCGAAGGGACGATGGCGCGGCCTGCCATTACGGGACGCGCGAGCGTGCGAAACGCGTCGGCGACGTACGGAGATTTTCCGGTGGGGCTCAGCAAGCTGAACGGCGACTTCGTGTTCGACAAGAGCCGGCTGCTGTTCGATCGCGTCACGGCGGCGGCCGGAGGCGGGCAACTGACGCTCAGCGGCAACCTAAGCTACGGCGAAGGCCCGCTGCACTACGAAGTTACCGCGACAACATCGAGTGTCCGCATCCGGTACCCCGCGGGGATGAGCTGGCTCGCGGGCGGCACGCTTCAACTCGCGGGAACGAGCACGGCGGGGCTGATCAGCGGGCACGTGCAGGTCGAGCGGCTGCTGTTTGCGCAGGGCGTCGACGTGGCGTCGTTCTTTGCCGCGGCCGCGGAGACCTCGCCCGGCCCGCCTTCCACTTCGCCGTTCCTCCAGAACCTGGCGTTCGACGTGGATGGGCAGACAAATCCCGGAGCGCGGATCGAGTGGAGCGGCGCGCACGTCGAGGTCGATGGCAACGTGCGCTTGCGCGGCACCTTTGACCGGCCGGTGCTGCTCGGCAACATTCACCTGCTCGGCGGCGAGATGCCGTTCCGCGGCAACGTATTCGAAATTACGCGCGGCGACATCAACTTCTCGAATCCTTTCCGGCTCGACCCGGAACTCGACGTCGAGGCGACGTCCACGATCAGCCAGTACCAGGTGACGATCGACTTCTCGGGAAAGGCGAGCCATCTCGCGCTGAACTATCGCTCCGATCCGCCGCTGCCGGATTCGGACATCGTCGCGCTGCTCGCGCTCGGCAGCCCGGGGGAGGAAAGCGCGCTCCGCTCGCAGCCAGGCGCTGCGCAAAACTACGGAGCGACGGCGCTGCTTTCCGAGGCAATCTCGAGCGGCGTTGGAGGGCGGATCGAGCACCTATTCGGCATCAGCTCGTTCCGTGTGGATCCGTTCGTGGCCGGCACAGCCACGGAGTCAAACGCCGCCGCGCGCGTCACGATTCAGCAGCGGGTCACGAGCGGCCTGACGATCACTTACTCCACGAATGCGGCTACGTCAAACCAGTATCAGTTGATCCAGGTGGAATATGCCCTCAGGCGCTCGCTTTCGGTGATTTTCCTGCGGGACATCAACGGGACGTACGGCCTCGACATCAAGTTCGTGAAGCACTTCAAATAGCGCCTCGCCCAACTACTCGGGCAACAGAAACAGCGAGTCGGGCGAAAGCCGCACGTGCCACGGGAACGGGCGGTCGCGGAATCGCTCCCACTTCTCCTTGAACACCTCGGCCTGTAGATGGTATTCGCCGGAGGCTCCGAGCGGCCGATGGAGATTCAGATACAGCGTGATCCGGAAGGGCGTTTCGGAAGAGCGCGCCAGCCAGCAGGGAAAGATATTCTCATCCGAAGCGCCGGCGCTTGAAGACTCCGCGAAATCGATGTGGTGGGCGCGAATCCCGACATGCGCGGGCGGTTGCGGAAGCGAATGCGCGACACGCAGGCGGCAACCCCAATCGAGCGCTTCGATCGTGTCTTCGGAAGTCCTTCTAGCGCGCGAAAAATTCTTGCAGCCCGTAAGCCGCGCGACTTCAAGGCTCGGCGGGCGCTGAAAAATCTCGTCCTTCGCGCCGAACGCGGCGACGCGCCCAGCCGAAAGCACCAGCAACTGCTGGCCGAGACGGTAGGCTTCCTCGATGTTGTGCGTGACGATCAGCACCGGCCGGCGATAGGCCGCGAATGTCTCCAGAAGCTGCGCCTCGATCTGGCTTCGCAGGTGCGTGTCGAGCGCGGAGAGCGGCTCGTCGAGCAACAGAGCCTCCGGTTCGATCGAGAGGGCGCGCGCCAGGGCGGCGCGCTGCTGCTCACCGCCGGAAAGCTCGCGAGGATATCGCTGTTCGAGTCCGCGCGCGTGCGTGCGGTCCACCAGGGCAGCCAGCCGTCTGGCCCGTTCCTCGCGTGATAAATGATGCAAGCCGAAGGCGATGTTTTCCGCGACCGTACGGTTGGGGAAGAGCGCGTAGTGCTGAAACAGCATTCCCACGCGCCGGTCGCGTGCCGGAATGCGAATGCGCCGTCCGGTGTCCAACAAGACTCGGTCGTTTAGCGTGATAAGGCCCCGGTCCGGCCGCTCCAGCCCGGCGATGCATCGCAGGAGCATCGTCTTGCCGGCGCCGGAAGGACCGAGAATCGCGAGCGGCTCGTCACCCGCCGTGAAAGAGACGTCCAGCGAAAACTTCGGAAGTTTCTTCGCGACCTGGATTTGAAGCGGCATGTCAGCGTCGCACCCACCGATCGCGTCCGTGCGCGTGGGTCCAATAGTAGAGGCCGCCAAGCAATGCGAGCGAAATCACGACGTCGATGAAACACCATGCGAAGGCGCGATGCAGGTCGTCGGCTTCGACGGCGAAGTAGATCGCGATGGGGATCGTGGCAGTTTTCCCCGGGATGTTGCCGGCAAGCATCAAAGTGGCTCCGAATTCACCGAGAGCGCGAGCGAAGGAAAGAATCGTCCCCGCAAGCACGCCGGGCCAGGCGAGCGGCAGAGCGATTTCCCGAAAGACGCGCCATTCCGAGGCGCCCAGCGTCCGCGCGGCTTCGAGAAAGCGCGAATCGACCTGCTCGAGGGCCGCGCGGGCCGTGAGGTACATCAGCGGAAACGAGACAACCGCTGCCGCGATCACGGTCGCGGGCCAGGAAAAGACCACCGTGGCGCCGAGTTGCAACAGAAGCTTTCCGAGCGGCCCGTTGCGTCCGAAAAGCAACAAGAGGAGAAAGCCGACCACGGTGGGCGGCAACACGAGCGGGAGAAGAAAAATACCGTCAACGAGCGCTGCGACCGGCCCCCTGCGCCGCTCGCGCCAGGCTGCGGCGGCGAGTCCGACGGCCAGCGTGAGCAGCGTTGCCGTCACGCTCGTTTCGAGCGATATCCAGACCGGAGACCAATCCATTGGGGCGATCGCGGCCATCGGGGCGGAATTGTAGCTGAATTAGTTTGTTTCGGCCCGTATTCCCGCTATGTAATCCGATGTGGTTGCTTCGGCCCTAATTCTGCGGCGGCGAAGGCGGCTTCGGTGTGGGCGGCGACTGCGGAGCGGGAGCTGGCGCAGGCGCCGGCGCGGCGCCAGGAGCTGGCGCTTGGTTCGGTGCGGGAGCGGCGCCGGGACCCGGGGCCGTTCCTTGGGCGGGGCCTTGCGGCTGAAGCATCGGTTTGAGTTCGGGATACTCGTCCTGCATCGATTCGAGGGTGCTCATGGCGGCCTTCTGCTCGATCTGCACCCCGGTAGACTGCGATTCCTCGGCGACCTGCGGAAGCGTCTTGACGACGCGCTGGCCCAGCGGGGACTCATAGAACTGGATCAGCCCCTGGATGTCTTCCATCGAGAAAGCGCGCGCGTAAATGGCCACAGTCGCGGTCGTGACGGCAGCCGTTGGCGCGCCCGCGGCAAATTTCTGGCTAAAGGTGTCCATGAATTTCGGCAAGCGGTCGGCTGGGAGGCTGCGGCTCATGATGGCACGAACCTGGTTCGTCAGATACGTGCTGATGTTATCGCCAAGTTTTGCGGTTTGCGTGATGTCCATCAAGTGGCGAATCGCCGCGTCTTTTGCGGGGTCGACTTTTTCGGCGGACGGCGACGACGGCGCCGGCTTTGTAGCCTGTGCCGGTTGCGCGGGCGTACCCGGCTGGTGCTGCGCGGGTGGCTTCTGCTGCGCCCCGCTCGCGGGCGCTTGAGCGAGCGCCGGTCCTGCCACAAAACACAGGGTAGCTATGATTGCGATCGATACTTTCATCGACTCTCCTCGAGGATTGCCCGTCAAAAGTGCAACAAGCATCATAGCGAAGGCTGGATTCGGGGTCACGAGAGATTTCGACGGAAGCCGGGCCCGGCCGGGCTCCGATCGCGTTCGTAACGAGCGCACACCCGCCGCCATTTGTGGTGTATCTTTCTCGCGGGGTGTTTCGGAGATTTTCTCTTCCCAGGGCGCATCATCCGGATGAGCGACAACGGCAATCGCATCGCGAGCGCAAGCGAAGACTTTGACACCGCGCGCCGGGAGATGGTGGCGCGCCATATCCGCGACCGCGGCATCCGTTCCGTCCGCGTGCTCGATGCGATGGAGTCCATTCCGCGACACCTCTTCGTTCCGGCGGAGCGTCTTCCCGAGGCATATGTAGACGAACCGCTCCCGATCGGGGAAGGGCAGACGATTTCGCAGCCATTTATGGTGGCGGCAATGGCCGAGGCGCTTTCGCTCGAGGGGCACGAGCGGGTCTTGGAGATCGGGGCCGGGTGCGGCTATCAGGCCGCCGTGCTTTCGCGGCTGGCTCGCGAGGTGATCGCCGTGGAAGCGCAGCCGGTGCTGGCGGCTTCCGCGCGCGAGCGACTCGCGCGGCTGGGGTATGCAAACGTGCGCGTCGAAGAGGGCGATGGCTCCGCGGGCTGGCGCGCAGCTGCGCCCTACGACGCGATTCTGGTGACGGCGGCCGCGCCGGCCGTTCCGCAGCCGCTCATCGACCAGTTGTCTGAGGGCGGTCGGCTCGTAATTCCCGTGGGACAGCCAGAACGCCAGGAGTTGCTTCGCATTGTGAAACGTGAAGGCCGAACCACCAAGCAATCGCTCTATGCGTGCCGGTTCGTGCCTCTCGTTGGGCGCTATGGCTGGCGGCCAAATACCGGGGGAATCAACCGCGGATGAACGGCCGATGAGTGAAGGGGCGCCCGAGCTCTCCATCGTTATCCCCGCGTACAACGAAGAGAAGCGGCTCGGGCGCGCGCTCGCGCGAATTCGCGACTACTTTGGCGCCCAGCCGGCGGGCCACGGCGGAATTGAAATTGTCGTCGTGGACGACGGCTCGACCGACGGCACGGCCCGGGTCGCCGAGGACTGGGCGCGCGACATGGCGAACCTGCGCGTTGTTTCGAACAGCGAGAATCGAGGGAAGGGCTACAGCGTCCGGAAGGGAATGCTCGAGGCGCGAGGGCGCATCGCGCTTTTCACGGATGCCGATCTTTCTTCTCCGATCGAGGAGTTGGGAAAACTGCTGGCCGCGATCCAGGGCGGCAGCGACGTGGCGATCGGATCGCGCGCGATCGACCGGTCGCTGATCGCCGTGCACCAGGCGCTCCCTCGCGAAATCGCCGGCATCATCTTCAACGGCTTCGTCCGGTTGTTCACGGGTTTGCCGTTCCACGACACGCAGTGCGGCTTCAAGGCGTTCGTGCTCGCCCGCTGCCGGATCATTTTCGAACAGCAGCGAATCGAGCGGTTCGGCTTCGATCCAGAGATACTGTTCCTCGCGCGCCGCCACGGCCTGCGTACCGCTGAGGTCCCGGTCCGCTGGGCGCACGATCCGGCGACAAAAGTCCACGTGGTCCGCGATAGCGTGTCGATGTTCTGCGACCTGATCCACATCCGCTGGAACGCGCTGCTGGGCCGGTACCCAAGGAAGCGCGCCTGATAGCCGTAACCTGCGGGGGTATCCGTTTCTGCACTTTGTTTCGCAAAGTACTTGACGGAAAAGCGGAGCGTGTTAGCCTGTCCGTATGGCACCGTCCGAATTTCGTCAGCCGCACCCTGCCGATCCCGTGGCGCTCGATGACCGCGCACGCGACAACCTCCGTTTCATCCGCGAGACCATGGAGCGCGCGGCATCGTTCACCGCGGTGCCGGGCTGGGGCGGTGTGGCCATGGGAATCACCGCGTTCGGCGCGGCAGTCATCGCTTCGCGGCAAACGTCATCGTCCGCCTGGTTGCTGACCTGGGTCGTCGAGGCAATTGTGGCGATCGCGATCGCCGTTTGGACGACCCTGTCGAAGGCCCGGGCTGCGGGGACTTCGCTTCTCTCGGGGCCGGGCAGGCGATTTGTTTATAGCTTCGCGCCACCGCTCTTCGTGGGCGCGCTCCTGACGCTGGTGATCGCGCGCATCGGGGACACCGGCGCGATTGCAGGCGTCTGGCTCCTGTTGTACGGAACGGGAGTGGTTACGGGTGGCGCTTTTTCAATTCGCGTCGTTCCCCTGATGGGGCTCTGCTTCATGGTGCTCGGAACGGTGGCGCTGTTCTGCCCATCGGCCTGGAGCGATGCGTTCTTGGCTGCCGGGTTCGGCGGCTTGCACGTTATTTTTGGCGCCGTGATTGCGAGGAAATATGGCGGCTAAATCCGGGGCCTTCCGCGGCGCGCGGGAGGAAAAAACGAAGCGAGGCGCGCCGGGCGCGCGACCGGCAGAAATGCCTGCGGCGAATCTCGATCGCGTGATCCACGAGCGAACTCGGCTCGGGATCGTGAGCGCGCTCGCCGTGAACGCATCGCTCGCGTTCAGCGAACTCAGGGATCTTCTCCAAGTCACCGACGGCAATCTGAGCGTCCACGCGCGCAAGCTTGAGGATGCCGGTTATGTCGGCTGCACGAAATCGTTCGCGGGACGCGTTCCGAAGACGGAATACCGGTTGATGCCTGCGGGCCGCCGGGCGCTTGAAAAATATCTCGATCACATGGAAGCCCTGATCCGCGCGACGCGGGAAGGGTGAGGAATCCAGGACGAACCCCTATGGGTGGCACAAACTGATGCGCGCACAAATGGCAGCCAGATTCCCGCAATCGGCCCCGAAACTTCACATTGCGATTCTGCTCGACGGCAACGGCCGATGGGCTGCTGCGCGCGGCCTGCCGCGTTCGGAAGGCCATCGCGCGGGCGTGGCCGCCGTCCGGCGCATTGTGCGTGCTGCTCCATCTCTGGGTATCGGAACGCTCAGTCTTTACGCTTTCTCGGCGAATAATTGGGAGCGTCCTTCCGGAGAAGTGATTTCGCTGCTCGGTTTGCTCGAGAACTATCTTCGCACCGATGCGGCCGAATGCGCGGCGCACGGCGTGCGCCTGCGTGTGATCGGCCGGCGCGACCGGATTCCACACTCGCTGCTGGACGCGATCGAAGCCGCCGAACAGGTCACGGCCGGGGGCCGCACGCTCGAATTGCGCATCGCGCTCGACTATTCGTCACGGGAGGCGATCCTCCAGGCGTCCTGCTGGATGCTTTCGAGCCTCGAAGTTTCCGACCGGGAATTCGCGCGGCGGCTTGGCCAGGTGACTCATGCGGGCGGTCCGGTGCCGGACGTCGATCTTTTGATCCGCACGGGCGGCGAGCGGCGGCTGAGCGATTTTCTGCTGTGGGAATGCGCGTACGCGGAACTTCTGTTCACTCCAAGAATGTGGCCGGAATTTGAAGCCGCTGATCTCGCGGCGGCCGTCGAAGACTTTCTCGGACGCGAGCGCCGCTTCGGGCGTTTGCCGGAAACTGCCGCGGCCAGCTAGCTGACCTCATATGGACGCGCCGCGTTCAACACAATCGTCGGATCGGAGCGGGGAACAGCCCCATCAGCTGCGAGATATCCTCAGCGATGCAACTCGCTACTGGGAGCCGCGTCGCATCACATACAATTTCGTTCTCACGGGAGTCGTTGTAGTTTGGCTGGCAGCGACGTGGCCCCATTTCCGAGAGGCACTGACGCTGCATTCGCTCCTCTGGCTGTTTATTCTGGGGATGCTCGCCAACCTCTGCTACTGCGCGGCATACGTCGCCGATGTTCCGATGCAAAACTCGGTATTTCGCGATTCATGGCGGCGCGGGCGGTGGGGTCTGTGGCTGACAGGGATGCTCTTCGCGGTTGTACTGGCCAACTACTGGATCGTTGATGAGATCTATCCGTACGTCCGCTGAACTCTTGCGGGGATTCAGGTCTCGTCGCCAGATAAGCGGCTGTACTCGCGGGCAATTTCAAAGGCCTTCAAGATCACTCGCGTTGCGGTCTCGGTGAGTGAATACTGCCCGAGCTCCTCGGGCGCCGCCCAGGCAACGTCGGTCACGTCGCTCCCGGCGCGCGCCTTGCCGCGGACCGGCTCACACAAGTAGTCGAGAACGACGAAGTGGTATCTTGCCTTGCCCTCGCCGTCGAGATTGATCCGCTCGAACACCTCGATAAGATCCAAAACGCGCACTTCGATCCCGGTTTCTTCGGCCAATTCGCGCCGGACTCCTTCGAGCAGCGTCTCTCCCACTTCGAGCATACCACCCGGTATGGACCACTGACGCTCGAGCGGCGGGTTGCCACGCCGTATCAGAAGAGCGCGCCCGTCTGAAATGACGACTCCGCCCACTCCCACGAGAGGGCGCTCGGGATATTCTCGATTGCCGGTCATTCTTACACCATCCTCACGAGAAAGCTTGACACGGGCGTTATATAATACGCCGTCCGCTGGAAGATCGCCGCAGAGGAGAGATGGCCGTGACCAGATGCCCGGAATGCGACGCTGAGATCGACTTGGACGAAGACGAAGTGGAAGAAGGCGAAATTCTGAGCTGCCCGGAATGCGATGCGGAGCTCGAAGTGACGCAGACGCATCCCGTGCATTTCGTCGTCCTCTCCGATGATGAAGACGAGGAAGAGGACGAAGATTCCGAAGACGGCACAGGCCTCGAAGAAGAAGAGGAAGAAGAAGAGGAAACCGAGGAGACAGAGTGAAACTGACTCCAAGCGCTCGCAGACCTTTGCACGCGGCTCTTGTCATCACGCTGGGGTTGGCCGTCGCGCTGCCCGCCGCGCAGGCACAGAAGGGGGAGCCGGAACTCCGCACGATTCATGGCAGCGTGGTGGACAAGAGCGAGAATCCGGTTCCCGCGAGCGTGGTCTATCTGCTCAACGTGAAAACGCAGGCCGTGAAGAGCTACTTCGCCGATGAGGCGGGTAACTACCGCTTCAGCGGGCTTGACCCTAACGCCGATTACGAAGTGCACGCCGAGCACGGCGACCTGGCATCTTCAACCCGCACGGTCTCCAGCTTCGATTCCCGCCGCGATATAGAAGTCGTCCTCAAACTTTCCCACACCAAGAACGCGCGCTAGCCGAAAGCGGCCCTACTTGCTGTTCTCGCTCGCTTGGACGGTCCCGGGTTCGGCGAGGTCGCACAGAAGCTTACGGCAAGCTGAAAACGAACAGCGTGTTTCCAGCCGCGTCGACGATGTATTGCTTGCCGTCCACCGCGTAGGACACGGGATTCGACCGCACGGACGAGCCCAGCAGGAGATGCCAGAGCGGCTCGCCCGTGTTGGCGTTGAGCGCAAAGAAATTGCCGGCTTCATCCGCCGAAAATACCAGGCCGCCCGCGGTGACCAGAGTGCCTGTCCACGAATCGCCGACCATCTTGTACTCCCACTTTTTCTTCCCGGTGGTGGCTTCGAGAGCGCGAATGGACGTGGTGGTGTCGTCGGCGGGACCCCAACGCGCGCCGCCGCCTCCTCCGCCAACGATTCCCACGGAATTGCCCGGCGCGGCTCCGCTCCGACCACTACGATTGCGGCGTCGATGTGGGGATTGTCGCTTTCGTTTCGAGGACGGGCCGTAGCAAGCGGGGCTCATCGGACGGGCAAGAACGAGCTGCCGGAACTCCGCTGATCTGGCTGGGGCCTGCTCTGATGGCAAGTTCCTTGTGTCGAGGGCAGGAGAGGTGCGCGATGCGTCAGTCAGAGGTCCAAATCAGAAATTGAAGTTTACTCCATAACTTGCCTGTCGCGCTATGATAGTCGGCCACGCGCACTCGGGAAACGAAACCTGACGCGCCAATTCGGAGCCTAGCCTGATGAATAACGCTTGTGGGTGCAGGCGCAGGTCGTTGGTGCCAGCAAAGTTGTACGTCTTTTCTTATGTTTTCTTGGCCACTGTGGCGGTTCCGGCCGCCAGAGCCCAAGGAGTGCAGGTCGGCGCCGCGATTTCTGGAAAAGTGGAGGACGCATCGGGCGGCTCGGTGAGCGGCGCAACCCTAACGATAAAGAGTCTTGAGACAGGAGCCGTCCGGGTCGTTACCACAGATCCGGCAGGCAACTTTACGGCCGTGGGCCTTCCTCTAGGGCCGCAGGAAATAACGGCGGAAAAGGAGGGGTTTAAGGCTACTGTCAGGAAGGGGATCGACTTAGAGGTCGGGCAGGAAGTGGCGGTGAATCTGCGCCTGGAAGTGGGCGAAGTCATCCAGCAGATCGTGGTTTCCGAAGAAGTTCCTGTGGTCAATACGACCACTGCCTCAGTTTCCGGCATGGTTGGTGAGCGCGAAGTGAAGGATTTGCCTCTCAACGGTCGCAGCTTTGACAACCTGATTACCCTCAACCCCGGAGCGATCAATTACAGCGCGATGAAAAGCGCTCAAACGAGCACCAGTAATGGAAACATATTTACTGTGGCCGGGCGGCGGACCTCCGAGAACCTGGTTTTGCTGAATGGCATTGAATACACCGGGTCGAGTCAGCTTGCGATAACGCCTGGCGGCGTTAGCGGGTACCTTCTGGGGATCGATGCTGTCCGAGAGTTCAACGTTCTGACGGACACCTACTCTGCTGAATATGGGAAACGAGCGGGAGCACAAGTTAGTGTTGTCACCCAGTCGGGGAGCAACGCGCTGCACGGCTCGATTTTCGAGTTCCTCCGGAACAGCGCGCTCGATGCGCGCAGCTATTTTGCCCAGGAAGCCAATCCGCCCTTCAAGCAGAACCAATTCGGAGGATCGGCGGGAGGGCCGCTCAAGAAAGACCGCTTGTTCCTCTTCGGTAATTACGAGGGATTTCGCCAAGCGTTGACGGTCAGCAGCGTGGCTGTGGTCCCCGACCAATACGTGCGCCAGGGTTTCTTGCCAAATGCATCTGGCGGCTACACCATGGATCCGAAACTTAATCCGTCGATGTTGCAGTATATGTCCTTTTGGCCTCAGCCGAACGGACCTGAGTTGTTCATCCCTGCGACTATGCCACCGCAACCAAGCGGCACAGCGTTTTCGTATAACAGCCCTAAGCAGTACATCCGTGAAGATTTTGGCACTCTCCGAACGGATTACACCCCGGGGGATAGGGACACTCTCTCGGGAGCCTACACGATAGATGACGGCAATAGTCTCGTGCCCTTGGCGGACCCCTTGTTTGCTTCGTACACGACGCTTCGAATGCAGGTGGCCAGCATCCAGGAAATGCACAGCTTCTCGCCGAACTTTCTCAACACCTTCCGCGCCGGGTTTTCCCGCGCAGGATTCAATCTGAGTTCCTCTCTGTTGGCCAGCTTTCCGGCAAGCCTCGACTTCGTCACCGGCGCCGGGCCTGGTGGGATCGTCATTGGAGGCGGGGTCACAACCACCGGCCTTGCGGCTCTTACTTCAACTGGTCCTAGCAATGGAGCGGGAGTGTGGAATCGCAGAAATCTCTTCACCTATACTGACGATTTGCAGATCAGCAAGGGAATTCATCAGATCAGCGTCGGGGCCTGGTTTCAGCGGCTTCAGGACAACGAAGACAGCGCTTCGCGCCAGCTTGGGCAGGCCACCTTTCTCAGCCTGGCGACGTTCCTCCAAGGGACCGTGAGTACGTTTCAGGTAGTGCCGAGCCCGAATGAACTGGGATGGAGGAGCCTCTTCGGGGCCTGGTACTTCGAGGATGCAATCAAGGTACGGCACAATCTTACGATCCGCGCGGGTATTCGGCACGAATTTACAACCGGGTGGAATGAGGAGTCGGGAAGAGCCGCCAATTACTTGGTTGGTTCGTCGGGAGTGCTCGTGACCAACCCGCAGGTGGGCAACTCGGTTTTTACGCAGAATAATGCGAAGCGATTGTTTAGCCCTAGAGTTGGACTGGCATGGGACGTCTTCGGAAACGGAAAGACGGCAGTTCGCGCGGGATTTGGGACGTACTATTCGCTGATTGACGATCTCGCTTTTCTGCTCAACTCTCTTCCTCCCTACAATGGCGCAGTATCGTGTTCGGGCGCATTATTCTCGATTGTGCCGATTACGCGCGGCGTGTTGCCACCGTGCACTTACGCACCACAGGGAATTCAGGCCAACGCGAAAACTCCGACGGTCGAGGAGTGGAATCTCACAGTCGAGCAGCAGTTGAACAACAGCACCGTCTTCCGCGTCGCCTATGTCGGATCGCATGGTTACCACGGCTTTGTCAGCGTTGATCCCAACACCATTCCCGCTCAGATTTGTTCTGACCCCAGTGGCTGCCAGGCCGGCGGCGTTGCAACAAGCGGCAGTCCAGCCACGGCGGCGAATCAAAGCCACGTGGCTGAAGGCGTGGAGTATATTCCGGTGGGAACGCGGCCGAATCCGTCTCTGGGAGCGGGCTTCTTCTGGTTTACCGAAGGCAACACGAGCTACAACGCGCTGGAAACGGAACTGACACACCGCCTGAGCCAAGGCTTGCAATTTCGGGCCAGCTATACTTGGTCAAAAAATCTCGATATAAACTCCGCACTCACAGGCGCCCAGGCCAGCAACCAGGCGCAGATGGTTTTGGATCGGAATGATTTGCGCCGCGATTGGGGACCCTCCGCCTTGAATATCACCGACCAGGCGAGCATCTCCGCCCGTTATGAGCTCCCTTTCGGCCAAGGCAAGCATTGGCTCAACACTACGAGCGGGCTTGAAAGCAAACTGATCGACGGCTGGCAACTGAATGGAATCTCCACGTTCTTGACGGGCTTTCCCTTCACACCGCTGATCGGCTCGAACCGATCCGGCGACGGAGATACCAGAAATCCCGATCGTCCTTCGTTGAATCCCAACTTTTCAGGACCTATCCTGCTGTACAACCCGAACGAATGGTTCAATCCAAACGCCTTCGTTCTGCCCGCGCCGGGCACCTATGGAAACCTCGGCAGAGGAACTCTCACCGGACCGGGGTTGGCCGACGTGGATGTTTCGCTGTTCAAAATAACTCGGATCTCCGACAGGACCAGCCTGGAGTTCCGGGCGGAATTCTTCAACGTACTCAACCGGGTGAACTTCGGTCCGCCCAACCCGACTGTGTTTGCGAACGGTGCAATCAGCGCCTCGGCCGGCTTAATTACAACTCTCGCCACTAACCCAAGACAGATCCAATTTGGATTGAAGCTGATCTTCTAGCCTTAAACGCATTTGCTCAATTTTGAGCCTGTTGTGTAATTCACTGGAGGACGAATCGATTTGGTGGACAGTCGGGATTGCAGATGTTTTCCTGATGTTGCGTTGCGTGATTTTCAAAGCCCCCGACTGGCTGGGGATAGCATCACCCATACAGCAAACACACGCGTCTGCCCGAGCGCGGCATCACTTCCCGTCGACGGTGAATGCAATCAGGGCATTTCCGCGGTGTCCGGAAAAACGGCCCTCTCCCGAGTTTACGTATAGGATGCCGCTCGCGATGGTTGGCCCGGCGGTGCCCATCGAGCCCCCGTTCGCGGGAACACCGTTCACCGCGTCGTACTTCCTCGCCGTATCGAAATCCCAGACGATCGCCCCGTCTTTCGTCGAATAGGCGCGCAGGTGTCCATCTGCCGAACCGGAGAATACGACGCCTGGAATCAAACTGACCGCTGCCGACTCAACGCCCGCACAGCCTCGCGTTCCCCAACTACATACCCCGGCTGGCGCGGGCTTGTGCCAGACCAGTTCACCATTGCCGATCTTCAGCGCGGAAAGGCTGCTGTCCGACCGATTCGCAATGGGCATGCCGAATTTCGACCTTTTCACTCGCAAGTCCAGACTCTTCGTA
The DNA here is from genome assembly GCA_050018375.1 of Candidatus Acidiferrales bacterium. Taxonomy (GTDB): domain Bacteria; phylum Acidobacteriota; class Terriglobia; order Acidiferrales; family UBA7541; genus Palsa-295. The sequence goes on along the minus strand of JBEKAE010000032.1, from coordinate 9,552 downwards.
GCGTCTAGTGCCAGTGCCGTTCAACGATCAATGGCGGATCTGCTTTCAGTGATCTTGCACTCAAAAACACCAGCTCCAACACCGGCAATGAATTAAATGGACATCCGTGATTTATGCGGCCTTCACTCCTGCGACCATCGAAGTTCGGGGGCTAGGCATCGTCGCAAAAGCCATCGCAACAATGCCGATTGCGGCAAGCAGAGCGTTCAGTTCAAAGGCTCGCGCGTAACCGCCATAAATGTCGAAGATTTTCCCTCCAATAACCCCGGCCGGCGAGCCGATCACGGAGGTCAACAGGATCATCATTCCGCTCAACTTGGGAAAAGCTGCAGAGCCGTAGAAGTGGGCCGTGCAGGTATTCATGCAGGTGAACGCCCAGCCGTAAGCCAGCCCGTACAATGCAGCAGCAACAACAGCGATGACGGGCGCGTTCGGGTTCACTTTAATTGCGAAGAACGAGCCGATCAGATAGAGACCGAGCCCGATCATGAATGCGTAGCGGCCGGTGATCGTGTCCATTAGCCACCCACCGATCAGCCGCCCAACGATGCCTCCCACGGCAAACAAGCCCATCGTCCAGGCCGCGTCGGAAGCAAGAATGCCCGCGCCTCGTGCGTGGAGAATCCAGTGGGCCATGAAAAAGAAGAATGGGTACTTGCAGGCAATTCCGGCAATCACGATCAGCCAGTAGGATCTGGTTCTATAAGCTTCCGCCGGAGTCCACGAATATGTCGTAATCAATTCACGCGGGCCACGCCCCTGGCGCGGCTGATGCGCTTGGCGTTCTGGTTCTGTTTCCGGGATTCCGTCGACGACTTGTCCCAAGTCTTCCGGGCGCTCTTTGACAAAAAGCAACGCAATAATCCCAGAAATGACGGCAACGCCTGCGACAATCTGCCAGCCAACCCGCCAATTGCCGCCGCTTGCCTCGATCATTCTGTTGAGCAGAGGCGCGACCACAAATCCAGCGAATCCCGAAGCGCCCATGCAAATCCCCATCGCCCTCCCGCGGTAACGCCTGAACCATCGGGTCACAGCGGTTCCCGCCGGAACAATAGTGCCGAAACCCATGCCAACGCCGATAATCCCGCCGTAACCGGCCAGATAATGCCAGGGCTTGGATGCGAAGAACGCCAGGAACAGAGAACCCGCACAAATAAGCGCGGATCCAATTGCAAAGGTCTTACGAACACCGCGCTTGAGAATCGACATGGCAACAACCGTCGAGGACAAGCCGATGAACAAGTTTGAAAACGTGAATCCCAGCCCAAGGGTGCTGCGGCTCATCTGAATCTGATGCAGCATATAGCTATTGATGACGGTCCCGCCGTACAAAGGAAATCCCATGTTGACGAAATCCAGGGAGAAGAGAACAGCTAGCAGGGTCCAACCATAGAATTCTTGCTTCTTCCGCACCCCGAGTCTCCTGAGTAACGTACGGTGGTGAAGCTACTGACCAGACGCGGGGCCTCGCGTGTAGACCACGAACCACCTCTGTGGCATTCCGGTGCCTTCAGGATTGTTTTCGCCCTCGAAGATATCGTAATCCCCGGTGAGATGAAATCCCGCATTCGCCATCCAGGTTTTCACCTGATCCTTGGTGATCCTGTCTTCGGGAATATCCCACTTCTTCGCGATCGGATCATCGAATTCCTGTTCGATCATTGCTACGCGTCCGTTGGGTTTAAGATAAGAGGCAAGCACTTCCAGATACGCCTGGCGGTCATTCACGTTATGAAAGACATCATGGAAAAAGGCTACATCCACCTGGTTTTTCGGTAGTTTGGGATCATCCAGTTTCGCAAGAATCGTTTGGAGGTTGGTCACGTTCTCTTTTCTTGCCTTTTCATTGATGTAATCCAGGAGACCCGGCCAAATATTGACCGCCAGAACTTTTCCGGACGGCGCGACAGCCTTCGCAAACGGTATGGAGAACGCACCGGTGCCGGCGCCTATGTCGGCAACCACGTCACCTGGCTTCAGTTTCAAGCAGGCCACCACATCATCAATCCTCAGACCGGGTATTCTCTCCGGCCTCTCCAGGCGCTGAATCCATGTCTTCGCATCGGTTAGATCCTGGTGCGTACCGGGTGGCTTATACCCCTGATTTGGCAACGCGACCCCCTGAGTATAACGGTCCATCCCGGTTCTGAGCCGGAATGTCCATGATTGAGTCCCATCCGCCGGATAACATAGCCCCTGACAGCCGCGGAATGCAACTGCGAGTCGGATTTGCACTGCCAGGTACTTCCACGGGCGACGGAACGGGCCAGTTTTGCCTTCTCCGCAGAATCCCAAAGCTCGAAACTCGCCCTCTTCCGGCCGATACCCGCGACACTTTTTCCCGCACTGCCCCCCTGAGCCCTGACAATGAATTAACGGCGAGTGGGTGTAGAATACACGCCGCTTTCGAACTCACGAAGCAGATCTTGAATTCGTCACGCCCATGGAGAGGAGGGGGTATGACCACATTCGACCAGCAGGTGGCGGCCGCCAAGCAATGGTTCGCGAGCCCCCGGTTCGCTGGCATCGTCCGCCTCTACTCTCCGCGTGAGGTGGCTGAACAACAGGGTACGATTTCCAGCGACTGCACCGTTGCACGACGTACAGCCGAGGAGTTCTATGCGCTTCTGCGCGAGCTGTTCGGGCAGCGCAAGCAGATCACGACCTTCGGTCCCTATTCGCCGGGCCAGGTGGTTACGCTGAAACGGATGGGGATACAGGGCGTTTATCTCGGCGGCTGGGCGACCTCCGCCAGGGGTTCGCTCTCAGAGGATCCAGGACCGGATCTGGCAAGCTACCCGCTCAGCCAGGTACCAGACGAGGCAGCCGGGCTGGTCCGAGCACTTCTCACAGCCGACAAGAACCAACACTTCGCGCGCATACGGATGAGCGAAGAAGAGCGCAAGGCGACTCCGGCAGTCGATTATCGACCCTTTATCATCGCTGATGCCGACACTGGCCACGGTGGGGATGCGCACGTGCGCAACCTGATCCGCCGCTTCGTGGAGGCCGGGGTTCCGGGCTATCACATCGAAGACCAGAAGCCCGGAGCGAAGAAGTGCGGACACCAGGCCGGTAAGGTGCTTGTCGCCCAAGACGAGCAGATTCGGCGTCTAAACGCGGCCCGCCTGCAGCTCGACATCATGCGGGTCCCGGGCATCCTTGTGGCCCGAACCGATGCCGAAGCGGCGACGTTTCTCGACAATCGTAGCGACGAGCGAGACCAGCCCGTCATCCTCGGCGCAACGAACATCGAGCTGCCAAGTTACCGGGTTGGCTATCTAGCCATTCTGAGAAAGTTATTCGAACTGGGGGTCGAGGTTCGTGGACACCTTCTGTTCGCCGTGTCGGAGACCGAGTACCGGGCAACCTCTGCTTGGCTTGGGCAGGTCGGACTCATGTCGATGATCACGGAGACTGCCCAGGGCCTCGGGCATGCGTCGGCAACGGAGATCGAAACTGCGCTCGAGAAGATCGACACGCACTATGTGGAAATCTGGCAGACAGAAGCGGGGCTGAAGTCCTATGGGCAGGCGGTCGCCGACGTGATGAAGTCCCGCACGGACGAAGGCGAACGTTTCGACATGAGCGTCGAGGAATGGCTGGCGTTCTCAAAACGCGCTTCCTTCTATGAAGCGCGCGAACGGGCGAAGTCCATGGGTATTCCGGTCATCTGGGATTGTGAACTGCCCAAGACCCCGGAAGGTTTCTATCAAATCCAGAGCGGGATCGATTATGCCATTGCTAGATCGCTGGCTGTGGCGCCCTTTGCGGACATGCTGTGGATGGAGACCAAGACGGCGGACCTGGAGGACGCCAGGATGTTCGCCCATGCAATCCACGCAGAATATCCCGACAAGATCCTGGCGTACAATTTGTCGCCGTCGTTCAACTGGGACACCACCGGCATGAGCCCCGAGGAGATGAAGCGGTTTCCGGAGGAGCTCGGAAAGCTCGGCTTCGTCTTCAACTTCATCACTTACGGTGGACACCAGATCGATGGCTTGGCCGCCGAGGAGTTCGCGACTGCGTTGAAGGAGGACGGAATGTTGGCGCTGGCGCGCCTGCAGCGCAAGTTCAGGCTGCTGGAGTCTCCTTATCGGACGCCGCAGACGCTGGTGGGAGGACCACGGCTGGACGGCGCATTGATGGCTTCGTCGGGACGTACTGCCGCAACGAAGGCGATGGGTAAGGGATCGACACACTACCAGCACCTCGTTCAGACCGAAGTTCCTCCCAAGCTGCTGGAGGAGTGGCTCGCGGAATGGAGGAAGCACTGGGAGTATCCGGCGAAGATTCGGGTCGAGCTGCGTCCCCACACGGCCGGCTCGGAACTGTTGGAACTGAGCCTGCTCGATGAGGCCAGTAGTAAAAAGCTCGCCAACATCATCTTCGCCACTATCCAGGATCGTCGCGGCCGGAACTTGCTCTCGGTGCGCGACCAAAACACGGTCGCGCCGCTACGCAAGAAGCGATTGATGATGCTCATCCAACTGTTTCTGATCCACCGCTACAAAGCTAGCTCCGTGCACTACCTCACTCCGACCGAGGATAACGAGTCCCAAACACAGAAGATGAAGAGTATGGGCATCTTCTCCGACGTGCAGACAGAAGTTGGGCAAATCATCGTCGCGAACGTCAACAAGCAGGTTGTTGACGATCTGCTCAAGCCTGACCGGGCTGCCCTCTTGGAGATGATCCGGAAAACATCGCCCCAGATGGTGCAGTCTCCGACATCACGCTCGCAGTGACAGAATCGAAACTCGACTTGACGCCACCGGCGTCGCACCGAAAGTCGCACTTGCCGCACCAGAAATTGCGGTTACAACAAGGACAGGAGCAAACCACCGTCGACCACGACGGTCTGGCCCGTCATGTAGGAGCCGCGCTCGCTGGCGATGAGCAATGCCACTTCAGCAATTTCGGCCGGCTGTCCGATGCACGGAATAGGCTGCCTGGCAAAGACCTCCGAGCTCCGTTGTTGGTCCTTCCAGTAGTACTCGCTCAGCGCCGTCTGAATCAGACCCGGCGCGATCGCATTCACGCGCACGCCCCGGGGTCCCAGTTCCAGGGCATAGGACTGGGTCATCATAATGAGTGCGGCCTTGGTCATGCTGTAGAGCAGGCTGTGGAACTGCGGACGCAGGCCTGACATCGACGCAATATTAATGATCGAGCCGGAACCGCGATCGCACATCCCGGGAGCCACCAGCTTCACCAATCGAAACGCGCTCTTCACGTTGATCTCGACCATCTTATCGAACTGGGCTTCGTCCATGTCGAGGCACGGCCCATGCGCTGAGTTCGTGGCCGCGTTGTTCACGAGAATATCGATACGCCCGAATTCACGTGCGGTCGTTCCGATCATGCTTTCGATCTGGTCTATTCGGCCGACGTGACAAACAACTGGCTTCACGGCCGGACCGATCTCCCGCGCCACTTGGTCGAGCGTGTCCTGCTTGCGGCCGCAGATGACGACGTGAGCGCCCTCGCGGGCAAAAACTTCCGCGATCGCCCTTCCAATGCCGCGGCTGGCTCCCGTCACAATCGCTACTTTGTCCTTGAGTATACCCACGATTCAATCTCCCACATCTTCCCCGCTGACGTGTAATCGGGCGAATTCAACCTGAATCCATTCCGCTCTTCTTTCCTGGAACTCCTGTCTCACAGAGGAATTTTTGCCCAATAAACACTTCTCCGGCTACCCGACGCAATATAAAAGGGCGCCCCTTTTGGAGTAGGTTTTGAGTGTTTGCCTCACCCCCAGAAAGGAGCACCCTGTATGGATGGCGTGAAGTATATCGGGATGGATGTGCACAAGGAAGTGATCTCGATCGCAATCCTAAATTCGTTTGGCAAGCTGGTGATGGAATCCATCATCGAAACGAAGGCCAGCACCATTCTCCAGTTTATCCAAGAGCTACGCGGAAGCAGGAGTTGACGCCCCTGCCAGGCTGGACGACTCATGATAAGGCGATTTATTGGCAGCATTCCAGCACTGTAGGTTTCCAGGTTACCGCGGGGAGGATGAGTGTCGGAGAAGTCGGTTGGAAGAGCGGCAGTTTCGGGCTTTGGGATTGGAGCTTGCATTTAGAAGCGGCCGGATGTAGGTTACGGGTCCGTATTATGAAAACGGAAATCCCATTTCAATCGGCAATCGCGGCTAGCGAACGGCTCGCTCGATTCACGAAGCGCTCCGGTCGAAAATGTGCTGGACGCGAAATAGGGGAGGAATCTTATGGCTGTCGCCCGCGTCACCAAGATTACGGCTGCATCTTCTAAGGGCTTCAAAGAGGCGGTCGATGAGGGTGTGAATCGCGCCGCAAAGACCTTGCGAGGCATCACCGGTTTCGAGGTGCTCTCCCTGAAAGGAAAAGTCGAGAAGGGCAAGATTGTCGAATACCGCGTGACCATGGAGGTCACCTTCATTCTCGACTAGCCGCGCGCCCCATTGGAGTGGGGAAGCTTTCTCCCGCTTTTCTTTGGCGACGCTTGCTTCGTCGGTCTTTAGGGGTAGCCACGGTCAGCGAATTTCTGACCGTGGGTTTGTCTCCCCGCGTAGCATCCTCATCTTTAGCGCCGCGAGATTCGCAGCCAGCGAATCCTTCCCCCTTTGATTGTTGCCACCGCTCGATTTCCGTGTGGAGCTGAATAAGCGCTTGTAGGGTCTGCGATAAGCCGTGGCTCCTTTGGTAAATTCCCGCTTCGTGGCTGGCGCCTTATATTTATTCTGCTGCGGCTCGCTCAGGGCAGGCTCTTCGCTTGCGCCAAGCTTTCGCGTGCAGCACTCCACCCCTAAGTCCTCCTGTGCTCTACCTCACCTATATTTGTGATCCCCATCACAGGCTGCTGGAACTCGCGACTTCATAATTAAACGTTGAAGACTTCAGGTTCAGGGAGTCTATATTCCTGTGCCGTGGGGGTTACGGTGGCAAAAGGAACGGTCAACATCGTCGACGAGCGCTGCAAGTCCTGCGGTTTCTGCGTCGAGTTCTGTCCTACCAAAGTCCTGGCGCTCTCCTCCGCTTTCAATGCGAAGGGCTATCACCCACCGTACGCGGTGGCGCCCGAAAAGTGCAGCGGCTGCGACCTGTGCGGAATGTACTGCCCCGATTTCGCCATCTTCGGCTACAAGAACGGCGCTGCCGCAACGCGGGAGGTGGGCGATGAAGGCTGATCCCCGTGGCGTGCTCACCGGTGTCCACTTCATTGATGGCGACCAAGCCTGCTGCGAAGGCGCACTGGCCGCCGGCGCCCGTTTCGCCTCCGGTTATCCCATCACCCCGTCCACCGAAGTCGTAGAACGCTTTGCTTCGCGCGTTCCCACGGTCGGAGGCACTTTCATTCAGATGGAAGATGAGTTGGCTGCTTCCATCACTTTGCAAGGAGCGGTGTGGGGCGGCGCCAAAGCGTTTACCGTCACGTCCGGTCCGGGCTTTTCGCTCATGATGGAGCATATCGGCTATGCGGCCATGACCGAGACCCCGTGTGTCTTCGTGGACGTGCAACGGGGCGGGCCCTCCACCGGGCTCCCCACCCTCCCAGCCCAGGCTGACATGATGCAGGCTCGCTGGGGATCGCACGGCGACTACGAAATCATCGCGCTCTGTCCGAATTCTCCCCAGGAATGCTTCGACCTCACCATCCGCGCCTTTAACCTTGCCGAGGAATTTCGCGTCCCGGTGATGTTTATGATGGATGAAGTGGTTGGACACATGACCGAAAAGGTCGTTATCCCACCGGCAGATGAGATCGAAATAGTGCCGCGCCGCCACACCCATAAACCCGTCGAGGACTATTTGCCGTACGAAACCAATGGCGAGATGGTCCCCGAGATCGCCCATGCCGGCGAGGGTTACAAATTCCACATGACCGGACTCACCCATGACGAGCACGGCTATCCCAACATGATTCCCCCGATCCAGGACAAGCTGGTGCGCCGCCTGCAAAACTAAGGTTCGCGAGGCCGCGGAGCGCATCACCCTGTATGAAGCCGAAGGTCTTGAAGATGCCGACGTGGTGGTGATTTCCTACGGCATCACCTCGCGCGTGGCGCAACGGGCGATTGAACTGGCCCGCGCGCAAGGCCTGCAAGTGGGCAAGTTGCGCCTGATTACGGCCTGGCCATTCCCCGAGCACATAATCCGCGAGCTTGCCCCACGCGTTAAGGCCATGGTCGTGCCCGAGCTCAATCTCGGCCAAATGGTGCGCGAGGTAGAACGCTCCGCCCACGGCGAATGCCGAGTGCTGCCAGTGCCTCATGCCGGCGGAAGCGTGCATCATCCGGAAGACATTCTTAAAGTCATCGTGGAGGCCAGCCGATGAGCGCCACCGCTACAAACCCCGTCGAGCCGTTCCTGCGAATGGATCGCATTCCGCACATCTGGTGTCCCGGATGCGGAATCGGCACGACCGTGAACTGCTTCACCCGGGCCTTGATGGATTCCAAAGTCGATCTCAAGTCGCTGGCTCTGGTTTCGGGCATCGGTTGCACCGGCCGCGTGGCCGGCTACGTGAAGCTGGATTCGTTCCACACCACGCATGGCCGCGCGATTCCTTTCGCGACCGGCCTGAAGCTGGCGAATCCGAATCTGAATGTCATCGTCTACTCCGGTGACGGAGACCTCTCGGCCATTGGCGGCAATCATCTGATCCACGCTGCGCGCCGCAACATCGATCTGAAGGTCATCTGCGTGAACAACCTCACGTACGCCATGACGGGCGGCCAGAGCGCCCCGACCACTCCCGAGCACGCCATCACTGCCACGTCCCCTTACGGCGCGTTCGAGCCGAGCTTCAATTTGCCGCACCTGGTGGAAGCGGCCGGCGCGGTGTATGTCGCCCGCTGGACCACATTCCACGTCCGGCAACTCGCGCGCTCCATGGCGGAGATATTCAAGAAAAAGGGATTTTGCTTCATCGAAGTGCTCTCGCCTTGTCCGACGCTCTACCAGCGGCGCAACAAGATGGGAGACGGCCTCGACACCATGAAGTTTTACAAAGAGAGGAGCAAGATCAAGAACGGCGCCCCCACCAGCGAAGTGGGTCTGACCATCCATGGCGAGATCATCGTGGGCAAGTTCGTCGAACGTGACCGTCCCGACTACAGCTCGCTGATGAGGGCGCAGTTCGTGGAAGCACTGGGCGACCGCTACGCAGATTGCACGGAGACCGTATGCAGCTAACCGAGCTTCGCATTGCAGGATTCGGAGGGCAGGGAGTGATTCTCTCGGCCATCGTTCTGGGGAGGGCTGCTTCCATTCATCAGGGCGCTTTCGCCACCATGACGCAGAGCTTTGGGCCCGAGGCCCGCGGCGGCGCGTGCAGCGCACAACTGATCTTTTCCGGTACGCCCGTTCTCTATCCGTACGTTACCCGTCCGGACATCCTGGTGGTGATGTCGCAAGAAGCCTACACGCGCTTCGTTCCCGAGTTGAAGGATGGCGGAACCCTGGTCATCGAGCAAGACTTGGTACGGACAGCGGACCTCAAACCCGACACCAAGGTCTACAGCGTTCCCGCGACGCGGCTCGCGGAAGAGTTGGGCAA
>JBEKAE010000031.1:0-35475 GCA_050018375.1 Candidatus Acidiferrales bacterium | reverse complement strand
TGAGCCATTATGCCCGCAAGGCTCTTCGTCGGATGCGGAGACGAACCACGCTAGTCACTGGCTTCTGGGCTCAAGCGAACCTGTTCTGACGTCACTATATTATGCGGAACTCAATAGGTGATCCTGAGGCGGTTGAATACAGGGACTTTGACAATGTCCACGATGAATGCAAAGACAACGGCCCCCACGAGCGCTCCTGCCATCACGAGGAATGGCAGAGGTGCCATGGCGATGCCGCGATTCGCCATCGTTGAGGCGATCAGCAGATCCACCACCGAGGAAAGTACCAGCCAGAAGCTTGGGCGAGTCGACCACAGGCGCCGGCGAGTTCGATTCGTATACGTCGTTGCCTGATTGCCATATACGATGACCAGGAAGGCGAGGGTTTGAAGGGCCTCCATTCCAAGACCCAGGTGGAATTTGCCGATGGCCAATACGGCGGTGCAAAATACCAGCTCGGAAATACCCATGAAAACGCCCGCGATCGTCAAGTCGCCGACTCGCCATGCGCTTGGCATCGGGGACGGTCGCACGTTGTCCGTCGTCAACGACATGCCCAGGAAATCGCCGGTGATCATGATAATAACCATCAACATTGGGGTCAGGATCGCGTGTCCGGTCATGATCAGACCCACTGCCAGGAAGAGGACCTGCACAATCTTCTTTGTGACGGAATTCAGGGTATAGGTCAGGATGCGTTGGAACGTTATCCGGCCTTCTTTTACGGCGGCCACAACACCCTCAAGTCCTGGCTTGGTAAGCACGATTCCCGCCGCCGACTTAGCGACGTCCGTCGCGGTCGAAACCGCAATTCCCATCTGCGCCTGACGCAGCGCTGGGGCGTCATTGGCGCCGTCACCGCACATACCGACGGTATGCCCGCTCTTCTGGAGCTCCTGAACGAGGTGATATTTATCCTCCGGAAGAACTCCGGCAAAGACGGCGAAACTTTCTGGATGCACACTCTTCGGGATTGGTCCGGGCGGACAGATCGCTCCGTCGAGCCCCACTCCTCTCGCGACGATCTCCGCGGTCGCCGGGGCGTCACCGGTCACTATCACCGTGCGCACGCCCAAAGCCTTAAGCTCCTTGATGAGCTCCGCCGCATCCGCGCGAGGCGGATCGCTCAGCGCGATGATGCCTGCAAGCTGCATCTTCTCCGGTGGACCCACCGCAACAGCCAATACGCGGAAACCCTTTGCTTCGAGCTCTTGTGCCGCAGCGGCCGCTGTTGGGACTGGTTCGGTCAGTCTGATGACCGCTGCAAACGCCCCCTTCACCGCGCGCAGCGTGCCACCGTTCGCATCCACCGCTGTCGCTTCGGACATTTTTGTCGCTGAATCGAACGGAACGAATTTGATCAATTTTGGCAAACTGGCGGTGCTTTTCTTGGCGGCGGCAGAACGGATGGCTGTGTCCACGGGATCCTGTCCACCCTCGGAACTGGCTAGAGCCGCCATGGCCAGCACGCGCTCCTCATCAAAACCAGGCTCAGGGCGGATGGCGGTTACCGCCAGTTCGTTAAGAGTTAGCGTCCCTGTCTTGTCCGAGCAAAGAACATCCAGCGTTGCCGCCTCGTCTACAGCGGACAATCGCGTGGGAAGCACACCCAAGCGCGCCAGGGCCTTTGCACCCACCGCTGCTGCAAGCGTGAACGTGGCCGGCAGCGCTACAGGAATGGATGCCAGGACAGCCGTGAGAACGAGGGGAATGATCTCGCCAACCGGCATTTTGCGCTCGTGGGCGTACGCCACCAGCAAAACAATGATTACGCCATTGAAGATGGCAAGATTTCGCACCACGCGCACGACGGTTTTTTGCTGCGTGCTCTCGACGTGGGCGGTGCGGACGAGTTCCGCCGTATGTCCAAACTTCGTGTGTGCCCCCGTTGCGGTAACGACCGCCGTGGCTTCTCCGCGCCGCACCGGCGCCCCTGCATATGTTTGCAGGCCCGGTCCGGCTTCGGTCGGGACGGATTCGCCGGTGAGCATGGACTGATCGAGAAGGATCGATCCCTCGACCAACTTTACGTCGGCTGCCACCACGCCGCCGACCGATAGCTTCACCGTGTCACCCGGCACCAATTCAGTAGCGGGTATGTTCTTCCAAGCGCCGTCGCGTCGCACCGAAGCCGTAAGCGCGAGCCGCGATTTCAGCGCGGCAAGGGTGGCCTGTGCGCGTCCCTCCTGGAGGAACCCGAGAGCAGCGTTGAATACCAGGAGCCCGCCGATGACCCCAGCTTCCACATACTCGTGGAGCACTGTCTGGAGGATGATCGCGGCTTCCAGCATCCATGGAACCGGCGCCCAAAATTTGGCCAGTGCCATACGCAACGGTCGTATCGCGGTGTCCGGCATATCATTTGGGCCGAACTTCGCAAGACGCGCTCGGGCTTCATCTCCCGTGAGACCGCGCGATAGACTTCCATCACCACCGCCTTGTGCTGATTTCGCTGGAACGACCGGGCTGGTAGTGCCGGGAGGAGGCATCGTTTCGTCAGAACTTCCGAATCGAGACATTTACACTCATATAGCATCTTAGGGAGTCGGAAGAAACCGTACTGTCCACTTGCGAACACCGCGCAATCTACGTAAGTCGCCCCAAGTAAGCGATCGTGCGCGTTCTGCACGTCACTGGAACCGACCCCTGGCGATCGCTCGCTTGCAACGGCGTTGACACTACGTTGACACTGCCCAACTCGCATGCTACGTTCCGCGACGAAATGACGGAAGCGACAGCCTCCCTCCGCAAACGCGTCGCCGTGATACCCGGCGATGGCATCGGCAAGGAAGTGATACCGGAAACCGTGAAGGTGCTAAAGGCCGCGGCGGCCGCGGGCCGGCGCGAAATTGCAATCACCGAATTCGACTGGGGAGCGGACCGGTACCTGCGCGATGGCACCACCCTGCCCGCCGATGCCCCCGACATGTTCCGCCGGGAGTACGACGCGATTCTTCTCGGCGCGTTGGGCGATCCCCGCGTGCCCGGCAATCAGCACGGCGCCGACATTTTGCTGGGGCTCCGGTTTAAGCTCGATCTTTACGTCAACGTGCGGCCCTGCGTGCTTTTCGATCGACGGCTGACGCCCCTCCGGGATCGCACCGAAAAGGACATCCAGATCACCGTTTTGCGCGAGAACACCGAGGGCCTTTACGTCGGCATGGGCGGATTTTTCAAGAAGGGCACTCCGGACGAAATCGCCACGCAGGAAGACATCAACACGCGCAAAGGGGTCGAACGGATTTTGCGCTACGCGTTCGATTTTGCCCGGAAGCGAGGGCTCAAACGCGTATGCATGAGCGACAAGGCCAACGCGCTCGCGTTTGGCCACGACCTCTGGCAGCGCGTTTTTGCCGAGGTGCGCCGTGAGTATCCGGCGATCGAAGCGAGCCACATGTACATCGACAACCTCTTGATGCAGATGGTTCGCGACCCTTCGCAATTCGACGTGATCGTCACGTGCAACCTCTTCGGCGACATCGCAAGCGATCTCGGCGCACAACTCGCCGGAGGGATCGGCCTCGCTCCGTCGGCGAACATTCACCCGGGCTGGGTGTCGCTATTCGAGCCGGTGCACGGGTCGGCGCCGGCCATCGCGGGGCAAAACATCGCGAATCCCATGGGTGCAGTGCTGGCCGCGGGGATGATGTTTGCTCACTTCGGCTGGACAGCCGAGGCACAGGCCATGGAGAACGCCGTCCGGGCCGCAATTCGCGAAGGCAAGACTACTGCCGACCTCGGCGGGTCGCTGGGCACTCGCGCAGTGGGGGACTGGCTCGCCGAACAAGTGGCGCGGGGCTAGTCAAGACGACGCGCTGTCCCTCCTTTTGTGTTTTGCTCTTCTCGTTCTTTTTCTTTATCCTGTTTCGGACTTTCCCGAGTCTGGCCGGGCCGCTTTCACGGAGGAATCATCCCCATGCTTCGCAGAGCTTTCGCGCTGAGCGCGTGTTCGGTGTTCCTCGCAGCAATGTCGTGTGCCGGACAAACATCCAAGCCAACGTCGGAATCAACGCCAGCGCCCGCTGCCGAGCGATCTCCCAGCACGCCCGAGGAGGCGCGGCTTCTCAAATCGACCGAAGCCTTCGTGCGCAAGCTGTTCGCGTGGAGTCCTGAGATCAAGGTGCAGCTGGGTCCTCTGGCGCAATCCGCGGCGGCGGATTTTTACGTAGTTCCCATTGAGGTGACGGTGGATGACCGGAAGGAATCGGGCGAGGTCTATGTGAGCAAAGACGGCAAGACGCTGTTGCGTGGCGAAGTTTTCGATATGTCCGCCGATCCCTATGCCGCGAACCGCGCCAAGATTCGCGTCGAGGGCAGCCCGGCGAAAGGTCCGGCGAATGCTGCCGTGACCGTCGTGGAGTTTGCCGATTTCGAGTGCCCGCATTGCCGCGAGCTCTACGACACGTTGAAGGCGATCGAGACGAAGTATCCGCAGATTCGCGTGATCTACAAGAATTTTCCCCTGAACCAGATCCATCCGTGGGCCGAGACTGCCGCTATCGGCGGCCGCTGCGCCTTTGAACAGTCGCCGGAAGCCTTCTGGAAGGTGCACGACTCGATCTTCGAAAACCAGGACGTTATCTCGACCGAGAACGTCTGGGACAAGCTGGTCACGTTTGCGTCGGAAGCCGGCCTCAATGCGGATATGTTCAAGGCCTGCCTTTCGTCCCCGGATGCGCAGAAGGCGGTCGAAACGGACCGTGCAGAAGGCGTGGCTCTCGGGGTCAGCAGCACTCCGACGTTGTACGTCAACGGCCGCCCCATCGCCGGTGGCGATCCGGCGACGCTCCAGCAATATATCGATTTCGAACTCTCGGCGCAGAATTCACCGAAGAAGTGACGCCGCCACCAGCGTGCCGCGCGTGCAGCGTCAGTCCGACCGTTCCGCCGCGAGAGCTTTCAGTGTTTGGAGCATCTTGCCAACCTGAGCGTTAGTCCCCGTTCTTGTGGACCTCTCTTTCGGCGCGAGATAGATGGCCCAGTCGACGTCAGGAAAACCCATTCGGGTGGCCTGCGCAGGAAGCTGTTCGCGCCAGGTTCTCGGGTCACGGCTCCGGATTTGCCGGAGTGCTGCATAGACGATTCGGTGCTCCGGCTCGTGCCATGCATGATTTGCGAGCGCGCCCGCGAGTTGCTTCCATCTCGCGCCACTGAGCGCGCGACTGCAAAGCGCGACCAGGATTTTGCGCTCGAGTTTGGTGATTCTCGCGGCCGAATGACCGTGGAGCAACGATTGGCGTCCGAGATCGCGCATGCCTGCGATTGTAACGGTTTCGCTGGGGTCGCAGACAGAGCGGTGATGCCCACGCCCGTCCCGGTATCGGAATGCGGTGAAAAAGGAAGAGAACCGGCCTGCGGTTCAGGCGGCCGCTACGACTGGCCGGACAAAGTCAATCCGGTCGATGCTGGCTGCCACGCCGTAAATAGGAGTCAGCTCACCCTGAAGCGCGGAGACGCGCAAGGCTTTGGCGCTAGCGCGAATCAAGACCGAGGCCCCACTGTCCCTCTCGGTGGGCAGGGCGAAGGTCAACTCCATGCCAGCACCTGGTTCAATGGACAGGCTCGAGTGGAAGTAGATCCCTGTCCTGGAGATGTCGCGAAGTTGCGCCGTGTGGAATTCAGCGGGCCGCTTCCGTGAGATACACACCTGCAAAGGCAGGTAAACCTCGTACCTTCTTGCTTTTCTGCGTTCCCCCATGTAATCCCCCCAAGTCAATTGTGCACGACGGCTGCCACGGAAAGAGGTGCGCCGTTGTTGAAGGCAGGGGACTTAACACGGCTAGCACCAGACCAAATTGACAGAGTCAAGGAAAAATTTCCTTGTATGGGAAATAGATGCACACGCTCTTCGCGTCCTAGAACGAATGCCTTCTGTAACTTAGGGGAATCACGGGGAGCCGAGCGGGGCACTACAGTACAGGGTCGTGGAGAATAGACGCGCCCTCCGCCTCCGTCAGGAGCCCTTTGCCAATCAGGAGCTGGATCAGGCGAACGACCACTGCGTGGTTGGCTATAGAGCCTACGGCCGCCAAATTCTGTGACGGCCTCGCGGCTTCGCGGTGCGATCCCTGTCGCCCGGCTGTCAGTTCACTCAACCAGGTGTCCAGGGCCTCGCGCTGCGACGGATCAAGGGCATCGAAAGCGATGCCCATCCCCAGACCGACTTGGGAATAGACCACCGCCCCATCGGCTTCGAACTGCGTCTTGCCCTTGCGTACGCTCACGCGCACCTTTGAACCTACGGGGAAGGGAACCATCGTATCGACGAAGCAGCCGCCAGGGCCGAGATCCGTGGTCCGCGTGGAAAACCGCGCGCCCGAGTCCAACTCGACGACTTCTGCGGCTGCCGTGAAGGTGTGGCGGTCCGCGCGCCGGCGCTCGACGTCCCTTGTCGACGTTCCGCCACCCTCGCTACTCTGCCCCGAATACTGTTTCTCTCTGCTGTCGTAGCTCATTGTTGCTGGCTGCCCTTCCCACCTGTTTCGTAGTGACACTTCTTCCTTCCGGAGCGGCGGGATGCCAAGCCAATAACATTGTCTCTACCGCATTGGACACTGACAAGCGCAATCCCGGCGGTTTTGCTCAAAAGGCAATCAAGCCTTGGTTTCCTGCGTCGCGTCAGACGACAAACGGACCGCGACGCCGCGGCAGCCGAGCCAGCGATGCTCGACGCGTACCACGGATCCTGTGAACTTCCGCTGTACCGGTGCTTTCTCTCCGTAAGGAAACGTCACGATCAATCTCATTCCCGGAGCGTAATGGAGCTGGGACGTGGCGAAATACAATCCTTCGTTCGTGAAATCGACGACCTCACCCACGTCTTCTTTCTCCGCAAATCGAGCCTCAAGCGGACGCACGTGCAGAGGAAGGGAAACGACCACCCGCTTCCGGCTCCGGGCATCGTGGCCAGGTTTGCGCGCGGATCCCCTGGGCGGCCGCAGACTAGACCAGCTGCCAAGGCTCATGCGAATTGTCAAAGTCGAACTCATCTGCCCCTTAGTCCACTGTGGGGAAGGTGTACTTTCTCATAGGACCGCGCCGGGAAGAAGACAGGTCTTTAAGATTGCCTTTCGCGAGCTCCGGAATCGCGTGCGACACGCAGAGGAACGCGAGCACGGCAGTGATTCCAATCATCAGATAAACCATCACGAAGAGCCTCCTGGCGTTTTTCGCCTTCGCACTTGAATGTGCACGGTCCATTCCAATTGACCTCGTCTCGTATCCTCCTCATTGCAAGGCACTAAGGTGCGGCTCAAAGCGTGCATGCGTGGCCCGCAGGGAACGTCTGTTGCCTTGGCTCGACGCTTCGAGGAAGACTTTTTCCGTTATTCGTACTGGGAAGGATGGCCTAGTACGGCGCTCATTTCCGACGCAGATTTCATGCCCCGGCCGACTCGCTCCGAAAGAGTGAGCGGCGGCTGATGGGCACCGTTTTCACCAGAAGCACCACGGTCAAGACGTCCTTGACAGAACAAGCGCTCGGGGTTAACTTAGCTGATCTGAGCAGTTGACACTTGTACAGGCTGGCTCAGTTTTTCGACGCGAACACATGAACCGCAGCGCAAACCGAGGGCTCGAAATTGTGGTAGTAAGGCTCGTGTGCGCGTCTCTGCCCGGAGGGCATGACTGAGCTGAGCAACAAGGAATTCTGAAAGGCTCAAGAAACCCACCCGCCAGAGACGCTGGCAAGGTGGGTTTTGTTTTTTGAGGCGCTGAGGGGAGACGAAGATGGGCGGTCAAAAAGAGACGATGATCGGTGCGAGGATTCTCTGGGAGTGTCTCGAGCGCGAAGGGGTGAAAACCGTTTTCGGTTATCCGGGTGGCGCGATCCTGCCGGCCTATGACGCGTTGCAGCACAGCTCGATTCGCCACATCCTGGTGCGTCACGAGCAGGGCGCGACGCACATGGCGGACGGATACGCGCGCGCCACTGGCGGCGTGGGCGTGGCTGTTGCGACTTCGGGACCCGGCGCCACGAATATGGTCACCGGCATCGCCACGGCCATGCTCGACTCTTCGCCGATCGTGTGCATCACGGGACAGGTCGGAAGCAAGCTGCTCGGATCGGATGCCTTCCAGGAAACGGACATTACGGGCGTCACGCTGCCTATCACCAAGCACAACTACCTAGTGACGCGCGCCGACGAGATTGCCCACGCCGTCCGCGAAGCCATGTACGTGGCGAAGTCCGGGCGGCCGGGACCGGTGCTCATCGACATCACCAAGGACGCGCAGCAAAGCTCGTGCGAGTTCGATTGGGAGGCCGCGGCTCCTCGCATGCGAGGCTACCGTCCCGACCTCTCGCCCGCGAAGGAAGAGTATGAGAAGGCCCTGAAGCTGATTCACGAAGCGAAGCGGCCGGTGATTCTCGCCGGCCACGGGATTCTCGTGTCCGGGGCGGCGCACGAAGTGCAAACGTTCGCCGAGCGAGCCTGTATTCCCATGGCCATGACGCTTCTGGGCCTCGGCGCGCTGCCCGCTTCGCATGTCTTGAATCTTGGCATGATGGGCATGCACGGCGAGGCCTGGGTGAACAAGGCGATTCAGGACGCCGACCTTCTGCTGGCCTTCGGAATGCGCTTCGATGACCGCGTCACCGGCAACCTGAAGAACTACGCTCCCAACGCCAAAAAGATCCACATCGAAATCGACCCGGCGGAGATCAATAAGAACGTCAAAGTCGACGTGGCCCTCGTCGGCGACCTGCGCAAGATTTTGCAGGAGTTGTTGCCGCACGTCGAATCCGCGAATCGCAGCGATTGGATCGAGCATATCCATAGCCTCAAGGGCGATACCGCCGTCCGGGACATCCAGAATCTTCCCGACAACGGCCATCTCTATGCCGCGCACGTGATCAACGACCTCTGGCGCGAGACCCGCGACCGCGACACGATTATCGTGACCGACGTGGGACAGCATCAGATGTGGGAAGCGCAGTACTACAAACACGAACATCCGCGCTCGCTGATCACGTCGGGCGGCCTCGGTACGATGGGCTTCGCGCTTCCGGCGGCGATTGGCGCGAAGGTCGCACGGCCCGACGCGGACGTGTGGGTCGTGGTCGGCGACGGCGGCTTCCAGATGACCATGGCCGAGCTCGCCACCATCGTGCAGGAAAACCTGAAGGTCAACATCGCCATCATCAACAACGGGTATCTCGGAATGGTGCGCCAGTGGCAGGAGTTCTTCTACGAGCGCAATTACGAGGCCACGCCGCTGCTGAACCCGGACTTTGCGAAACTCGGGCAGGCGTACGGCATACGGTCCATGACCATTGAAAAACGGCCTGATGTCGTGCCGGCCGTGCGCGCCGCCCGAGCGCACGAAGGGGCGGTCCTGATCGATTTCAAGGTCGAGCAGGAAGACACCGTCTACCCGATGGTGGCGGCGGGAGCGGCACTACACGACATGATCCGGCGGCCGAGTCCCATCGTCGAAACCGCCGCGGACGAATAGGAAACTCATGCTCCATACTTTCGTTGTTTACGTCGAAAACAAGCCGGGCGTGCTGTCCCGGGTCGTGTCGCTGTTTCGCCGGCGCGCCTTCAACATCGATTCGCTTACCGTGGGGCGCACCGAGAAGCCGGACGTCTCCCGGATGACGATCGTCAGCGATGCGGACGAGGACCAGGCGCGGCGCATCGTCGCCAACATCTACAAGCTCGTGAACGTGCTGCTCGTGGACGACCTGACAAACCAGTCCGCTCTTTTGCGCGACCTTTCCCTGGTGAAAGTCCGCGCGGCGGGCGAAACGCGCGCGCAGGTGCTGAAGTTGGCGGAAGTTTTCAAGGCGCGCGTGCTGGATATCGCTCTGGAGTCGATCACCCTGGAACTGACTGGCGGAGAAGAAAAAGTGGATCGCTTCCTCGAGTTGCTGACGCCGTTCGGTCTGATGGAAGTGGTCCGAACCGGAATCGTGGCGATGCGGCGCGGCGTCTCGAAGTCTCCGACGGAGGTCGCCAAGCCAGCGGCCGCCGCCCCAGCCGCGAAGGACGACACTGTTTCCTATTCCGTGTAGCACCTGGATGACGGCTAGGCGGACTTTCTCTTTGCGTGCCCTTTCGCTGTATGCGGTTTGGGTCTCAATGCCGCGAGAAATTCCTCGAGCGGCCGGGTGTTGATCACATCCTTCTTTTCGATCCAGCCTCTCCGGGCCGTTTCCACGCCGTATTTCATAAACGTCAAATTGCCCGCCGAATGAGAGTCCGTGGAAATCACGATCTTCACCCCGCGTTGCTTTGCCATCCGGAGATGAACGTCGCGTAGATCGAGGCGGTCCGGATAAGCGTTGCACTCCATCGCGACGCCGTGCCTGGCCGCGGCATCGAGGACCTTTTCCATATCGTATTCGAAGGGATCGCGCCGCAGGACGAGACGGCCGGTGGGATGGGCAATGATCTGCGTGTAAGGGTTTTCGATCGCCGCAAGAATTCTTTCGGTCATCTCCGCACGCTCGAGGTTCATGTACGAGTGCACCGACGCGACGACCACGTCCAGCTGAGCGAGAACCTCGTCGTCCAGGTCGAGTGAGCCGTCCTTCTTGATGTCGACCTCGATCCCTGCAAGGAGGCGGATTCCCCGGACGCGCTGGTTGGCCGCGTGAATCTTCTTGATCTGCTCGAGCGTGCGCTTCTCATCCATCCCATTCGCGACGGTGACAGCCTGCGAATGGTCCGTAAGCGCGATGTACTCGTATCCGAGCTCGCGCGCCGCCTCGCCCATTTCTTCGATGGAGTTCTTGCCGTCGGACGCGGTGGTGTGCATCTGTAAATCGCCGCGAATGTCCGCGAGAGTGACGAGTTTAGGCAGCTTGCCCTGCGCGGCCGCCTCGATTTCGCCGGTCATCTCGCGCAGTTCCGGCTCGATGTAGGCCAGCTTCAGCTTTCCGTAGATTTCCTCCTCGCTTCTGCTCGCCACCACGCGCCCGCCTTTGAGCGTGGTGAGCGCGTATTCGTTGAGCGTCCAACCCATTTCGTTCGCTCGCCCGCGGAGCGCAACGTTATGTTCCTTCGAGCCGGTGAAATAGAGAAGCGCGGCCCCGAAGCTCTTTTTGTCGAGCAGCCGGACGTCAACTTGCATCCCGCTGGTGAGCTGGACGCTGACTTTGTTCTCGCCGTGCGCGAGCTCCCGATCGATTTCCGGGTATTTCAGGATGTGCTCCGCGACGGCGTCGACATCTTTCTGCTTGTCGTGCCCCGGCCGCATCGTCACCAGCAGGTCGAGGTCGCCGATGGTCTCCTTGCCGCGCCGCAGCGATCCCGCGGGCGTGACCGATTCGACGGAGGCGCCCGCCTCGGCGATATAGGCGGCAAGCTTCTGCGCCTCGTCGTCGGCGACGTTCAGACGGAACCTCCCGGAGCCGGACAGGTGCTTGAACTGCTCCGCCGCCTTCAGTATGTTCTGCTCGCTCTTTTCACCGAATCCGGGGAGGTCGCGCAGCTTTTCTTCGCGGGCGAGCTTTTCCACTCCGTCGACCGTCGCGACCTTGAACTTCTTCCACAGGAGTGCGACTTTCTTGGGCCCGAGCGATTGCAGATCGAGCAGATCGAGAAGCGTGGGCGGGTATTTCTTGAGCAGCTTTTGCCGCAGGCTGTAGTCGCCTGTCTTCAGGATTTCGTGGATGTGCGCGGCCATCCCTTCGCCGATGCCCGGCAGCTCCTTGAGCTTGTCCTCGTCCTTCGCGATGTCCTCGATGCGCTCGTGCATGCTCTCGAGCAGCTCGGCGACCTTTTCGTAGCTGCGGTAGCGCCCGATGATCGCGCCGTCGATTTCGAGCAGTTGTGCGGTGTCGCGCAAGATCTTGGCTACTTCTCTGTTTTCCACGGCAAAAACCTCCGCTATCTGCGAGCGACGAACTTCGCGTAGTACAAGATCCCCGCGACGGATTTCGAGTCGCGGATTCTTCCCCCGTGGATCCAGCGCTCGGCTTCTGTCAGTGTGAACACCCGCTGGGTGATCTTTTCATCGTCCTCCGGCCGGGCCTTGCCTTTCGTCAGACCCTTCGCCAGGAATATCACCATCTTCTCGCCCAACAAGCCTGGGGAGGGGAATACTTCGAGCAGCTTCCTGACCTGCCTCGCCGCGTATCCGGTTTCTTCCTCGAGCTCGCGGTGCGCGCCCGCCACAAAGCTCTCGCCCGGGTCTTTGTGCCCTGCGACTAGCTCCCACAAGTATTGCCCGGCCGCGTGGCGATACTGCCGGATGAGCACGATGCGCCCATCGGGCAGCACCGGCAGGACGACCACTGACCCCGGGTGCGCAACGATTTCCCGTGTCACCGTGAGCCCGCTCGGCTCGATCACGCGCTCGCGCTTCAGCGCAAACACGCGCCCCTGATACAGGAGCTCGCTGCTCACCACCTTCGCACGACGCGCGCCCTTCTTTTTGCTCCTCTGCACCGGATCTCCCCTGAACTGCCCTGGAATTCTACCGCACCGGCCCGGTGTCCGCCTCCTTTGCTTCCTCTACGTCCATCGAGTCCTTTATACTGGCTTCAGGTATCCATGCCGATGAATACGGTCATCGTGGACGACGAACGGCCCGCCCGAGACGAACTCGCGTATCTTCTCAAGGGATTTCCCGAGGTCAATGTGGTCGCGCAGGGCCGGAACGGCCTCGAGGCTGTCGCGCTGATCAAGGAGCACGAGCCCGATCTCGTTTTCCTCGACGTGCAGATGCCCGGCCTCGACGGCTTCGGCGTGATCAAAAAGCTCGTCGAACGCAAACTGCGCCTTCCGCAAATCGTCTTCGCGACGGCCTACGATCATTACGCGGTCCACGCGTTCGAAGTAAACGCCGTGGACTACGTTCTGAAGCCCTTCGACAAGACGCGCATCGCGCGCGCCATCCAGCGCGCCAAGAAGATGGTCGAGGCCCATGCGTCTCCCGTCGAACGCCTCGAGACGCTGGTGGGTCAACTCGGCGCCGCCGCTCCGAAACCGCGCGCGGCGCAGCCAGTAAAACTGCTAGTCAAGGCTCAGTCGCGCATGATCCTGATTGACGCCGAAGACTTGGTCTATGCTTCGATTCAGGACGGCGCGATCACGATTTTCTCGCGCGACGCTGAAGGCGTCTCGAACTACCGCACGGTCGAGGAACTCACGGAGGCGCTCGATCCCGACGTCTTCTGGCGCCCGCACCGTTCCTATCTGGTCAACATCAACCACATCAAGGAAGTCGTGCCGTGGTTCAAGTCGAGCTACATGCTCAAGATGGACGACAAGCGCGCGAGCGAAATCCCTGTCTCTCGCAACCAGACCAAGCGCCTGCGCGAGCTGCTGAAGCTGTAGCCCCCGCCATCAAAGCGCTGTCATTCCGAGTCCGCCGCGGCGGACGAGGAATCTGCTGTTGCTTTTCGGCCCGCGATTTGCCATTTTCTATTTTCACTGTTCCATTTTCCGGCTGAGGAGTTGTTCTCGAGAGTGGCGAAGCGTAAACGAGTCCTGAGCGGCATGAGGCCCACCGGCCGCCTCCACCTCGGCCATTACTTCGGTGCCCTCTCGAATTGGCTGAAGCTCCAGGAAGAGTACGAATGCTTCTTCTTCGTCGCGGATTGGCACGCGCTGACGACGCACTACGAAGACACGTCCTCGATCGCTGAAAGCACGCTGCAAGTTGCGATTGATTGGCTGGCGGTCGGTCTCGATCCCGCGAAATCGACACTATTCATTCAGTCGAGCATCCTCGAGCACGCCGAGTTGCACGTACTGCTGTCGATGATTACGCCGCTTTCGTGGCTCGAGCGCGTCCCGACGTACAAAGAGCAGATCGAAAATCTGAAGGACCGTGACCTCGGAACCTACGGTTTCCTCGGCTACCCGCTGCTGCAATCCGCCGACATCGTCATCTACGACGCCGATTTCGTTCCCGTGGGCGAGGACCAGGTGCCGCACGTCGAGATCACCCGCGAAATCGTGCGCAAATTCAATGCGACTTATGGCTTTGAGGTTAGGCAAAACCTGGCCGGATATAGGGAGGCGGTCAAACGGCTCAAAGGCGTCGTCGCACCATTTCCACCATTTCTCGGGGCAAGGCCGGAGGTCGGCGGGGAAGAAATGTTCCTCAAGAATCCGGGGATTTTTAGGGCACGAGCCTTCGAGATCGGCTGGGACAACTTCCGCGAGGAGGTAGGCGACGACGCGAAATATTTTCGGATGAACTCAGTCCTGCACGAGCCCGGTCACTTGCTAACCGAAACGCCGCGGCTGCCGGGCACCGACGGCCGGCGGATGGCGAAGAGCTATGGCAACGCGATCTGGCTGAGCGACACGCCCGACGAAATCCGCACAAAAGTCCGCAACATGATGACGGACCCGCAGCGCCAGCGGCGCACCGATCCGGGGCGGCCGGAGATCTGTCCGGTGTTTGCGTACCACAAGCTGTTCTCGACTCCGGCCAACGGCGCCGATCCAGACACAATCCCGCGCATCGACCGCGAATGCCGCAGCGCGCAGATCGGCTGCGTCGATTGCAAGGCGCTGATGGCCGATTCGCTGGTCCGCTGGCTCGAGCCTGTTCAGGCACGTCGCAAAGAATTCGAGTCACATCCGCAGCAGGTTTGGGATATCCTCGACGCCGGCGGAAAGAAGGCGCGTGCAGCCGCGCGCCGCACGATGAAGCGCGTGCGCAACGCGATCTTCAAGTGGGACGAAGCCCGCAAGTCCGCCGGAGGGAGCTGAGTTGGCGTCCACATCGCCCTATCGCATCAATTTGCCGGTGTACGAAGGCCCGCTCGATCTTCTGCTCGATCTGATCCGCAGGCAGGAGATGGACATCCACGATATTCCCATCGCCAAGGTCACCGAACAGTATCTCGACTACCTCCACCAGCTCGAAAAGCTCGATATCGATGTCTCCGCCGATTTCATCTACATGGCGGCGACCCTGATACACATCAAGTCGAAGATGTTGCTTCCGGCCGACCCGCTCGCCGGGCCGGACGAACAGCTCGACCCGCGCGAAGAACTGGTCCACCGCTTGATCGAGCACGAGAAATTCAAGAACGCCGCGCAGCTTCTCTATCAAAAGCAGCAGATCGAGGACCACGTCTGGTCGCGGCCGGACCGCGCGCTCTATACGGGCGACGCCGTCGAAGGCGAACTCGTGGTCTCGCTCGTAGATCTCATCAAGACGTTCCAGCAGGTGCTCGAGCGCCGCAAGGAAGTCACGAAATTCGAGCTGCGCCACGAGACGGTCACAATCGCGCAAATGATGGACCGCCTCCGCCGCAGCCTGATGACGAGTGACGAGCCCGTCTCCCTGATCGAGTTTTTCGAGACTTGCGAGACGCGCAACGCCATGATCGTCGCGCTGCTCGCCGTGCTCGAAATGGTCCGCATGCAGGCCGTGATTCTGGTCCAGTCTCAGCTCTTCGCGGACATTCGCCTGCGGAAGCATCAGATGTTCGACGCCGTGTTTGCCGGACCCGACGCGATGTCGAAAATCGAGGAGCAATACCTGTGATCTGTATTTGTTCTGTCATCCCGAGCCCAGCCGCGTTCCTTGCGGATGGCGGCGAGGGATCTGCTTTTGCCTTTCTTGGCCAGGGGCTGAGGTAACACGACCATGACGCCACAGGAACTCCAAGCCGCGCTCGAAGCCATCATCTACGCCGCGGATGAGCCCGCCACGCTCGACCAGATTGCCAAGGCGCTCGGAGTGGAGAAGACCGAGGCTCGTGCGGGGCTCGATCTTCTCGTCGCGTCGTATCAGACGGAGGACCGCGGCATCGAGGTGCGCAAAGTCGCTGGCGGCTGGAAGTTCTACACGAAGGCGCAGCACCACGACGCGGTGCGCAAGTTCATCAAGAGCCTGCAACCCCCGCTGCGGCTCACGATGCCTGCGCTCGAAACGCTCGCCGTCATCGCCTACAAGCAGCCGGCCACCGTCCCGGAGATCAACGAGATTCGCGGTGTGAACGTCGGCGGCGTCATCAAGACACTGCTCGAAAAGCGCCTCATCACCACGGCCGGGCGCAAGGAAGTGATCGGCCGCCCGATTCTCTATCGCACTTCGAAGCAGTTCCTGATGCGCTTCGGACTCTCCGACCTCGAAGAGCTGCCCAGCCTCAAGGAATTCGAGCAGTTGGCGCAGGCCGCGCTTGGTTCCGACGCAGGCATCGCGCCGACCGAACCCGAAGACCTCGCTGTCGCGTCCGCCCCGGTGCCCGAATCGCCGGAAGCGGCGGCAATTCACGAATCCGGCGAAACGAATGATCTCGCCGAGCTTGGCGAGGACGCGCCCGAGTCTGCCGACCAATCCCGCGTTGCATCGGCAGGGTCATCCGAGCAGTCGTAACCCGCACGATCGCGTCTGCGTCAGGTTTGGAAGCTCTGCCACTGCCAGGCGCCATAATGCTTCGTCGTCTCCCTGTTTTCCGTTAATCTCTCTACATGGAGGAGCGGCTACAGAAGATCATTGCGCGCGCGGGGCTCGCTTCGCGGCGGCGCGCCGAGGAAATGATCGCCTCGGGGCTGGTCACCGTGAACGGCCGCACGGTGACCGAGCTTGGCACGAAGGCCGATGCCTCGCGCGATCACATCAAAGTGGCGGGGAAGCTTCTTCGCCCGGGGACGGAACACGTCTATCTGGCCTTGAACAAGCCGCCCGAAGTGGTCTCCACGATGAGCGATCCTGAGGGGCGTCGCTCACTCCGCGATCTGCTGCACGGCGTTCCCGAACGCGTTTTCCCGGTCGGGCGTCTCGAATACCACGCTTCGGGTCTCGTCCTGCTCACGAACGACGGCGATCTGGCGAACCGCATCCTGAAGGCCCATCACCTGCCGCAGACCTATCATGTGAAGCTCAAGACGCTGCTCACCTTCGCAGAGATCGAAAACCTGGCGCGCTCGACCGGAGCGCGCATCTCGCGGCTGCGAGGCAAAGACTCGCCGTGGTACGAGGCGACGCTCTCCGAGGCGCGTCGCGATTCACTTCGCAACAAGCTCTTCCAGACCGGCCACCCGGTGGAAAAAATGAAGCGCGTGGGCATCGGGGATCTCGAGCTTGGACCTCTTGCGCCCGGACGCCACCGCGCGCTTTCGCCGGGCGAAGTCGCCTCGCTCAAGCTGGCGCTCGACGGCGATCGCGCCACGCGCAAACCGAAGCGGCATTCGCGTTCTCCCTTGCGTTAGCTGAGTATTTTCTCTTTCCGAAGATTTGCGCTATGATGTGGCTACCCTTTGGGCGGGGTGACTTTCAACACGCATTTTAAGCGGACTATTTCATAGGTGAATGCACCGGTTTGGCGCTTGCTACTCTTGCGCGCGCGACCGGCTTGCATTACGCCACAATCGAAACGCCCTGGAGAGACCTATTATGGTCAGACAAACGGAGAGCTCGAACCTGGGTGCCGGCCGCGTTTCGGCCCCTTCAGCCGGCGATCCCACCAGCGAGATTCTCAAAAGCAGCCGCACCATCGCAATCGTCGGGCTTTCGAGCCGGCAGCATCGTCCGAGCTATGGCGTGGCGCAGTACCTGCAATCGGTGGGCTATCGCATCATTCCGGTCAATCCGAGCGAAACCGAGATCCTCGGTGAAAAGTGTTACGCGCGCCTGGAAGACATTCCGGAACGCGTGGACATCGTGGATATCTTCCGGCGCTCCGAATTTGTTCCTGAGATCGTCGAATCGGCCATCCGCATCGGCGCTCGCGGCGTCTGGATGCAGGAAGGCGTGATCCACGCGGAAGCCGCCGAGCGCGCCCGCCGCGCCGGCCTCTTCGTGATCGTGAACACCTGTATCCTGAAGGAGCACATCAAGAGGTTCCGTTTACACTGAGAGGCCGCCTCTATCACCGCAAAGGGTAAACCTTCAGGACTCGCTTTCCAGGAATGGTCACGGCCAGGGATTCCATGTCGGGTGCGATCTGGAAGTCGCGAAACTCAAGGCCATGCAAGGCAGGCACGAACGAGTCGTCGTATAGCCCGACCCACACGAGATCGCTCGACCGCTCCTCGGGACCGCGCTTGAGCAGGACGCGCCGCTCGTCCCGGCTCCATTCAAACCGCCCAAATCCCGCCCGCGCGCGAAGCCGCTTCGACGGATTGGCGATGTCGATCACCTCGATTGTGTCGCCGTCCTCGAAAAACCCGATTTTCGTGCCCGAAGGCGATAGGCTGAGCGCGCCCTTGTAGTTGTCGAGTTTCGCGATCTCCGTCACGCCCTCGTGGATCAGGTCCAGTTGCACAAGCGTCAGTTGGCCGCGAAGGCTCAGATTCGATCCCACCGCAAATGCCCGGTTGTGTCGAGCGTCCCAGATGACCGCGTCGAACGTGTGTCCTTCGAAGAGTGAGGTCGTTTGGCCGTCGGACGGACGCACGCGCGTGATCGCGTAGGGTCCGCCGGCGGTCAGGTAGACGACAGACGAGCCGTCCGCGAGCCACGTGCCATTCGTGGCATTCTCGATGAAGCGCGTTTTCGACCCGGCTACCTTGATCTCCCGGCCCTCGCCATCGAACAAGGCGACTACCTTGCCTCCGCCTACGCTCGCCAGGGAAGCTTCTTCCTGCGCGTCTCTCTCCCTTTCGTTCTCTTTTTCCTTCTTCTTGTCTCTGGCCAACTGCTCTTCGTAGCCGGGCGGTGGCTGCTCCAGTGTCAGGTCGGCGGCGAAGTGCTGTCCGTCCGGCGACCACGCCAGCGAGTTGACCACGTAGCCCGTCGGAGGCGGGATGGGCATGAACTTGTCTGCTTCGACGATCTTTCTTGTTTTGCCCGGCCCCGTCGCGATCGCGATGTCGTCGCGCGGGATGAGCAGCTTCTTCACGCGTTTCACTCGTGACACGGCATAGACGATGGAGTTGTTCGCAGAGATGTCAAACGTCTCGCAGTCGTCATCGATGACGAGCTTCGGAGTGTCCTGCGCTCGTGCCGCGAAAGGCAGCAGCGCCATCAGCGCCATCAACGCGCTCGCCGTGGCGGGGAACCACCGCAGATGCCTTCCGCTTCGTCCACCCCCTTCCGGATTCTCCCTCACGCCTCACCCCTGGTCGTTTTCCTCTGGATGCGCCGAATCTCTTCGAGTCTCTGCCGGATGCGCGCTTCGAAGCCCTGGTCGGTCGGCTTGTAGTAAGAGCGCCCCGCAAGACTCTCCGGAAGGCAGGTCATGTCCGTGACTTTCTCCTCGGTGTCGTGCGCATATTGGTAGCCTTTTCCATATCCGAGGTTGCCCATCAATCCGGTGACGGCATTTCTTAGATGCAGGGGAACCGGCTCAGCAATCGTCTTTTGCAGGTCCTCATGGACCGCGCCGTACCCTGTGTAAAGCGCGTTCGACTTCGGCGCGAGCGAAAGATAGACGGCCGCCTGCGCGAGCGCCAGGTTTCCCTCGGGTGGCCCGATGAAGTCGAATGCCTCTTTCGCGGCGATCGTCACGGCGAGGGCGCCCGGCTCGGCGAGGCCGATGTCCTCGCTCGCCATCCGCACCATTCGCCGTGCGATATAGAGCGGGTCTTCGCCCGATTCGAGCATCCTTGCGAGCCAATAGAGCGCGGCGTCCGGATCCGAGTTTCGCACCGACTTGTGCAGCGCCGAGATAAGGTTGTAATGCTCCTCGCCTGCCTTGTCGTACGGCAGGAGCTTCTTCTGAAGCACGTCCTCAAGCCGCGCCTCGGAAAGAACGCGCCGGCCGTCCGCGCCCGGCTCCGTGCCGAGCACGAGGGCTTCGAGAGTGTTGTACGCCGCGCGGGCGTCGCCGTTTGCGAGCACCGCAATTCGGTCGAGGATTTGGTCGCTCGCTTCGACTTGCTCCTTTCCAAGCCCGCGCTCGGAATCCCGGACGGCTCGCCGTAGCAGCTCAACGATCTGGTCCTGCGAGAGCGGGCGCAGTACGTAGACCTTCATCCGCGAGAGCAGGGGAGCGATCACCTCGAACGACGGATTCTCCGTGGTCGCGCCGATCAGGAGGATGTTTCCGGCTTCGACGTGCGGCAGGAACGCATCCTGCTGCGCCCGGTTGAACCGGTGCACCTCGTCGACGAAAACGATCGTTCGCCGGCCGTATCTCCGCGCGCCTTGGGCTTTCGACATCACTTCCTTGATTTCTTTGATTCCCGCGAGAACGGCGCTGAAAGGAATGAACTCCGAACGCGTACGCTTGGCGATGATCCGCGCAAGCGTTGTCTTCCCGCATCCGGGCGGACCCCAAAAGAGCATCGAGCTCAGTTCGTCGCGCTCGATTTGCGTCCGCAGCGGCTTGCCGGGTCCGAGCAACTCTTCCTGGCCGATGAATTCGTCGAGCGTCTGCGGACGCATCCTGTCCGCGAGCGGCCGTCCGGCCTGCGGCTCTTCCTCCGGTTCAATCGCGCGAAACAGTCCCATGTTTCCTGCCTTTGCCCTCGCCCTTCAATCCAGGTCCTTCGCGCTTTGCTTTCTTTGCCGCGCTGCCTCATATAGCACGATCGACGCCGCAACCCCCGCGTTGAGAGACTCGACGGTGCTGCTCGTGGGAATCGAAATCATCGCATCTGCGGCTCGCGTAACTTCCGGCGGCAACCCGGCGCCTTCGTTGCCGACAAAAATGGCCGCCGGTTCGCGCAAATCTGCGCCGGTCTCGCTCCCGCGTCCGTTTGACTCCGAGCTTGCCGCATAGATTCTGACGCCGGCGATCCGCAACTGCGCGAGTAGAACCGGAATCGCCATCCCCCTCAGCACGGGCAGCCGCAGCGCCGATCCAGCCGACGCGCGCAAGGCCTTCGGAGACCACGGGTCCGCCGTCCCGCGCGTCGCCACCGCGCCGGTCGCGCCAAACGCCTCGGCCGATCTCAGAATTGTGCCCACGTTCCCCGGGTCCTGCACCGCCGCTAGGACGATCACGAGCGGCGCGTTCTCGCGCATCGCGCCGGGCCCGCGCAGGACGTCGTCGAGTCCCCACGCGCGCTGACGAAAGAGCGCAGCCACCCCCTGCGGCGCCTCCGTTCCCGACACGCCCTGAAACAGTTTGTCCGTCGTTCGCAGAATGCGAGACCGGGGGATTCCTGCCTCGCTTTCGCTCGCTGCTTGCAGGACTCGTTCGGCGTCGCGCTCGCCCGAGTCGCTCACCAGCATGGCCTCCGCCTCAAGCCCCGAGCGCAGCGCCTCTTCCACCAATTTCGGCCCCTCGATTCCGATCAGCTCGTCCGCAGCGGAATCTGGTCCCGAGCCCACGCGCGGCCCTTTCCCGCGCAACGCGGTGCGAAACGCCTTTAGCCACTTGTTGTCGCGACTCGTGATCGTGGTCATACGCAGTTTCCGTGCCGTCCAACTCGAGCGCCGGACCCTGCCGCAAGCCTAGCAAACGCCACCCCTCGCGTAAACCTGGAGCAGACCTTCCTTTCACGTTCGGCGCGTCCGTCCCAGCCCTCCCGGATGCCCGCGTCTAACATCTTGTGCTGGTTCATCTTGCGTACGCTCCGGCGGCTGTGGTAGCTTGCCCAAGGAACAAGGCGTAGCCCGCCGCGAGCGAAAATTTGCCCGTCGAAGTCCTCAAAATCTCATCGGAAGCCCCGGAACGGCAGACAATCGACTATGCTGCCAGTTTCATAAAACGAGGCCGCGTCATCGCTATCCCCACCGACACCGTCTACGGTTTGTCCGCTGATCCATTCAACCTGGCCGCCATCGAGCGTGTGTTTCGCGTGAAGGGGCGTCCGGAGAGTCAGGCTCTCCCTATCCTGGTCGATTCGATCGAGCAGGCCGTGACGCTCGTGCGCGACGTTCCGGACGCGTTTCTCACTCTCGCGAACAAATTCTGGCCCGGCGCTTTGACGCTCGTCGTTGAGGCGACCCATCGGCTCCCGCTGAAAGTGACGGGCAACAGCGGGCGCGTTGCCTTGCGATGGGCGGATTCGCGCGTCGTTACCGCGCTCATTGGGGCGGTCGGTGGTCCCATCACAGGCACGAGCGCGAACCTTTCCGGCCGTCCTTCGTGCACCAATGTGAACGAGATCGTCGAGCAGCTCGATGACAGGCTTCCCCTCATTCTCGATTCGGGTGAGACCGGCGGCGTGCTTGCCTCGACCATCGTTCGCATCGAGGACGACACCTGGTTCGTTGCCCGCGAAGGCGCTATTACAGAGTCCGAAATCCGCGAAGCCTTCGGCCAGTAATCTTGCGCGGTGTCGCGACGAAGCTGGTTCGCGACAGCAGGAAACCGTGCAGGCATTTCGTGCAGCAACGGCAGCATGGTCCATGCAGCAAAAAGCAGGGCTAAAATGCCAATTTGGGCCCGATTGCGCCGTCTCGCAGACGGTTGCTCGCTGCCCGCCGCGTGGAACCGTCCTTTCTATTTCAGTTCTGCGCTATCGAGGAAATCATACTCGCCGGTGGGAGGAACTACGATCCCGGTCACTCTTGTCCGGTGCACGCACACGTTGTCGACATACCACAAATTGATATAAGGCTCGTCCTGCGCGACGATCCTCTGAATCTCCGAGAGGATTGCCTTTCGCTTCTCGCGGTCCATTTCCACTCGCTCCTGGTCGAGCAGGGCTTCGAGCGTTGGGTTTCGGTAGTGGCCGCGGTTCGCCCCGTTGGGAGGCATCCTCTTCGAGCTGAACACGTAGTCGAAAATGTCAGGATCGTCATTCGCGCCGACCCAGCGAAATGTATAGAGCTGAAAACTCCCGCGCCCGACGTCGGACAAGAACGTCGCCGATTCGAGCGGCCGAAGATCGAGCGCTACGCCCACGCGCTTCCACTGGTCCGCGAGCACCTGTGCCAGCAGCCGGGCCGACTCCTCCGTCGAAGTCTTGAGCGTCAGATGAAACCGCACGCCATCCGGACCGCGTGGGAATCCCGCCGCATCCAGCAAACGCTCCGCCTGTGCGGGGTCGTAGCCGTATTGCTGCACGTTCGGCTCGTACGCCCAATGGTTCGGCGGCAGCAGACTCGCGGCGGCCCGCGCTTGCCCGCGCAAGAGGTACCGGATCATCGTGGCGCGGTCGGTTGCGTAGGCGAGGGCTTGCCGCACCTCGCGGTGCGCCAGAGTCGGGTCGTCGAAATTGAAAGCGATGTAGGCGATCACCGTGCCCGGCTGTTCGTCCGCGACGATGTTCGGTTCCTTCTCGAGTGCCACCACCATGTCGGGCGTCAGCGACGTCACTCCTCCAATGTCGGCCGTGCCTTTGCGCAGCTCCAGCGCTCTCACGATCGCTTCCGGCACAACGCGGAATCGAACGCGCTCGATTTTCGGTGCCCCTCCGAAATAGTCGGTGTTCCGTTCCAGCACGATTTCCTCGTCCGTCGTCATGCTGACGAAACGAAATGGCCCCGTTCCGATCGGATTCCGCGCCACTTCTTGTCCTGAACCCGCCGGCACGATCCCCATGGCCATCTTTGTCAGATTCCATACGAACGACGCGGATGGCTCGCGTAGATGAAACACGACCGTCGCGGCGTCGGGAGCTTCCACGGACTCGAGCATCGGGAACGTGCCGCGCTTCAGCGAGTTCAGAGCGCCGGACATTAGCGAGTCGAACGTGAACTTGACGTCAGCCGACGTGAGCGCCCGGCCGTCGTGGAATTTCACTCCTTGGCGCAGATGAAAAACATACGTCCGGGGGTCGGGTGACTCCCATCGTTCCGCAAGATCCGGAACGATGTTCATCTGGGCGTCGAGCGCCACCAGGCCGTCGAAGATCAGGCCATCCAGGTGCTGCGACTGCGCGTCGGTGCCGATGCGAGGATCGAGATTCGTCGGCATCGACTCAATCAGAAAATTGACCGTCTCGGCCTCGCTTGCACCTCGCGCCTTCCCGCATCCCGCCAGCGCGGCGGTTGCGATCACGCAGATGAGCGCCAAGCCGGCGCCACGGGCGCAATTCGCGGCATGTCCCCTAGAGGTTTGCAAATCCCAACCCTTCTTGTCGGCGCTTAAGCGTGGACTCCCGGTCTCGGCGTTCTCGTGCCGCGCGGGTTGCGCCGTGGTCTCCTAATATCCACCGCCGGACGTCTGCCTGCGGTTTGACCCGGCGGTGCGTGCGCGATCTTCCCAAGGATCACGGGATGCGTGGCACCCGTGGCGGAGGGGACATTGCTCGGTCGCCCGTGATAGGTCTCGTGCGCCAGCACCGCAAAGGCGAACGCTTCCTTGGCTTCGGGAGGCACCCCAAAGCGAGTCGGTGGCACGATCTCAATGCCCGGCAGCGACGCCGCCAATTGTGCCACGATCAACGGGTTCCGCGCCCCGCCTCCGGTGACGATCAATTCGTCCACCTTCGTGCGCGGCAATATGAATCGGCGAAAGGCGTCGGCGATTGAGAGGGAAGTGAACACCGTCGCGGTTCGCACCAGGTCTGCCGGTCCGGCGTGGTGCCGGTTTCCCCACGCGATCAGGCTGCGCGCGTACGCTTCCCCGAACTGCTCCCGCCCGGCGGATTTCGGCGGTTTCTTCAGCAGGTAGGGTTCGCGCATGAGCCTCAATAGCAGCTCCCGGATCGTTCGACCGCTTAAAGCGATGCGGGCGTCGCGGTCATATGCCGCGCGTCCGCGCGTCATCCAGCCAACCAGCGCGTCCACGATCATGTTCCCCGGTCCTGTGTCGAATGCAAACACATCCCGCGGTCCGGCACCCGCCGGGATCACCGTGATATTCGAAATGCCGCCAATGTTCAGCGCGACGCGGCCCCGCTGCGCATCCCGGTAGAGAAGATAATCGACAAACGGGACGAGCGGCGCTCCTTGCCCTCCGGCCGCGATGTCCGCGGGGCGAAAATCCCCCACCGTCGCGATTCCCGTGCGCTCGGCAATCACGCTGATCTCCCCGATTTGCATCGTGGACGCCGCCCGGACCTTACCCTGGTAACGGGCAGCCGCCCCAAGATGGAAAATCGTCTGTCCGTGTGAGCCGATTAGCGAGACATCCTTCAAAGGGACGCGCCACTTCCTGCACGCTTCAATCGCGGCTCGCGCCAGCTCTTCGCCAAGGAGGAAATTCAGTTCGCTGACATCCGCAGTAGTTGTTGCCGCTCCGTTCGCAAGCCGCAGAACTGCCTCGCGCACGAAGGGACGGAAGGAAACATGATGGTGCGCTTCAAGTTCGGCCGATAGATTCGGCGGCGCGCCCGATATTCGCGCGAGCGCCACGTCGATCCCGTCCGCCGAAGTCCCCGACATCATCCCGAGCACGCGCATGGCTCTGCTCATCGACGGTCACCGGCCATTCACCGCGGGTAGCTGCCGCCGCTCACTGCAATTGCTTCTGCAATGCCGCGAGCAAATTCAGCGCCTCGAGCGGCGTCAGCTTGTTCAAGTCGGCGCCGCGGAGCGCTTCGAGCACGGATTCGTCGATCGCCGCAAAGCTCGTCTGCCGCGGCACCGGAGGCGCCGCGCCCGGAGTCCCGCGATCGGCAAGCTCCTCGGTCAATCTCTCCTCGTTCCGTTCGTGCTGGCGTAGGATCTCCCGCGCGCGCACGATTACGTCGTTTGGCAGACCGGCCAGGCGCGCCACTTCGATGCCGTAGCTCTTATCGGCGCTACCCGGTTCCACTCGCCTCAGAAAAACGATCTCGTTCCCCGCCTCTTCGACCGATACATGTACGTTCTTCACGCCCAGTAGCAACTGTTCGAGGTCCGTCAGCTCGTGATAGTGGGTCGCAAAGAGCGTCCGGGGCCGGGCGCCCGCGTGCAGCGCCTCGACGACAGCCCACGCGATCGAAAGCCCGTCGAACGTCGCAGTCCCGCGGCCCACTTCGTCCAGCAAGACGAGGCTCGCCGGGGTTGCCGTGTTGAGAATCGCTGCCACTTCGCTCATCTCGACCAGGAACGTCGAGCGCCCGCGCGCCAGATTATCGGAAGCGCCGATTCGCGTGAAAACTCTGTCGAGGAGCGGCAGTTTCGCCTGCGCCGCCGGTACGAACGAGCCGATCTGCGCGAGGATCGAAATCAGTGCCGCCTGCCGGAGGTAGGTCGATTTTCCGCCCATGTTCGGTCCCGTGATGATCAGCAGGAACGGCGCGTCGTCGCCGAGGTACAGGTCGTTCGGCACAAATCTCTCGCCGCGCTCCTCGAGCAGTTTCTCGATCACCGGGTGCCGTCCGCCGGCGATCATCAATTCGCCGCGCGGGCCTTTCCTGGCGACCTCTTTTTCCGTGAATTCCGGGCGAGTGTAGTTCCGGGCCGCGGCGATGCGTGCAAAGTTCACGAGCGTATCGAGTTGCGCGATCGCCGCCGCCGCGCGGCGCAACCGCCCCGCCTCTCGCGCGATCGACTCACGAATGTCGCTGTAGAGCCGCCGCTCGATTTCGAGCACCCGCTCCTCGGCCGACAGCACCTTACGCTCGTGTTCCTTCAGTTCGGTCGACGTGAACCGTTCGGCATTGACGAGCGTCTGCTTTCGTTCGTAATCCGCGGGCACGAGAGAAAGATTTGGTTTCGACACCTCGATGTAGTAGCCGAACACCTGGTTGTAGCGGATCTTGAGCGACGCGATCCCGGTGCGCTTCCGCTCGCGCTCCTCCATCGCGGCGATGATTTGCCGGCCCTGCTTCAAGATGTCGCGAAGCTCGTCGAGTTCTGCATTGAACTCGCGGCGGATCACGCCCGGCTCGCTCGGCATTGCAGGCGGGTCATCGGCGATCCCGTGGGCGATCAGGTCGCGCACGTCCGCCAGTTCATCCATCTGCTCCCGGAGCGACCGTAGTCTCTCGAGCGCGGTTTCCTCTCTCGTATGTTGTAATGCTGTTTCCTCTTCAATTAATCCTCGCACGCGCGGAATTCTCTCGAGAGACGTTCGCAGTGCGAGCAAATCCCGCGGAGTTGCCACCCCGAGCGTTATCCGGCTGGTCAGCCGTTCGAGGTCGAGAATCCCTTCGAGTTCTCTGCGAATCTCTTCGCGCGCGACGGTCTGGGACTTCAGCGCCGCCACCGCGTCGAGCCGTTCTTCGATCTCGCGGAGCGAAATCTCCGGCCGCAAGATCCAGGCGCGCAAGAGGCGCGCTCCCATACTCGTTGCCGTTTCGTCGATCGCTTTGAGGAGCGTCGCTGACGTATCGTCTCCGGCTGCCGGTTCCACCAGCTCGAGGTTCCGCGCAGTTACCTGGTCGAGAATCATCGCGTCTTGCTGCTCGTAATATGCGATGCGATCGAGATGTTCGAGCCCAGCTCCAGCCGGGCGCAGCGAGGGGATCGCGGTGGTATCTTCGGGCTTGCGCGCGCCGATGGAGGATGTCTCGCGGAGATAGTGCACGATCGCGCCCGCCGCGGCAGTCGCCTGGGGATGACCCGTCAGCCCGAATCCGTCGAGGGCCGCCACGTGAAAGTGCTGTTCGAGTTGTCGCGCGGCGTAGTTGCTCTCGAAGACCCAATCATCGAGACGCGTTTCGACTGTGCCGAGCCCGTTCAGGTTTGCGTGCGCCGGGACAGGAAAGAGAGTCGAGGGCTGGGGGAGCAGAATCTCGCGCGGCCGCAGAATACCAAGCTCGTCGCGCAATCGCGCCTCGGCCTTCTCGCCCGCGAATTCCGTGGCGCGAAAATCTCCCGTCGACAAGTCGACGAAGGCCAGGCCGATCTTCATCTCCACCGAACGGCTCGCTGTTCCTCCTGTACCCGCCGCGGCGGCATTAGCGGCGGCACTCCGAGCGACGGCGGCGAGAAAATTGTTCTCTTTGGGTTCGATCAGCGATGCGCCCGCTGCCGTTCCCGGCGTCAGAACGCGGATCACCTCTCGTCGGACGAGCTTTTTCCCCGGTCCGGGCTCTTCCATCTGTTCGCAGATGGCCACCTTGTGTCCGGCCCGGATCAATCGCGCGATGTAGTTCTCCGCCGCGTGGTAGGGAACGCCGCACATCGGCACCGGCTCGCCCTTCTCTTTGTTGCGCGCCGTAAGCGTAATTTGGAGGATGCGCGAGGCGACCACCGCGTCGTCGTAGAACAGCTCGTAAAAGTCGCCGAGCCGGAAGAGCAGCAGCGCCGCCGGGTGCTGCTTCTTGATGGCGTGATACTGCTGCATCAACGGCGTAGTCGGTTCTGTCATAGGCGCGATCCGTGGCCCCGGCAGGAAAGCGATTATGCTGGCTCGTGCGCGCGTTGGCAACTCCGTTCCTGTCGGCCACGCATCGACTCTGCGCGGGCTTGCGTCCCGGGCTAAGTTATACTCAGCCATGCTCGCCCGCGGCCGCACTCACTACGAAACCGAAATCAAGCTCCGAGTCGCCGACCTGCCGGCCCTCGTCCGCCAAATCCGGCGCCTTGGCGCGGTCGAGCACGGCCGCGTTCTCGAACGGAACACACTCTACGACACGCCGGATTCCGACTTTCGGCTCCGAGGACTTCTGTTGCGGCTTCGCCGGGAGACTCCGGCTCCGTCTAAGATGATCCGGGGCGGCGCGCGGCGCTCGGTGGTCACATCCAAGGCTCCCGTCCCGGCGTCTCGCTGGTCGCGCTACAAACAGAAGCTCGAAAGGGAGGTCGAGGTGCGATCCCCGTCCCGTTGGGCTTCCGCCCTCCGCGCGCTTGGGTTGCATCCCAGCTTCCGCTACGAAAAATACCGGACGACCTTCCGACTTCGCGGGCTCCATCTGGACCTGGACGAAACGCCCGTGGGCGTGTTCCTTGAACTCGAGGGTGCTCCGCGAACCATCGACCGCGTTGCCCGCGTCCTGGGCTTTGCGCCCCGGCACTACATTCGGGGCACCTATTGGGACGTCTATGCCGCCGATTGTCGCCGTCGCGGCCGTGCGCCCCGAAATATGCTGTTTTCGACGTGAAAATTTCACCAAATACTCACTCTTTGCTTGACAAAACTTCCATCTGCATTTACTAGTCGAAGCGGGGACAAGCGCATCGATATGGAAACGCGTTCGTCCAATTCTGAGCCTGGAAGTAGCCGCTCCGTCGGGCCAGCAGCGAAGGTCCGGCGGGGACAGGCCGATTCCACGGCTGTTCTGAATGATCGGTCCCGCCCGACCGCTGGGATGCGCGATTCGCGCCCCGAATGGTCTCGCGGAAACCGGGAGGCGAGGCCCGGCCTGAGGTAGTTCGGGGCGGTTTTTCTGCGCCCGTGGCCGGATAGAGCGCCGGTCCCGGGCATTTTTTTTGCCCGGACTCGCCGGGCCAATGAGGAGCCATCTATGCTTCATGCTACAGAGGTGTTGGGCGCCGAAACCTACGACTCTTTCGGCAATTTTGTGGGCCGCGTGAAAGAGATGTTCATCGTGCCGGCCGAACAGCCAAACCGCGTCTCGCGCCTCCTTCTGGGCCGTGGCCAATACCGCCCGCTCGTGGCGCGTTATGATCAGATTGAATCCGTCGCGCCCGGCCGCGTCAGACTGAGCACCGACGAGTCGGCCCTTGAGCTTTATCATCCCAACGAGGCCTGGCTGGCGGTGAGGAAGGATCTGCTCGACCAGCAGATCATCGACACAAATGGGCGCAAAGTCGTCCGCGTCAACGACGTGGATCTCGCCGACCAGCGGACGAACGGCAACACCGAACTTCGCCTCACCGACGTGGACGTGGGCCTGCCCGGAGCGGTGCGCCGGCTTTTGCAGGGCCTCATCCCGCCGATGGCCATCCGGCGCGTCCAGGAGAAGCTGCCGCATCGCACCATCCGCTGGGAATTCGTCAACCTGATCGAGCCGGACCCTCTTCGCCGGGTCAAACTGCGCCTTTCGAGCCAGAAGCTCGCCGAACTCCATCCGGCCGATCTCGCCGACATCATGGAAGAGCTTTCGCCTGACGAGCGCCAGTCCATCATCGGTTCGCTCGATGAGGAGACGGCCGCGGAAACGATCGCCGAACTCGACAAGCGCTTGCAGACGCAGGTGGTCGAGAAACTCGACCCGGAAAAGGCGGCGGACATCATCGAGGAGATGAGTCCAGACGCCGCGGCGGACTTGATCCAGAATCTCGAACCGGAAACCTCCAAGGAAGTTCTCGAGGAGATGGGGCAGAGTGAAGCACACGAAGTCGAGGAACTGATGCGCTTCGGCGAAAACAGGGCCGGCGGCATGATGACGACCGATTTCGTCATGGTCGGCGAGGACGCGACGCGCGGCGAGGTGGTCGACTACATCCGTTTCCACGAAGTGCCGCCCGACCAGCTCGACAACATCGTCCTGATCAATCGCGAGTCGGCGCTCGCCGGGACCGTTCCGCTCGCCCGCCTTCTGCTGGTTGACAACGAGCAGCGCATGATTGAGCTCGCCTTCGAGCCGCTGCTTTCGGTGAAGCCCGATGCGAAGGAGAAGGAAGTTTTCGAATTGTTCGACAAATACAATTTACGCAGCCTGACGGTCGTGAACGCGCAAAATCACCCGATCGGTTCGATCACGGTGGACGATGTCGTCAGCCGGCTGCGCAGGAAAATATACAGGACTCGCTCGTGATGTCATGAACAGCCGGGACACACTGACCGACACGTTCTCCCGATTCGCCAAGGGAGGCAAGGAGTTCGGCCACCGCACGCGCTCGATGCGCCGGCGGCTCGCCGTCTTTCTGGCCGTGGTCGGGCCGGGCCTGATTACGTCGAACGTGGATAACGACGCCGGCGGAATCGCCGTGTACACCACGGCGGGAGCGCAATTCGGCTACACGCTCCTTTGGTCGCTGATTCCGATGACGATCGCTCTGTACGTCAGCGAGGAGATGTGCGCGCGGATGGGCGTCGTCACGGGCAAAGGCCTCTCCGATCTGATCCGGGAGGAGTTCGGCTTCCGTTCGACGTTCTTCGTGATGATCGCGGCGTTCCTGGTGGACCTGAGCAACACGGTGGCCGAATTCGCCGGCGTGGCCGCCTCGATGCAGATTTTCCACATCAGCAAATACGTTTCCGTTCCCCTGGCCGCCATCGCCGTGTGGATTCTCGTAATCCGGGGCACCTATCGCCAGGTGGAGAAGATCTTTCTCGTCGCCTGCGCGTTTTATCTCTCGTACGCCATTTCGGCGTTTCTCGCCAAGCCCGATTGGCTGTTCGCGGCCAAGGAAACGATCGCTCCGTCAATTCACATGAACGCGCCCTACCTGTTGATGCTGATCGGCCTGGTAGGGACAACCATCGCGCCGTGGCAATTCTTCTATTTGCAGGCAGGGTTCGTCGAAAAGCGCGTCGGCGCGCGGCATTACAAGCACGCGCGCATGGATGTGCTGGTCGGCAGCATTTCGTGCATGGTCATCGTGTTCTTCATCATCGTGTGCTGCGCGGCGACGCTCCACGCCCACGGCTTGACCAACATCACCGACGCCGGACAGGCGGCCGGAGCCCTGATCCCGCTGGCGGGGAAGTGGGCCGGCATGCTGTTTGCCTTCGGCTTGCTGAACGCGTCGCTCTTTGCCGCGTCCATCCTGCCGCTTTCGACCGCGCACGTGATCTGCGAAGGGCTGGGAGTCGAGGCGGGCCTCGACCGGAAGCTCCGGGAGGCGCCGACATTCTATTCGCTCTACACGCTGCTGATCGTCGCAGGGGCCGGAATCATTATGATTCCGAAAGCGCCGCTTTTGAGAATCCTGGTGCTATCGCAGGTGGCGAACGGCGTGTGGCTGCCCGTGGTGCTGATCTTCATCCTGCTGCTGATCAACCGGAAGGACCTGATGGGCGAATACACCAATTCCGTGGCTTTCAATGTGATTGCATGGGCGTCGAGCATCATCATGATCATCCTGACGGTGGTCCTGGTATATGTGGCCATCTTCGAGCCCTCCGCTGCCGGGCTTTCCGGTTCCTTGGCGCATCCATCGCACCCATTTGTAGTGATTTGGCAGGCAGCCCACCGCGTGTTTTCTGTCATTTAGGCCGGCTTCTCATGATTATGGCCTTCCGATTCAATCGCCGCGACAAGTCCGATCTGTTCTTGGATACGCTGCGACATATGATTACTGCGCCCGTTTCGACGTTTGGGCGTCTGACTGCTTAGAGACTTTCACGCGCCTCACTACTTCCCCGACGCTTGTCCATTCCATGTGTCCGTTCTTGATAAATTCAACGGCTTCTTCATTGGTTCGCGGTCGACCTTTTTCTTCCCATATCTTCCGGACCCCCTCTTCAAAGTCTCCGACGTGAAGGAAGGCATCAGCCCCGTATTTGGAAATGAACAACCATGTTTCCGGGCCTACGTCAGAAGCACTCTCGGAAGCAT
The DNA here is from genome assembly GCA_050018375.1 of Candidatus Acidiferrales bacterium. GTDB lineage: Bacteria > Acidobacteriota > Terriglobia > Acidiferrales > UBA7541 > Palsa-295. The sequence goes on along the minus strand of JBEKAE010000031.1, from coordinate 3,430 downwards.
ATTTGGAGGCAAGAACGTTATAGACCGCCTCTTCAAGTGGCGTATTTTTTCTGTGCCTTAAGACCGCTAACATACCCAAAGCCATAGTCGCACCTTTCCCGATTGCCCAGAATCCCGGCTTGTCGTACACGTCTACGCGACCCGGATTGGTTACGGTGAAGAGATGCGGATGTTTCCTATCGTCAAAACCGTAGATCAAGAAGGTGCAACCTAGATTTGCCCTCCTGATCTGAAACGAAATGTCTGCAAATACTTCGGGATTTAGCCTATCTCGTCCATGCTTTTTGAACTCTTCATAGCCCGATTTCCCTCGTAAGGCTAACTTCGCCTTTTCAAGCACTAAGGCGTGTTGAGCCATATCATTTCCCGCCATGAGTACGCTCCATTGCCGGAAGAACGGTTGAGTCTTTACGACCCCCTCAATTGAGTAGCTGCCGCCGAATGAGAGCCTCGTGTCCGACACCGTGATGATCAAATCGGCTCTGTTCACAGCAAAATCAGGTTCGTTGATGCTCGCTATGCATGTTGTCACGACAGGTCTCCGGTCCGATGGTTTCAACTCTGAAGTATCCTGTTCCGATTGTCTACCTGGGGCAAGTAAACAGTCTTCCAGTTTCTAATGGTTATGTTTGGCGACTGGAAACACGGATGGGGGGTGTCGATTGCGCTGTCCGCGCTCCAGCCTCGGCTTCGAGAAAGTACGTCGTGTGCGTCGACTTTCATTTGTCTGGCCCGGAAGGTGCGCCAGATTTCAAAATGGCCTAAGCATAACAGCCGGAAGGACCGGTGGTGGTCTTTGGTACGAAAAAGGGACGAGGACTAGACCCCCTTTGGGGCAGGGGAAGGAGGAGGGAAGGAGGCGGAAAGGAGTTAGGTGGGCGCCGAGTATGCCGGGCCGCGCGAGTGCTGGATGTGCTCAGTCCTTGCGTACGATGTCGGTGAAGCCGGAAATGAGCATCGTTGTGAAGAACCAGCCGAGTACAATCTGGAACCACCGGAACCAACCTAGGAGTTCAGCCGCGCTAATCAGCCGGTACGAGATGTGCCCAACAGATCCCTGCGGGTTTGGGTCGGGCTGCCAGCGATCAGCTTGGCCTATCTTGACCAATTGAAATGTGTTCTCGAAAGAGTAGAGAAAGGGATGGAAGACCCCATGATAGTCAGGTGGCTCTCCCTTGGTCTTGAACGCCGAGTACGCATCCTTGTCTACGGGGACAATGATTCTCTTGGTGTAGCCGCCGTAATAGAGGAGTGTACCCACCACAATCAAAGCCGCTAGCCATTTAAGGGCTATAGCGCCGGGATCGTAGAAATAGCCGACAGTCCATCGCGGGACGAGACTCCAGATGGGAACCATCACGCAACGCCAGACGTAGCGCATCGCTCTTAGCAAGATGCCGTGAGCGGGCGGATCGTCCCATTTGCGCGCTTGTTCCGCACGCCGCAGTCGCTCTATTTCGAAAAGAACCTTCCGAGCGCCGGACGCGTTCCCTTCGTCCCTAAAAACCTTCGCGAGTTGGCGGTAGGGTTGCGGCGCGAACCGGGCTTGGCGAGCCAGCCAGTGGAGCCGACTTTTGGCGTCTGTTGGGGCGCGACCGGAGAAACGCCTATAGACGAAGCCGTCGAGCATTATCTTCCCGGCTAAGGGCCAGCTCGTCTCATCGTCAACGAGGGTGTCTACGGACGCATCTGTTACGTCGAGGGTCGCCTGGTCCGGTTCGGTGATTTCCAGCCAGCGCAGAGAGTCCTTGATGGAAGCACGCCGCAGGATCAATGCTCCGTCGAATTGGGCCTTGTCGCAGACAAGGTCTCCTCCAATCTGGGCGCCGACGAGTCGGACCGTGCCCTCGGCTTGGAAGCCCTGGTTTAAGAAGACACTACCCTTGACGACCGCGCCGTCCGCGAGCAAGGCCGTGCCGCCATTTTCGGCCTTGGCTTGCGCGGGATTGTGAAGCACCGCGCCGCGGCAATCGAGGTCACCTCCGATTTGAGCGCCAATTAGCCGCACCTCACCTGTGGCGTGGAAGCCCTCGACCAGGAACACAGCTCCCTTCACGTTGATGAAGTCGGCTGCCAGCGAACCCAACCACGAACCTTGGAGACAGAGTCCCGGCATCTCTGTGCTGTGCAAATTGAGTTCCTTCATCAGTCGGCAGCATCTGAGATCCAGGGGGAACGGCACTGTAACAGACGAAAGATCGAGAGGATCGTCGATCCTCGCGCCGTAGATTCGAATTCCGCGCGGGTCCACGAGCTGTTTCGCTTGGCGATCCACGCAAAGCCAGCGGATCAGTTCCGCGCGAATTGTGCGAGCGGCGGGCCATTTGTCACTTTCGCTCGGATCGTCTGTCGAGCCGTTACCGGGGATGTTGCCGGAACTGCAGTCCGCGGGCGTCCCGTTTGGGGCGGAGCGGACAAGCTCTTCCTCTGCGCTGTTAAGTTTGGGATTCGAAAAGCGATCCCGGGCAAGGGCCGCGAGATTGGGGCTGGAAGCCACAGCGTATACTTATATACTACTAATAGCGCTGTGACAAATATGGGTTGTATGAAAGACGGCGGGAAGTGATGTATGTGAGCTTAGCTAGATGCCGGCCGCTCGGAACGGGAGACGCGGAGCATCTCGTTGCCGCCCTTTTGGAATTCGTATGGAACGCGCCTGAGTTCGCAGCGGTAGCCGTGCTTGGTCAGCTCGCGCGCAACCGGCGCGAGGTGGGGCGAATGTCCGCTGCTAAAGCCCGGCAGGAGCGGGAAAATGCGCGCCTCGCGGGCCACGCGGCACAACTCGCGAATGGAATTGATGTGAAAGTCGAGCGGGAAGAGATCGGAATAGGTGAAGAGAAAATGGGAACAGACCGCGAGATCGAATTCCCGGTCGCGAAAGGGGAGCGCAGGTAGCTCGGCTACACGGTAGCGCCCCTGGGAAATTCCCACAGGCAAGTCGTCCAGAAATTGCCTCATCGCGACCATCCTGATCTGCCCAAGACGTTCGACCGACTCGAATTCGCGCCACACGAAACGCTCGCGTGTTTCGTGGGTCATTTCGAGGATCGTGTCGCGGGTCTCTTCAATCCGGCGGGCAATGTCGGCGGGAGAGAATTGGTAAATCGGATCGCAGGAGACGACCGTCCGGCCGCTTCGATACATTTCCGCGTTGAAGCTGGATGGTCCGCCGGCGCAATCGAGAATTCGGGAATCGAGGTCGGCAGCCGTCAGATCGAACATCCGGACGTATTCGTCGAGCGAACGTCCCCAGGGCACGGCCTTGTCGAGAGTCACGGCCACGTCTATCTCCTCCTCTGTCCGATAGTGTCTGCCGGCTCAGACGGTCGACGCAACACCCTCTAATCAGTACTTCCGATCGTACTTTTCAGAAAAGACTGACCTTCTGGGATGCACTCAATTAGACCTAATCAGGACGGGGTTTTCTTTG
>JBEKAE010000030.1:0-33135 GCA_050018375.1 Candidatus Acidiferrales bacterium | reverse complement strand
GCACGAGCAACTGAATCCAGCAATGCGGATTGTTCCACTCGAATTCCTTCACAGTGCCGACCAGCGTCACTTGCTTGGTGGTGTCGAACATCGCGTGCGAGTGATGAGCGGATGCCGAGCTCGCCATCAGCATAGAGGCGACGGCGATGAGGCTGTAATTCAGCATCCTACTCATTCGTTTCTCCACAGACCCCAGATTCCGTGTCTTCCTCTCCCGGAAAGCGCGGGATACAGTGCGGGATTCTACACCAGAAACGAGCGGTCGATGCACACGCTCGATTTGCTCACCAGCTTCCGCGCGGAGTTCAGATCTACGGCCACCTGAGCAACTTGCTGAACGAAAAGTACAAGGAGTCGTTCGGATATCCGGCGCTGCGGCTGAACTTTGTTTTGGGAATCCGAGTCAATTTCCCGGGGGAGACGCGGGCGTCAACCGGTAGGCACTTCGGTCGGGCGGAACGGATGGTATAATCCGCGTTTCGCCATGAACCGGACCGCGCAGGAGACATCGTTGGTCGCACCGGAAGCGCTGGCGCGCTACGAGGCGGTGATCGGGCTCGAGGTCCACGCGCAGCTTCAGACGCTAACCAAGGCGTTCTGCGGCTGCTCGACGAAGTTCGGCGCCGCGCCGAATTCGAATACGTGTCCCGTGTGCCTGGGCCTGCCCGGCGCGCTGCCCGTCCTGAACAGGCGGGCGCTCGAACTGGCGCTGCGGGCGTCGCTCGCGATCCATTGCAAGATTCAGGAGCGCTCGCGTTTCGCGCGCAAAAACTACTTCTATCCCGACCTGCCCAAGGGCTACCAGATTTCGATGTACGAACTGCCGCTTGCGACCGGAGGCGCGCTCGAAATCGAAGTCGAGGGTGAGAAGAAGCGCATCGGCATCACCCGCCTGCACATGGAAGACGACGCCGGGAAAAGCCTGCACGAGGGTTTCCCGGAGTCCGACCGCTGGAGTTACATCGACTTCAACCGCTGCGGCGTCCCGCTGATCGAGATCGTCTCCGAGCCGGACCTGCGCACGCCGGCCGAGGCCTACGCGTACCTGAACACGCTGAAGCAGATTCTCGAATACACCGAAGTGAGCGACTGCAACATGGAGGAAGGCTCGCTGCGGTGCGATGCGAACGTCAGCGTGCGTCAGCGCGGCGCGACCAAACTCGGGACGAAGGCGGAAGTGAAGAATCTGAACTCGTTCCGCTACCTCTCGCACGCGCTCGAATACGAAATCGAGCGGCAAATCGGCGTGCTCGAGGCGGGCGGCACGATCTCGCAGGAAACGCGGCTGTGGAACGTCGCGGCGGGGCGCACCGAGCCGATGCGGTCGAAGGAATTCGCGCACGACTACCGCTATTTCCCCGATCCCGACCTGCTGCCGGTCGCCATTTCGGCGGCCACGATCGACGAAGTGCGCCGCGCGATGCCCGAACTACCGGATGCGAAAGTCGCGCGCTTCCTGCGCGACTACGGCATCACTCCCTACGATGCGGGCGTTCTCACCGCGACGCGCGCCCTGGCGGATTATTTCGAAGCCGCGGTGAAAGCGGGCGCTCCGGCAAAGACCGCGGCGAACTGGATTTCGGTCGAGCTGCTGCGGCGGTTGAACGACGCGGCGAAGGACATCGCGGATTGCCCGGTTGACCCCGCGGCGCTCGCGGAACTGCTCGCGAAAATCGAAAAGGGCGAAATCACCGCCGCGAGCGGCAAGAAAGTCTTCGCGACAATGTTCGAGACCGGCAAGCGCGCCGCGGCCATCATTGCGGCCGAGGGCCTGGCGCAGATCACGGACACGAGCGCCATCGAGAAGATTGCGCGCGAGATCATCGCGAAAAACGCGGACAACGTGGCAAAGTACCGCGCCGGGAACGAAGGCGTCTTTAAGTTTTTCGTCGGCCAGGTGATGCGCGAAACGCGCGGCCAGGCGAATCCTCAACTCGTCAACGAAATCGTCAAACGCGTTCTCACCGAATAGCTCGAAACGGCTCCCCGAAACTTCGGGACGGAGAATCGAACGTGCTCAAAGAAGGCGACAAGGCGCCCGGCTTCCGTGTTGCGGCGGACGACGGCCGCACGGTTTCGCTCGCGGACTACAGCGGCCAGAACGTGATCCTGTATTTCTATCCGAAGGCCGATACTTCGGGCTGCACCAGCGAAGCGATGCAGTTCCGCGACGCGCTCAAGGATTTCAAGGCCGCCAACGCCGCCATCGTCGGCTGTAGCGGCGATTCCGTGGCGGCGCAGGCGAAGTTCAAGGCCAAGTACAAGCTGAATTTCCCGCTGCTGGCCGATACGAAGTTCGACGTGATCGAGGCCTACGGCGCGCGCCGCATGAAAAGCTTCTTCGGAAAGACGGCGCTGGGCATCGTGCGCAGCACCTTCTGGATCGGGCCCGACGGAAAAATCCGCAAGATCTGGCCCAAAGTCACGGTGAAGGGCCACGCCGCCGAGGTGCTCGCGGCAATTAAAGACGGTTAGACGGTCACGCGAAACGATTCGCCTTCCTGCTCGATGAGGGCGTTGTCGATCAGCCGCGTGCCACCCACGCGCGCGGCGAGCAAAACGTAGCACGTCTTTCGCAGGGCCATCACCGGCTCGAGCGTCTCCGCGTCCACAATCTCGGCGTAGTCGAGCGCCACAGCGGGCTCGCCGCCGGTCACCTGCCGGAGCGTCGCGATCAGCCGAGCCGCGTCGCGCTCGCCGGCTGTAATGTCGCGGCGAACCGCTTCGAGCGAGCGATAGAGCGCCGTGGCCGCGCGCCGATCGCCATCCTTCAAATAGCTGTTCCGCGAAGAAAGCGCGAGGCCGTCCGGCTCGCGCACGATCGGGCAGACGACGATTTCCGCGTCGAGATTCAGATCGGCCGCCATCTGGCGAATGATCCGAACCTGCTGCGCGTCCTTGCGGCCGAAAAAAGCGAGCCGCGGCTGGACGATCTCGAAAAGCTTCAAGACGACGGTCGTGACGCCGCGAAAATGGCCGGGGCGCGAGCGCCCTTCCAGCCGGTCGCTCAATCCTTCGACAACGACCGCGGTGCGGAATCCGGGCGGATAGATCTCTTCGGGCGGCGGTGCGAACACGTAGTCGACGCGCAGCTCGTCGAGCGCAGCGCGGTCCGCCTCGAGCGTCCGCGGATACTTTTGCAAATCCTCGCCCGGACCGAACTGCTTCGGGTTCACGAAAATCGAGACGACGACCGGCGAGCACTGCTTCTGCGCTTCGCGGACGAGCGAGAGGTGCCCCTCGTGCAGCGCCCCCATCGTGGGGACAAGCCCGAGAACGCGGTCCCTCGCGCGCGCATCGCGAGCGATCTGTTTCATCCATGCTGTGGTGTGAATCAATTCCATTCGAGGTGGGCGAGTCCCGAGTCAGCTTCGAGGCAAATGGCCACGTGTCATGCGCCGGCCTGAGCCGCGCGCTCGCGGTAGAATCCGATCAGGTCGGTCCCGATGGGCTTTGCGCCTAGTTGCCGCAGCATCGTCGCCACCTGGCCGCGATGGTAGGTGCTGTGATTTGCGAGATGTTGCAGGCATTGCCAGAGCGGCTGCGCCTGCGGCCCCCCTGCGGTCGTCTTGAACTGGACCAGGCGCTGAATGTCGTCCTGCGTGAGCGAGGCGACGTAGTCAACCAGATTGCGATCCATATCAGTCAAGCGGCGCTGCACCGACTCGAAGTCCGGGAAATCGGCGGCGGAAGGAAGCGCGGTCGGTATGCGCCCGTGCCAACGTTCGAGCCAAACCCATTCGGCCCCGTAGATGTGCGCGAACGTGTCGCGCAGCGACCGGAAGCTCGAGCCGAGGTCACGCGTGAACTGCTCGGGCGTGAGCGCGGCGCACGCCTCGAGCGTGCGATGGTTCGCCCACGCGTTGAAGTCGTAGAGCAGCCGAAAATCGTCGTGATTCATGGTACCCGGCTCCTTTCTGCTCGGGATGGGAGTGTACCCGGTGCGCGGTGTTCCTTCAACCAGGGCCGTTCACGCCCGCTGGCGCACGAGCAGTCGCTCGCGCAGTTCGGCGGCGGAATGATACGACTCCGCATCGGACGGGAATCCCCCGCTACGGACGTCGGCGCAGTACTCGGTAACGGCGCGCGACACTTCCGCCGAGAGATTCGCGTATCGCCGCACGAACTTCGGCGCGTGGCCTTCCGTCAGGCCCACGAGATCGTGGAACACGAGCACCTGGCCGTCGCAGTCCGGCCCGGCGCCGATGCCGATCGTGGGGATGCGCAGCTTCTCCGTGATGCGCGCGGCGAGTTCGCGCGGCATCGATTCGAGCACCACGGCAAACGCGCCCGCGGCCTCGACGGCTCGCGCGTCCCGCTCGATCTGCCGCGCGGCATCCGCCGACTTGCCCTGCACGTGAAAGCCGCCCAGCGCATTCAGCGATTGCGGCGTCAGGCCGACGTGGCCCATCACCGGAATCTCCGCCTCGACGAGGCGCGCGATCAGCTCGAGCCGCCGCTCGCCGCCCTCGACCTTCACCGCTTCGGCGCCGCCTTCCTTCACCAGCCGCACGGCGTTGCGCACCGATTCGTCGAGCGAAACGTGAAAGCTGCCGTACGGCATGTCCGCCACGAGGAGCGCGCGGTGCGTCCCGCGGCGAACGGCGCGGACGTGGTGCAGCACCTCGTCGAGCGTCACGGGCAGAGTGCTGTCGTAGCCGAGCACGACCATGCCGAGCGAATCCCCGACGAGCAGGATGTCCACGCCCGCGTCGTCGAGCAGACGCGCGGTCGGGTAGTCATATGCCGTCAAGCAGGTGATTTTGTCGTGTGTTTCCGGAGAACCAGCGGACGGATGAATCTTGCGGGACAGAATGTCGGGCACGGAAACTTTCCCGTTGCCCGCATGCGGTGCAACGCTCATATTTTTCCCCCGGTGCCGCTCCCAAGCGTCGGGATGCAGCCCACCTGACGCGATGCTATCAGAACGGAGCAAGATTCAGCAAAGGGATTTGCATCGTTGTGTGGCTCGCGGCCGCGCGCAAGCCCCGCGCCGACTTTAGGCCTGCGCGACGGTTGCCGGGGGCGGTGTCGACGGCACCTGCGGTTCGACGCCGCGCCAGCCGACCGCACGTCCCTGCACGGCTTCCTTGACCGAGCGGAAAAGGACGACGTACATCATCTGCCGGTAATAGAAGCGCTGGATGATCAGCGGAGCGAGCAGCGTCCAGTCTTCGTCCTTTTCGAGCGCGAAGGCAACGACGCACGTCAGCAGGTCGATCAGCATGAACAGCGCGAAGAAGATCAGCGAACGCTCCACGTCCTGCGAGGTCCAGAGCGGCAGGGGAAGCAGCCGCGTCACCTGGAGCTGCGCCAGGCCCCACAGCACAATCGACAGCAGGAACAGAAGGTCGATTACCGGCGAAATCAACGGCAGAATGATCTGAAACAGGAAAATATTCGGAATGGCGATCCAGCCGAGCGTGCCGTAGCGCGGATTGCCGGCCGTGTCGCGGTGCTTCCAGACCGCCTGGAGCGTGCCGTACGTCCAGCGGAATCGCTGGCGGACGAGCGCATCGACGGTTTCCGGAACCTCGGTGCGGCCGATAGCGTCTTCGTCGTAGAGAATCTTCCAGCCGTTTCGCCGGATGGTGAGCGTCAGGTCCGTGTCTTCGGCTACGGTGTCGCCCGAAAACCCGCCGCTTTCGCGAAGCACTTCCGCACTCCACGCTCCGACGGCCCCCGGCACCACCGGAATGCAGTTGAGCAGATCGAACGCCCGCTTTTCGAGATTTTGGCTGGTGATGTACTCGAGCGCCTGCCAGCGCGTGATCCAGCGATTGCGGTTGATCACTTTGACGTTGCCGGCGACGGCCGCGACTCTCGGGTCGGCGAAGTGCCGGACGAGCCGTGGAATCGCCTGCGCATCGACGATGGTATCGGCGTCGATCGAAACGATGATCTCGCCGGTTGCCTCGGAGAGCCCGTGGTTGAGCGCCGACGGCTTGCCGCGATTCGTTTGCAGGAGCAGCCGCACCCGCGGATCGCGGCCGAAGTTCTCGCGCACGAGTTCTGCGGTGCGATCGATCGAGCCGTCATCGACGACAACGACTTCGAGGTTCGGATAATTGGAAGCGAGCGCCGCGCGGACCGTATCGACGATCACCGCCTCCTCGTTGTACGCGGGAATCAGGACGGTGACCTGGGGCCGGTATTCCGGGTGGTCCTGCGGCGCAGGGCGGAGCTTCTCGATCAGCGCGAGCAGGCCGATGATAAGCGCGCGGCCGCTCGCCAGCAGGATGCCGGCGATGAAGACGAACGCGATCCCTCCGCGCAGCCAGCGGAATAGTTCGAAGATGAAGGCGTCCACGCGCACCATCAGCCATTCTTTGTGCGTCAGCGGCACCATCATTTCGGAGCGATCCTGGCCGAGCAGATTCGAAACGGAAACGAATTCGTAGCCCTTCGCGCGCAGCCCGTCGATGATCTGCGGCAGCGCGGCGACGGTGTGGCTGCGGTCGCCGCCGCCGTCGTGCATCAGGATGATGTTGCCCTTGTTGGCCTCCACGTCCGCGAGGACGCGCTGAACGATCGTGTCCACCGGGGGCGGAGGTCCGCCATTCGGTTCGCCCCAGTCGTGCGGGTCGATCCGCGCGCCGATGATGACGTAGCCCATCGACTGCGGGATCGGTAGCATCTGAACTTCGCTGGCGGTTTCAGGCTGGTGGTCGATGCCGTAGGGCGGGCGGAAAAGCGTCGTCTTCACTCCCAGGCTGCTTTCGAGGAGCAGCTCGGTGAGGTTCAGTTGAATCTGGAGGTCCGGCTTCGAGATATTGTCGAATTCAGGGTGAGTGAACGTGTGATTCCCGACTTCGTTGCCCAGCGCGTATTCGCGCTTCACGATGTTGTCGTACTGATTCGCCGATTCGCCGATCACGAAGAACGTCCCCGGCGCTTTCTTCTGCTTTAGAACGTCGACAATCTTCGGGGTCCAATCCGGATCGGGACCGTCGTCGAACGTCAGCGCGACCTTGTGCGGCGCGGCGCCCATCTGCTGGATCCGCCACGACATCGGGTAGCTCTGAAAGCTCTCGTCGTCGAATGCGTCGGAATCCGAGTCGTAATCGAGCGTTCGAGAACCGTTTTGCGGTGTCCCGGTGATGCGCCAGATGTCGCCATCGCCTTCGAGGATCAGGTCGTAGCCCGGGGGAACGGCTTCGAGCTTGGCTCGAGTGGGATCGTCGGCGTGCGTCGCGTCCCAGATGTCCCACATGGACGGATCTTCCATTCCCAGCCGCCAGACCGCCGTACCCCGAACGCCCGCGCGCTCGGCCGCGCGCAATTCGTTGTACGCCGTCACGCCGTCGAGCATCCAGACGTTGTGCACCTGATTGTTTTCGTCCTCGTAGGAATAGTGCAGGTTGAAAGTATCGGGATCGTAGAGGATATCGGAGCCGGATTCGACGGCGGTGACGACTCCCTGCTGAAAAGACACCGCCTGGGCCACCGGATGCGGCACGCGCTTGGACGCTTTCGGCCAGTCGTATCCGTAATTGGCGATTCCCATGATCAGCTTGTCAGGCGGCACCAGCTTCACCATGTTGTCGATGTTCCGCACGAACCAGTCCTGCGGCGCGATCGGCCCGGGATCGGACGTCGGCCAGCGATAGTCGTAGTTCATCATGATGATGGCGTCGGCCTGCGAGGCCAAGTACTTGTAGTCGTAGCTAAAGTCGGCCGCGGGAAGCGCGACCATCAGCTTCAGATTCCGGGCGTGCAGCGCGACAGAGAGATCGCGAACGAAGTGCTGAAAATCCTGCATGCTCGATTCGGGCAGCGATTCGAAGTCCACGACGATGCCGGGTTGATGCTCGGCGTCGGCGAATTCCTCGAGCTGCGTCGCCAGCTTTTCGCGCGCTGCCGGATTCGCCAGCATCTGGAGCGTTTCCGGAGGGCACCAACTATTCTTCTTCGCGTCGTAGTTATTCACCATCGACATGACTGGAAAATCGACGTTGCGCGTTGCCTTTAGCGATCGCAGGAAACCCTCGAGCTTTGGATCCTGGTCGGCGTCGAGCGTGCCATCGGCCGAGACGGCGTGCAGCGCCTCCGGGATCAGCAAGTCGAGATCGTGATAGTGCAATTGGAGCGAAGCCAGGCTGGTGTAGTCGTCGCTCACATAAAATGCGGCGCGCAGCGGGTCGTAGTTCTGCGGCACCTTGCCGAGCGCCGCTACTTTGCGCTTTCGGCCGCGGTAGGCCTTGGGTTTCACCTTCGCGCGAATCGGACGCAAGCTGGTGTGCGTATCCGGCCGCAAAATCTCCGGCAATTCAGGATTCCGGCCGATGTTCAGCAGGAAAATAACGAGGACGAGCGTGAAAAACCCTCCCGCGACTTCCAGCGCGAGCCGGGTTCGCCGCCAGCGGCGGCGTTCCTGATCGTAGAAAATGGGCTTGCGTTCAGGCATGAGGACAATCCAAGCTAGCCATCCGTCGGCAGGCTGTCAATGACCCCTTCTCATAAGATGCGCGCGAATGTCACTTCGGCTGTACCCGCCGGACTGGCGCTGCGCCTGTTTTTCGTTCTGAAATTCCCCTCGGCGGACTCGGGTGATGCCCCATTTTACATCGAGCTGGCCTGGAACTGGTTGAAGAAGGGTGTCTACGGCTTCCCGGTCAACGGCCACCTCATGCCGGTGGACATGCGCATGCCCGGATATCCGGCGTTTCTCGCGGCGATCTTCGCCTTCGCCGGGAATTCGCAGCGGGCGGTGATGTTTGCGCAGGCCGTGGTGGACCTCGCCACCTGTTTTCTGATCGCCCTGATTGCGGCGCGGCTGGCGCCGGCAGCGGCCCGCCGCCGCGTGGCGCTTGCAGGGTTGTGGCTGGCGGCGCTCTGCCCGTTCACGGCGAACTACACGGCCGTCGTCTTGACCGAAACGCTGGTCACGTTTCTGACGGCCCTTGCGATCCTGATTTTGATGGGGGCCCTGCTAGAAGCGGACCGGGGAGAGACGCCGGACCCGGCGAGACGCCGCGCGATAAGCCCATGGTTTCTCGGAGGAATCGTCACCGGATTCGGCACGCTGGTGCGGCCGGAAACGCCGCTGCTGCTGTGCGCGATGGGACTCGTTCTGTTGGCGAAATGGTTCCGGCCGCGCGATTGGAAGAAGCTGGCGCAGAGCGGTGCGCTGATGGCGGCCGGGCTGCTCCTGCCGCTGCTGCCGTGGGCCGCGCGCAACTGGCGCACGCTCCACGAAGTGCGGTTCCTCGCGCCGCGTTACAGCGAGCTGCCCGGCGAATTCACGCCGACCGGATTCAGCGCGTGGACCCGCACGTGGCTCTGGCGGTTCGGCGACGTCTACAACACGCTCTGGAAGATCGACGGCGAAGGAATCTCGATCGGCGATCTTCCGCCGTCGGCGTTCGATTCATCGCAGGAGCGCGCGCGCGTGGCGAATCTGCTCGCGCGCTACGACGACACGTTGACGGTCACGCGCGGCGAGGACGGCGAATTCGGGGAGATCGCCCGCGAACGGACGGTCCGCCACCCGCTGCGCACGTATCTTAAAATCCCGCTGCTCCGGTCGCTCGCGCTGTGGTTCACGCCGCGCGTGGAGCTGCTGCCTTACTCCGGCCATCCGTTTCCTCTCGGCGAGGAGTGGAAATATGACCGCGAAGATCTTGTCGTCACGCTGAGCCTCTTTTTCGTGAATTGCGTTTACGTTGCCCTGGCGCTGGCCGGAGCGTGGATCTTGCGGGGCCGGCCAGGATGGGCGCTGCTGATCGCGTTCATCCTCGTGCGCACGGCCTTCATGGCGACTTCCGCCGATACGCCGGAGCCGCGCTACGTCCTCGAATGCTTTCCCGCCGTCATCGCTCTCGCCGCGCAGGTGTTTTCGGGGCGCCGCTCTCTTCATTTTTCTTCGACCGGCTCGGGGTGAATCGTCACCCGGAAGATTTGAGGGAAGTGTTCCTTGACGCGGTCTTCGAGCGCCGCCGTGATGTCGTGGACTTCGGTGATCGGCAGGCTGCCGTCCATCGCGCAGTGGCAGGAGACGAGAATTCTGTGCTCCACGCTGCGGACGTGGACTTCGTGGCAATCGACGCGCTCGCGGTATTCCGAAGGAAGCGAGTTCAGGAACTCCTGCACGGCGCGGGCGAGTTCCTTCATCTCCGCCGCGCCGGGAATGCGCGCGCCGAGCGGCTCGATGTGGATGTTGACGAGCGCCTGCGGATCGGTGGCGGCGCGGATGTCCTCTTCGAGTTCGGTCGCACGACGGTGCGCCTCGCGGAGGCTCGATTCCTCGTCCACCTCGAGGTGCAGCTCGACGAACAGGTGCCCATCGAGCTGGTGCGCGGATAGTTCGTGGACGGCGAGGCCGCGGCGCTGCGCGATCGCGCGAATCGTGTCGAAGAGATGCTCGTTCGAGCGGGCGCGCGGCTCGACGTGCACCACCACGTCCGCTGGAACGATCTGCCCGATGTTCCGCTCGACGGCGTCGCTCGCCGCGTGCGCCTGTTCGAGGCTCGCCGTGCGCGGGACGCTGATGGTCACGTCCACGAAATAGCGCTGGCCGGCGCGGCGGACGCGCACGCGCTCGGTTTGCAGCACGCCTTCGGTGTCGTCCACGGCGCTCACGATCTGCTCGCGCAGGCCGCTCGGCGCCACGTCGAGCAGCGCGTCGATCGTGCGCTTGCCGAGCCGCGAGCCGATCCAGATGATGACGCCCGCCACGCCGAGCGCCGCGACTGCGTCCAACATGCCGAGCCACGGGATATTGTATTTCAGGCCCAGCCACGCGCCCGTGATCCCGAGGACGACGACGAACGTGCTCCAGACGTCCGTCGAAAAGTGCAGCGCGTCGGCTTCGAGCGCTTCGCTCGGATACTTTTTTGCCACGCGATTCAGCGCGCGCGCGCGAACGAAATCGATTCCCATTCCAAGCGCCAGAATCAGGATCACGGCGGGGCTCAGGCGAATCGTCGGCGCACGGAAGAGCAGCCGCTGAAACGCCTCCCAGATGATGTAGAGCGCCGTCAGGAGCAGCAGGCCCGTCTCGACGAACGCCGAAAAGCTCTCCACTTTCCCGTGGCCGTAGAGATGATCTGCGTCCGCCGGCTTGTCCGCCACGCGGACGGAAAGATACGTGATGACCGCGGCGACCAAGTCGAGAATCGAGTGCAGCGCTTCCGAGAGAATTCCCAGGCTGCCGGTAACGACCGCGAGAATCACCTTCAGCGTGACGAGCGCCATGGCCGAGCCCACCGAGCCGAGCGCCGCCATGCGCTTTTCGCGCGCGGCATTGGCCGCCGTGGGGACCGGTGTGGGGGCCGGCATGTTGCCTGGTGTGTTTGTCGCTGTCTGCGCCGCCATTCCGGGGATTATACGCTTGAGACCGCCGTTCTTAGGGCAGCGGCGGTCGGTGACGTGTCTGACGAAACCTGTGGTCAGCAATGACTACGGGCGCGAGAACGAGAATCGGCGAGGCGACCGCTTGCGCATCATCCCGAGGCCGAGAGCGGCCAAGCCAAGGCACAGCAAGAGCAGGGTGGACGGCTCCGGCGTGACAATTGCAAACTCGTCGACCGTTACACTCGTTTCTCCGGGGACAATTTGCGCATCGGCGAGAAAGTCGTTTCCCGAAGGGTCTGTCGTGGTGATCTCGTTGCCGGAACTGTCGAAGAGCACGAGGACGAATTCGTAGCCCGCCAAGTCCGAAGGATCGACGGTCGGCGTGACTAGAAACGACAGATTCGTGCCCGGCGTGAAGGAGCTCGCGATTCCGTTGAGGTCGGAGGTATCGGTGAGTGTGATCCCGGACGACAAATCTCCGCTCGCGCCGCCCGTCGTGAACGACGAATCGACCGTGCCCGCCGAGCCGCCGCCGTATGCAAAACCATTGATCGTAAGTGTGTTGCCCGCATCGGCGACGCCGCTCGAGTCGACCAGCACGAAGCCCGCGATGTACGATCCGCCTTCGAGCGCAGTGGTATTGACGTCCACGGTAAACGGCGGAACGGAGTCGGCGTAGGCGGTTGTCTGGATGAGAAGAAGCAGTAGGACAGAACCCGCCCCATACAGAAGGCATTTCGCGGCGTTTGACTTCATATTTCCTCTCCGCGGCTGGGTGGCGAGAAGAAATGTTACTCCGCTATCCTACGAATTGGAAGCAATACCTTTCGAAATACTTTTCGAAACGCCGGGCTCAAGCTGCGCGCTGCCATCGCGTGTATCATCATGGCCGAGAAGCAGGAGGAGACGAATATGCGACTGAAGGACAAGGTAGCGATCATTACTGGCGCGGGGACGGGGATCGGCGAGGCGACGGCGCACAAATTCGCGTGGGAGGGGGCGCGCGTCGCCCTGGCCGGACTGCCGGGCGATCCGGTGAAAGACGTGGCGGACGCGATTATCGCGAACGGCGGCGAGGCGGAGGCGTATCTCGGCGACCTGGCCGAGGAGGCCGCGGCGCGCGGGTGCGTGGACGCGGCCGTGAGGCGCTTCGGGCGGATCGACGTGCTGGTGAACAACGCGGGCATCTTCATCGCCAACGCGGAGACGGACGCGTACCGCATCGAGGATTTCGACCGGACGATCCGCAGCAACATCCGCACCGCGTTCCTGATGACGAAGTTCGCGCTGCCGCACTTGCAGAAGACGCGCGGCAACATCCTCTTCACCGGCTCCGAGGCGGGGATCAACGGCTCGGCGAGCTTCACGCCCTACGGCGCGAGCAAAGGCTTTCTGCACGCGTTTGCGAAGGGCGTCGCGCTGGAGCAGGCAAAATACGGCGTGCGGGCGAACTGCGTGTGTCCCGGCCCGATCGATACGGCGTGGACGCGCGGGCCCGGCGGGCCGCTGAGCCTCGAGATACAGGCGATGATCGGCGGGATGGTTCCGCTCGGGCGGCGCGGCAGCCCGGAAGAGATCGCGAACGTCTTCGCGTTCCTCGCGTCGGACGAGGCGAGCTACGTGACGGGCGCGCTGCTGCTGGCGGATGGCGGCGTCACGCCCGCGAAAGGCAGTCCCGGCGAGATGGTCCCGGACGAGCTGCGGCAGATTCCGAAGGGCGTCCTGCCGCTGCGCCACTCGCACGAAGGACTGCGCGGCAAGCAGGTGTATTTCGCCAAGAAGTAGTTTCGCGGCTGCGCCGTAGCCACGGCAGGGCGGACCACTTGCTGCGAGAGAATCTGCGCATAGGTGCGCGCTTCGCGCGACCAGGTTAGGTCGCGGCTCCCGAGGCAAGCTCGGGACAAGTTCCGCCGCGACCTACAAGGCGAGAAGAAAGACGAGCGAGGCCAGCCTCGGCGGAGAAAAGCGGCGGCAAACCGAAAAAGCAAATCCCTGCCTGATCTCCCGGGCTCGACTAGCCGTCGACCCGGGAGCCCTTCCTTGATCCGCAAAAGACGCGGCTGGGTTCGGGATGACAACGCGCTGGGTCAGCGACGGGGCGCCAAGGCGAGCCGCAAGAGGACGCGCGGATCGAAGAGAGATCCTTCAGCCGACCAAGGGCAAAAGCGTCGGCTTCAGGATGACGATGCTCGTCGCATCGTCATTTTAGCGGAGGGGCGGAGACGAGCGGGAGGCGGCGCGGCTCGCCGTGGAAGCCGCGGACTTCGACCTCTTCGAGCAGAAATGAAGGAGCAACGACGGTGCTGGGGATGCCGCCCTGCGCCGAACCAAACGCGCCGAGCGCCGAGCCGGCGAGTCCGTCGGTGGCGTTTTGCATGTAGGTAAAGACGACAGGATCGTTGCCAATCGCGAGAATGTTGCGAAGCGAGCGCAGCGTGAGGCCTTCGATCACGCCCCCGCGCACCGGCTCCGCGTGGCCGTCCGCGACGTAGACCCGATAGACGGAGAGAGGCATGCGCGCGCCGCTGGTGATGCCCCCGCCCAGTTGGCCGATAAAATCCGAAAAATCCTCCTGGCGGAGAGACGACAGCGCGGGATTGTCCATCTGCTTGACCTCGAGGCACCATTCGCGGCCGTCGTCGCGGCAGGCGTCGAGGAATTTCTTGCGCAGGCCGGCGGCGTCCAGCGCGCCGGTGGACTGGAAGATCAGATTGCTGCTGAGAGGGACTGGGGTCGAGAGCACGGCGGAGCGCGCGTGGCCGTTGGAGCTTTGAAAATCAGGGCCGGGGCGGCGCGACATCAGCTGGTTTCTCAAAATACCATTCTCGACGAGGGTGACGGTCTGCGCCTTCACGCCTTCGTCGTCCACATCGTAGCCGCCGAGCAGCGGTTGGTCCTGGAAGTCCCTGAGCGTGGGATCGTCCACGAGCGTGACGTTCGTCGGCAGCACGCGCGTTCCGACGCGGCCGCTCCATTCGCTGCGGCCCCCGATGCGCTCGGTGAACGCATCGAAATCCTGTCCCATGGAAAGCGGCGGACGCGCGCCCGAAAGAGAAGGCTCGAGCACCTGCGCGAGCGCGGAGGCGGCTGCGGGCGCGTCAAAGAGCATCGGGCCGGTGTAGTCCGGCACGAGAGCGCTCGAGCTGAAAGCTGTCAAGTCAGCGGCGCTTTGCGCGAGCCCTTTCGACACGGCCGCTGCGTCCGGCAAGCCGGCGGGCTGCGCGGCGTAGGAGGCGTAGAAGTTGTGGAGCGGCATGCCGTCGTCGGCTTCGGTATCGAGCGCCGCTTCGATGCCCGCGAGGCTGCGCGAAGTGCGGATCGTGGTGCCCTCGCTCGTCATCAGGTACGTGGTGGCGTAAACCAGGTAGTAGCTGACGCGCGTGCCGTAGAGCTGCGGGTAATCCTTCAGGACCAGTGAGGCCGCGCGCGCTTCGTCATCCCAATTGCGCGACGTCCAGTCGGGCTCGATCCGCGGATCGACCTTCACGAGCGGCGGCGTCTGCGAGAAGTCGTCGATCTCGGGCGGCTTGGTCAAGCTGCGGAGAAAGGCGTTCTTGAGCGACATCTGCGTGACGGCGGCCTTGAACGCCTGGTCGCTGGCGAGCCAGAGATCCTGGCGAAGCGAATTGTAGTCGCGGTCGATGCCGACCTGGCCGGTCGAGCCGAGAAAGCCCTGAAAGCCGTCCTCGCTCAGGAAATTCGAGCTGTCGAGGTGATAGTCGCCCACGCGCACATCGACGCTCATGTAACGGCTGCGGCCGAGCGAACTCGAAACAACCGCGCCGAAAGACGACGTAACGCTGCGGATATCGAGATCGAGCAGGCGGTATTCGATGTAGAACGGCTTTTCCACCGGCGAAAGCGCGAGGCGCAGGCGGGAGCGCTCCATCTCGTCGTGCATGGCGCGAAGCGTCTGGTCGTTGTCGCCCGAAAAATTCGACGCCTGCGGCGCGGCCGGCTCCGAGGGAGTTCCAGCGGCAGCAAGAGGCGCGCCCAGCATCGCGAACAGCAGCACGCATGCGGAGATTTTCGTCACTGTTGCCCCTTTGCGAGCGGATCGTGCGCGGGCGGCGGCAGCAGCGGCGGCCTGTCCGTGGAGGTCTGCTTCTTCTGCACTTCCATCTCGGAAATCAGCATCGCGGGAGCCACGGCCGAAACCGGCACGCTGCCGGATTCGGCGCCGCAGTAGCCGTTGAAGATGTCGGGCGTGTCGCCGGTGGCCACAATCTTTGTCAGCGAGACGAGCGGAGTGCCGACGATGTCCACGCCGCGGACAAGCTCGTCCGGGCGGCCATCGGCGAAGACTTTGTACACGACGAGCGGCTGGACCTGAAACGCCTGCGGATTGCCGCGGCCGGTGAAGGTGAAACCGCCGGCGATATCGTCGATGAGGAGGCCGAACGGCTTGCCCTGCTGCTTGATCAGCTCGACCAGCTTCTGGCGGAGCTGAGCGTCCGTCATCGTGTTCGTGCTCGAAACGATCAGGTTGCCCTGGCGCGCCACGGGAACGTAGCCGAGCTGGCGGCGGCCGTGCCCATTAGAATGCGGGATGTTGATGAGCGGCGAGCGCGACATCAGAAATGTTTTCAGGATGCCGTGATCGACGAGTTGGACGTTCTGCGCCGGCACGCCTTCATCGTCGTAGGGATAGTAGCCGAGCAGCATCTGGCCGCCGAGCGAGGCTTCGGTCGGATCGTCCTTGATCGAAATGAAGTCCGGGAGGATCGGCTCGCCGATTTTGCTGGTGAACGTCTGGCCCTCGTTGATGTCCTTCTGGCGGAAGCCTTCGGCACGATGGCCGAAGACTTCGTGGAAGTAGACCGCGGCAGCGCGGCCGGTGAGGAGCGCGGGACCGGCGTAGGGATCGACGAGCGGCGCTTTGTCGAGCGCCTCGGTCTCGTGAATCAGCACCTGAATCCGGTCGAAGACGGTCTTGTCGTCGGGCGCATCCTTCGCATCGAGCCAGTCGAAGTTAGCGTATCGCTGGATGTCCATGCCGTCCGGAGCTTTGCTTTGCACGAAGAGTTCAAGCCGGTAGTGCACCTGACCGAAAGAGAGCTTCGTCCCTTCGGTGTTCACCTGGTATTGATTGGTCGCCAGAGCCGTGAACGTGGCGATGGAGTTCAGGACCGCGGGCGACTTGCTGAATGCGGCCGTATATCTCCGCACGCGCTCTTCCCAGGGTTTCCGGTCAACATGGATCTCGACGCGGGGACCGATGTAGGTGTGGGGCTCCTCACTCGAGAAATCGGGCGCAGCGCCTTCGGCGGTTTGCACCTGCACTTCCTGGCTGGTCTTGACCTTGATGAGGGCCTGCGAAGCAGCGCGATACTGGCGGTCGGTCTCGCGCCAGATTTCGCGGCGGAGGACGGCGATGTCGTCGTCAATCGCAACAGACGTACCGGGGCTGGTCCAACTCGGCGGGCGGTCGGCGAGCTTGTGCGTGTCGTCGAGCTGGTAGCTCCCCACGCGGGTCTGGACTTCGAGCCATCGCCCGCGGTCTTCCGTGCTCGAAAGCAGCGCGCCGTTCGAGCCGGTAACCTCGGAGTACTGCCGGTCGGTGACGGTATAGCTGATGAAGTAGTCTGCGGGATCAGCCTTGGAGAGGGCTGCCAGGGAGCGGTCGAGCTCGTCCTGCATGGCGCTGAGCACGGTCGGCCGCGCCTGAGCCTGCGGGGGACGGTTCGTAGCCAGGCAAGCCCACGCCGTGGCCAGGAGGGCCGCGCCGGTCAAAAGGACTCTATATCTCTGTTCGCGTTTCATCGTTGCACAAAGTCTAACAGTTTAAGGTAGGATGCCTCGATTCCCAAACGAAAAGCCGGGACGGCTTTCGCGTCCAGGCTACGCGGGGGAGCAGCGACAGCCGGAGCGAGTCCAGAAAGGAACTTAGATGCGCGCGCTCGTCGTTCGGAGGTATGGGCCGCCCAATGTTCTTGAACTACAGCAGGTACCCGATCCCCAGCCAAAGGCCGGAGAAGTCCTGATCCGCGTGAAATCCATCGGCGTCAATTTCGCGGACCTCCTCCAGCGCATGGGAATTTATCCCGGCACGCCCAAGCCGCCGTTTGTCCCGGGCCTGGAAATCGCCGGCGTGGTGGAGAAGATCGCGGAGAGCGGCAAGCAGACGGAAGGCGAGGGGCTTCGAGTGGGCGACGCCGTGGTCGCGCTTCCGCAATTCAACGCGTATGCGGAGTGGGTCGTTGCGCCGGCCACGCAAGTCCATCGCCTGCCGGCGGGCATGAGGTTCGACGAAGGCGCCGCGATCTTCGTGAACTATCTGACCGCGTATCATTCGATGTTCGTCATGGGCAATTTGCAGCCGGGCGACAGAATCCTGATCCACGGCGCGGCGGGAGGCGTGGGAATCGCAGCGGTGCAGCTCGCGCGAGCGAGGGGCTTGGTGATTTTCGGAACCGCCGGGCCCGCGAAGCAGGAGTACCTCCGCAAGATCGGGGTGGATCACCCAATTGATTACACCAGGGGAGACCTGGTGGAGGCAGTGCGGAAATACGCTCCGGATGGCATCGAATTGGCGATGGACGCGATCGGCGGAAAATCCTTCGCCCAGAGCTACAAATGCCTCGGCCCGGTCGGCCGCCTGGTGGTTTACGGTTTTTCGGCTGCGGCCGGTCCGGATGGGAAGCGGAGCCCGCTGCGCGCCCTGCGCGCCTACCTCGAGACTCCGCGGTTTCACCCCCTCAAGCTGATGGCCAAGAATGCGGCCGTGATCGGTGTGAACCTCGGGGGAGTGCGTTCGCGCGGCGCGCTTCTGCGCAGCGAACTCAGCGAAATCTTCCGGATGTACGCCGAGGGGAAAATCAAACCCGTGATCGGCAAGACGTTTCCGCTGGAAGAAGGCGCAGCGGCGCACCAATACATCCACGACCGGAAGAACATCGGGAAGGTGATTCTGTCGGTGAGGTAGAGCGCCGCGCGCTATTTTGACGGGGCGGGCGCGACTTCGGGCTTCGAGAAGAGCGCGTCGTTGATGTTGGGGTTCAGGTCGAGCTGCCGGATCGTGGACTCCATATACTTCACGCCGTCGCGATACACGGCCGTCGAGAACGCGAACTGCCGGCCCTCGACCGCGCGATAATCGCTCCAGCGCTGTTCGTTGTCGGAGGCTCCCTGCGGCCCCGCCGACTGGTACCGCGCCGCAACCAGCAGGTGAGTGGCAGGATCAAAATAGAGCTTCATATCTCCCCAAGGTTCCCGGACGGCCGCTCCGGCCACCTTCTTGCCCTCGATTTCATCTTCTCCAATCGATTGGCCCGCGACCTTGCCGGCCAGCACTTGTTGGTAGAGGCCCCAGCCGCCGCCAAAAAGCGCAATCGCGCGCTCGAATTCGCCGATCATCGGTGTGGCATCCTGCGTCTGGTTTCCCATCTGCAACCACGCCGACTTTCCGTCGGAGACTTGGACGGCGGTCACGTCGCCGGCGGCAATTTCGCCGCGCGCGCGGTCCGGAAACGACACGAACCATTTTATGGTCCGCGACATCGGGGACACCTCGCCGGCCGGCCCGATCAGCTTGCTGTCCTCGGTCATCCTCAGCGCCTTGAGCGACGCAAGCGCATCGCCGCCTGCCGCCTTCGCGGCCGCCAGAAGAATTTCCTTGCCCTGAGCGAGAGACTCCGGCGTCGCCGCAGCCGCGGACATTTTCGGCTTCCGGAGATCGGGAGCCAGCAGATTTACCTCGTCGAACGGAATCTCCTCGTACTGCGCATCCGGGAACGCCTTCTTCAGGGCGTCGCGAAACGTCGCAACGTTCCCCGCGAGGACGATATCGAGATCCTTGGCACTCAGGTAACGCTGCGCCATCTCGCGAACCTGTGCGGGCGTCACGCTCCGGATTCGGTCCGGATACGTGCTGTTATAGTCCGCGGGCAGCTCGAAAGCCGCAGCCACAACGACGCGGTCGGCCACCTGCTCGGCCGTTTCCGACTGAATCGGGTAGACGCCAGCCAGATAGTCGCGCGCGAAATCCAGCTCCTCCTGCGTCACTTCGCCCGTGGACATCTTGGCGATCAGGTCCACGACCAGCTTGGTGGCTTCGACGGTGGCCTCGGTGCGCGTGTACGTCCCCACGCCGAACGCGCCTGCGTAGCGGTGCGGGTTGAAGGAGGAGTACGCGCTATAGGTAAGGCCCTTCTTGACGCGGACCTCGGTATTGAGGCGGCTGTTGTAGCCGCCGCCGAAAACGCGATTCATCACTTCAACCGGGATGTAATTCGGGTCGCCGCGCCGGATGCCCAGCTTTCCTGCGCGAATCTGCGTCTGCACGGCATCCGGCTTATCGATCAGCCAGATGTGCAGGCCGTGCACGGATTCCGGCGCGGGCGGGACGGCTGCCGCAACGTCGTGTTTGGGCCATGCGCCAAAGTACTTTTCCGCGGCGGCAAATGCTTCCTCGGGCGTGATGTCGCCCGCAAAAGCGAGCAGGGACTCGTTGGGTGAGTAGTCGGCGTCATGGAACTTCGCGAGCTCTTCCGGGGCAAATTTCTTGGCCGTTTCCGGAGTGCCCTCGGCAGGCCAGCCGTAGGGCGAGCCGCCATAAACGACCCGGTCGAACACCGCCGACGCGAGGTAGTCCGGATCGGAATACTGCACCGTCAGACCGGAAAGAAGCTGCTGGCGCTGCCGATCGAGCTCGTCGGCGCGAAACGCGGGGTGCAACACAACGTCGGACATCAGGTCAAGCCCGGTGGACAAGTCCTTCTTCACGACGTTGAGCATCACAGCCGTCGAATCTCTTCCCGCAGACGCCTCGAGCGAGCCGCCGACGAAATCAATCGCTTCGGCAATCTCGCGCGCCGAGCGCTTTTCGGTGCCCTGCGTCAGCAGGTTCGCCGTCATTTGCGCCACGCCGGGCATTCCTTGGGGGTCCTTGATGCTGCCGGCCGACAGGATCACGAGACGCGCGGCAACCGCCGGTTCGCTGTGATCGGTAACCACGAACACGCGGAGGCCGTTCGGAAGCGTCTTCGTGGCGGCCTGGGGAAAATGAAACGGCCTCGGCGCGCCCGCAGGCGGCATCTCCGGAACGAGCTTTACGCCGGGCGGTACGACGCCCGTGCCATTCTTATTTGCAGGCGCGGCGGGCTGCTGTCCGGCTTGCTGCGCACGCGCCGCCGTCGTCGCCAGCGCAAAGAGCGCCACAAGAAAAATCCACGGTTTGATTGCGCGCTTCATCGGTGCTCCTGGTATGAATCTTGGCGAATCTACTGCGCGGGCGCAGCGGGCTTGACGATCAAGACCGTGGCATGTTCCGGCACGAAATATTCCTTCGCCACGCGCTCGATGTCTTCCGGCGTCACTTTCAGATACTGCTCCAGATCCGTATTGACCAGGTCCGGATTCTTGCCGATTACGGCAGCTCCCTCGAGCGCGACAGCCTTTTCCTCGTCGGTATCGCGGCCGAGAATGAACCCGGCGATTTCCTGATTCTTCGCCTTCTGGAGTTCCTGCGCATCGACGGGCTTGTCTTTCAGTCCGTCGAGAATGGCGACGACCGCTTTTTCGCCGTCCTGAGCCGAGTGCCCCGGATTCATGATGGCGTACGCCCAGAAAAGATTTGGATCTTCACTGAAATCCCCGGAGCCGGCTGACTGCACGGCGATCTGATCTTTGTACACAAGCGATTGGTAGAGGCGGCTGCTCTCGCCGCCCGCGAGAATGTTCGAGGCGAGGTCGAGCGGGTAAGAGTCCGCGGCGTATCGGGCCGGAATCTTGTAGCCGATGACGACCGCCGGGAGCGGCGTGTTCGAATGCGATTTCTCCACTACACGTTCGGCTGTCTGCGGCGGCTCCGGGTTGTCGGGCCGCGGGATGGGCTTTGCCGAGGGCGGAATACCCTCGAAATACTTCCGGGACCACTCGAGCGCTTGCTTTGAATCGAAGTCACCGACGATGACGAGCGTGGCGTTATTCGGCTTGTAGTAGGTGTCGTGGAAATCGCGAACATCCTGGAGCGTCGCTTTGTCCAGATCAGCGATGCTGCCGATCGGGGTGTGATGGTAGGCGTGGACGGTGAAGGCGGCGGCGCGGAGATCTTCTTCGATCGTGCCGTAGGGCTGATTATCGACGCGGACGCGGCGCTCTTCTTCGACGACCTGCCGCTCGGACTCGAAATTCGCTTCGTCCACGTTGAGGCTGCCCATCCGGTCGGCCTCGAGCCAGAGGGCGCGCTCGAGATAGTTGCTCGGGAAGGTCTCGAAGAAATTCGTGGTGTCGTCGCCCGTTTCGGCGTTGTCGAATCCGCCGACCGCTTCGATGATGCGCGAGTGCTCGTCCGGTCCAACGTGAGCCGAGCCCTTGAACATCAGATGCTCAAAAAGATGAGCGAAACCTGTATGGCCGGGCTTCTCGTCCTTGCCGCCGACGTGGTACCAAATCTGAACGTTGATGACCGGAACTTCGTGGTCCTCGAGCAGGATCACTTTGAGGCCGTTCGATAGCGTGCTCGTCGTGAAGTTGAGTTTTGGGGGGAGAACTTCGGCGGCCTGGCCTCCGGGCGATGGCTCTTGCGCCAGTGATGGCGCCGCGGACGCAGCCAGCACCGCCGCGAACAACATCACCACAATCATGCCTGTTCGAATCGATTTTCCCGCGTAAGCCTTCATCTCGATTGCTCCGATCGGCCTGCATTGCGGCGCTTGCGCGTAGCCATGGTCGCACTCCACCCTCAGCGCGTCTGGAGTTAGACGCATCCAGCCGGGAAAGAGTAGCATCTACGGCCCTGCGTTGCGAGAACCTCAGCCGCGCGGGCGGATGTTTCCCGATTCGCACCGGCGCGCAATCGAAAGTTTGCGGGCCGACAGCCGATATGGTGCTATGGGAACTGGTAGCCAAGCGGCGCCGGCAGCGGCGCACGCGCGAGGTGACCATGCGAGCATTGGGCAGCTTGGTTGGACTGCTTGTGGTGGCGGCGATTGCTGTGATGGTTTACAAGTACTATCTTTCGCCGGCGCAATCTCCCGGCGTGGCGACGCCCGTCCAGACGATTGACGCCGTGGGCGTGCAGAATGACCTGCTCGGGATCGCGCAGGCCGAGCGCGCCTACCAGGCCGAACACGGCAAGTACGCTTCCATGGACGAACTCACGTCGAGCGGCGCGATGGAAATGAGGAAGGCCGGCCGCGCCGGATATACCTACCAAGTGGAAGCATCCGACGAAAGCTTCCGCGCGACTGCGCGATGCGGTGCTGTCCAAGGCTGCCAGGACTACGCCGTGGACCAGACTATGATGGTCCAACCCGCGCCCTGAGCCTCGAAAACGCCACGCACGACCGCCAACCCTACAAGTAGTTCGCGGAGGAACAAGAGCGCCCGCGCGCCGGGGGATTTGCGGAGGGCGCGTCCGGATCTTCATTTCGCGTGCTAAAATGGCCCCGTCGTGCAAAAGGTGCTCCAGAATCTCCTCGACCTCCAAAGCGTCGATGTGCGGCTGCACGAAGTCCGCGCCCAGCTTGCCGCTTTCCCCAAAAAGATCGCCGAGGTGGACGCGCGCCTCGCCACCGCCAAAGCCGCGCTCGAGCAGAGCAAGGCCGCGCAGCTCACCACGATCAAGGAACGAAAGAAATACGAGCTCGACGTCGAGCAGTGGAAGGAAAGAGCCCGCAAATACAGGGACCAGTCGTCTCAGGTGAAAACGAACGAGGCCTATAAGGCGCTCCAGCACGAAATCCAGAACGCCGAAGAGGAAATGGCCAAGGCTGAAGACCGCCTGCTCGAGCAGATGGTGGCGGCCGAAGAGTATGACCGCCGCGTCAAGGCCTCGGAGAAAACGCTCAAGGAGACGGAAGAGGCGGCGCGCGGCCAGCGCTCGAAGATCGATGCGGAAAAGGCCTCGGCCGAAAAGATTCTTGCGGAACTCGAGGTGGAACGCGCGCGCGCCGTGGCGGAGATTCCGGAGAATCTGCTCGACCATTACGAGCGGATCGTCAAAAAACACAATGGCATTGCGCTGGCCGAAGTGCGCGAGGAAAAGTGCGGCGCATGCGGGATGAGGGTCCGGCCGCACGTGTTTCAGGAAATGCGGCGCGCGGGGAGCGAGGAGATGTTCCACTGTGAGACCTGCACGCGCATCCTCTATTATCATGAGCCGGATGTGTCTGCCGCGCCGGCCGCCGCTTCCGCGTCACAGGCCTCTTCCCGTGAGAGCTGAGTCCTCCCCTCGCATCGCTTGGCCCGCATGAGCCGCCCGACGAAGATTCCGCCGCACACGAGCGCCCGGTTGTTTTCGGATTCGCATCCCCCGGCGCCGCCCTCGGGAGTCCACGTCGCCAATATTGACGGCGCCTCGCGCGGCAATCCCGGCCCTGCGTCCTACGCCGTGGTGATGCGTGATCCCGGCGGGAAAGTCGTTCTCGAGCTTGCGAAGAAGCTCGGCCGCGAAACGAACAACGTTGCTGAATACTACGCGCTGCTGGCCGCTCTCGATTACGCATCGAGCCACAACATCAGCGCGCTTCGGATTCGCAGCGATTCGGAGTTGCTCGTCCGCCAGATGCAGGGGCGCTACAAAGTGAAGAGCGCGGATCTAAAGCCGCTCCACGAACGCGCCTCGAAGCTCGCGCGCCAGTTGGAGTACTTCGTGATCGAGCACGTCCGTCGCGAGAGCAATCGCGACGCGGATGCCTTGGCCAATGTCGCGCTCGATGCGGGCGGGTTCGGTCCCGCGGCTCACGCAGCTTCGGCCTCGGAGGCGCCTGCGCATCGCCCGTCGCCGGTTCGCTCGCGCATTCGCGCACGCTTCGCCAAGGGCATCCTGGTACCCGCCGAGCCGCTCGATCTTCCCGAAGGCGCCGAAGTGATGCTCGACATTCGTAACGTGCTGAAAGACTAGGGCCTGCGGCTCTTCCTCGTTCGCTCTCTCTTCGCAACATCTGGTACCAATGCTCCATTGCTATGTTTCCGCCCGAGGGCTAGCCTGTTAACTTGGAGGTGACGTGACGATATTATCTGAGGCGTTGCCGATCGTTCTTGTCCTGGCTGTTTTGGTCGGCATGTTCGTATCCGTGCAACGGCAGGCTCCGTCAGCACGCGTGCGGCTCTGGACATATGCCTGGGCGCTGGCGTTCCTGCACTTCTTCGCCAAAGCCATCGAGATCCACGCTGGAGTGCTCGAGACCATCATAACCGCAGTCGACTTCGCGGCTATCGAGCTTGCGGGGGTCGTATTTCTTTCCTCGGTCATGTTCAAGCCCGACGACCGGCGGAAGCGCACCGGTTTCATACTTCTGCTGGGTGTGCCCATGGTGGCTCAGGCGTTCTCCATCGGTTTCAACTGGGGAATGCCCCGGGTTCCGGCTGGATTGACCGCACTGATCTTCCTAGGAGCGGCCGCGTTTTCGTTCTTCGCGTCTCCGCGTCAGGGGCTTTATATCGCCGCCGGGCTTGCCGGCATCGGGATTGGAGCGATCCACGAGCAACTGCGCGGCAACTCGTGGGTCGCTGTTGCAGCCATCCTGGGACTCACCTACGGTCTCTCCGGCGTGTTTTTCAGACGACTCTATGGGCGTGCCTCGCTCGGTGTGAATACGGTCATGGTTGGGTTTTTGGGATGGGGGGCCGAGTACCCGATCGCTGCCATTTTGCACTTTCTTGCGCCGAAATTTCAGGCCCATCTGGACTTCTGGAATGTACCGAGAATTCTTGTCGCGCTAGGGATGGTGCTCACGCTTCTCGAAGACAAATCCGCGGTCATCGAGGAGGGAAGGGCTCGCACGCAGGCCGAAAACCTGCTGCTCGAACGCCTCTCGCAAATCACATCCCGCCTGCTGGCCGCAAGCGATCCCGTCGCCCTGTGCGCGGAAGTGGCCCCCGCGATCACCGAAATGAGCAGCTTCCAGCGCGCTGCGCTGTTTCTT
This sequence comes from Candidatus Acidiferrales bacterium, assembly GCA_050018375.1. Taxonomy (GTDB): domain Bacteria; phylum Acidobacteriota; class Terriglobia; order Acidiferrales; family UBA7541; genus Palsa-295. Next base: position 7,969 of record JBEKAE010000030.1, on the reverse strand, counting down.
CTGGGTGAGGACCGCCGGTTCTATCTGGCCAGCTCGAGCGGATTCACGGCGCAAGAAGAGGAAACGCTGCGGGAACACTCGGGCAACTACGCGATCGAGTCGCTGAAACACCGCACGCCGGAACGCTCCTTGGGAAGCAGGTCCTTGCGGATATCAGGGGACGGCAACCTGGTGATGATCCCGATGGTCTCGCGCCGCGGCTCGCACATGGGATGCCTCTACGTGTCCGATTCGAAGGGCCCGGTCGGCGTGGGTTCGTCCGAAATGGTCAAGCTCGAACTGTTCGCCGCGGATCTGGCGGTGACGTTCGAGAATGTGAGGCTACACCAACAGCTCGTGCGTTCGGAGAAGCTCGCGGGGCTCGGGCAGCTTGTTGCCGGCGTGGCGCACGAACTCAATAATCCGCTCACCGGCGTGATCGGCTATACCGATCTGCTCCGCGGGGAGGTAAGTGGGCAGAAGGCGGCGGCGCGCGTCGAGAAACTGGGGGCCGAGGTGCGTCGCATGCAGCGGATCGTCGACGGCCTGCTTCGCTTCGGCCGCCAGAACAATTCGACGCTGCGTTCATCCGATCTGGCGGCCGCGCTGCGGGACGTCGTTCAGCTCCGCGAGTATCACCTGCGCGCGCGCGGGATAAAGGTCAACATGCAGGTCGACCCGAAGCTTCCGCCCGTGGGAATCGGAGAGGACGAACTCAAACAAGTCCTGCTGAACATCCTGAACAACGCGATTGACGCCGCTCAGGAAAGCGCGCGGCGGGAAATCGAGGTTCGCGTGTCGCACCACTCCGAACGCATCGTGATTCAGTTCGATGATTCGGGTCCCGGGTTCGCAGACCTGAACCGTGCATTCGACCCGTTCTACACCACGAAGCCCGTCGGAAAGGGCACCGGCCTGGGGCTCAGCATCTGCTATGGGATCGTGCAGGAATGCCACGGCGAGATCACCCTCGCGAACAAACAACCCTACGGCGCGAAGGTCGTCATCGACCTGCCGGTCGCTGCCCCGCAGCCCGTGGTCGTCACATCGCCCGAGTACCACCATGAGTACCCGCTGCTCTCGAAGCGCGCCGGATAGCGCGGGCTATTTCAAAACGTAGGACCGGTAGAGGGTGTCGCGCTGGGCGGGGATGTAGCCGGCGTCGGAGATGATGCGGCGAAGTTCTTCTTCGTTCGTGCGGTTGCGGACCCCGGCGGCGTAGACCACATTTTCTTCGATCAGGATGCTGCCCACGTCGTCCGCGCCGAATTGCAAGCCGACCTGGCAGACCTTGATTCCCGGCGTGAGCCAGCTCGACTGAATGTGGTCGATGTTGTCGAGATAAAGCCGGCTGATGGCGAGCGTCTTCAGGTAATCGAACGCCGTGGTCTCGGAGACTTTTTTCCCCAGGGGCGTGTTCTCGGGCGCGAAGATCCAGGGAATGAAGGCGGTGAACCCGCCGTTATCTTCCTGAATCCTGCGGAGCCGCTCGAGATGATTCACGCGGTGGCGGTACTCTTCGCCGCAGCCGAACATCATCGTCGCCGTGGTGCGCATGCCAAGTTTGTGCGCTTCGCGGTGCACCGATTCCCATTCCTCGGACTTGCACTTCAGCCGCGCGATGCGGCGGCGGACTTCGTCGTCGAGGATCTCGGCGCCCCCTCCCGGAATGGATTGAAGCCCGGCGTCGCGCAGGCGCGCGATCGTATCGCGAATCGAAAGCCCGGAGACTTCAGCGATGCACAGGATCTCAGGCGCGGAGAAGCAATGCAGATGCACCTGCGGGAACCGCTCGTGGATCGAGCGCAGCATGTTCTCGTAGTAATCGATTTTCAAATCCGGGTGCAGGCCGCCCTGTAGCAGCACGCCTGTCCCGCCCAGCTTGATCATCTCTTCGATTTTTTCGTAGATCGACTCGAGCGGTTGAACGTAGCCCTCTTTCGAACCCGGCGGGCGGTAAAACGCGCAGAACGAGCAGTATTCCGTGCAGAAATTGGTGTAGTTGATGTTGCGGTCGATCTGGTAGGTGGCGACGCGCGGATCGGTCTTCGCGCGGCGGACCTCGTTGGCCGCCATGCCGATGCCGATCAGGTCATCGGAGTTGAAAAGATCGAGCGCTTCTTGTGGTGTCAGTCCCATTGTCTCGCTCTATGAGTGCGTCGCGTGGTTTGCGCGGCTTGCGGAGTCGGCGCCGGGGGCCGCTGCGGCGAATTCGAGTGGCCGCGCGCGCGGGATCAATCCGTTCGCGGCCGCCTTTTCGAAATACAGCCGCAGACCGGCGAGATTGTCCTCATCGAGATCGAAATGGATGTTCTCCGTCAGATAGCGCTCGAGCGCGCGGGGCGGCAAGTCGAGCTTGATGGAAGCGGCTTCGGAGATTTCGCGAACGTGCTCGATCCCGTACTGCTTGGACGCGCGAAAGTCCGCAAACACCTCCGGTGTGAGCGCGTCGCGCCGTCCCACCCAGATCGCGAGCACAGCCGGCTTGCCCGTCATTTCGCGCCACTGATGGACGATGTCGTAAACATAGAGCGTCTCAAAGCCGGGCACGGGCATGTCTTCCGGATCGCCCTGGCAGCAGTCTCCGCCGCCCGGCATCTTTCCGGCGAGGGCTTCCATTTTCAGCGAGATTCGCAGCGCGGGGTCGCCGATCACCAGCGCCGCGTCCGCCTGCTTGAGCATTTTCGACGCGTCCGGAGCGGCGTCCACAAATTCGGGGTGGATGCCCCAATGCTCCTTTGCAAGGATGCGGACCAGTCCAGCCGTGCTGCGCGAACTTGTGTCGAGCGCGATCCGCTTGGCAAGATCGATCGGCTTCTTAGCCACTACAAGGAGGCTTTGGACCGCGCGCTTCGACGCAATCGCCATGTCCGGCAGGGCGGCGACGCCCTCCATGCGCTGGTATTCGATCGACGGGATGATTGCGATGTCCGCGTCGCCGCGCCGCAGCGCCTCGGCGCACTGCGACGGCACCGTGAACGACAGGTCGTATTTCCCGGCGAGCGGCCCGTCCGTAAAGCCCCAGACGAGCGGCGCCGTGTTCAGGAATTCGACAATCGAAATGCGCAGCTTCGGCAATATTCCTCTTTGCTCTTGGCGACCAACAATATAGCACAATCCCTTCTTCGACCCGGGCTTGCGGCAATTGCTGACGGCTGTACGTAATCATGCATAGTTCACCCAGCTTGACAGCCGCGCGCGCTGCTGCGTAGGCTCTGCCGCGGGTTTCCCTCTCGATGCACTCCGACGATTACGTAGGCTGGCTCGCGCTGGCGCTGACGCCCGGACTCGGCGCGCGCATGGCGGGCAAGCTGCTTGGCGAATTCGGCAGTCCGGACGCCATTTTCAGCGCGTCGCTGACGGCGCTGGAAGCGCAGCGGCTGCCGGCAGCGGTGGCGCAGGCACTCCATTCGCGCCGCCCGCTCAGCGAAGCTGCGAAGGAGCTTGCCCAGGTCCAGGCCGCTGGCTGCCGGTTACTGACTTGGGACGAGCCAGAGTATCCATCGCGACTGAAGGAGATTTACGACCCCCCGCCGCTCCTGTATGTCCGCGGAAACGTTGGACTTCTGAATCGGCACCTGATTTCGATCGTCGGGGCGCGTCGCCCGACCCTCTACGGGAATCAAATGGCTGAGCGGCTGGGGAAGGACCTGGCCGACCGGGGCCTCGTCGTTTCGAGCGGGCTGGCCCGCGGAATCGACGCCAGCGCTCATAGAGGCGCTCTGGCATCGGCGGGCGGAGCGACAATCGGCGTCCTCGGCTGCGGGATCGACGTCGTCTATCCCAAGGAAAACAAGAAGATCTTCGAAGAAATCGAGAAGCGCGGCGCCATCATCAGCGAATTCCCGATGGGGACCTTCCCCGCGCCTCAGAACTTTCCGATTCGCAACCGGATTCTGGCCGGAATGGCGCTCGGTACTGTCGTGGTCGAGGGCGCGCAGTATTCCGGTTCGCTGATTACAGCCCGGCTGGCGATGGAGTTCGGCCGCGAAGTCTTCGGCGTGCCGGGCAACGCGACGCAGGCCGCGAGCTTCGGCCCGAATCAGCTCATCAAGCAGGGAGCGAAGCTTGTGACGAGCTGGGAAGACGTCATCGAGGAGCTTCCCACGCCTGTGCGGGCGGAATTAATGCCCGTCGAGACGGCTTCCCACGAAGAGCGGGCCGCGCTCATTGAGGAAGGCTTGGCACCAATGGAAAGGCCGTTATATGGCCTGCTGAGCGTGGACGAGGCGCGGCACGTGGACGATTTGGTCGAAACTTCAGGGCTCAGTTCCTCAGAAGTGCTGGCGGCGCTATTTGACTTGGAGCTCAAAGGCGTGGTACGCCAGTTACCTGGAAAGCAATTCCTGAAAGTCCTGTTGTAATTATCGAGGGCACAGCGGGTTAGGATGGTAGCTCCCGCAGGGTTGGGCGGGCGTTTGAACCCTGGCGCCTTGCAGGCGCATCATTTCATCAGGGAAAGAGTCGGAGTGACAAGGAACAGACAGAAGAATGGCGAGATCACTTGTAATCGTTGAGTCGCCGGCCAAGGCCAAGACAATCAATAAGTATCTCGGCCGGAACTACAACGTGAAGGCATCCTACGGCCACGTGATGGACCTGCCGAAGAAGACTATAGGCATCCTTCTGCCCGGCGAAGAAAACGGGAAGAAGAAGAGCAGGCGCAAGAGCAAAGCCAAGGGAAAGACTCCGGAAAAGAAGGCCGCGAAGCCGGTCGTGGTCACCGACGAGAATATCTTCGAGCCGACCTACGAAGTCATCCCAAGCAAGCTCAAGGTCATTGGCGATCTTCAACGGGCCGCGCAGAACGCGGACGCCATCTATCTGGCCGGCGACCCTGATCGCGAAGGGGAGGCCATCTGCGCCCATCTGGCTGAAATACTGAGCAAGCCGCGAAAGTACACCAAGGTCGTTGCCAAGGCGGTCGCCCAGGTGAATGCTGAGGCGGATGAAACAAACGGAAACGGGGCCAAGTCCGCAGCCGGAGCCAAGCCGGCGAAGAAGCAGGAGAGCGAGACTCGGTCGGCTCCTCCGAAGATTTATCGCGTGATGTTCAACGAGATCACGCAAAAGGCGATCAAGGCTGCCTTCGAGCATCCCACGCAGGTAAACGAAAACCTGGTGGACGCGCAGCAGGCCCGCCGCGTGCTCGACCGCCTGGTCGGCTACAAAATTTCGCCTCTTCTTTGGGACAAGGTCCGCCGCGGACTTTCCGCCGGACGCGTCCAGACGGTCGCGCTGCGAGTGATCGTCGAGCGCGAGCGCGAAATTCGCGCGTTCGTCCCCAAGGAATATTGGACCATTCACGCCCTGCTCGCGGCCGGCGAACCGCCGGCGTTTGAAGCCAAGCTCATCAAGCACAAGGGCGAAGACATCGAAGTCTCGAACGAGGCGGAAGCGCAGCGGGTCGTCGCGGCGGTCGAGCGCGCCACATGGCAGGTTGCGAGCGTCGCGCAGAAGGAGAAGCGCCGCTACGCGCCGCCTCCGTTCACCACTTCGAAGCTCCAGCAGGCCGCTTACAACCGCCTGCGCTACACCGCGAAGCGCACGATGATGCTCGCGCAGAGGCTTTACGAAGGCGTCGAGCTCGGCGACGAAGGTTCGGTCGCGCTGATCACCTACATGCGCACCGACTCGGTAAAAGTGTCGAACGACGCGCTCGCGCAGGTGCGCGAACACATCGGAGGCAGCTACGGCGAAAAGTACCTGCCGGAGAAGCCGAACTTCTTCAAATCCAAGAAGGACGCGCAGGAAGCTCACGAGGCCATCCGGCCGACCGACGTGGCTCGCACGCCCGAGAGCGTCCGGCGATACCTCGACGACGATATGTTCAAGCTCTACCAGATGATCTGGCAGCGCTTCGTGGCGTCGCAGATGGTTCCCGCGGTCTTCGACCAGACCACGATCGATATCTCCGCCGCCGATTACACCTTCCGCGCCACCGGATCGGTGATCAAATTCGACGGCTATCTCGCCGTCTACCAGATCGTGAAGGAAGAGGAAGAAAAGGAAGACGAGGGCGACACCGACAGCCGCACGCTCCCGCGCGTCAGCGAGGGCGAAGGGCTGCGCCTCGAAAAGATCCGCCCGGAACAGCACTTCACCGAGCCGCCTCCGCGATACACCGAAGCGACGCTCGTGAAGGAGCTCGAGGAGAAGGGCATCGGCCGTCCGTCCACGTATGCCGCGATCATCTCGACCATCGTCGAGCGCGAGTACGTCAATAAAGATCAGGGGCGCTTCACGCCCACCCTGCTGGGCGAAAAAGTCAGCGACCTGCTCGTGAAGGCGTTCGAGGACATCTTCGACGTGGGCTTTACCGCTCGCATGGAAGACGAACTCGACGAAATCGAGGAGGGGAAGCTTCCCTGGCGCACTTCGGTCAAGGAATTCTGGGATCGCTTCGAAGAAGACCTCGACAAAGCCGCGGGCGCGATGGAGTCCTACAAGGCGGGCATCCCGACCGGCCGGAAGTGCGAGAAGTGCGGCGAGGGCGAGCTGCTCGAGCGCATCAGCCGCCACGGATTCTTCCTCGGCTGCTCGCGCTATCCCGAGTGCGACTTCACGCAAGACCTTTCCGAGCCCGGCAGCGAAGAACTCGAAAGCGAAACCGCCACGCAGTACTGCGACAATTGCGGCAAGGAAATGGCCATCAAGCGCGGCCGCTTCGGCACGTTCCTCGCCTGCACCGGCTATCCGGATTGCAAGACCACGCGGCGCCTCGCGAGCGGAACCCGGAAAGCGTTGCAGCCGGATGTGCGGCTCGACGAGAAATGCCCCACGTGCGGCGCGCAACTATTGCGCCGCCACGGACGCTTCGGCGAATTCATAGGCTGCGAGAAATATCCGAAGTGCAAGTACACGAGGCCGATCACGCTCGGAATCAAGTGCCCGAAATGCAATGAAGGGGAATTCGTGCGCCGGGGCACGGCGAAGGGACGCGGCCGGGGACGCATCTTCTACGGTTGCAGTCGCTATCCGGATTGCGACTTCACGACGCCCCACGAGCCAATCGCCGAGCCGTGCCCGAAGTGTGGCGCGCCGTTCATCGTCGAGAAGCGCACCAAGCAGGGCAACTTCCGCGCCTGCATTCGCGAGAATTGCGATTGGGAGATCGCCGCGCCCGAACCCGCGCCATTCGTGCATCCGCAGGCTGTAACTGCTCCGGAGCCCCAGCCCGTCGGCGCCGGCGCCGCGATACGCGGTGAAGAACTGTCGGCAACTGTGCTACGGGATAGGCGCTGATAATCGAATCTCTTCTGTCCTACTGACTCGGATGCTGATCCTCGCCGAGCCACAACTCGCCCGCTGAAACCCTTACGCGGCGCGCCGTTTGTTGTGGTCTTTACGTCTCAGGCGCTTTCACGTGCGCGGTTTGCACACCGCCTGCGCATTAAATGTTGTGAGATCACTGTATTGATATCTCGATGTAATCGCAGCTCCGAAACCGGGATACGCAGGCAAGACAAAACCGTTTGAACCGCCAATGTGCTTGGATGCAGTGTTGACCCCATCCCATGTGATGGTGCAATCAGTTACCGCGTTGAGGGTGCTCGTTATTACGGTCATCCACTGATTCGGGCCGCTGCTGTAGTAGCTAAAGTTGTATGTTCCCGTCGCTGGGGAAGCCGCGAGTACAGACCCATCCAGTCCGATGTCGCTGTGAGAAATCTCAGGAGCGACCGAGCAACAAAAGACAAGCAGTGCCACTGCCAAAGCGCCGTACTTTGTGCCAATCATTTGGTTCCCCCTGCTGAGAAGTGTTACGCGGTGGCCAAGAGCTGAGGCAGTGTGGATGATCCTGCGCGCAACGGACAGGCGACTCGCGACTGGAGCCATTCAAACCCCTCAAACCGCTGAGGCGATTCGCACCGGCGCGTGTCAACGAGTTTGAGACCAGTGGGCATGGAGTTTAGTGAGTTTTTCATCTGCGTTGAGCGGTTTGTTGATCCAGACCTCAGTTGGGACCGTTGCTGGTTTGGGCGCCTGG
>JBEKAE010000029.1:0-33662 GCA_050018375.1 Candidatus Acidiferrales bacterium | reverse complement strand
ACGAGCCGTGGTCGTCGAGCGAGAAGTCAACGGAACGAACAAGACCACTCCTGGAAGTGGAGGGAGAAGTTTGTTCAAAAAGGATTTGACAGGGCCGACATTGTTAGAGATGTCCGGTTTCTGCGTTGATCAGGCACTACGAACAATTGTGGCCTCGAAACATCTACCCCGTTGCTTAGGTTTCAGCGTTAATCTAGCGTCACCCCGCGTGGGGGCGGCTGAGTCCGTCGTGAACGCAACAAAATCCTTGCTGATGGTCTCTTTGTTTCTCTGCTGTGGAAACGTATCCGCGCAATCGGCCGACGTCGAGAAGGAACCTGCAGCAGTCATTGAGATTGGGGGCGCTGCTGCCCAGAGCCTCAGAGGAGGCGGATCGAGCTTCGGCCCCACAGTCGCAGTCGAAGTTACGCCGATAGAGAACTGGCTGGAACTGGAGGCGGGCGTTACGCCGCTTTTCAGTCCTCATTCAATAGAATGGGATACCGACCTCCTGTTCAAGAAGCCTTGGACCCTGTCCGACAAAGCGGAGTTCATGTTCGGCGCTGGTCCAGAGTGGATTCACACAAACGAGCACCACGTCGTGACAAACTCAGTGGGCGGTGAAGTCGTGCTGGATTTTATGTTTTGGCCCTCCGCGAAGCACAAATTCGGCTGGTATCTCGAACCAGGCTACGACTACAACTTTGGGCGAGGGCATGAGCAATCGGTTGGCATAAGCGGCGGCATTCTGATCGCGTTCCGCTGAGCTTTTTTTTCCAAAAGTACAAGCGCCTGATAAGTTGGCTTACCGGACATGTCCGATAAGCGCGTGTATCAGGACTTGGGCAGAGAGGAATGGGCCTGACGGTTGGAGCAGCAGCCACGTGATGCAGCGGCTGCGTGATGGCGGTCACGTCATAGCGTGACGGCAGTCACTGACTTTCGTATGCGCTCAGTCATAGAGAAGTAGCCGAAGAAGAACAGACGTTGCCAAGGGAATGAGCTGCCGAGGCTGCCGGCAAAGAAAAAAGCACGGCCCGGGCGCTCTACCTCAAGACCCCGAACCGAGGTTCGACCCTGGCAGACTGGAGTCCTTCTTACATGGAAGCAGCGGCGAGGCCTGAAGCCCACGTGAAGCGCCAGTGGTCTCGACGCACCGGCCATCGGGCCGGAAGATGCTTCGGTTTTGCCGCTGCCTCCGAAACGTAACAGGCGGTCGCCTCTGGGGTGGGGCGAGCAAGGAGGGGTTATGATTCGCCGGCTGAAAGCCGCAGCCCACGCTTGGAGATACCACGGCCTGATGCTGGTTACATGCCCCGAGACTCGGAAGCCCGCCGCGGTGCGGGTCGCAACCTTCCGTGCCGTCCTCAGTAAGTTCCTCGATAAGGGCCAGATCAGATTGAGTGCGTGCTCACGGTGGCCTGAACGTCGCGACTGCGACCAGGATTGCGTGTGCCAGATTGAACGAGACCCCAGGGATCATCGGGTGTGGAACATCGCCTCCGAGTGGTTTACGGGGCAAAGGTGCGTCTATTGCCGCAAGCCCATCGATCCGTTGAGCCATCTCGATCACGCACCAGCTCTGATGAGGATTCCGGACTGCAAGACCGTGGAATGGAAGGACTTGCCGGCTGAGCAACTACCGGCAGCTTTTTCCGAATGCGTGCCGGTTTGCTGGAATTGCCACATGACCGAAACGTTCTTGCGGAAGTTCCCCGGAAGAGCGGTCGTGAGGCCGTGGCGGCACTAGAAAAGGCAGTGGCGAGTGACCTTTTTTGAGGGGGTAAGGAGGCTGGTCACCGGCTCAGGTGACTTGGTGCACTGACGAAATGTTTCGAGGGACTATCCTTCATTTGTCTTGAAACGGGGATTCCTGTTCGGTCTTGAGTTCTGAGAAGCGCATTCTTACAAGGAAACACGCCATGATGAAGACGAGATTTGTGGTTGTAGCTTTGATGTCGCTTTCTCTTGCTCTTCCGGTGTTCGGCAAAACCTATAAGAGTACTTATCCCGTTCCTTGCAGCGAGGTGTGGGGCGGGGTCAAAGACACCCTTAGCAATCCGGAGAACTATACCGTCGTGGAGAGCGACGACACCAACATGATTGCTTCCTACCAGGTGAAGCACGCCGCTCATGTCACCATTACCGGAGCGGTCCTCCAGCGAAAGAATCGCGTTACCTTGGTATCGAAGGGGCCAGCGTGTGAGATGCAAGTCGTGTCCAACTATAGCGGATTTGAGCACAACGACCGGGATGACTTCAAGAAGCGGGTGGACGACTCTTTGGCCAAGCTGAAGGCGGCGAAGCCTTCTCAGCCGGCTAAACCAGCGGACTCCCCCAACTGATTTTGGCAGGACCCCGCGCGTGACGCTACAACGGCGCGCTCAATCAATCATCGTCTGAGGTTATAGCCCGCGAAGCGGGCGGCGTCATTTGGCCCACGGTTAAGCCGTGGGATTCCCATCACGAAACAGATCATCGGTATCCGTCCGGTAAACCGCATAATGGTTGCACCGGACGCTTACTTCCGTTCTGCAGAGCGGCGATCAGGCGTTCGTGAGGTCCAACTCCTGATAAACGCAGCGCCAATCGGAAAAGTGAGGAACTACTTCACATCTCCGGTAACCGGACTTCTGGGGAGTCAACGAATCACTTGTCCGATCAACGCGCCAATCCGGCACTTCTCACGAGCGAACGCTCTCATGCGTTATCGCTTTATCGCCTTTAGGCTGACTCTTGGTTATCATTAGAGCCTTGACCTGAGTCCAGTGTCGATTCATCCATGACAGGCTTGGAAATAGCTCGCGATTTCTTCTTTTCCTGGGGACGCCCCTTCCTGACCGCCCAATTTCCTAATGTGGCTGACAAGGTCGCAGCCGGCCGGATCCGCGGTTCCGACGTGCTCGGCGGTGATGATGAGATTTCGCGCGATCACGACTGGGGACCTCAGTTCGATCTGTTTCTCTCCGCGGGCGACTATGCAGCGTTTGGCGAGCAACTATCGCGAGCGATGAATACAGCGGCACCCAATCCGTGGAAGGGATATAGATTGGCAGGGGCCGGAGACAAGAGCGTACAAGTTGAAAGCGTTCCGGAATGGTTTCGTAAGTATCTCAAATTTGTGCGGTTTCCCGTGGCTGCGGCAGATTGGCCGCCTTCTAGCGTTGAATCGGGATTGTACTTTCTTCGCCACGGCGAAATCTGGATGGATGGCAGCGGTGAGTTGAGCAGGTGGCGGTCGGCTCTCCACGAGTATCCTGAGGAGATATTGCGCAGTCGGCTGGCGGAAGAATGCTTTCGTGTTTGGCACCACGGTGAATACAATTTTGTTCAGCGGATGGCACGCCGTCGCGATCCCATCGCGATCGCGGTCTGTCTCGGAGAATTCGTAACAGGCGTGATGCGAATTGTGCTGCTGATGAGCCGCGACTTCACACCGTATTGGAAATGGCTTGCATTCGAGTTTCGTAAGCGGTCAGAAGCGCAACCATACTTGCCTATGCTGGACGAACTCGTTTCGATTCATCTTGTCGAGCGTCAGGTCGAGATCGTTCAGAGCGTTTGCGCGTTGGTTCACCGGCAACTTCTGGACGGCGGATGGGTGACGGGAAAAGGTGGGAATCCTTATTTGTTGCCGCTGCTGAACGATAAGCTCGAACTCGAAAGCCCAGACCGCGACCGCCGGCATATGCGCGGAATGCCAAAAGGAATGGAGTGACGACGAGCGTCGCCTGCGCTCCCAAGCTCCAGATCAGTCAGGTAACCGGACAACTGGCCGTCACTGGCTAGAAACGGGGTTGTGGGAAGTGAAGTTAGGTTCCGAGCGGACAGTCGCCAACTCGGAAGCTAACTCGAACTATCATCTTTATCTTGGATTGCGCGCCGCAGGGTGAATCAGGGGAAAAGGCCTCGCACCAGCGTCGCGTCAGCGACGCGCCCGACCGCCAGAACGTAGGCGCCCGTGCGCATGTGCGTGCGATGCTTGCGCATCGATTCGTATACCTCGAGGAATGCGCGCCGCAGGATCGATTCAAGCTTTGCGTTCACTTCGGCGAGCGGCCAGAAGAAGCTTTGTAGGTCCTGCACCCATTCAAAATAGCTGGCGGTGACGCCGCCGGCATTCGCCAGGATGTCGGGCAGCAGCAGGACGCCCTTGCGCGCCAGGGCTTCATCCGCGTGCGGCGTCGTCGGCCCGTTGGCGGCCTCGGCGACGATTTTCGCCTTGATCTGATCGACGTTGTTGAGCGTGATGACGTTTTCGAGCGCGGCCGGCACCAGGATGTCGCACTTCATCGTCAGTAGGTCGTCGTTCGAGATCCGCGAAGTGCCGGGCATTCCTACCACGGTTCCGGAGCGCTCCTTGTACCGCATCGCCTTCAGCGGATCGATCCCGCGCGAATTGAACACGCCGCCGCGCGAATCGCTGATCGCCACGATGCGCGCCTTCTTGTCGGCGAACAGCTTTGCCACCATCGAACCCGCGTTCCCGAATCCCTGGATCGCGACGCTCGCGCCGCGAAACGACATCTTCTTCACCTTGCACGCTTCTTCAACGACCACCAGGACTCCGCGCGCCGTCGCTTCCTTGCGCCCCTCGGAGCCGCCGATCGAAACCGGTTTGCCCGTGACGACGCCAAGCGTCGAATAGCCTTTGGTCATGGAATACGTGTCCATGATCCACGCCATCGTCTGCGCGTCCGTGTAGACGTCCGGTGCGGGAATGTCCTGCTCCGGCCCGATGATGGGGAGGATTTCGGAGGTATAGCGCCGCGTCATCCGCTCGAGCTCGGCCTTGCTCATTCGCTTCGGGTCGCAGATCACGCCGCCCTTGCCGCCGCCGTATGGGATGTTGACCGCTGCGCACTTCCACGTCATCCAGGTTGCGAGCGCTTTCACTTCGTCGACGGTGACGTTCGGATGGTACCGGATGCCGCCCTTCGCCGGGCCGCGCGCCAAATTGTGCTGCACGCGGTAGCCCGTGAAGACCTTCACCTGGCCATTGTCCATCTTCGTTGGGATGGATACTTCGAGCACTCGCTTCGGCGTGCGGAGGATTTGGCGCAGCCCCTGATCGAGCTTCAGGTACTCGGCCGCGATGTCGAACTGGATCTGCGCGATGCGGTGAGGGTTGAGATCCTCGCGCGGCGCGATCCGCGGCATGGGTTGGGGAGCCGCCTTGGCGACGGTGGTGGCCATCGTGCCTTCCTCCTGAAAGTGGGAACCTTGCGCTGCTTCTATCTACTAGTGACTCTGAATGGCCTGGATGCTCGTAAGTCGTGCGAAGGTCGAAGTTTAGCGAAGCGGCAAAAGATGTCAACCAAAACCACCACCGGAATGCTCTTATTGAACAACGGTAAACCGCCAATTTCCCCAACGGCATCGACGACCACAATCCCGTAAGTTATTGTAAAATAATCGGTTGTGGACGTCTTTCTGATAATCCGTTGCGCGGAACCGCCATGCCGAAGTCGTAGCGCCTAAATGCCCTGAAACAGGGTCGTTGACCCCGAAAGGACCTGCACGCTACCCTCCCACGGCGTGAGTGGAATTTTCGGGCGGACAGCGGTGCTTGCCCCGGCGGGCGTCGTGCTGGCGGTCGCGACAATCGTCCTCTGGAACGAGAATCGCCGCCTCGACCAGCAGCTTGCGGCGCTGCGCGCGTCCGCGAAGCAACAGCAGCAGCAACTGCGTGACGCCCGCGACGTCGCCGACCTCATGACCGCGAATGATACGATCACCGTGGCGCTCGCGGCGCAGCCCGGCCAGCCGAAGGGGACCGCGCACGTGATGTACAACGCGAAGATGGGCATGCTGATATACGAAGGCGAAATCGCGCCCGCGCCGGCGGCGAAGAGCTATCAGCTCTGGCTGGTCCCGGCGGCGGGCAAGCCGATCAGCGCGGGCGTCTTCAATCCAGCGAGTGAACAGCCCGATCGCTGGATGATGAAAGTGCCGCAGGGAATCGCGCCGAAAGCTTTCGCGGTCACGCTCGAGCCCGCAGGCGGCATGCCGCAACCCACCGGCCCGATGGTCCTGGTCGGTCCCGTCTCCTGAGGATGGATGAGAAATGAGCCTTGCCGCATTACAACCTTTGGGGATATAAACGAAGCGTCCAGCCGGAAGGGCAGCAGCCTTGTCCCATAGTGAACTCACCCATCTCCTGTAAGAACATCGCACCTGATGAATGCCGGCTGCTGGAAGGAAACCGGCTGGGGCAAATCGGCCATATCTCTGAGGAGGGAACTCATCATGAAAAAGGCCATCAGCACGTTCGGTCTGGTCGCGCTGCTCTTCGCCGCGATCGGTCTTTCCGCAATGCACACCACACGCGCTGCCGACGCTCAGACATGGACGGGCTGGATCAGCGACAGCCACTGTGGCGCCAAGGGTATGAGCGCGGGACACAAGGCCTGCGCCCAGACCTGCGTCAAGACCAACGGCGCTTCCTGGGTCTTCGTGAACGGCGCGGACAAGAAAGTTCTCACGATCGAGAACCAGGACGCTGTGAACGGCGACAAGGACCTCGGGCAGGAAGTAAAGGTGACCGGCCACGTGACGGATAAGGGTGCGCTGCACGTGGACAGCATCGTAAAGTCCAGCTAGGGAATCATCCAACCTTCCGGGAGCGGGGTGCGGGTTTCGAACGAACGCCCGCACCCTTCCCGCATCTCCTGAAAAGTTCCGCCGCGCGCATTGTGCCCGGCCCTCACGCCTTGGCGATCCGATCGACGCCCATATAAGGCCGCAGCGCTTCGGGAATCACGATCGATCCGTCCACCTGCTGGTAGTTCTCGACAATCGCGATCCAGGTGCGCCCAACGGCGAGGCCCGAGCCGTTGAGCGTGTGGATGAATTCCGACTTGCCACCCTTGGGCTTGAATCGAATTCCCGAGCGGCGCGCCTGAAACGCCTCGCAGTTCGAGCACGAAGAAATCTCCATGAACTCCTGCGATGACGGCAGCCAAACCTCGATGTCGTACGTCTTCGACGACGCGAATCCCATGTCGCCGGTGCAGAGCAGCACGACACGGTAGTGCAGCCCGAGCTTTTGCAGCACCAGTTCCGCGCTGCGCACCAGCGATTCGAGCTCGTCGTAACTCTGCTCGGGCCGCGTGAACTTGAACAGCTCGACTTTCTGGAACTGGTGCTGGCGCTTGATTCCGCGCGTGTCTTTTCCGGCGGCGCCCGCCTCGGAGCGGAAGCAGGCCGTCCACGCGCACATCTTGATGGGCAGCGCGTCGGCGTCGAGCGTTTCGTCGCGGTGATAGCTGGTCAATTCGACTTCGGCGGTCGGCGTGAGCCACAGGTCGGTGCCTTCGAGGTGGAACATGTCCGCGGCGAATTTCGGCAACTGGCCGACGCCGGTGAGCGATTGCGTGTTCACCAGGAACGGCGGCAGGATTTCCGTGAAGCCGGACTCGCGCGTGTGCACGTCGAGGAAGAAATTCGCGATCGCGCGCTCCATCCGCGCGCCGAGTCCCTTGTAAACCACGAACCGCGCGCCCGCGATCTTCACCGCCGCCTCGAAATCGAGAATTCCCGCGCCCTCGCCGATTTCCCAGTGCGGCTTCGGCGCGAAATCGAATTTCGGCGGCGCGCCCCAGCGGCGGACTTCGACGTTGTCCGCCGCGCCCTTGCCCACCGGGACGCTCGAATGCGGGATGTTCGGCACCGTGAGCATGAACTGGCGCAGCGCCTCGTCCAGCTCAGCCACGCGCTCGTCCGCGCGCTTGATCGCTTCGGAGACAGCCTTCATGCGCGCCAAGATCGAGTCTCTTTCTGCTTTCAAGCCTGCTATGTCGCCGCCCTGCGCGCCAACATCTTGGATCGTCTTTTGCAGACGGACGATTGTGTCGCTCACCTTATTGCGCTCGGCTTTCTTGCGCTCGGTCGAGGTGATGACCTCGCGGCGCTCGGCGTCGATGATGCGGAACGCGTCGAGGGCGATCGCGACGCCGCGGTCGCGCGCCATCTTTTCGATCGCGTCGAGGTGTTCCCGCACGTATCCGAGGTCCAGCATAAGCGGACAAGAATAGCCGAAAGAGGCGCGCAGTTGTAGCGGCGCCGGCGGTGCTGTGCACTCCGGCGCGCGCCAACGAAAAATCAGCCTGCACCTGCGGACCTTTCGGGCGCCAAGCCGAAAGTCAGCGGGCGGCGACGCTGAGTTCCTGCTCGACGGCGGCGAGAACTTGCGCCCCGGTGAGCGACAGCATCGCGGGCGAATAGTCGCGCGCACGAACGTAATCGCCGCGGACATAATCGGGCGGCTCGCCCGCGGCGTTGCGAACCACCGCGCCGCGCGGGAGCGGACCATTGCGAAGCGGGTCGGTCGCGCCGAAGAGGCCCACCACCCGCGTGCCCAGCGCGGCGGCAAGATGCAGCGGGCCGGTGTCGCCGGCGACCACTAGGCGCGCCCGGGAAAGCAGACCGGCCAGCTCCGGGATCGACGTCGAGACAACCGCGGGCTTCGACTCGCCCGCAGCCCCGGCGACGGCGCGCGCCAGATCCGCTTCAGCTTCGGCGACGTTGATCACGGCGCGCAGCTCGTGGCGCCGCCAAATCTCAGCGCACAATTCGCCAAAGCGTTCGGGCGGCCAGCACTTCGATACCCAACCGCCGCCGGGGCTGATCACCACGTAATCGCTGATCCCCTGCCGCGCCAGCGTTTCTTGCACTCGGCTCACGGCGTCGCGCGGAACTCGAAACGGAAACTCGAGCTCCGCCGGCGGGCGCGCGCCGGCGCACACCGCGAGGCTGACGTTCATTTCCGCGATGTGCTTTCCTGCGGGAACGACGCGGTCGGTGTAGAAAATCGCGGCGCCGGGCTCGCGAGTGGCTTCAGGGCGGCGGCCCACCCGGCGCGGCGCACCGGAAAGCCACGCCAGCACGGCCGAGCGGTAGCGCCCCTGAATATCGATCGCGCAGGTGTAGCGGGCGCGGCGCAGGCGGCGAATGCACGCGAGCGTGCCGGCTGCGGATCGGTCGAGAGGGATGACGTTGTCCAATCCCTCGACCAGTTCCATCAGCGGAGCCCACCTCGCGTCCACGACCCAATCGATCCGCGCGCCGGGAAAACTGCGCCGCAAAGCGGGTGCGACCGGAACCGAATGCACCAGATCACCGAGCGAACTGAGCCGGACGAGCAGGAACCGTTCGGCGCTGGTCATGAAAAGCGCCGCGGCCTCACGAGTATTCCGGCCGGGAAGGCCCGACGAAACCAAGGAGGTGCTTGATCGAGGCCGAGAGGCGGTGCCGGAACAGCGCTACGCGGCGGCTGTCGTTGCCCGTGACCCAGTTGAATTGAATGACGCGGCGTTCGCCGATGAACGGCAGGTGGCCGTGCCAGGAGCGATCCGAGCGGAGAAATGCGACGAGCGTGCCGCCGGACGGCGGAACTTCGGCGGCGAAATCGTTGATATCCGCGCGGGACCGAAGCAGGCGCAAGCGGCCGCCCGAGTTGTCCCAGCCGGGATTCATGTAGAGCAAGACGGTGATGATCTTGCTCGCGGAATCGTTGTGGATGTGCCCGTCGCGCGAGCCGCAGCGGCCGCGGACCGTGATCGTGGTCGGCTGCGAGGAAAGATCCATGCCGAATTTTTCCTCGAAGGCCTTGCGAAATTCCGGGGACTCCAGCGCGTCGGCCATGGCCTGGAACGCCGGCCCGAATTTGAGCGAATCGAGGGGAAAGCTGCCCGGGTGATCGATGCGCGGATAATCGGCGTTGATGCGTTCGAGCGCCGCCGGCTTGACGAAGCCGGGCAGGACGAGATGCTCGTACGGATCGCGGCGGAGCGGCGTCGCGCGAAGGACGTCGAGATCGAAGACGTCCGCGGCGGAGAGCGCCGGGAGCACGGCGGCCGTGCTCTTTTCCGTATGGTTCATTTCGATGTTCATTTCGACATTCGTGGCATTCGTGGCGCCGAGTTCATGGCTCGGTTCGTGGCCCAATTCGTTGCGTCGGCCAAGCCTTCCGCCTCGGAATCCCGGCCCGGCTCCTATCATATACGCCCAGCCGCCTCGGTTGGGGCCATTTTCTGTCGGCGGCTGGTTCGGGAGCCGGGAAGCCCACGAACGGTCCCGAGCGCGTTTCGGCCGCGTGGCAAGTGGCGAGTGGCTAGTGGCAAGTGGCGAGTGAGAAGCAAGGACGCACGAAGAGATATCCCTCGACCAGCACGAAGCGATGGCGAGCCTTGAGCATGAAGAGAGGTCCCTCGGCTTCCGATGGTCGCTCTCGGGATGACAATGCTTGTCGCATTGTCAGATGACGATCCTCGCCGGATCGTCAAATGCGGAATCGCGCGCGAGCGCGAGTGACAGGGTAAGATGCTGAAGAGAGATCCCTCGGCTCCCGTTGGTCGCTCGGGATGACGATCCTCATCGGATCGTCATTTTCTGCGATAAGAGGTACATGGAGCATGTCTCCAGCGGGCGGCCTAAAGACCGGATTCGCGAGGATTTCGTACCATGAGGCATTATCCGACGCACAGAGAGAAGACGCAGCGAGCCATGCAGGCCTATATGGACTTGATCGACACAGCGGATTGGCTCAGAGGCGAGCTGCGCGTGCCGCTGGAGTCGTTCGGTCTGACGATGGGGGAGCTTCGTCTGCTGGAGATGCTAAACCGCGAGGGCGCCCTGTTCGTTCCGGATGTCGCGAGACGGCGCAAGGCCAGGCCACAGAATATGAAGGCCACGATCAAGCATCTGGAGGAACGCGGGTGGGTGCGGCGAATGATTGTGGCGCTTCCGCCGGTGGTGTTCGAAGCAAGCCATCGGCCGAAGTCCAAGCGAGGCGAAAGACGGGAGGGCAAACGGGTGAGCGTCGTAGGCCTGACGGCATCGGGAAAGAAGTTTATCCGGGAGGTGCTGCCGAGGCATTCGAAGCTGGTGAAGTCGCTGTTTCGCGCCCTCGATTCGCGAGAGCAGATGTCGCTAAGCCGGATGTGCCGGAAGCTGCGCGAGGGCGACGTGGTGAAGTTTTTGCGCGAGATCACCCACGAAGATGAGGAGGATTGAGAGGTCGTTTTCGTTCGGCGTCCGCGGTGGATTCGTTCGTCGCACTGCGCCGGGGCGACAGACGCCACTGCCTGCTCTTGCCATGAATGCAGTCTCACGGGACCATGCGTCCATGGTTCTGGACGGCGGACGGCACATCAAGGGTGAGCGACTGTGGGCTCTTTAAATTCTTTCGCCAGTCCTGCCCTTGCATCATAAGGAAGGATGCGTGACGTTTATGTCGGTCGGCGAAAGTGCTCTAATACCAGCGTGGAAGTCGCCTTACCGGACGAAGGGCTCGCCAACTACAGGAGCCAAGCACAACGCACCCGCGTTGCCACTGAGAACTGGGCTCGGAGAAGCCTATACTGTCCGAACTGCGAGTCTCCCACTCTAAAGCCGTCAAGACCCAATACGCCAGCGGTGGATTACTTCTGTCCGGACTGCTCCGTTCCGTTTCAGCTTAAGGCCCAATCGCGCCCTTTCTCTCGTCGAATTGTCGACGCTGCATACGGCAGCATGGTCCGGGCGATCCAGGAAAATCGAACTCCCAATTTATTTGCGCTGCACTATGACGCTTCGGAATGGGCGGTCGTAGATGTAATTCTTATTCCGTCCTTTGCGTTTCCGCTATCGGCGATCGAGCGGCGGCGTCCACTCGGACCTAGCGCACGACGCGCGGGCTGGGTCGGTTGCAACATTCTGCTTCACGTGATTCCGGCGGACGCGAGAATTCCGATTGTCATTGCAGGCGCCGCGCTACCCCCTCAGGGTGTACGGAGCCAATACGCGCGCATCCGCCCGCTTGCGAAGCTGGACGCGAGGCAGCGTGGGTGGACGCTTGACGTTCTGAATGTGATTCGTTCGTTAAGGAAGGACGGATTTTCGCTACGTGATGTCTACTCCTCGGAAGATGGGCTAGCCCGGTTGCACCCCGCCAACAGGCATGTGCGCGACAAAATCCGGCAACAGCTTCAAGTGCTGCGCGACTTGGGTATTCTCGAATTCTTGGGAAGAGGTCAGTACCGCATCCTGCAAAGTGGGCAGCCTGTGCTCGCGGGCCGGCTTCAGAATGCCGATAAGTTTTAGCGTAAGGCCAAGACAGACCGTGGAGCGACTACACGAAAGGGGCGAAGGTGGAGACAAAAACGAAAATCTACGTTGAAATCAGCGGCGGCTGCTACGTGAACGCGGCTAATGTGCCCCAAGGACATGCGGTCGAGCTAATCGACTGGGATAATCTGTTAGGGGACAGCGACACGAAACGGGAATGGAATCGCCTAGACGCTGAGGCGCAGGAGTTCATCAGAGAGAACTACCCTCGTGACTACCGGAAATTATAAGAAGGCTCGAATTGCCCGGCATTGACTGATCCGTGCCGGGTGCCCGGGAGTACTTGCCGCGATAGAGTCAGCGCATTGGAAGGCGTTCCGCGACGATTGTTTATGTCGGAGCTAAGGCTCCGCCCCCCTAACGCAGCACTAGCACGCTTCGCCGCTACGAAACGGAGGAGAGAGATTCCCCGCTGCGCTGAATCACCCCCGGGACGCAAACATCGCGCGCCCGCGTCCGAAAGGCGGCCGGGCTCGGTCCGTTCACCCGTCCGGACCGCACAAAACGCGGAATGACAGCGAAGAATGCCGCGCTGAAGGCCCGCCAGCGTGCGGCGGGCGGGGACGCGGCGGGTGGCCGAGGTCTGATCTCCCAGGCTCGATTAGCCATCGACCTGGGAGCCCTTTCTGGGCAGGCGCCGACCGGGCTGACGGCGTTACGTGCGGGCGGACTGCTCCATGGCAACAATGGGCCGCACCTCGACGGAACCTTGGCGCGCGGCAGGGATGCGCGCGGCGATGGCGATGGCTTCATCGAGGTCGTTCGCATCGATCAGGTAATAGCCGCCGAGTTGCTCCTTGGTTTCCGCGAAAGGACCGTCGGTGGTGACGCGCTTGCCGTCGCGGACGGTTGTGGCCGTGGCGACGGGCGTGAGCCGGTTGCCCCCGACATACTTTCCCTTCTCCATGATTTCCTTGTTGAACTGACCGTATTCCTGGTTCATGGCGCCGTGTTGCGCGGGAGTCAACTTCGCCCAATCCGATTCCTGGCCGTAAATCAGCAGCAGGTATTGCATGGCGTTGCCTCCTACGGGTTAGTCGAACCGGGAGCCTGGAAATCGACAGAATTGTACGCGAAAAAGACGGGCGAACGGGCAGCCCGCCAGCAATCGGCGGGCAAGCCCGACCAAGGTGCGGCGGGCAGGCACGCCGTGCCCCTACGGGAGAAAAACGTAAAGGCAACAGCGGATTCCTTCCCGCACCACCATCCCGGGACGCAAACATCGCGCGCCCATTGTCCGAAAGGCGCCGGGCTCGGAGTGACAGCGTAGGGGTAGGTCAATGTTCGCTTCGGGTTCTAACTCAGTTTGAGGCTTGCGGTGGGCAGCGACTCGGTTTCGAGTGTGGCAAGGTCTAAAATCTGGGAGGCGTTTTGAATGTCGATGCCGACGATCCGGCCCTTTTCATCGAGATCGATGACCACACCATCCTGGACCTCGCGTGAGTCCACGCTCGGCCGAGCGTTCAGGTCGATGTAGAGCGAGTCGGTTTCACGATCGTAATGCAGCTTCATGGTATTGGCCTCGACTACGGGACGGGAATTTTGAAATCCCTGTCCGGGAACGCATTGTGTATAGTCTCGCCGTCCGCGAGGGTAACCACCCTCAGCACGCGTCCGCCTAGTTCCGGAACAATTCCCCAAAACCGAATTCGCCCGTCCGGCTGGACCAGTTTCGCCAGAGGCTGCGCGAGAATCCTCTCACACCACTCTACCTGAATATAGGGTCGTTTGCGCAATACCTGTTCGCGGAAGTATCGGGTTGTCTTCATCGGCGGATAATGTATCTCAATTGCGAACGCCGGACGCGCATACGGCGGTCAGGCGGTGAGATACCGCTTGGAGATTTCGGGGATGGTGCGGGCGCCGGCGAGGCGCATGGTCATTTCGAGTTCGGCGTCGAGGTGCTGGAAGACGGCCTGCACGCCCATCCATCCGCCGAGCGCGAGGCCGTACAGCACCGGCCGGCCAATGGCGACGGCGTTGGCGCCGAGCGCGAGCGCCTTGAAGACGTCCTGGCCGCGGCGCACGCCTCCGTCGATGATGATGGTGGCTCGGCCGCGCACGGCCTCGGCGATGCGCGGCAGGACGGCGATCGACGCGGACACGTCGTCGAGCTGGCGCCCGCCGTGGTTCGACACCTGCACGCCCGCGCAGCCGTGCTCGACGGCCGCCACGGCAAGCTCCGGCGTCATCACGCCTTTGAGCAGCACGGGCAGGCCCGTCGTCTTGCGGATGAACTCGACATCGTCCCAACCGAGATCGCGCTTGAAGGGCTGAG
Organism: Candidatus Acidiferrales bacterium; assembly: GCA_050018375.1. Lineage (GTDB taxonomy): Bacteria > Acidobacteriota > Terriglobia > Acidiferrales > UBA7541 > Palsa-295. The sequence goes on along the minus strand of JBEKAE010000029.1, from coordinate 19,297 downwards.
CGCCATAGGCGCCGCTCTGCCCGGTGAAATTTCCGGAGGGCAGCGGCGAGCGGAAATGGTTGCGGCGGTCGGTTTCGCGATTGCTGGCGACCACCGTATCGATCGTGAACACGATCGCGCGGTAGCCCGCGGCTTTCGCTCGTTTCAGGAGTTCTGTCGCCACGCCGCGATCGGCGGGCATGTAGAGCTGAAACCATTTCGGGCCGGGGCTGGCCTGCGCGATTTCCTCGAGCGAGAGATTCGAAGGTGTGGCGGCGATGTAGAGAGTCCCCGCGGCGTCGGTGCCTTTCGCGGAGCCTGCCTCCGCGGTGACATGAGCCATGCCGTGCCCCGCCATGGGGGTGATGATGATGGGCATCGAAATCTTCGTGCCGAGAAGCGTGATCGAGCGGTCGGCATCGTTGTAGCCGGAGAGGTAGCGCGGCGCGATGGTGACGCGCTTGAACGCGGCTTCGTTTTCGCGCTTCGTCCACTCGTCGCCGGCGGCGCTGGAGATGTAGCCGAAGCCGCCGGGGGGAATCACTTTTTGCGCCGCGGGTTCGAGTTCGCGCAGGTTGATGAAGTCGATGGCTTTGATTTCGGTCGGCGCGGCGTAGCCGCCCGCTCCATCAGTTGTCGTGCTGGTTTGCGGCGGATCGCCCTTGGCGAGAGCGGCGGGCAGGCCTGTCGAGAGAGTCACCGCAGCGGCGGTGGCGGAAAGAAATTCACGGCGCTTGCGGTCCATGGCGTCCTCCGGCGAGTGCGGTCACGGTGAGTGACCACGGTGATGACCGCGGATGATAGCACGAGGGGGGAAAGCAGTGGCGAGTGGTTAGTGACTAGTGGCGAGAGAAAGCGAAAAACAGGTGTCCGCGCTACGAAATCGCGGGGGCGTGCGGGCGAGAGACGCGGAAGACTACGTTCGTTCTTCCTCGTGCAACGGGTTCGATTGGTGCGCCTCGCGGCAGTCGTGACAGACAGGCCCCTCGCACAAATCGCAGATCTCGACATGGTCGGCGCAAAAGTAGCGCTCGCATTCGGTGCACTGCTTGTCCGCTTTGTGCGAGCAGTTGGCGCTGGAACATTGCATGAACCGATGCTACAGGGTGCGCGGGCGAGAGTCCATGGCGAAATTGGACCCAATGCGATGCCTCCATTCCGTTGCAAAGGAGGGAATGCCGCGCCGAAGACCGCGGCGGTATCCGCCACGGCGGATGCAAACGGCGCACATGACGACCAGTGCAGAAGCGGGCGCGGCCCACCGTGCCCATACGGAGCGAAGAGAGATCCTTCGGCGGACAAAAGGCGCCCGCCTCAGGATGACGATCCTCGTCGGATCGTCACTCGAAGCTGATGAAGACGATTTCGGGGCTGGTGCCGACGCGCATCGGCGGGCCCCACGTGCCCGCGCCGCACGAGGTGTACACGAGAAGATCGCCCAAGCGCTTCAGTCCGTAGACGAATGGGCCGTAGATGCGCGAGGTGAACCACGTGAACGGGAAGAACTGGCCGGCGTGCGTATGACCGGAAAGCTGCAAGCCGATTTTTTCCTCGGCGGCGATGGGCAGGTTGCGTGGCTCGTGGGTGAGCAGGATGCTGGCGCGAGCCGGGTCCAGATCGGCGTTGCGCAGGATCGCGCGGAAATGCTCCGGGTGCACGGAGTCGCGATGGTGCACGCCGACAAGCTGCAAGCCGTCGACGACAACCTTTTCGTTGTTCAGCACGCGCACGCCGGAATCGCGGACGGCTTTGAGATATTGCGCGTGGTCGCCGAACTCCTCGTGATTCCCGGCGATGAAGTAGGTGCCGAACGGGGGCGAGAGTTGTTCGAGCGGCGCGGCAAGGTGGCGAGCGTCGGCGGCGGTGCCGTCGTATAGATCGCCGCCGATCAGGATGATGTCCGGCGCGAAGCGCGACAACATGGTGACGATGCGCTGCGCGAAACGCGCGCCGCGAACGTGGCCGAGGTGCGTGTCCGTGACCAGCGCAGCCACGCGTCCGCGCCATGTGGCGGGCAGGTTCGGCAGCTTGACCGAAACTTGCGTCACGCGCGTGCGCGCGGAGTTCAGCAGGCCGTACGCGCTGGCGAGCGCGGCGAGGCCGAAAAGCGCGAGTGCGATGTCGCGCTGCGGCCAATGCAGGCGCAGCAGCGTCGCGACGCCGAAGGCGATCCAGGACGCGCAGGCCGCGAGGAATGCGTAGCTGAAAAAGCCGAGCCAGACGGCCGAGATCGTGCAATAGACGCGCACGAGCGCGTTCGAATAGCGCCGGGCCAGCAGCGAGGCCGTGAGAAACGTGACGGACAGGACCGCAAACGCCACGCCGAGCCAGGGAGTTCCGGGCGCGGCGGCGCCGCTGGGCGCGCGCCAAAAGGATGTCCACGTCTCGTACACAAACCAGTGCGAGAGGAAAAGGATCGACTGCACGATTGCCAGAAAAACGACGATGCTGCGCCTTCGCATTCGATAACACCTCGTCTATTTAGATGCCGTTGCGAACGCGCGGGACTCGAAGTCCAAGAGAGATCCTTCGCTCGCGATGCTCCGCTCGGGATGTCAGATGGCGATTACGATTTTGCCGATGAAGTTGCCGGAGGCCTGGAGGCGGAAGGCGTCGAGGGCCTGGTCGAACGGGAAGACTTTGTCGATGACCGGCTTGATGCGGTTGACCTCGATGGCCTGAATCAACTGCTCGAGGCTCGCGCGGCTGCCGACGCCAATGCCGTGCAGGCTGGCGCTTTTGAACATCAGGTCGTGCGGGTTAGCGTTGCCCTGCGGCCCGGCGAGCACGCCGATCAGCGCGACTTTTCCGCCCCAGCCGACGCACTGGAACGAGCGCGCGAGCGTGCCGATGCCGCCGTTTTCGATCACGCAATCGACGCCGCGCCCGCCGGTGAGCGCGAGTACTTCCTTCTCCCAATCGGGATGCGTCTTGTAATTCACGCCGTCGGAGGCGCCGAGGCCGCGGGCGCGCTCGATCTTCGCGTCGCTCGATGAAGTGACGATGACGCGCGCGCCGGCCGCGCGCGCGAATTGCAGCGCGAACATCGACACGCCGCCGGTGCCGAGGCTCAGCACCGTGTCGCCGGGCTTCACGCGCGTGCCGACGTTCATCAGCGCGTTCCACGCGGTGGGGCCGGCGCAGGTGAGCGTCGCGGCCTCCTCGAACGACAGGCTTTTCGGCGCAGCGACCCAGCCGTCTTCGTGGAGCGCGAGGTATTCGGCGAGCGTGCCGTCGAGCGGAGCGCCCAGCGCGGCGCGGTTTTTCGGAGGCGCGCCGTCGATCCACACCTGGAAGAAGGTGGGGATCACGCGGTCGCCGGGCTTGAAGCGCGTGACCGCGGCGCCGACGGCCACGACTTCGCCCGCGCCGTCGGAGCATGGAATCGTGTGGTGGTCGAGGTTGTAGCGATATTTGCCCGTGATGATGGCGTGGTCGCGATAGTTGAGCGAGGCGGCGCGGAGGCGGACGACCACGTCGCTCGGCCCGGGCTTTGGATCGGGCCGCTCGCCGCGGCGCACGTCTTCGACGCGCGTCGCGCCCTTGGGTATTTCGTAGACCTTCATCGGTTCGCTCCGCGTGAGTCGATCAGAAGAGCCGAATGTGTCCGAAGACCACCACCAGGGCGACCAGGACCAAAACGAGGACGAAAGATAACGTGATGGTCAGGGCGGCGGCCTTCATTTCGCGCGCCGCTTTGCGCGCGGCGGCGTGTTCTTTTTCCTGCGAGTTCACGCTGGTAGCTTACTTTGTGGCGGGCGGTTGTCAATGGGGCGCGGAAATTCGCGGATGCGTTTTGGCCGGCCGCCGAACAGCGAGCCGGCCAAACGATCACACTAGAACGTCAGGTGGAGCGATAACTGCATGAAGCGGTTGCTTCCGATCGTGTTGCCGATGACGCCGTAGCCCTTGGAAGCCGGCGGCGCGGTTTCGTAGCACGGCACCGGGTTGAAGCAAGGATTCAGCTCAAAGTCCGTGTCCGGCGTGTCCAGGCTCGGGTGATTGAAGATATTGAAGGCGTCGGCCTGGAACTTGAGCTTGAATCGCTCGGTGAGAGTGAAATTCTTGAAAATCGAGAAATTGAAGGTTGTCTGGAACGGCGACCGGAAGACGTTGCGACCCGTGGCTCCGAACCCGGTTTCGAAATTGTCGCAGACCTGGACGCCAGTGATCGTCTGGCAGGGCGGCACGCCGTCCTGACCGGGCTGGAGGGAAGGTACGGTGAACACGTTCGGATTCAGGTACGAATCTCCGATTTGGCTCGGGTTCTTGGACGTGTTGACGACCAGGAATCCACCCGTAGCTCCGTTTATCGTGACTTTTGAGGTGGCCTGCTGCGGTGTCACGCCCGGCGCGAGAGGGAGAAGCGGGTTTGTGACGAGGTCGTCGGCGCTATAGAAGAGGCCGCCTGCCACACCCGAGAAGTCGATGGCGCTGAAGGGCTCTCCACTTTCAGCTACAGTGATGCCCGTAACCCCCCAGCCATTCGCCACGACATTCAGGAAGCCATGGGCGTCTTTAATCGTCGGCAAATTGTAGAGGTAGCTGATGGTGAACACGTGCGTGCGGTCGAAGTCCGACGACGCGTACGACGTGCGCGGGTCCAGCGGATTGTTGCCGTTGAAGAAGAGCCCGGCTCCGATTCCGCTGCCTTCGTCGAGGGAATGCGAATAGGTGTAGGAGGCATTCAACTGAAGGTTGTGCGTCATTTTCTTGATGACGCTCAGCTCCAGCGCGTTGTAGTTGGAAATCCCTTCCGCGATCCACAAATCCGCGTTGGGGTTGATTCCGATGAACTTGGAACGCAGAGCCGTATTTCCGTCCGAGGCCGCAAAATCGGCGAGAGTCGTCTGCACCGCTTCCGTGGGAAGCTGGATGCAGGTTGCGGAAGAGTCATTGAAGTCGTCGCAGCCGCCTGCCACCGTCGGCGTGGCCGCGAGGAAACCGTAGGAGTAGATCTGGTTGTTGATGGGGTTCGCTGGCGTGGCGATCCCCGGCTGATTGAACGGAATCGGCAATACTTCGTGGACGCCGTGATTCCCCAGGTAGCCCAAGGTCAGGACGAGGTCGTTTCTCGGCTGCCATTGCAGGTCCAGGCTCCAGTTCTCCGAATAGGGCAGCTTATTCGCAGGATCGTATCCGCCAAACAGGAAGGGACGGGGAGGTGAGAAGGAGACCGGCTTGCAATACGGCTGACCGACCTGCTGCATGCCCGGAACCGGCCCGGTTGTGCTGCAGCCGGCAAGAGCTCGCATGTCCGGCACCAGCCCGGCGATTTCCGCCAGGGAAGTCGGAGGAGCCGGAAGAGTCGTCCCGAACGGAGTGTTGGATAGGCATTTCAGTGAGGTGGTACAGCCGGTGGAGCAGGTTGGCGACGCAGCTCCGCAATTCGAGTTAAGTGGGATTGTGAAAGGCTCCTGTGTGGTTACGCTGAAGGGCCCGCTAATCCCGAGCCCGGCGCTGGCCGACAATTCCGTGAAGTACTCGCCGCGGTCGTAGAACATTCCGTAGCCCGCGCGGACCACGAAATTCTTATGGGGGCTCCAGGCGACTCCGATTCTTGGGGCGAAACCCCACTGGCGGCCGGTCAAAGTCGAGTCGCTCACGCCTTTCGTGCCGAGCGTTTTGTTGTCTCCCGCGACGACGATTCCAACACCCGGCGTGCCGTTCACGGAATTGAAGGAGTCCGTCGCGAGATCGTAGTTAAAGTCTTGAGGATAGAAGTTGGTCATCAGGCCGTTCTCTTCATAGAGCGGCCCATCCCAATCCCAGCGCACACCGAGATTGATCGTCAGATTGGAGAGAACCTTGAAATCGTCCTGCGCGTAGAGACCAGCCTGCTTGGACCGAAAATGCCGGTTCGTCTCGCCGTCGAGAAGCAACCCGCTGCTTTCATCCGAGCCTTGAAGCCCCTCGAGAAAGTCGCCGAACGTGCGGAACGTGAAAGAGGCGACGTCGTTTTCGCGGTTCGCGACATTCAACTGCGCGTAATCGAACGTACCGCCGAAGGAAAGGGTGTGCTTCCCGAGAACCCAGTTGTACTTGGACGAGCCCTCGAATTGATTCTGGAAGACTCCGGCGTTCGCGAAGTTTGTGGAAGGGCCGATCGTCAGTTTATTCCCCGAGTGAATTCCCACCGTCCCGCCGGCGGCGAGCGCGGCCCCGCCATCGGCATTGTCGATCGTGAATCCGGGAAAGAGCTCGCCACCCGGCAGGTTAATGCCAACCGAGCTCGGCGTGAAGGATTGGCTGGTGGTAGCGTTGGCGATCTGGCGGATAAAGCCGAACCGCTGCTCCCAAGTTGTATTCGGACTCAGCACGGTGGTGTTGTCGAGCGAGAAAACCTGGCTGCCTGCTTCCAGGCTCTGAGGAAAACCGGCGACGGAGCTCACAGCAAACGGGGCGAAGGTGGGGTCACGCTGGAAGTAATATTTTCCGGAGAGGCGATCGCTCGAGCTGAAGTTGTAATCGATGTTGCCATTCACCTGGTTCGCGTCAAACTTGCTCGGCGAACCGAGGATGGCCGAGTTGTATTTCTGAATGGAACTTTCCGCGGGAGTCTTCACACCAACGCCTTCCGAAGGGATCAGGAATTGACCGCTCTTGAGCTTCAACTGGACCAGCGCAAGAGCCACCGGGTCAACCTTGGCGACCGTAAGGCACTTGCTGCTCGTGCAGGTACCGAGAGTCTTCGTGAAGCCGTCATCGAAATTGACCAAATTCACGAGATCCGCCGCGTCGCGGTTCGTGTCGGTCAATCCGGGAAGGGTGGGAACACCGCTGAACGCTCCACTGAGCGCGTCGGTCAACTGCTGGCGCTGGTAGGAAGCGAAGAAGAAAAGCTTGTCTTTCTTGATGGGCCCGCCAATCGTGCCGCCGAAGACGTTTCGACGGAGCGGCGGGGCTCCGGTGAAGAAGTCGTTGGGAGTGATAAAGGTGGGGGCCGCATCCATGGCGCTATCCTGGAAATACTCGTAGGCCTGCCCGTGAAAATCGTTGGTCCCCGACATCGTTGTCAGCTCGATGTGCGCGCCGCTGTTCTGTCCCATGGAGGCGTCGTACATCGACGTTGTGACTTGAAGTTCCTGGATCGTTTCGACGGGAGGCGTCGGCAGGCCTTCGCCGATTGAGTCGAAGACTGACGTATTGGTTTGCACCTGGCCGCCGGTGCCGAAAATCTCTCCCGTATTCAGACTGAACCGGCTGTCGGCCATGTTGCTGGTGGAGTTGCCATTGAAGAGGTTGTTTGCATTCACGGAATTGAACGTGAAGCTGTTGCTGGTGTCGCGCTGGCCGTTGGCGTAAATTCCCTGGTTGCCAAGTCCCTCGTTGCTGCCCGAGCCGGAGAGGAAGTCCGCGTGCGTGCCGGGCGCAAGGATGGCAAGCTGCGTGAAGCTGCCCGTCCCCAGCGGAGTGGACTGGATGACATCGGTTCCCAGCGTGTAGCCGTTGGACGTGTCAGTCTCGTTCAGCAGCGGCGTCGCTTCGACGGTAATGGACGTTGTGACGGCGCCCGGCTGCAACGTGGCTTTGAGAGTGGTCGTCAAGCTTCCTTGCACCAGGATCTGTGAGTACACAACTTTCTCGAAGTTTTCCTTCGTGATCGTGACCTCATAGGTGCCGATCGGCAGATCGGCGGCGCTGAACGACCCGTCGTCCTTCGTCTGGGCGGTCACCACCAGGTTGGTGCCGACGTTGCGAATGCTCACCGACGCCTGCTGAATCACGGCGCCGGTGCTGTCCGTAACAATCCCATCGATGGATCCGAGAGTCTGCTGGGCATACACCGCCAACGGGCTCAATGCGAGGACCGCGATAAGGACGGCGACACACGTACCCCACGCCTGCACGGATCGTTTCATGACGCTACGCCTCCTGAGAATTTTGCCAGGGTTGTTAGACTTCTGCCGCCAATCCCATCTTGCTACGTTTCGGGGTTGTCGAGACGCTACACCTGATAAAGTGTCGCCGTGACATGAGAAATAAAGGAGTGTGAATACTCCATGACTGGCAGAGACTGACAGACTCTGGCCGTTCACGCCCTTAGTCCCGAATATCTTGACAGTCAAGCTGAAAAATCTATGCGACGGTATCCGTTTTTCTGATAGGTGCGAAGCCAAATAGAGCTGCGAGAAAGCGGCCACCGTGCTATTCATGGGCCGTTCATCAGACTGTAACGTCGCCGCGCCACAAGGACGAAGTTTCAGCGTGAGGATCAGGAAATGACGACGATTCTGCGGAAAACCAGCGTTGTGGTATGCGTCTGCGGCCTGTGGCTGACGCTGCGGGCGCAGAGTACCAGCCAGCCGCCCGCGCAAGTCCAGGTCATCAACGTCGACCATGGGCCGAATGCCCCGGCGCAGCAGTCGAAGCATTATGTGATCCTAGTCTCGCTCGATGGCTTTCGCTACGACTACGCGACGGAACACGGCGCGCCCAACCTTCAGCGCATGGCCTCGGAGGGCGCGAGCGCGCCGGAAGGGATGATTCCCGTTTTTCCCTCGGTCACATTTCCCAATCACTACTCGATCGTCACCGGCCTCTATCCCGAGCATCACGGCATCATCGCGAACAATTTCTACGACCCCGCGCGAAAACGGAGTTACAGCTCCAAACTCGACGCCAGCGACGGCAGTTGGTACGGCGGAGCACCGATTTGGGCGCTCGCCGAGAAACAGGGCATGCGAAGCGCCTGCTTTTTCTGGCCGAGTTCGGATGCGGAGATCGACGGCACCCGCCCGTCGCACTACCTGCATTTCGACGCGTCAATCCCCGACCAGCAGCGCATCGATCAGGTAATCGAATGGCTGAAGTTGCCCGCGGCGCAGAGGCCACACTTCATTACGCTGTATTACTCGCAGGTTGACGGCGCCGGGCACGACTTCGGCCCCGATAGCCCGCAGGCGGCCGCGGCCGTGCACCAGGTGGACGCTCTCGTCGGCACCCTGATGGAGGACCTGAGACCCCTACGCCTGCCCGTAGATTTGATCGTGGTGTCCGATCACGGCATGGCCAACGTGGAGGGCAACTGGATCGACCTCGACCGCTATGCGGACCTCACGGGATTCGTGACACTGAAGAACAGCTCGCTGCTGTACGCGCCCGATGAGCAGGCGGCCGAGCGGGTCTATCGCGAACTCAGCGGCAAGAGCGACAGGTTCGTGGTGTATCGCCGGCGCGACATTCCGGCTTACCTACACGTCAGCGAGAATCCGCGAGCGGGCGATCCGGTGGTGATCCCGACGGGCCCGTACCTGATCCGCGCCCACGCGCCGGAAAATACAGACGACACGCAGCCGAGCGAGAAAGGCAACCATGGATACGACCCGTACAAGATGAAGGCCATGCACGCCATTTTCTACGCGGAGGGGCCGGATATTCGCCACGGTGCAAAGCTACCGCCGTTCGAGAACATCGACGTGTATCCCTTGATCGCGAAGATTCTCGGCCTCCCCGTCGGGCCTATCGACGGGCGGCTCGAGCCGCTGCAAGGCGTCTTGCAACCTAAATCAGCAGCGGACAATCAAAAGGAGTAGGATAGGCCGTAGCCCCCGCATGTTCTCCGGCCTGTCGGGCCATTTTTGGTGGAGGTAGCCGTCATGACGAGATCCACCTTCGAAAAAGTACTTCTCGCATCGATTGCCTCGCTCGTTCTCGCTTTTGCGCCGAGTCCTGCATTCGCTCAACGCGGAGGAGGACATGGCGGAGGTGGCGGCGGATTCCACGGCGGTGGTGGCGGAGGCGGGTTCCGCGGCGGCGGCTTTAGCGGCGGCGGACATCCCAGTTTCAGCGGTGGCGGACGGTCGTATGGCGGGGCGTATCGTGGCGGCGGATTCTCGTCGCGCGCCTTTGGCGGGTCCGCGTATCGAGGCTCGATGGGCGCTCGATCGTTTGCAGGCCCGCGATCGAGTGCGCGCTTTGGTTCAGGCATGGCCGGCCGAGGTTTCAGCGGCGCGGGGCGATCGTCGGGAGTTCGCAATGCCATCGCGGACGGCCAGTGGCATTCGTTTGGAAGCGCCGGCCGCATGACCAATACGGCGTCTCGTAGTGCGATTGCAGATAATCAGTGGCGCTCGTTTGGCCGGTCTGGCAGCAGTTTCGCGGCGAACACGCGCGGAACCTCCGGCTTCGGAGCCTCTCGACTCGGCAGCTCGACGCTCGCGAATCCAGGATTGGGTCGAGGATTCGGTGATCGTGGATTCGGCGGATTGGGTGGTCGCGGATGGGGCTGGGGCGGTCGTGAGTGCTGGAACTGCGGCTGGGGTTGGGGCGGCTTCGGTTGGGGATGGGGTTTGGGCTGGGGATGGGGTTGGCCCTATTGGGGACTCGGCTGGGTTTATCCGGCCTGGTATTACCCCGGTTGGGTTTGGGGCGGATATTGGGGACCCTATCCGTATCCGTATTACCCGCCGTGGGGCTATGACGATTTTAGCTACTACACGGACAACTCGACCGACAACAACCCGGCATACACCGAGCCACCATACGCACCCAACGATTACGGTTATGATTCCACGCCGAGCGACAACAACCCAAGTTCGCAGGAGTCGCCCGATACGAATCCGATCACGGGCAACGTGGCCGAATCCAGGCCAACCGTGCTGCTCTATATGAAGGACGGCACGATGCTCACCGCGACGGACTACTGGCTCGCCGGCAGCGAGCTCCATTACGTTGTTAGCTACGGCGGCGAGGGCGCAATCGATATCGGCCAGCTCGACTGGCAGCGCACCGCGAATGAGAACGCGAAGCGCGGCATCCGATTTTCGCTGAAGCCGAAACCGGTTACTTCAAGCTCCGCGCCGGCGACAACCCAAGCTCCTGCTCCGCAGCCTGCGCCGCAAATTCAAGCCGCTTCGCAGCTCCAGAAGGGCGCCTGAGTTCGCATCACGTGAACTGAGGGTCGCGGTGCTGGACGATGGCGCGGGCGAGTTCAACAAGCTCCGACACAACGTCATCGGGGAGTTCGTCGCGCGTGAGGCTCTCGCACATCGCCGCGAGGCCGATCATCCGTGCAAGATTCCGCCAGTCTTCCGGCAGTGCGCCTCCCGCATGCAAATAGCCGGTCGAGAAATGCGGCTCCGCCAAAGGCTGCGAGGCGCGCTCGTAGCGGAGAAAATTGCCAAGGTCGGCCAGGGGAGAGCCCGAGATCGCAAATTCCCAGTCAAGAACGGCGGCCACGGACCACCGCCCGGCTTCGCATCGCAGCACCAGGTTGCGCCTGTTGAAGTCTCCGTGCACGAGGCGTGCTTCATTCCCGAGGGCTGCGAGTTGCCTCGCCCGCGACCACATCAGAGCCTGAATGCGATCTCGCACGCCAGCCGGCATGCGCCGTTGCAGGTTCGAGGAAGCCAGGCAACGATCGACGAGGCGCGGCATCGGATCGGCGCCGTCGAGCAGCGGCGCCGTGACCGCGGGTCCCGGACCAAGCCATCCGGCCTTGGGAAACGTGAAATGGCCGATCGCGCCCAGCGTCTCGCCTGCGGCATAGGCTGCCTGCGCGATTGCGTCTCGATCCCCGCCACGCTTCAGTTGATGGAAGCTGACTCCCTCGACGTAGCGCATCACGATAAACGGCGGGATCTCATCGAGCCCTCGCGGTTCCGCGTAAAGAATCTCCGGCGTCGGAACCGAGCGTCCAGCCAATCTCATCACGTCGATTTCCTTCTGGCACAACGACGCATCGTGCTCGTAGAGGCGGAGGACGATCCAGTCGGGCTTCGAGTCAATCTGGAGCTTGAAGTTCGCGTTGCGCAACCCGTCGACGAGAGGCTCGATTTCGAGCACGCGGCGGCGCGGAAACGCGGCCTGAACGATCCGGCCCAATACGGAGGCGTGCAACGTGCGGCGGGGCGCCGAACGGAACCAGCGGGCTTCGTCGTGGGCGCCGGGAATCATGCCTCTATTATTGCAGGTTGCACGGGCTCCGCAGGCCATCCGGGCAGGGTGGTGGCCAAGAGGCCAGTGCACGGGCTGGCCGGCGGGGTCTTGCCACTTTGTGTGTATCCGGCGGATTGGGCGTGGCGGTCGAAATCGAAACGGTCTAAGCTTTTGGGAGCTTCATCAGGGCTTCTTCAACAGGCTCTTCCCAGGGCTGACAGCACCGGAGCGATTTGATGTCCCAAGACGGCCGCGGAGTAGAGGTCCTCGGAACGCTGGCGCTGGCCGCGCCGAAGGTCGAGGATTTCCAGTTCGTGAAGGTGCGCGTCGAAGGAGAAGTCGCGCGGCTCACGCTCGATCGCCCCGACCACAACCTGCTGAACGAGCGGATGATCAACGAATTGACCGTGGGGATCAACACGCTCGGCGAGCGCGCCGAGATCAAGCTGATGGTTCTCGATTCGGCCGGCAAGACGTTTTGCGGCGGGATCGAACTCGGCGAATACTCGCAGCGGCGCGTGTTCCAATTGCTCGACGCGTTTCACGGCGCGTTCGCCGCGATGCTCGACACGTCGAAGCCGCTGCTGGTGGTCGTCAACGGCCCGGCATTCGGCGGCGGCGCGGAGCTGGCGGCGCTGGGGGATCTGGTGATCGCGACTCCCAAGGCGAGGTTCGCGCAGCCGGAAATCAAGCTGGGAGTGTTTCCGCCGCTCGGCGCGGCGGTCCTTCCCTACATCCTCGGGCCGAAGCAGGCGCTCGAACTCGTCCTCACCGGCGAGACGATCACCGCCGAGCGCGCGCGCGAACTGGGACTCGTCAACTGGCTCGTGCCGGAAGGCGAGTTGCAGAAGAAAGTGGACGACGTGATCGCGAAGGTGACGGCGCAGTCGGGGCCCGTGCTGACCATGGCGAAGAAGGCCATCCTCGGCAGCCTGGGCTTGCCGCTGCGCGAGGGCGTCCGCAACTCGATGAAGGTTTTCCTCAACGAACTCGCCGAGCTCGAGGATTCGCAGGAGGGCGTGCGCGCTTTGGTCGAAAAACGCCCGCCGAAATGGAAGAACCGCTGAAGCGGCCGGGGCCGACGTCGGTTGACACCGTCCTTGGTGCGGCATAGACTCACAAACGACAACTGAACTGGCACGGGGTGAAGGGGAAGGCCGTGAAAATCGGCCACGGTCCCGCCACTGTGATCGGCGCGCGCTTCGAATGAGCGCGAATTCCGAGAGTCAGGAAACCTGCCCCGCTAGTCGAAGCCGGCACTCTTCGCGAGAAAGAGTGTGGCGATCAGCCTCGCGATCCTCGCGAGGCTTTTTTGTTGGAGAGAAGAGTTTGATTCGAGCCAGGCATCGGCGAATGCTCGTGGTCGCGACGGCGGGCGCGCTGCTTTCGAGCGCAGCGCCGATGACGTTCGGCGCCCGATTCGCCGCGCGCAGCGGAACGCTAGCAAAGGACGGCCGAGTGGTCACCGACGAAGTCGGGCGGCGCGTGGTGATGCCGGCGGAGGTGCGGCGGATCGTGACGCTCGCGCCGAACCTGACGGAAACGGTCTACGCGCTGGGGCTGGGCGACCGCCTCGCGGGCGATACGGACGTCTGCGATACTCCGGCGGCGGCGAAGCAGAAGCCGCACGTCGGCAACCCGCAGAATCCGAGCCTGGAAGCGATCGTGGCGCTGCACCCGGATCTCGTGCTCGCGACGACCTCGATCAACCGCCTCGAGACGGTCGTCGCGCTCGAGCGGCTGGGCATTCCCGTGTACACCAGCGATCCGCACACGGTGCGCGGGATGGTGGATTCGACCGCGCGGATGGCCGAGCTGGCGGGCGCCGGCGACCAAGGGGCCGCGGTCGTCGCGCAGTTGCGCAGACGGCTGGACGCGCTGCACGCGCGGCTTGCCGAGCGGCCGATGGTCCACGTGCTGTTCGTAGTGTGGGAGGATCCGCTGATCACGATCGGGCAGAATACGTTCATTGCGGACGCGCTGCGCTACGCCGGCGCGGAGTCGGTCGTGCTCTCGGATCGCAATTGGCCACAATTGAGTATCGAGGAAGTCGTCCGGCTGCAGCCGGATTACATTGTTTTCACGAGCGACCACGGCGAAACCGGTGCGACGCAGCTTGCAGATCTGCGCTCGCGGCCCGCGTGGCGGGATCTTGACGCCGTCGAGATGGGGCATGTGGTCGATGTGAGCGAGGAAGCAGTGCGGCCATCGCCGGGATTGGTGGACGCAATCGAGCAACTCGCGCACAAATTGCATCCGGAAGCATTTTCCGCGGAGAACGCGGAGCCGCTGGTTGCATGCGATGCGAGGGCGGGTTTCAAACCCGCCCCTACAGATGCTCGTGAGGAGCGAACGTCATGCGCCCGCTGACGCCGCGCCGCGTGTTCACGATCTGCCTCGCGCTTTGCGGCGTGCTGTTTGTTGCGGTCGTGATCTCGTTGCGCGTGGGCGCGTATCCGGTTTCGATTCGCGACATCGTGATGACGCTCGTCAACGCGACATTGCGCCGCTGGAGCGAGATTCCGCCGGACTTTCAGTCGATCGTGCTGAACATACGGCTTCCGCGGATTCTGCTGGGGATTCTGGTCGGAGCTTCGCTTTCGACCGCGGGCGCCGGCTTTCAGGCGCTGCTGCGCAATCCGCTGGCGGATCCGTACGTCCTCGGCGTTTCGAGCGGCGCGGCGCTCGGCGCGATACTCAGTCTGATCGCGGCGCCGCACGCGCCCGGGCTGATTCAGGCGGCTGCCTTCGCGGGAGCGATTGCCACGATCGCGGCCGTCTATTTTCTCGGGCGCCGCGGCGGGCAGCTCGACAGCGGCACGCTGCTGCTCGCCGGAATCATCACCGCGTCGTTTCTTTCGGCGGTGATCATGTTCCTGATGACGACGCTGCCGGGACGCGATGTGCGGGGGATGGCTTTCTGGCTGATGGGCGATCTCTCGTCGCCGTCCACGGTGGATTTGAAGTGGCTGTACTTCCTGCTGGTGATCGCCGTGGGCTCGATCTACACGACCTCGTCGGACCTGAACTTGATCTTGACGGGCGAGCAGGAGGCGCGGCACCTGGGCGTGAACGTCCATCGCGTGAAGCTCGTGGTCTACGTGGCGGCTTCCGTGCTGACGGGCCTTGCGGTATCCGTGAGCGGCGCGATCGGGTACGTGGGCTTGCTCGTGCCGCACGTGATCCGAATGCTGTTCGGCACGGATTACCGGCTGCTGATTCCAGCGTCGGCGCTGGGAGGGGCGATCCTGGTCGTAGTGGCGGACACGCTCGCGCGGACGGTTGTCGCGCCAACGGAATTGCCGGTCGGTGCGATGACAGCGATTGCGGGCGCGCCTGTGTTCATTTATCTGATGCGGCGGAGGGTGCGATGAGCACGCCCGCGCAGGGCGGCGCGTCGATCGCGCCGCAAGTCACCCCGACTGCCGCGGCCAATGAGCCGCGCATCAAGGTCGAGCAGGCAAGCTACGCCTACGCGGCGACGGACCGTTCAGCGCCGAAGTTCACGCTGGGCCCGGCGAGCTTCGAGGCGCGTCAACGGGAGATGGTCGCCATTCTCGGCCCGAACGCCAGCGGCAAATCGACCCTGCTGATGCTGCTCGCGGGACTGGCGAGACCGCTTTCGGGGCGCATCGAAATCGACGGAACCGAGGTCAGCAAACTCGATATCCGCACGCGCGCCCAGCGCATCGCGCTGGTGCAGCAGGAAAGCGAGCTGCTGTTTCCCCTGCGCGTGTGGGAGTACGTTTTGCAGGGGCGGTATCCCTACGGGCGGCGACTGCGGTTTGAATCGGACGAAGACTGCCTGCTTGCCGGAAACGCGCTGGCTCAGGTCGGCGCGGACGCGCTCCGCGATCGCTGGATGGACCAACTTTCGGGCGGCGAGAAGCAGCGCGTGATCCTGGCGCGCGCGCTGGCGCAGCGGCCGTCGCTGTTGCTGCTCGACGAGCCGACGCAGCACCTCGATATCGGCGGCAAGGTGGAACTGCTGCGGCGGCTGCGAAAGCTGGCGGACGAGAACCGCTACACCGTGTTGGTCGTCACCCACGAGCTGAATCTCGCGGCGGAATTTTGCGACCGCATCGTGCTGCTGCACAAAGGCAAGTGCTTGCGCGTGGGCACGCCCGCCGAGGTTTACGAGCGCGATCTGCTCGGCGATGTTTTTGACGCCCCTCTCGAAGTCGAAATGCGGCCCGGAGGGCGCCCGCGCGTGATTTTGCGAGGAAGTCACTAAGGATCTGCATCCGGCCATACGCGGAGGCGCGTGTCCGGCTTCCGCAAGCGGCGCCTGCTCAACGCGGGGCGCCGTCCACAATCACTGGAGACTCCGCGCACGGGAAGACGGTGAAAATCCGTCGCCGCCGCGCGACTGTAAGGCGGAAAAGTTTTCGGCGCGCGCCACTGATCCGGCCAGCGAATCGCACTCGATTCGTTGCCCGGTTGGGAAGGCCGCGCTGTAGTCCCGATTCCTTCTTTTAGGGGGGCGGGGCAATCCGCCAAGCCAGGAGACCGGCGGAGTCTCAATCCGGATGTGCCTGCGATAAAGCACGCGCATCGGGACAACCTTCAACTCCCGCGCGAGAGGGAGAGGAGGACACCATGAGACTTCGTTTTTCCTTTCTGGTTTTTCTTGCCATTCCATTTCTTTTCACTCATTACACACGTGCGCAGACTCTGAGCACGTCGCACGGAGCGAGCATCCACGGAACCGTTTACGATCCGGACGGACGCGCCGTGGCGGGCGCAAAGATCAGCTTGCTTGCTTCCATGGTCGCGGTCGCGCAAACCGAGACGGACGCGCGCGGCGATTACCGGTTCGACGGGCTCCGCAGCGGGACATTCACGGTGGCAGCTAATGTGCCGGGACTCACGAAAGTGTCCGCCGAAACCAAGCTGCAAACCACCGACGCACTCACCATCGACCTGCATCTGGAACTCAGCGCGGTGCAGGAACAGGTCGTCGTCTCCGCGTCGCTCGGCGGTGCGCTTGCGCCGCAGATCGGCTCTTCGGTCACCGTCGTCGACAAGCAGGAAATCGAGGATGAAGGCGCCGAAACCCTGGCCGATGCGCTGCGGAACGTTCCGGGCGTCGCGATCAACCGCACGGGGCAGATGGGGGCGGTGACGAGCGCTTTTGTCCGCGGCGGAAACTCGAACTACAACCTGGTGATGATCGACGGGATTCCCATGAACGATTTCGGCGGCGGTTTCGATCTTGCGCCGCTGCCGGTGGATGGCGTCGGCACCGTGGAAGTGATGCGCGGCCCGGAAAGCGCGCTCTATGGCGAGAACGCGGTCGCGGGCGTCATCAACGTGATCAGCGAGCCCGGCGAAGGCCCGCCGCACTTCAGCTTTCTCGGCGAGGGCGGCAGCTACGATACGTGGCGCATCTCAACCGGCGGAACGGGCCTGAATCACGGCATCAGTTGGGCCTACAGTCTCGCGCGCCTCAGCACGCAGGGGCCGGTGCCGTACGATACGTATCGAAATCAGACGTCGTTCGTCAGCCTGGGCTATTCGCACAGCCCGCGCCGGCAGTTCCATGTCCACTTTTTCGGCGATGCGGGGCGCGAATGGAATCCCGGGCCGTGGGGCTCCGATCCAGATGGCCTGTATCCGCGGGACCCGGTTACGAATGCTCCGGATTTCGCCGCAGCGGCGACGTTTCAGAAGCAGGACCTGTTCGGCTATCAAGCCAATTACACGGAACAATTTTCGAGTCGCTTCCAGCAGGTCACGACGGTGAGCGCCGCAACGGATCAATTCGGTTTCCCGTCGATTTATGGCAATTCATTCACCAAGAATCTTCGCATTGTGGCCAACACGCGCAGCGAGCTGACACTGTCTGCGAAAGACGTGCTCGTCGCGGGGTTCGAATACGACCGAGAAGAGTACAAGGACACCTACGTGGCCGATCCGAGCGGCGTGCCATTTACGCTGCCCCGCGACACGTTCGCCTTTTTCGCCGAGAATCGCTGGAATGCAGGCAATCGCTGGTTCCTCAGCACCGGCGTGCGCGTGGACACCATCCAAACCGGCGATCTTCCGGCAGACGAAGTGAACGCCAGCCGCCCCTTCATTCCTGCAACTTCGGTCACGCAAGTGGACCCGCGAATTTCCGTCGCCTATCTGGCCCGGCAGTCGAGCAGCGGAGTGCTGGGAATTACGCGCATTCACGGCAGCTTTGGCACTGGCATTCGTCCGCCGGATGGCTTCGAGCTGGGTTTCACAAACAATCCGCAACTCAAGCCGGAAAGGAACATCAGCTTCGACGGCGGCGTCGAGCAGCGCTTCTGGGGCGACAAAGGCGTCCTCGACGTGACGTACTTCTACAATCGCTACAAGGATCAGATCGTCACGCTGGGCGGCTCGTTCGCAAATCTGAGCACGTTTTCGTCGGCCAATATCGCGAACTCGCGCGCCTATGGCCTCGAAAACAGCGTGCGCCTGCATCCGATTCGCTCGCTCGAAGTCACGGCCGAATATACCTGGCTCAATACGGCGATCCTCGCGCTCAATGGCTCCTCCGATGAGGCGCCGCTGCCTTTCTCGGTGGGCCAGCAGTTGATTCGGCGCCCGCGCAATTCCGCCGGGTACAACGTCACGTGGACGCACAAGCGGCTGATGCTCAACTCGACCGCCAGCATTCGCGGCGCGGTCCTCGATCTCGAGCCGAATTACGGCAGTTATGCATGCACGCTCGGCCTGCAATGCATCTTTTGGAGCAAGGGCTACGTGGACGCGAACGCCGGCCTCGCCTACCAGCTTCCGCGCGGCGTGCAAATCTACGGCCGGCTGAATAATTTCCTCAACCAGCATTACGAGGAGTCTTTCGGCTATCCGGCGCTGCACTTGAACTTTGTTTCGGGAATCCGATTCAATTTCCCGGCGGAATCCTCGGGCGGGAGTCGCTAGCGTCGTCGATCAGGTCCGGGTGGGGGCGGGTTTCCGCCCCTACTATTCAAAGCGGGATTGTCCGTTGAAGACGATGTGATGGTAACCGCGCGATTGGAGAGCTACCGCCGTCGACAGCAGAAACGAGGATGACTCCGATTATCTGGATAAGGTAACACAACCATCAGTTAACCGAAGCGAAAATGATGATGTAGGGCCTTGGCGCATCCTAAGTTCTGATTAACGCGCTGACTGACATGTTGGAGCGGTCAAAGGAAGATGAAGCTCACTTTCCGCTGGTCTGCGCCGCGCGCTACGGCTAGCGGCCCGTTGGCTCAGTTGGCGTCATGGGAGCTGGCTTTACGACGGTTGTATATCTGCCATTGATAATCGGATTCCGGTCGGTCGCCGGGTCGTCGCAATCATCGGCGTTTTGTTCCATGCGGTTGATATCTTTGACGCGGTTCCAAGTGACGGTCACGTTGATTGGCTTGGCCAGCGCGATCGGATCCTCCAGCGTGAACTGGATCTGCATCTGATCGTG
>JBEKAE010000028.1:0-66973 GCA_050018375.1 Candidatus Acidiferrales bacterium | reverse complement strand
GGCGCCCAAACCAGCAACGGTCCCAACTGAGGTCTGGATCAACAAACCGCTCAACGCAGATGAAAAACTCACTAAACTCCATGCCCACTGGTCTCAAACTCGTTGACACGCGCCGCCGTGCTATACTTCGCTTCTACCAATCCTCGGATACCGGATTCCAGAACAGCTCAGCTGAGAGATTAATTCATGGACCGAGATCTCGAAGACGTTAGGTCTTTCCCGCCACTCGGACCTGCGATCAAAGTTCTAATGGTCTGGCCGCGCTTTCCTGCCTCCTTTTGGAGCCTTGCCGAGGTGATGGAAATCGTCCCAGAGCGCTCCCTCGTGCCTCCGCTCGGGCTCATCACCGTGGCCACGCTTTGTCCCAAACAATGGAAAATCCGTCTCGTTGACCTTGCATTTGAAGAGTTGAGCGATGAGGACATCCTCTGGGCCGATCTTGTGATGGTCAGTGCGATGGCGGTTCAGCGCGAAGGCGTGCGCCAAACGCTCGAACGTGCTTCCAAGCTGAATCGGCGAACCATGATCGGAGGTCCTTATGCCAGCAGCGAACCGGAGGCGTTACTGCCGCTGGCTGACCATGTAGTCGTGGGTGAGCCGGATGAAATCTTCCCAGAGATCGCTGCAAACCTCGAGCGCGGCTCAGCCCGCAGG
Organism: Candidatus Acidiferrales bacterium; assembly: GCA_050018375.1. Taxonomy (GTDB): domain Bacteria; phylum Acidobacteriota; class Terriglobia; order Acidiferrales; family UBA7541; genus Palsa-295. The sequence goes on along the minus strand of JBEKAE010000028.1, from coordinate 66,319 downwards.
CTGTACAGTATTACGGAAAAGCCCGATGTCAGTCGCACCCCGGTGCCGCGTTTCGACCTGTTGGCACTGAACAAATACACCTTCATGTCGGTGCAATTTTCGCGAGGCTGCCCGTTTACGTGTGAGTTTTGCGACATCATAACGATCTACGGGCGCCGCCCGAGGACGAAATCTCCGGCGCAATTGATCGGAGAACTCGACGCGCTTCTGCAGCTCGGCTGGCGGAAAGAAGTATTCGTTGTCGACGACAATTTTATTGGAAATCACAAGGCGGCTTTGGAGCTCGCCCAGGAGTTGGAACGGTGGCAGCGCCGCAACCGGTATCCGTTCGGGTTCTTCACCGAAGCTTCTATTGATCTTGCTTCGCGGCCCGCACTACTGGATGCGATGGTCAAAGCAAATTTCTGTCGTGTGTTCATCGGGATCGAAACGCCCTCCACGGAGTCGCTAAAGGAAACAAAGAAATTTCAGAATCTCCGCCGGGACCCATTGGACAGCATACGCTTGATTCAGCAGCATGGGCTTTGGGTCATGGGTGGCTTCATCGTCGGTTTCGATAGCGATCCACCGGATATTTTTGACCAGCAGATTGAGTTTGTAGAGCGTGCCGCCATCCCCTGGGCGATGGCGGGTGTCCTGCAGGCACCGCCTACCACTCCGTTGTATGAACGCATGAAAAGAGAGGGCCGGCTCCTTCAAAACAACCCCGAACCGAGTAACTTTGACCCTCCGAACTTCCGGACAGTGCTGCCCCTGCCCGAACTGCTCGACGGCACCAAGCGGATGCTACTTACACTTTACGACCCGCGCCGCTTCTACGAACGTGTACTCGATTCCCTGGAACGCTGGCAACTTCAACCTGAACAGAGAGCCCCGGCGCTTTCTTTGCTGTATTTATTGAGAGTGCTGCTTAAATCTGTCTGGAAGCAAGGCGTGCTCTCGGGCTATCGTCGGGCGTATTGGCGCTATATGCGACGGCTCATGTTGCGCTGGGGATTGCACCCGCAGAAAAGGCGACTTGGGTTCGAGCTTGCGCTCTCCGGTCACCACTTCATCCGCTATGCGCGGCAGGTCGCTGAGTCTCTGGAAGCTGAAAGCCGCCGGACAATTCAGTTCATGCGGCCCGGATTTGTTGCCCAATCGGATGGACAAGCGCGGAATTTGGTGCAGATCAACAGCGTGCCGGGACATTCGTAGCTCGGTCCGCTAACTCAGCCACTACGGCTCGGTGCTACCTCTCATAGCACTCCACGAATGGGGTCCTGGTCCCTTGCCATTCATCATCTCAGTCGCCTTGTTTCTCAAACTTCAGTCCGCAATTGCCACCGCCTATTCGTTCGGATAGCTGGTGAAATTAGTTGTCGCGCCAGTCGCTGTGATCTGGGATCCTCGAGTACTCAATTACAGAAATGCTCGCCGGTTGCGTCGAAAAGGAGTCCTTTCGGTCCAGTGATCCCAGCTGTTCGCACCAGCAATCAGGATCGAGCCCGTCAGCGCCTTATGGTGATTTGGCCTAGGTGACGCGGAAGGGCGATGCCCGTCCCAGTTCAGGCTTAAATCGCCTGACTTACTGAATCACGAACATGCTATCTTCACGTGCTGATGGTCCTCTCACGAGCGCTTACTAATGGCATGGGCTCTGAGATCGCGGCTTGCCCTGACCGGCACCAAAGAAGCCACTTTTGAAATAGAGACGAGTCCATGCGAATTTTGCTATACAACCCCGATAACGGCGTCACACGTAATTTCATGCCGCATCTTTGGATGTTTCTGCTCCAGTCGCTAACTCCGCCAGGCCATGAAGTCCTGCTTGTCGATGGCAACGCACAACCCATGGATGAAGACGGCATCGCGCGGTTCGTGCGCGAGCAAAACATCGGACTTGTGGGGATCGGCGCGATGACCCGGATGGTAGCGAAGGCGTACCGCATGGCCGACGCTGTGCGGGCCACAGGTGTGCCGGTCGTGATGGGCGGCCCTCACGTTACAGAAATGGCCGACGAGGCCCTCGGTCGAAGCGGCGGGCCGCGCCATGCGGACGCGGTTGCTCTCGGTGAAGCTGATGAAACATGGCCAAAGATCGTTGAGGACGCAGCCAGCGGCAACCTAAAGGACCTCTACACGCCGGTGGACGAGTTTGGCAAGGAACGCAAACCCACTCTCAAGGCATATCCGACAATTCCGTGGCACAAGATAGACCTCGACCAGTTTAATTTGGTTCCCAAAATGGCGACGCCTATGCTTCGGCGTGTTGGGGAGGGCTGGGGCACATTTCGCATTATTCCGATGGAGTCGGGGCGTGGGTGCCCGTATGGGTGCGAGTTCTGTACGGTAACTGGTTTCTTCGGCGACTCCATCCGGTTTCGCACGAACGAGAGCGTAGTGAATGAGCTGCTGCTGCTGAAAGCTCGGGCGCGGAGCGAGCGCGGTCAAATCGCGGTGTTCTTCATCGATGACAACTTTGCGATCAACATCAAACGTACGAAATCGCTGCTGCGCGATATCATCGCGGCCGGCGCACAGGTGCACTGGGTTGCCCAAATCAGCGCCAACCTGCTGCGCGACGAGGAGCTGGTGGACCTCATAGCCGCCTCGGGGGGCAAGTGGGTCTTCATCGGCATGGAGTCCATCGACCCTGCCAACCTCGCCAGCGTGAACAAGGGATTCAACAAGCCGGGTGAGTATGCAGCCGTGCTCGAGCGGCTCGCGCAACGCAACGTTTACGCAATCACCTCGTTTATCTTCGGCATGGACAACGATACGCCAGGCGTCGCGGAGCGAACGCTCAAGGAAATTCGCACATGGCCCCCAGGGCTGCCTATCTTCGGCTTACTTACGCCATTGCCCGCCACGCCGCTTTACACAAGGTTGCTCGAGGCGGGTCGGTTGACGCGGCCGAAACACTGGGAGGAGTTCATACCCTTCGAGATGGCCCACACGCCCCTGAAGATGACCATTCCAGAAGCCCATGCGGAGGTGATGTACGGTTGGGCTAATTCGTACAGTCCGGAAGCAATAGCCAAGGCTGTGGATTCCTTGAGTCATAAGCCGCTGGGTTATCGCATAAACATCTTCATCGCACGAATGTGTTTTCGGGGAATCTACTTCCGTCAAATGGGACCCTCCGCATGGCTGAAATTGATTTTTAAAAATCGACGTACGATCTTCAACCTTGTAAGGGATGGATTCAACGTTTGGCGCCGACAGAAGGGACAGGACATCCCTGAAGGAAATCTTCTGCAAACGGCTGAGCAGATTCAGCAGCCTCGCGTGTAATGGGTCGCGCTTGGTGCGAGCCAGGCGGAAACGTAACGCCATAGCGGGCGCGGGCTTCGAGAAGTATTTCGACGTCGCGGTCGGAGAGAAGCGTCTGGTGCCCGAGCAGTTCTGTGACGAGGGTGGTTTTTGCAAACTGCTCGACAGTTTCCATTCGACAGAAGGCACTGAGAAGATCGGGGCCGGCCGTGACCACACCGTGATTGGCCATGAGGATGGCGTCGTGGTGCGGCACAAATCGAGCGAGGGATTCGCTGAGCCCGGGAGTGCCTGGTGTCGCGTATTCAGCCAGAGGGACACAACCGAGCAAGACGACAATTTCCGGCAGCATAGCCTTGTCCAAGGCACGACCGGCGGCTGCAAAGCCCGTGGCGATGGGCGGATGGGCGTGACAGATGGCACCAATGTCAGGGCGGAGGCGGTAGAAGAGAAGATGCATGGCCAGTTCCGAGGAAGGGCTCCGTACACCAGAGAGTTGATGTCCTTCGAGGTCAGTGATGACAAGGTCTTCGGGTACCATCTGGCCTTTGCAGACCCCGCACGGTGTGGTGAGGAGCCGCGAGCCTTCGAGCCGCACCGACAGATTGCCCTGCGTCCCAACGGAGAAACTGCGTTCATAAAGCCAGCGTGCGACGATGCAAACATCGTGGCGAAGTTCGCTTTCAGGCTTCGAGTTGCCCGGCGAAATGGAATCAGGAGTCATGTATTTGTTGGTCGCTGATTGACGCTCACCCTTTCTTGCGATAATCCTCCTGCGGCAATCTTCTCCCAAGGACTGCACTTGATTCTGTGACCCAGGTCACCCCAGGTTGTGAACCATCACGTGGCTGGTTTCTTGCCCTTGAAAAGCGGAATCAGAGTTCCTTTGGAGATTACGGCCTGACAAGTTCTATAAAGGTAGAAGTCAAGAAAAACACATCTCCAACGGCTGGAATTTTTCTTACTTCGCAGCCCCCTGGAATGAGCAGGATCTGTTTTGACGGGCCGCACCCATGTGCTCGGTTGCTGGACAGGTTTGCCCAGCGATTGGGGGTTCCTCTACCAGCGGTTTTCATCGCCTGTTAGCAACGAAGCCTGTTAGTTCCGAAACCAGCAAAGCAGAACGGCGCTCAAGTAGCGACCATGGTTCTATCTGGGACTCGTGGCCCATAGCTTTTTCTGGTTATCCGAGAGGGCCTAGAGTCGGGTGTGAGACTCGGTGCCCGAGACACGCAGCGCCTAACTTATCGGCTGAGACTCGTTCTCGAACCAGAGTGTCCGCCTGTTTATTCGCGGCTCCTCGCAAGCGCTGGAATCGGCACATGAATGTTCTATCTCAGATCGTGGTGGCTTCTCCGGACATGGAAAGCCGCCGTAGTCTTGCAACCATCCTGAAGCGATTGGGTCTCGACCCGGTTTGCACCTCAACTGTAAGCGAATGCCGGGTGATGCTCGCGAAGGAAAATATCGGACTTGTGTTTTGCGACCGGGACCTTGCAGATGGGAATTATCGTGACATTGTGACTGCTTCCCGAGCTACAAAGAGGCAACCGGGTGTTGTTTTGACCGGTCAACGCGGCAGCTGCGACGAAAATCACGAAGCGATCGATTTTGGGGTTTTGGGCGTAACCGCCACGCCATATCATCCCACTGACGTTGAATGGATGGTCATTCAGGCAAGACGCTGTGAGCGGAAACGAACTCCTGAAGCAGAGGATGCTGACCATCTGTGGGAAATTGAAGCGATAATGGTGTGAGGTTGTGCCCTTCCGGTCGCGTTAATTCGCACCTAGCTCGATTTGGGTGATCGACCGAGCACTGCGTATTTCGTCAGGACTGCGTCTTCCTCCGTTAGCCAATCTTGCTGATCCCAAAGACGAGTCCCGGAGTGACAACGCAGAAAGAGAGAGATTCCGAAGGGTCGTCCCGGCTGGGCTGGGAATGACAGACCGAATCTTGTCGAGCAGCCTGGCGAGGCTACTTCTGAATTACTCCGCAGGCGATTCTGGCGCCGGCGTTGCCGGTGGGGTCGGTCTTGTAGTCGTCGGGCTGGGCGTGAATCATCAGGGCCGTTCCGCCCTCGTGAAACAGAGAGTTCGGACCGTCGCCGAGGGTGACGTGTTCGGCCATGACCGTCGTGTGGGCGTTGCCCATCTGGTCCACATCGAAGTTCAGCAGGTCGCCGGCATGGGCGCCCATGGGGTTGTCTTTCCCGTGCATCTTGCCCTCGGGATTGAAATGCCCGCCAGCGGAGGTGAAAGCCGGTCCTTCGCACTTGCCCACGGCGTGAATGTGGATGGCGTGGGTGCCGGGCGGCAACTGGCTGACGTTCAAATCGATCTTCACTCCCGTGGCCGCCGGCGTGATCGTGGCGGTGCCGATCTTGGCTCCGTTGGCGTTGATGATGTCCGCATGGGCGCTCTCAGGAGCCATCTGTCCGAATGCGGCGGTGGCGCACAACAGAGCCGGTACGACGAGCAAGTGCCGAAGCGACATTTCCGAGACCTCCGATTTGGGGTACCTCCTTATACCTATTTCACCGGCCCAAAAGCAATGGAAGGGTTCGCCTGCTCGACTCAGCCGACGGACTCCGCGCCTTTCTGGAAGAAAACAAGAGCAAACTGAAATTGAAGAGCAAAGCGTAACCAGAAACCCCCGCTCTGCGACGTTCAAAGTGCGCTTCCCCCGCGACCAGCCCCTCCAATTCGCCGCCCTATTGACCGCCGTAGAGACGCCCGAACGCACGAGAGAGCATGACCGCCATCAGCAGGCCCCCGGCTCCCAAAACAAGCACGTCGGGGATGAAAGACCCGCCGAAAAACTGTAGCCTAATGTAGCCCAACTAAGCACGATTATATATTTGACACCACCTAGCCATTCTGCTACTCTTTTCCCGTGCTCGAAGCCTTCTCAACATCGGCAATGTGCTTCCTGATCTTCTTGTGGCCCTTGCGCGTGAACAAGTGCTGGATGGCTTCGTCGGTCGTCATGTCCTTCGGATGCTTTTTCTTCTTCTTGGGGTGAGCCATGTTAGACATGAATATGAACCTCGTTGAAATGATGAATGACTTCGGGAACGAAGCCAAGTGCCGTGCCTACCTCGAAAAACTCCGCTGGCCGGATGGCGTCCGATGCCCGCGCTGCAAGGGCGAAAAGGTCTATCGGATCGTGAAGCGCGACCAGTTCTTGTGCGCCGCGTGTGAATACCAATTCAGCGTGACTGTGGATACGATCTTCCACGACACGCACCTGCCCCTTGTAACATGGTTCCTTGCCACTGTCCTGCTCTGTGAAGCCAAGAAGGGCATGTCCGCGTGCCAGATTCAACGGTCCTTGGGAATCAAGACTTATAAAACCGCATGGTACCTCTGCCATCGCATCCGGGCTGCCATGCTCGAAACTGGAAAGGCCAAGCTGGATGGCGTGGTCGAAATGGATGAAACCTATGTGGGTGGAAAGCATCGCGGTTACGGGAAGGCGCGTGGAATGGAAAACAAGGAGACGGTCATCGGCATCCGAAAGCGTAACGGTGAACTGCGCTTCTTCCATGCCAAGGACGCCAAGTCCGCCACGCTCGCCAAGTACATCCGAGAAAATATCAGTGAAGACGTGGACGTGATTATCACCGACGAGGGGCCGTCCTATCCCGACGCTATGCGCCGCACTGGGATGACTCGCCACAAGACCATCCAACACAAGAGTCGCGTTTACGTCATGGGAGAAGTTCACACGAACACCGTGGAAAGCGCCTTTTCCCTGCTGAAACGCGGCATTATGGGCACATGGCATAGAATCAGCGTCAAACATCTCCCGGCCTACTTGGACGAAATGTGCTTCCGATTCAACAACCGTAAGAATCCCTACCTTTTCCGCGATACGATTCTCAGGCTAATCGAATCTCCGAATCTAGAATACAAAAAGCTCACGCAATCTAAGACGGCGGCTTAGGTTGACGCTTCTTGATTCGTTCGTTGATTACGGCTAGCCTTTGCTTTATCTTGACGATCTTTTCGGCATCGCTTACATCGCCAAACATCACCGGCCTGCCCACCATCCTAGCGAGTACTTCTCCTTGTGTCAGGGGAGGGCGTTCCAGTTTCCACAATTGATCTTCTAACTCTTCCCTCTCCTTGAGCAAATCTTGACTGGCTGACAAGGGCGAGCCGTCTGGTAGAGTGGCCGAGCCATGCTCGATCCGGGCTGGGCTAGGTATCAGAGTCGCATCAAGCGAGCCTGCAAAGCCGCCCATACTAGCAGGGCCTACTCCTTTGCGCGGGCGCGTCTCCAAGTAAGCGTGGACCACGAGGACAAGCAATGCCAGAACACAAAATATCAGAGACCACAAAGCGCCGCGCCAGAATGATGATGGCGGTCCGATGCCGCCCAAGAAAGCAAGTATAGGCTGGATAGCCGTAGGGGTCGCATGGGTATCCACGAAGTGATTGGCCTTGTCGATCATGCGGGCAAAAATCATGTTCCACAGAAATCCTGCAACGATTAGCACTGGCAAGCCCCACCAACGTTTTCTGGCATCGGCGACGGCTGCGTCTTTCCAGGTCCGCATCCGCTCCAAAAATCCCATGATATATACCTCCGCCAATCCCGTAGATTCAAACGACTTTTCACGGGATTATACCCCATTCTGGCGTGAAGTATATAATCTGGCAACTAAGGGCAGGTTTTAGAACTCTTGCGCCGGTAAGCAACGGACGATAAGGCATTTAGGATTTCCAACCCGGCTGCTCCGGAGCACAAGGTCAGAGGTTCGAATCCTCCCGGGCGCGCCATTCCTCATTATTGCCCGCTGCAAGATCAGGTCGCCTCGATATGCCGCATCTTATCTGTCACTGCGTGAAATTCGTCGTGGCGAATGGCTGTCGTCCTAGATTCTCAAATAGTCCGCGACAGTTCACTGAGGTTTGTTCTTAGGCTCTCCTTACGAGCCAAACTATCAAACAGATAATCACTAACGTACAAGCAGTCCGTATCCAAACATTGCCGTCCCCTGTCTTTAATGAGGTCGTAATGTGAGCTCTTTGAAATGTGGATATCCTCATGCAGCTGCGGCATGGGCCTTTGCGAAGGCGCTGTCGGGTTGGTTCATCGTTTCGATTAATTCCTCCACCATGCCCCTTATTTGATCCCGAACTTCGCGGAACATCTGTTTTCTCGCCTCTAGTCCGCCGGTCGCAACTTCGGGGTCCGATACGGACCACCTGAGTAAGTTCGGAGTGAACGGAAACAGAGGGTATCGTTCGCGCGGCTCATCGCAGACAGCCACCGCATAGCGAAAAGTTTCCCGAAACAGGGAAGCAACCTCGCGTGGCCGCTGAGTGGAGATATCGATCCCCACTTCAGACATGACCTCCACCGCCAGGGGACTCACGTCTGCGGACTCGGTCCCTGCGCTATGCGGAATGAATCGATTGCCCGCTAAAACACGCAAAAATCCTTCCGCGATTTGCGCCCGCGACGCATTCCCTCTCGATAAAAATAAGACTTTGGGTGTTTTGTCCATCTATAGCCTCCCCTCCGCGGCAGGTGAGTGCCGAGACTCCATCCCCCTGAGCGGCCGCCGAGCCAATCTTCCCCGAAGGAGTGCGCTTGATTCTGTGACCCTTATCACTCCAGGTCGTGAAGCACATTAAGGGCTGGTTTCTTGCCTTGAAAAAGGGGGGTACCGGGGACAAGTTCCCCCCGGGGGCTCCGAATTATGTTATAGGCTCAATCCAGCGTGGCAAACTTGCCACGAAACCGCAGTGAGAAGTTCTAAAAATCGTCGCCTTGGGGTATTGCGTAGCGCCTAAAGACGCCCGCTGCAAAAATGCAAAGCCGGGGATGCCACATCACCGTTGTCCTTCGGGAGTCATCTCACCGGCTGAAACCATCGTCTGTGTCAGCGAAGCAGAAGTGAGTTCGCCGATTTGATATTTCACGTCTCGCGAAACCATGGTGGATCGGCCGAGTATTCGAACGTTGGCTGTAGCTTCCGAAGACGTCTGCAGCCACATGGGGCCGGCATAGCCATAGAGGAGGACAATGCGCACGTCCCTCAGCCACCATGAGGGACTGGTTGCAGGTTCGCCCTCGACGCGGAGAGGTAAGTAGGTGTCGGCATCCACCCAAATGGTACCGCGGAGCAAGTTCTTGGACTTTCGTTTGGGAAGCAGCTCGAGCACGTGGCAGCGTTGACCGTTCAACTCGTCCTCACGGACGAGCAGGAAATCATAATTGTCGCGCGTGATGTCGGTCGAGCCGGGATCTTTCGCGAAAGCCACCTCGCCATCCAGCATTTTGCGAACGATTTTTTCTCCCAATCCAGATCCGCTGTGATTTTCGATGGTGTATTTTTTGGAGTCCGGAGGCACGACGGTTATCTCAGCAATAACGCGGGACTTGAACCCAAGATGTGTCTCCTGGTCAAACAGGGTGTAGTCGCGCGTGACGACATATGGGCGAGAGTGAGTGCGGTTTTCGGCCTGAGCCTGCGCCATCTGAGCGACGATAGATTCGTCTGTTGGACCCGTGCTCTGTGTCTGCGCCGAAACGCACGCCGCAGCTGCGAAGTAGACAAAAAGCGAGCACGCGAATTGGGCCCTGAAAATCACGTTGAAACTCCGCCCTTCAGTTCCATACTGGGGCATGGGGAAATTTATGTCTGTTCTCTTGCGCACACATCTGTACTTCGGCTGCTACACCTTGTCTCCTGCTACTCATAAGAGCTCTGTCCGGGAAAGGGACAGCCTTGGGGGTCCTCTCCGGCACGACGCCAAGGCATAAGAAATGTGGTATTCAAATACGCTAGGATACCGTGGGAAGAGGAACGGCATAGTGAACAGCTACATGATCCGCATTTCTCCCCTGTTGTTGCTCGTAAGCGTGATGATTGCCCCAGCCGTAGTGGCTCAGAAAACATACGATCCGGGCGCGAACGATAACGAGATCAAGATCGGCAACATCGCGGCGTACACTGGGTGGGGCAGTGCGTACGGCGCGATCGGACGCGCCGAGGCCGCCTACTTTCAGATGGTCAACGATCGCGGCGGCGTAAACGGCCGCAAGATCAACTTTATCAGCGTCGACAACGGCTCGGACGCCGCGAAATCCGTCGGTTTGGCGCGACAACTGGTCGAACAGGATGGAGTTCTCTTAATCTTCAGTTCGATCGGGACTGACAGCAATCTGGCGATTCGCGCCTACATGAACGAGAAAAAAGTGCCGCAGCTCTTTGTTGAATCCGGTTCAGCGGTATTCGACGATCCCTCGCATTTCCCCTGGACCATGGGGTTTTTTGCGACGTACCGGACGGAGGGACTGGCCTACGCGAAGTACATTCTGCAACAGAAACCCGGCGCGAAGATCGCGGTGCTGTACGCGAATGACGATGCCGGAAAAGAATATCTTGCGGGAGTGCGTGACGGGCTCGGCGACAAGGCGTCCGCCATGATTGTCAAGGAAGCGTCCTACCGGGCATCGGATGCGACGCTGACGCTCGATTCGCAGATCATGGCGCTCAAGAACTCGGGCGCCGACGTGTTTCTCAACCTGTCCCTCGGCGCGTTTGCGACCCAGGCAATTCGAACGGCTTACGACATCGACTGGCACCCGTTGCAGTTCATTCCCAACGCTTCGCTCTCGATCGCTGCGTTCCTCGATCCCGCTGGACTCGAGAAGGTGACGGGAATCATCGCGAATGCGCGGTCCAAAGGCTGGCTTGAGCCGCAAACGCGAAGCGACCCGGCTGTGCGCGAGTTCCTGGAATGGATGAGCAAGTACAATCCGCAGGCGAGCCTTCGAGATCAAAACAATGTGGCCGGCTACGAACGCGCGCAGGCTCTGGTTGAGGTTTTAAGGAAATGCGGTGACGATCTGACGCGTGCCAACGTGATGAAGCAAGCCGCCAACCTCGACCTGGAACTCGGGATGCTCCGTCCCGGGATCAGAATCACAACCAGTCCGGGCGACTATCAGCCGATCAAGCGGTTGTTTCTGATCAGGTTCAATGGCAAAGATTGGGTTCCGTTCGGCGCCGTGATTGGCGACTGATCGCAGACGTGAGATGATTTCGAGGCATTTCACGAAACGGAAGAGGACTATCACATGAACACACGCTTTGCGACGATCACTTTGATTCTCGCCGCGGCCCTAGCAGGCGGCTGCACGAAGAACAGTCAGCCGGCGCCGTCAAACGGCAGCGAAGCCACAGGCAGCCCGAGCGCTGGAGCGCCGGCCACCGACTCCATGCCGCAGGCCACGGGCAGCGATGGCGACGCTGTCCGGGCCGCGATTGAAGACCATCTGCGGAACGATCACAGCATCAACATGGCCGCGATGGACGTGACCGTCGATTCCGTCACCATCAACGGAGACCAGGCTCAGGCAAACGCTTCATTTCGCGTCAAACAGGGTGGCGCTGGCATGGCGATCACCTATTTCCTCCAGCGCCAGGGGAACGGCTGGCTCGTCACGCGCAGCCAACCGAGCGGCGGCCAGTCCGCGCATCCTCCGATGGACAATGTCCACCCGGGTGCGGCTGCGAGCCCGTCAACGCCCGCCATGCCGGACGTAAGCGACTTCCTCAAGAATCAGCCGCCGCCAAAGAGCAACTGAAGGCTCTAGTACTCTTGTACCAACCCAGCGCCGGAAAATTGACTCCGTTGCTCCATTGGCGCAAATCGCGCCCGGCTCTATCCTGGACGAAGAATTGAAAGGTGGTGTCCCGTGGCCATAACAGAGCGACGTGCATCGCGGCGTTTTATCATGCGTTTGCCGCTGACGGTCCGTTGGGCCGACGAAAGTGTCGTGGGGGAAGCTACAACCGAATCGCGCGAGGTGAGTTCTCGCGGGCTCTATTTCCACTTGCCGAAGGGACTAAAGCCCGACTCGACGCTTGAGATCGTGATGGTCCTCCCGCACGAATTGACCCAGGCGGGGCCGGTCTGCGTCCGCTGCCAGGGACGCGTATTGCGGAGTAGTGTTGAGGAGTCGGGCAAAGTGGGAGTGGCGGCGGCCATGGAGGGGTATGAGTTCATGCGCAATAGCGAAAGCGCCGAATGGGAAGTTCCGCCCGGGCCGTGGCGAACTGCTTGAGTTACCGATTGCCGCGCCGACTACTCCAACCACCAGCGCCATACGCACCGTGAGAATGGCGATGGTTTCCATCCAAACGACAAATTAGACACGCCCGAGTCGTCTTGCTAGCTTAAATGAATGTATGTCCTGATACCTCTGGATAACGAGCACGGCTTACTGCACCCGGTGACGAGCCCGCTTGCGGCGGCAGGATCACCCGACGAGCAGTTGGGTCAAGCCGCCGAATTCGTCACGGCCTTGGTGAAGTCTGGCTCCTGTATGACCTATGAACTGGAAACCGACCAATGGGTACTGGAAGTCCGGCTTTCAAGCTCCAACCGCAGGCGGTGGACCCATTGATCGCTCTTGGAGCGGCATCTCCCCGCTTGAACCGCGCGCATCGCTGGCTTATCTGGACTGCGCTGCTTGTTGCGCCTTGTAGGCATCCCACGAAATGGAGATGAGGTAGGCGTGGATGGCGTCCACTTCCTCAGGAGTCAGCACGCCGTCGAATGGCGGCATTCCCGCGCTATTCAACACGCCGCCGAGCACGATCTGCTGGAACGCAGTGTGCGATTCAGGGCTCATCCGGCGAAGGTCCGACGCGAGACCGCCGGGCTGGTTCACGTGGCAGGACGCGCAGTTCGCGCCAAAGAGCATCTGGCCATGCCGGACCGTGTCGGCTGACGCCGTCAGCGGGGGCGGCTGGGGAATGGGCCCGGGCGGCGGCAGAAGCGGCGGAATCGGCGTGGCTCCGCCGTCGAGCTTGAACACAATGATGCGGCCTTCGTTCCCGCGCTGGTAAACGGCGCTCTGCGGATGCACGAAACTCCAACCGCCGCCGCCCCATGCCGCCATGATCGCCACGTACTGCACGCCGTCGATCGAATAGGTCATGGGCGCCGCCACGATCGTCGTGCCGACGTCAATATCCTTGAGCTTTTTCCCCGTGTCTGAATCGTACGCGCAAAAGTGGCCGGGTCCCGTGCCCTGAAAAACAAGTCCGCCGGCGGTGGCCAATACGCCCGGGTGATCCCACCAATCCGACATCGGAACTTCCCACAGGGTCTTGCTGCGGATCGGATCCCACGCCCTTAGAAACGATTTGCCCGAGAACACCGACTGCTGCCCATTCTCGATTTCTGGAATGTACACCAGGCCGTTTTGCGGGTCGTACGCCATCGGATTCCAGTTGTGCCCGCCCATCGGTGAGGGCGAGATAAGCTCCTTGCCATTTGAGGAGTTCCTGAAGTCTCGCGCGTTTGCGGCCTCGACCGGGCGCCCCGTTTTCAAATCCACGTGATCTGCCCACGTCACGGGGACATATTTGTCCGCCGAAAGGACCTTGCCCGTCTTGCGATCGAGGATGTAGAAGAAGCCGTCCTTCGACGCCTGCATCAAGACCTTTTGAACTGTTCCACCGATTTTCAGGTCGGTCAGAATGATCGGCTGCACGACGTCGAAATCCCACTGATCGCCTGGCACCTCCTGGTAATACCAGACGAGGCGCCCCGTATCGGGATTGACCGCCAGAATCGACGCGATGAAGAGGTTGTCGCCGCCGGCCGGGCTGCGCTTCGATTGATCGTAGAACGTTCCGTTGCCCGTCCCGAAATACAGCAGGTTGAACTCGGGATCGTAAATCATTGCATCCCAAACAGTTCCGCCGCCGCCCATGTCCCAGTTGCTTTTCGGATCCCAGGTCTTCGCCGCCATCTCCAGTTCGGGGTTTTCAAGCGGCTTTCCTGGCGCTGCCGGCACGGTAAAGAATCGCCAGGCGAGCTTGCCGGTCTCCAAATCGTACGCGCTCACGTAACCGCGGGCGTCATACTCGCCGCCGGCGTTCCCGATGACCACCACATTTTTGGCAATTTCTGGCGCGCCAGTGATCGTATAACCGCGCTTTTTGTCAAAAATTGTATCCACTTGCCAAGCAATTTCACCTGTCCTTGCGTCCAGGGCGAAGAGGCGCCCGTCGAACGACGCGACGTACACCTTGCCCTGCCATACGGCCACGCCGCGGTTCACCTCGTCGCAGCACGCCCTGCGGTTCACGCGCAAATCGGCCTTCGGGTCGAAGGCCCACAATTCTTTTCCGGTTTTCGCGTCGAGCGCGTAGGCGGTGCCCGTGGAGCCGGAGGTGTACATCACGCCGTCGACGACGATGGGCGTCGCCTCGAGACCGCGGTTCGTATGCGTGTCGTAATCCCAGGCGAAGCCGAGGCGCGCGACCGTTTCCTTGTTGATTTGCGTGAGAGGCGAATAGTGGCTCTTGCCGAAGTCGCGTCCGGTGGTCAGCCAGTCCTCCGGGTGCTGGTCGGCGGCGAGCAGACGCTTCAGATCGACCTGGCCATAGGTATCGGGGGCGGCGGGCTTCTTTTGTTTCGCCTGAGCGAACGCACGCTGCTCGTAGTAGCTCGCGAACAACAAAGTCGCGGCAGCGAGAACGACGGCGGACACAACTCTCGCGCGAAAGGACATCTCTGGACCCTTTTTTCGGTTCACGTTGTTCACTCCGAGGGGACCCACGGAGAGGGCATGCCGTAGGGCACGCCGATGAAGACCGCCTCGATCTGGCGAATCTTGCCGTCCTGGATGCGGAACAGCTCCATCAGGCAGAGCGTGCTCGGAGTCCGCATCGGCGAGTCGATCACGGTGCCGTCGGTCAGCTTGAAGGTTCCCAGCGCACCCGAGTGGTCGATAAAGCCGCCCGCGAGCACGAGTTGGCGCTCCTCGTCCACCAGCGGGTAGCGCCGCGCCCGTAAAGCCGTGTCGTAACGGTAGTTGCCCATCTTGAACTGATCGGCGCAGCCGAGGTTCGCGACCGGGATGGTTTTCACGAGGTCGGGATTGTGCGTGGTTTGCAGGCCGTTCTCGATGCGATTGCAGTCGTCGGTGAACTGGGTGAAGAGCGTGCCGTCGTTGAGTTGCAGCGTGTTGAAGTAGCCGTCCACCAGCGCGATCAGACGCGCGCGGGGAACCCTGTGCTCCGGGGGAACGATTTCGTTCAGGACGGGCTTATCGGCCAAAACCGGCGGATTCGGAAACGGCCCGCCCGCTTCGGGGCGGCGCAGCACCGTCTCGACTTCGGCGATCTTGCCGTCCTCGACTTTCAGGCGCAAAGCGTAGGTGGAGGTGGTGCGCGTCTCGGTGACGAGGCCGAAGAACCCGACCTGGCCGCCGGCGGGGTCGGCAAACCGGAGGTTGTAGGAACCGAATGAGGTGATCGTGCCCCACAGACCGTCGCCCACGCGCAGCGCCACGTTGTTCTCCGTGTTCTTGACGAACTTCGCCCACGGCACTCCCGCGGGATTTTTCGCCCCGAGCGCGTGCAGGTACTGGTCGAGCACGCCGTACAAACACGCCCGGTCGCAGTCCGGACCGACCGCGTTTTGTACGGCATGCTGCGCCCGGACGATTTTCGGTTGCGCCAGCAGCGCGGCGAAGATGACGGCGAGACACACCCGCGCGCCGAGGCGTGGTCCTGCGGCGAGACGCTTGCTTCTCATCGGCTTATTCCCCCCTTGCAGCATGCGCGAATATATCACGACGCGGGAGAATCGCGCATCGTTCTGGAAAACGGACACCCTTGCGAGAAGCCTACACCATCTGCCTAAAAATACCTTCAGTCCGAAGGATCTGATATTTCAACGCTGGTGACAATTTTGACCAGTTTTGTGAGCTTAGCGGGCGCCTCTCGCGCGGTTTTGGCATGGTTTTGCAGCGCGGCTGTCCCTCGGCTCGCTCGGGGTAAAAAGCCGTGCTCCGAAGGCTCGTCAAATTGGGGCAGCACCGAGAAGACGCGCACCCTTCCGAGAAGCGAAGGATGCGGCACGACATCCGGCGCCGTATGGCATCACCGATATGTTAGAGCTACGGTTCGCTCGAAAATCAGGGTTTCGAGCCGATGTTGAGGTGTAGTTTGTCATTAGGATGCTTCGGATCGTTCTGCTCCCTTAGCATGGTACTGATTCCTTCGGCATTCAGGACAGCGACCAAAGCATCCGCCGCTGATTTGGTTCGAGGGCTCGCTTGTGGATGGATGTACACCTGTACGCCCTCGATGCCGCCGAGCAGTACACTTTTGGTACCTTCGTCGTCGTATTGCCACTCGGCCGCCTTGAGAGCCGCGAATATCCTATTGGTTAGCGCGAGCGGCTCTTTCGATTCCCAGTACGTCGTTACGGTCCAAAGCTGGCCGCTGAATTGTTTAAGCGTCGCCCCGATTTTCGCTATCTGCACATCCGAAAGATCGCGTGGCGTAATTATTGCCAACATCTGTTCCCGAAGTTCACGCTACGTATCTAGCTCCGCTGTCATATCTGCCAGGACCTTTTTTGCGGTCGCGACGCTCGCAACGGCATCGTTACGTGCTTTATCGAGTGTGTCTCTATCATTTTTCAATTCGGCGATGACGCTGGCGTTCCGGGCATCCTCAGTCGCTACGTACGCTTTGAGCGTCTTGAATTGGTTGTCGGCTTGACTCTCCTTTTGCGTCACAAAACTGTGAAGATTATCGACAGTGACGCCCAAGTTACCAGCTTCTACCGCGCTGTCGTTAGCCATTTTCTGTGCGCCGACGATGGCGGACTCTTCAATGGCCTGGAGTCGCAGCGAATACCAGAACGCACCGGACTCTGTGATCATTTCTCCTGCTACGCCGAGCACTACCAACATCTCGAAGATGTGGAGCTTGCGTTTCCACCAATCGCCTTTGCTATATTCACCCGCCAGCCCTACGACCACCATCAAAGTCGTCAAAAATAGACCGATAGCGAAGGCAATTTCCATACCTTCTGCCAACGATTTTGACGGAGATATTAGCCAGCTAAACATGGAGATCTATTCGTTGTAGCTCCCAATGTATCACGGCGTTGTGCTTGATCTTGGATGTGGCTGATGGCCGACGCATTCCTGCCGAACGATTCCTCGGATTGACGTGGGCAGGTCGGCGGATACTATGGGACCGAGAGTTACCTACTGGGTTGGTTGGCATCCGGTGTGACGTGGTCATGCGCGGGCGGGACTCGCAGCTGGTAAGGCAACGCCAGCAATGTGCCACGCCACATCTACTCTCTTGCCGTTGGTCGCCTATGGCATAAGGATCGAAATGAGGGATAAAACGACCCTTAGAGATGCGTGGAACACAGAAAGACTAGGGGCGTGGAGCAGCTCCGCCTACGGCGGCGTTATCGCGCGCGCCCGTCTGAGGAGGAAGGGATGCGGCACCCCTCAAGTGTCACTCGCGGCTCCAATCAGCTCGGGGGTGTGACCTGCTCACGGTCGACGAAATTGATCCTGGCGAGGAGCAACGCGGTTTTGCCCTTTACCTTTCGTGTACGCGAAAGTTGATAGGCGCACCGTCGGAAACGAGCGCGGCTACAATGGGAGTTGCGTCCAGCGCGAGACGATTCGATGGCTACGCGTCAATGTCCGTTCTGCGGAAAGAGTGTGTTCGATGGCCTAGCGCAGTGTCCGTTTTGTCGGGAGGCGCTTCCAGAGGTCTACGTAGCCAAGCGGCCCCGGAACGGCGGGCGCGACAAGATTCGTCAAGGGCTGCTGTACATGCTTCTTGCCGCCGTGATCCATTACTTCGCAGGCGGGCACAGCGCGATGGCACTTCCGTTTCCGATTGCGCCGGTGGTGACCGTCTACTTGTCACCCTTGCTTTTCCTCAGTGGCCTCGGCCTAAGCCTTCACGGCCTTTATTTGCAGCACAAGACGTGAGGGGGCGCCGAGGGAGCGGTCTTAGACCTCAGGGGTTGAAACCCTTCGGTTCCAATGGCGGATGGCACGGCTGAAAGCCGTGCCCTGACGTTTGCGGGCGGGTCCCAACAGGTCGGGACGCAGAAGGCACGTCTGAGACCCGCCCCTACGGAGACCGATGGTTAAGCCGAGCGTCGTACGACCTCAGGCGGAGCTCGAGGCTAGTGCACGCGCAGGTGGCCGGTAAAGAGCAGGACCAGAATAATCAGTATGGCCAGGCCTACGCCGCCGATGGGGTAATAGCCCAGTTCCTGCTGTGTCGCCAGGTTGGAAGACTCCCCACAAGCGCCACGACAACAACTATCGCGAGAACGAACAGGAGCGTCATGACTTGGCGGCCTCTTTGGCCGTTGCCGCGGACTGTTTCTCGGCTTCTATTTTGGCGGATTCGGCGACGCGTGGTTCTGCCATCTCTTTCTTCACGCCGGCGAGTACCGCCTGGTAGGGTTGCTTCCTGGCTTTGTTGTCAGACATACGCAAATGATGTCAAACGGGCACCCGCAATACAGTCCCATTTAGTACAGCTTCATCCACGGCGGGTGGGCTACTCTTTCGGAGTCCGGAATGACTCGCCCACACGTGCCTGCGGTTGGCAGCGTCGAGAGACGCCCTGCCGGGGGGACAGCCCGGCCGAGCGGGATGCCGGGGTGTAAGGTTGGAATCGGGAATTCCGATGAGCGCAAAGAGGCGGCAGCGATGGGTGAAGATGGGTGAAATGCGACGCGGCGGAGGCAGAACGTGGTTCGCCAGAGCTGGCGCGCTAGCGCTGGCGCTTTTGTTGTCGTTTGTCTGGCCGGCCCAGAGCGCAGCCTATGCCGTCCTTGCGCATGAAGCCATCATCGACAGCGCATGGGACACCAACATACGCCCGTTACTTTTGGAGCGTTTTCCCCAGGCTACGGCGGAAGAACTCAAAGAAGCGCACGGGTATGCATACGGCGGCGCCATCATCCAGGACATGGGTTATTACCCGCACGGAAGTAAATTCTTCAGCGACCTGACGCACTACGTGCGGAGCGGCGACTTTGTCCTGGCCCTGCTGCGCGATTCCAAGGACCTTGACGGCTACGCCTTTGCGCTCGGGGCGCTCTCTCACTACGTCGCGGACAACGAGGGCCACCTGATCGGCGTGAATCCCGCGGTCCCCATCCTGTATCCGAAGTTGAAAAAGAAGTATGGAAACTCGGTTACGTATGAGGAAGACCCTCTGGCGCACGTAAAGACGGAATTTGGATTCGACGTTCTGGAAGTAGCGCAGGGGCGCTACGCTCCGGACAGTTACCACGACTTCATCGGCTTTGAGGTTTCAGTTCCTCTCCTGGAGCAAGCCTTTCAGGAAACATACGGCTTGGATCTCAAGAGCGTTCTCTCCGACGAAGACAAGGTGATCGGTTCGTACCGTCACGACGTCAGCCAGCTTCTCCCGAAAGCGACGCGCATTGCCTGGAGCCTGAAGAAAAACGACATCATGAAAGACCAGCCCGGCATGACGAAAAAGAAGTTTCTCTACAATCTTTCGCGCGCGAGTTATCAAAAGAACTGGGGAAATCAATATGTGCCGCCCACTTTTCGCGAAAGATTTCTCGCCTTTCTTGTGAGGATTCTCCCGAAGATCGGTCCGCTAAGAGTGCTGCAGCTCAAGACGCCTACCCCGGAGACGGAACGCATGTTCGAAGCCAGCTTCAACGCGACTCTCGATCGCTACCGGAAGCTGCTAGGCCAGGCAGGCACCGGCCAGCCGGACTTGCCGAACGACAATTTTGACACCGGTGAAGTGACGGGCCCCGGAAAATATTGGCTCAACGATGAGACGTACGCACAGCTCCTCGAGGCGCTCGCCAAGCAGAACTTTAGCGGCGCTTCGCCGGACCTTCGGGCCAACCTTTTGGAATTCTACGGGCATCCGGATGCACCCTACGCGACCAAGCACAAGCCAAAAGAGTGGGCGAAAGTTCAGGCCGAGCTCGAGCAATTGAAAAAGGCAGCACCGCCGGTGGTCGCGGGGGGTGCGGACCATCCTTCTCCAGACGACAGCCGAGAAACTACTACATTGAATCCAGGGGGCAGTGGTCATCATGCGAACTAGGAATTGCCTGTCCTGGTTCCGGGATGCGCTGACTTTTTCGGCGCTCCTCTTGGCCATGCCCGCGGCCGGTCCAGCCCAAGAGGCAGATCGCTTCCAGCTTTCTCCTTCTGCGCCGCAGGCGGCGCGGTTAGGACCACAGCCGCCATGCGGAAAGGTACCCATTCCGGCCTATCCTGGTCTGGATGATTCGGCCATCGTGAAATCATGGAGCAAGTCTGATTTCGGCCGCGACTGGAGACCGCCTGCGTGCACCGGTTGGGCTGCGGCGGGCTTTACGACCTTGGTAACCACAGTCGCGCGATTTCGCCATACCTCGAAAGCTGAGGGCCTGCTTCGCCACATCGGGGCAATTTCAGAACTCGCGGGCATGCGCTACTGGTCGACCACTCACAAGCAGTGGCGAACATTAATTGTGGACGCCTACGCTCTGACCGGCTTGCAGCGTGGTCAACGCCGCAAAGACTTCACGCCCGGTGAGATGAAGGACGGCAAGGACCTCTACTTTGAACAGACCGATAACCTTTCCGGCAAAGCCATCTACCGAATGCACATTGCTGAGGCTTCGGCGGACCGGCTCGTCTTCGATGTCGAGAACGTCAGCACGATGCGCCATCTGCTCATACCTATCCTTCACCCGGGTGAGATGCAGTCGATCTACTTTCTGGATCGCGAATCGGATAACGTCTGGCGCTACTACAGCATCGTGCGCACAGGAAAGGACGCCAACGGGCTGATCGCGGGAAATGAGGCTTCCTCGGTCAACCGGGCCGTTGCGTTCTATCGCCACCTGGTCGGAATTCCCACCGACCAAGAGCCGCCGGCGGCGCGATGAAGGCAAGAGAGTCAGCTAACCGAGAACTGGCTTCCGCTTATCGCGGGCGCGCAGGCGGTTGAGCTCGGCGCGTAAGCGCTGCGCGTCCATGCCGGCGGACTGGCACACGAGCGGGAAGTCTTTCTCGTCCTTGAAGAGGTATTCTTCGGCTTGGCGTTTGGAGCGGAGCGGGCCCGAAATCCATTCCTGAATCGTAGTCACAATCACGGCTTGCCACAGACGCTTTTCGATCGGTGCCTGCGGGTCATAGAAGACCAACGCGTTTGTAGCCATGATCCCCCTCAGTGCCGCGGCGCTGCGCGGCGGAGAACTGCTTTGGAACAGGGCAATGACTTGGCCGAAGTCGCAATGAAGCAGACACTTTGTGCGCGAGGTGTGTTTCTTTAGTGAAGAGCGAACGCCATGCAAACACACGCCTTAGTCTTGTGGCCGAAATTTGTCACCCCGATCAGCCAGTCGGTGCGTCGCAGATGCAAAAGTTACCGGAAGATTTTTCTCGGGCTATATAAGTTTTTCCGGATCGGGCGCGCGGGCGGGTCTGAGACCCGCCCCTACGAGATCGATGCTTCGGCTCGCGATTGGGACAGCAGCAGCGGCGGGTCGGGGCGCTTGCATTGCGAGTCATTTCCACTATCATGGGCGCACGAGACCGTGCCCTAACAAAACCAGAACGAACGGGGAATGAACGATGGCGAAAAATGTCGATTTGCTGGGATCGTACTGGACGCTGGCGGGAGCGGCCGAGCCGCACACGGACAAGGACTATAGCCCGTTCGATTTCAAGGACCGCGTCGAGGCGGCCGCGCGAATCGGATTCAAAGGCGTGGGAATCTGGCACTCGGACCTGGCCAACACGCTGAAAAAGCGAAGCCTCAAAGACATGAAGAAGATTCTCGACGACAACGGGATCAAGCACGTCGAACTGGAATTCCTGATGGACTGGTTCATGGACGGCGAAAAGAAACGGCAATCCGACATCGCGAAGAAGGCGCTGCTCGAGGCGGCCTCGGCGCTCGAGGCACGGCACGTGAAGGTGGGCGAATTCGAACGCAGCAATTGCCCGATACGGAAAATGGCGGAAGCGTTCGCGGCGCTGTGCAAGGACGCGGCGGAACACGGAACGCGGATCGTCTACGAGATGATGCCGTTTTCGACGATCGATTCGGTGGAGAAGGCGGTCGAGCTGGTGGAGGGCGCGGGGGCGAAGAACGGCGGAATCTGCTTCGACCTGTGGCACATCTCGAAGCTAAAAATCCCGCACGAGAAGGTGGCGCGCGTGCCGTTGAAATACCTGCTGGCGGTGGAGATCAACGACGGGACGTGGGAGTGCCCGTGGAGCCTGCACGAAGACACGATCAATCACCGGCTGTTTTGCGGGGACGGCGAGTACGACGTGAAGGGATTCGTCAGCGCCCTGCTGAAGGCGGGATACGACGGGCCGTGGGGAATCGAAGTGCTGAACGCGGAGTGGAGGAAGAAGTCGCTCAACGATCTGGTGACGAAGGCATATAACTCGACGCGCGCGCAGTTTCCGGGGTAGGACTGTTTGCCACAGAGGCACGGAGACACAGAGAAGCGGAAAACCAAAGGCCTTACCACAGAGGGCACAGAGGACTGCGGAGTACACAGAGAAAGCAGCGGCAAACGCAGGGAACGCAGAGGGACCAAAAGCAGATCCCTCACCCCCATCCGCAAACAGCGCGGCTGGGTTCGGGATGACAATTAAGGGCAGCGTCAGACGGCGGCGGCGTGCATTGCGAGCACGGACTTGACGGCGTCGACGATCTTCTGCTCGCTCGGCAAGACGTAAGTTTCCATCGGCTCGCTGTACGGCACGGACGTGTCGAGCGCGGTGACCAGTTTCACGGGCGCCTTCAGGTATTTGAATCCTTCCGCGGCGATTTCTCCGGCGATGACGATGGCAGCCGAAGCGTGGCGCGGCGCCTGATCGACCAGCACGAGGCGGCCGGTTTTCTTCACGGAATCGACGATGGTCTTCACGTCGAGGGGCGCGACGGTGCGCGGATCGACGACCTCTGCGCTGATGCCCTCCTTGGCGAGAATTTCCGCAGCGGCGAGGGATTTTTTCACCATCCAGGCCGTGGCGACGATGGTGACGTCCGTGCCGGCGCGCTTGACGTCCGCCACACCGAACGGAACGATGTGCTCGCCCTCGGGCACGGGGCCTTTATCGATGGTGAGCATGTAGTGGTGCAGGTAGACGACAGGATTGTCGTCGCGGATGGCGGAGCGCATCAGGCCCATGGCGTCGGCGGAAGTCGAAGGCAGCGCGACCTTCAGGCCGGGAATTCCCATCATGGCGTGGTACGTACAGTTGGAGTGTTGACCAGCCCAGCCGGCCGCGAATCCGAATCCCGCCTTGAAGACGCACGGGACTTTCACCTGCCCGCCGGACATATAGCGAAGGCGCGGCGCTTCGTTGATCACTTCGTCGAAGGCGACGAGCATGAACTCGGCCATGTACAGCTCAACGATCGGGCGGAGGCCGCTCATCGCCGCGCCGACGGCGATTCCCAACTCGGCCGTTTCCGAGATCGGAGTGATTCGCACACGATCCCTGCCGAACTTGCGGACGAACGGGTCGCGGTCCGTCATCGCCATGTTCTGACCGTAGAACACGACGCTCGGATCGCGCTGCATTTCTTCCGTGATTGCCACGGCAATCGCTTCAGCAAACATCATTTCGCGCGCCATAACCGCCTCCTTCGAATTTCGATGCGCTCGATGCGCTATGCGTAGACGTACTTAAGGGCGTCTTCCGGCGCGGGCAGCGGGCTTGCCAGCGCGAACTTCACGACTTCGTCCATTTCGCCGCGGACGGAGTCGTCGATCTTCTTGGCGTCCGCCTCCGTGAAGGTGCCGTTGCCGATCAGGAGCGCACGGAACTTCTTGATCGGATCGTTCGCCTTCGCCGCTTCGAACTCGGCCTTGTTGCCGTAGACCTCGATCGCTTCGTGCTCCTGGAACTGCGTCGGGACGGGCGGCACGGTGATGGCGTTGCCGTGCGGGCTGAGCCGGTAGAACTTCGACTCGATCAGCGATGGGCCCTGACCGGCGCGGGCGCGGTCGACCGCCTGGCTGACCGCGTCGTACACCTTGAGCGGGTCGGTGCCATCGACGGTGACGCCGGGAATGCTGAAGGCTTTCGCTTTCTGCGAGAGCGGATCGCCGGCGATGGCGTTGGCGTCTTCGAGGTCGATTCGCGTATAAGCCTGATAGGAGTTGTTTTCGAGAACGAACACGACGGGAAGTTTCCAGACGGCCGCGAGATTGAGCGTTTCGTAGAAGGCGCCCTGCTTGGACGAGCCGTCACCGAAGAACGAATAGACTACCTGGCCGGTCTTTTTCACCTGCGCTGCGTAGGCGGCGCCGGCGGCGTGGGCGATTCCCTGGCCGATGATGCCGGAAGCGGTCGGAAAATGGTGCGCGGGATCGGCGAGGTGCATCGAGCCGCCGAAGCCCTTGCAGACGCCGTCCTTGCGCTGGTAGATCTCCGCCATCAGCGCGCGCGCGGGAGTGCCGAGGACGAGCGGGTAGCCGTGGCAACGGTAGCTCGGCATCACGAGGTCGTTTTCCTGGCGCGTCGCGAGTGAACCGACGATGCTGGCTTCGGCTCCGTCGCCGAGATGCGCGTGGCCGCGGATCACGCCGGGATGCTCGACGAAGGTGCGCTTGACGCGCTCCTCAAATTCGCGGATGCGGCACATCTGGGTGTACATCCAGATGAGGCGATCTTTCGAAAGCTGGCTTGCAGTTGGCATGGCTAATTCCTCCCCGCTTCAGGGCCGGCTTCAGGGCCGTTTTCAGGACTTGGGCACGGCATCGCCCGGCTGGCCGATATAGCCGAGCAGGCCGCCCACTTCTACTTCGGCGGGCTCGCGAACCATGATCTTCAGGAGCACGCCGCCGACCGGCGAATCCAATTCGTAGCTCACCTTTTCCGTTTCCAGTTCGACGACCGGCTCTCCCTGCTGGAGTGGCTCGCCCTCGTTCTTGAGCCACCGGACCACGTTCACTTTGGTCGTGTTCATACCACCGGTTTTCGGGACTACGAGATTCGTCAGGATGGCGGTCCCTCTCAGCTCGGAATTTGCACCGGGTCAGCAGTTAGGCGTGGGTCCGGCTCGCCTGTTGCCGTGCACAAAGCGAGGAATTTTGGCGCAATCGAAATGGAATGTCAACTCGGCGGAAGGCGACGGCGCTCCTCTGTTTCTTGCTTCCTCGGACGCTCTGACGGGTTCAACATCATGGTAGTAATGGTATTCATGCCGGGGTGGACGGCGGCGCCAACGTGGTGTAACGTCCGCAATACGAAATCCGATCGAGAGCCGGGCGGCAACAGCCAAAGGAGTTTCGCAATGAGCCAAGACTACAACGTGGGCCAGAGACTCGGCGACTACGAAGTGCTGGGAGTGCTCGGCGCAGGAGGCATGGGGAAGGTCTACAAGGTGCGGAACGTGATCTCCGACCGCGTCGAGGCAATGAAGATTCTTCTGCCCAATCTGGCCGGTCAAAAGGAACTGGCTGACCGGTTCCTGCGCGAAATCAAACTCCTCGCCAGCCTGAACAATCCCAATATTGCCGCCCTTCGGACTGCGCTGACCGTCGACGATCAGCTGGTGATGATCATGGAGTACGTCGAGGGCGTGACGCTGGCTTCGCTGTTACATCAAGGCCCAGTCCCTGTTACGGACGCCGTGAACTACATCGACCAAGTGCTTGGCGCGCTGACCTACGCGCACCACATGAATGTGATCCATCGGGACATCAAGCCCGCCAACATGATGCTGACTCCGCAGGGCGTAGTGAAGCTGATGGACTTCGGCGTCGCGCGGCCGGGCAACGAAGTCGGGATGACGATGACGGGCACGACTCTCGGTTCGCTCAACTACATGCCGCCCGAACAAGTGAAGGGCGAAGCCGCCGACGCGCGCTCCGACCTGTATTCTCTCGGCGTGTCGCTCTATGAGATTGTGACCGGCCGGCTGCCGTTCCGGGGCGACAGCAACTACTCCCTGATGACCGCGCAACTGCAAGAAGCACCACCACCGCCGATTAGCGTGCGTCCCGATTTGCCGAAGGCGCTGAGCGACATCACTCTTATGGCTCTCGCCAAGGAGCCGGAGAGACGATTCCAGTCCGCCACAGCTTTCCGGACTGCTTTGAAGAGCGTATCGGGGCATCCCATTGATGCGCCCGCGGCAACGGCTTTTCACGCCCCTCCATCGCCTGTCGTTGCGACTCGAGCGACGACTTCAGCCGCACAGCAGCCGGTTGCGGCTGCGGTTGCAAGCACCCAACCGCCTCCGCCTGCTGCACAGAAAAGTCACCGAGGCTTGTATATGGCTCTCGGTGCGCTCGTCGTGGTTGCCATTCTCGCTGCGGCAGCAGTGTATGTACCGCACAGGGCCAAGACGAATGCCGGCGCCGGCTCGTCGAGTACTTCTTCGGCTCCGGCGGATGCACCGCCTCCCGTTGCGAATCCCCCTGCCCCGGACGCCGCTGCGGCGGCCAAGGATCAAGCTGCTGCCGCGCAAGCGGCTGCTCAAGCTGCGGCTGCTCAAGCTGCTGCCGACGCCGCTGCCAAAGCTGCCGCGGCGCAAGCGGAGGCCGAAGCCAAGGCGAAAGCCGCGGCGCTTGAGGAAGCGGAGAAGCAGGCCGACCAGCTCAGTGGCCGTGCGGCAGCCGTGTCGCAAAGTCTTGACAACCTGAAGCGCCAGCAAGCCGCCCAGGGATACGGGCTGCGCGGCGACATGGTGGCCTCAGAGCAGCGGATGCAGATCAATATGGCGAGGGCAGAGGCAGCGCTCCAGAAGCAGGACCCCGCGAAGGCCAAAGAGTACCTGGATTTGGCAGGGGCGGAAGTCGAAACGCTCGAGAGATTTCTTGGGCGGTGACCGCGGCTCTCTCAAGTTCGCAGAACGTGCGGGGGCGGTTCGGCGGCGTAGAGCTGCTCGACGAGGGCGGCGCGGCGGTGGCAGGCTCCGCCACTGCCTGGACATTCTCACGCCGGCCTCATCGAGCAGAGCTTGCCCGATGCTGCGCACAGCGGCGAATACTTGCGCGTAGGTGAGGCAGCGCCATTCCTGGTCGGGACCACGCTTGGCGATGCAGACTTTGTCCGGCGAAACCTTGGCCCAATGGGCGAGGCGGTCGGTGAGAACCTTGGGATAGGAGCGGAGCGACTCGTCCGGCTTGATGAGCAGCACGCCTGCGTTGCGGCAGTGCATGGATGCGCCGGAGGTGCGCATTCGAACGCGACGCACGCCGGTGGCCGCGTGCTCTTGATGGCTCTTGCCGCTCATGAGCGACGCGCATTTTCCCACAATTTATTTAAGCGCTCCATGTCCGCCGCGGCGGGAAGGTCGCCTGCCGTGGTTATGATTGCGGGCCGCAGATCGGAAATTCGCCGCACGGAGTCTTCGAAATCGGCTGCACTCGACTTGCCGGCATCGAATAGTTTCGGAGGGAGCGCGACGCCAAACCGCGCCGGGCCCAGACCCGAGAGCGCGGCAATGTCCGGCGCCAGCCCATCGAGCACGGGACAAACGACGCAATCCCACGGCTGCCCGGCGATCGCTTCTGCGTTCGCGGCAAGAGCCTCCTTGCAGGTAAGGAGAAGAACCGGAAGCGCCTCATAAAAGCGAACGATATTGATCGTGGTCGCGAGCCGCGAAAACCAGCTCTCGAGTTCTTCAGGCGACAGCGCGGGGAGAAAATCCTCGCGGATGAAAACCAGGCCGGCGCCCGCTTCCACGAAGGCCGCGGCGATTCCGGCAATCACGGCCGAGGCGAGATCGAGCGCGGACGATGGAATATCGGGATGGCCAAGAGCGTCCGCAGGATCGAGTTGCAAGAGAAGCGCCGCAAGCGTCAGCGGGCCGGTGACACTCGCTATCAGAAGGCAGTCATCGCGTACGACTGCCTTCAGCCGGCGGATCACGTCGATCGCGATCGTGACCCGGCTGGTCTTGGCCGCGTCCTGCTGCGAGTGCGGGCCTTCCGGCAATTCGCCCTTTGCCATGTTTCCCGGCCAATGGAGCGACGGCGGCTCGTCGTCGGATCTCCACTGCAAGGTGGCGCCCAGGGCTTCCGCTTCGAGGAATGGATCGAAGTAACAGGCGATCCCGTCCGAACGGAGCCGGCCGCGAATTTGCCGGAGCGTATTGGCAATCTTCGTTGGGTTTGTGAGGAAGGCACGAAGCGGCAGGTTTTCGACGCGAGCCGCATGGGAAAACACGATCGGAAGGAAAAGCGGACGCGGCGGAGCAACTCCCTGCAAGAGGCCTTTAACGATCTCCCGTGGCGTGAGATTCCCGGCCATTTCTCATGAACGGATGATCGGTCCAGTGGGCTTGGCGTCCGGCCACGAGCCGTACCACTGGAGGATTTCTTTGGGCGGGCTCTTCTTGTTCCATTCCTTGTGGAATTCGTCGAACGATTTTCCGCGGGCCAGCCGGGCGCGCCTTTCTTCGTCGCGCTGCTGTTTGGTTTTTTCGGGGTCGAGCTTGTGCCGGTCGGGATCGTAAGCGACGCGGTAAATTGTTTGCGCCGTCCAATCCGAGATGATTTGCTTGCGCAGGTCATCGAGAACCTGCGCCGGGTCGCGTTCGAGCGGGTCGCCGTAGCCGGGTCCGCCGCCGCTGAATCCGAAAAGCAAATCACCCTCTTCATAGACCTTGGGCGTTCGCGCGACGAGTTCGTAGTTCCATTGACCGTGGATCGAGTGCTTCTCGAGAATGTCGCGGGAATCGAGAGTGAGGTGCGGATCTCCCTCCCGCATCTGTTTCAGCAAATCGGTCTTGCGAATGCTGATGCCGGGAATGGGCGAGGAGGAGTATCCGCCGAAGAGGGGCTGGCCGAGGGGCACTTTGCTTCCGTTGCCCATACACATCGACACCAGTTCCGGCATTTTGTGGACCATCCAATTTTGCACGCCACCGGAGCCGCCGCGATGAAACCCGGGGCCGCTGGAATCCTTCCAGTGTTGCGAAAGGGTGACCGTCACCGGCAGTTCGCTCTCAACCTGCTCCGAATCGGGAGCCCGACCAAAGGCGCACCAGGCAAAACCGTATGCGTCCATCCCATCCGAGGCCGCCCGGCCGCCCTGGCCCATGGTATTGAGCGCAAACGACAGGACGTCCGAGACGGCAAGTTTCCACTGCGAGAGGCCCGCGCAGATCTGCGAGGTGTGCTGGCTTCCGGGAGGCGCGGCCACCTGCCTCCAGAGCTGGGAGTTGGAAAAGATCATTTTGGCGAAGCTGTTCTGGGTCGCGCAGCGAGCCTGCATTCCGATGTATACGCAGCAGCTTGTGGCCGCCATTTTGTCCGGGTAGACGATGCTTCCCGGAGGGAAAACGAAATCAAGAGGCGCGAACGTGGAGCTGCAGATAGGCAGATCGTGGAACATGTATTCGTACATGAAATTTGCAATGTGGCCGACGACAGCCTGCGGATGAATGTTGTAGGAGGAGGGATTTTCCGGAGAAGTTCCGTGGAAATCGAAGACGATTCCGCCGTCCTTCTTGGTGAGCGTCAGATAACAGGAACGCACCAGAGCCGGCGTGAATCCGATTGCGTCACTGAAGACAACGGCGCGGAATTTGCCGTCTGGAAGATCGCGGATCTTTTTCCGCGCGCCTGCTTCCGCCGTGTCGGACATCTTGCGGAACAATCCGGTGACGAATTCCGGGCCGCGCTTTTCCGCCAGCTCAATCAGGCGCACGCGGACGCGGTCCGCCGTGGTGCAGCGCGCCCGCAAGTCTGAAATGAACATGGCCGGCGCTCGCATCCCGTAGGCAGAATACATCTCGAGGAAATCGTTCCGAATTTCGAAATTCTCCGCAATCTTGATGGGCGGGAGGTTGAGCCCTTCTTCGAACCGCGTTTTTGCGCTGACCGGCATGCCGCCCGGTTCGATCGCTCCGGTCTCGGTGGTGTGCAAAGCCGCCGAGGACCACGCCAGCAACTGGCCTTTGTAGAAAATCGGCATCAGCGCGACTTGATCCGGATTATGAATGCCGCCGTAGAGAGCGTCGTTGGTATACCAGATATCTCCATCGTGAATCCCGGGGTTCTGCTGATAATACTTCAGGATAAATTTGATGATGATCGGTTGAATAATCGCGTGCAGATACGTGCCGCAGGAGCCGTTGATCAGGTCTCCATTCGCCGTGAACATGGCGACCATCGAGTCGCCGGAGACGCCGAAGTAGCTGCGCGAAGAGCGGACGAATACTTCCATCGCTTCGTCGAGGATGTCGTTCGTGATCTGCACGCCGATTTCGTAGTCGCCCTGGGGGACTTTGGCCGCGCACTCTTTTTCGTACGGCGTGGCGGGCGCGGGCTTGAGCCATGCGAGTTTTTCGGCCAGTGTGGGTATGGGCATAATTCCTCGATTCTTTTGGGCGACTTACTTTTCCAGTATCCCGAGACCTCTCTCGTCAATTGAAAAGCGCATGTCCGGGGGCACAACGATGGTCGTGTATTCGCCTTCGACAACGGCCGGGCCTTCGACGACGTTGCCGGGGCGCAGCAATTCATAAGAGAACGCCGGCGTGGTCTGAAATCCGCCCGTCTGCGGCCAGTACGCCGGGCGCTCGCCCTTGCGCGCCGCGCCGGGATCGCGGCCCTGAAGCGGCAGCTTGGGCAAATGAACTTTCGGTGTCGCCACGATGGCTTTCAAGATGAAGCTCTCGATGAAAATCCCGCCCTCGGGGTTCACGACGAACGGGCTGAAGGCCTCGCTGAACTCCTTGTTGAAGGCCTCGCAGACGGCCTGGACATCGCCGGCGGAATGCAGCGAAGCCCGGGGCGAAAGGGCGCGTTTCACGTGGAACTGGCCGCCGTAGAGCATATCCAGCTCCAGCACAAACGCCGCTCTTGCCGGATCGATTCCATCGCCTTCGAGGTCCTTGCGGGCTTGCTGCATGAGCGCGTCAACCGATTCGTTGAACGGGGAGTAATCCTGCGTGAGCTCCTGGGTGATCGGCGCCATGAGCTGGAGTTTCTTCGACGCCTCGTACACGTGGATGATGTCCATCGTGGAGGAGCCGTACGCGCAAAAAACCGGCGAAAAAGGAAACACGACGGCCTTTTGGATGTCGCCCTTGAACCCCTCGGCGTGCGTGGGGCCGGCGCCGCCTCCCACGAACAGAATAAAATCTTCCGGGCTGTAGCCGCGCAGGTGAACTTCCTTCATGATCGCCGAAGCCATGTTGCCGTTGACGATCTTCCGGACGATCGCGGCGGCTTCCTCGACGCTCACGCCGAGCGGCTTGGCGATTTTTTCGCGGATGGCATGAACCGAACGCTTTTTGTCGAGCCGCATTTTGCCGCCGTAGTAGTAGTCCGGATTGATGTAACCCAGGACGAGGTCGGCATCCGTGACCGTAGGTTCCGTGCCGCCGAGGTTGAAGCAGGCAGGGCCGGGCATCGAGCCGGCGCTGCGCGGGCCTACTTGCACGCGATTCTCGAGCAAGCGATTGACGGACGCAATCGAGCCGCCGCCCGCGCCGATCGAAAGCGTCTTGATCATCGTGATGCCGACCATCCAGCAATCGATGATCGGCCGGAAGTCGTAGCTGCGCACGCTGTCCTTGACCACGAGGCCGACATCGAAGCTCGTCCCGCCCATGTCCGTCATCACCACGTTCTGGTAGCCGAGCGATTTCGCGACGTGATGGGCTCCCATGAGACCGGAAACGGGCCCGCTATTGAAGGTGCGGCTGGCGGACGTGCGAAAGACTTCGGCGATTCCGCCGGAGCTCTGGATCATCAGGAGAGGTTTCGTGTAGCCGCGCTCGCGGAGCTTGTCCCACATCGCCGAAAGCTCGATTTGCATCGAGCGCTGGAGGTACGCATCGAGGATCGCCGCCATCGTGCGCTCGTACTCCCCGAGCTTGCCGACCACCTGTCCGGCGAGCACGACCGGCATGTAGCCGATGTGGAATTCCTTGTATTCGTCGCGAATGATCTCTTTCACGCGCCGTTCGTGAACCGGGTTCAGGAATCCCCACAGGAGCGAGACGACGAAGCCCCGCGCGCCGCGGCCGACGAGGTAGCGGACCTTCTCGCGCACGTCGTTTTCATCGAGCGGGCGAATCACAAGCCCACGAGAATCGACACGCTCCTTGACGCCGACGATCATGTCCCTTGGAATGAGCGGGTGGGGCTTTTGCTGAATGGCCAGGTTCCGGCGCTCGGCGACGCGCGTGCCGTCGATCCACTGCGCGCCGCGGCCGATCAGCACGACGTCCTGGTGGCCCTCGGTGGTGATCAAGGCGAGCCGCGGCCCTTTTCGCTCGATCAGCCTGTTCATGGCGATCGTGGTCGAATAGCGGATCATGTCGATCGATGGCAACAAGGCCTCCATCTTCATGCCGAGGGCGCTCGCGCCTTCCTCGATCACGCGCGAGAAACAGACGGATAGGTCATACGGAGTCGTAGGGACCTTCTTGATCAAGGCCTTGCCGTCGAAATTGAGCACCAGATCGGTGAACGTGCCGCCGACGTCGATATCGATCGAGTTCATTCGGCGGCCTCGAGGCGTTGGTCGCGGATGACGAATTCTCCCTTGCGCACGCGCTCTTTGAGCTTGTCGAGATCGATTTCGATGTCGTGCGTGAGAGGGTGCCCGGGCGGCAGATATTCCGTTTCGATCTGGGTGCCGCAGCCAGGGCAATAGCACTCGACGATGCGGACCCAGAGCGGATCCGGAGAAAAGTCGAAGGCTCCTGAAACCAGCTGCTGGTGGATTTCGCGCGGGTCGCGATCGTGCAGAAGACAGCCCTTCTTGTAGTTCTCGCGCGCAGGGCCAAGCACGCGCCCGCAGCGGTTGCACATCCATTGTTCCCGGTCGAGGTCCAAGTCAAGATATTCGGTGATTCGAATGCGGTTCTGCGTTTCGGATGGCATTGTTTTTGCGCCTCGTCTATCCGCGGCTCAGCTTTCCGTTCCCGTAGCCGTCAAGAACCATCACCCAGCCGTCGGGGATGAAGTACGTGGTGTTCACGCCTTCGAGAATCGCGCAGCCTTCGACGCGGTTCCCCGGCCGCAGCGATTCCCAGCGGTACACCTGCGTCTCCCCATGGCGGCTCCCCCAGTGGACCTGCCTCGTCCCGAGCCGCGCGTGAGACGAATCGACCGCCTGCAATGGCTGTGCGCTGAGCTTCGGCTTCGACATTGCCTTCTTGACGCGCAGACGGAAAAGATCAAGTGAGATCGCGCCCGTGGGAGCTCCGCTGCTTCGCAGGGCCGCTTCCAGTTCCTTGGCGGAGCGCAGCGACGATACAGAGCACGCCACTGGAACCGAGTGCCGGCCCTTTCCCGCGACTTCGAACTCGATCGCGTAGCTCACGTTTTCCGGGCGAATACCCTCGCCGAGCAGGTCTTGCACGCTCTCCGCCTTCATCTCTTCGAGCATCTCGCGAATCCGGGCGACGACGCCTTCCGAGATCGCAGGTTCAGGAACGGCGCGTTCGTACACATGAGAGATATCCGAAACGGACGAGCCGAAAGCGCTGAACACCGGACCCAGAGCGAAGATCTGGGCGCTGCCCAGACCGGCTTTCTCGGCCACGCTGCAAGCGAAGAGGCCTCCGTTGCCGCCATAGGCAAAGAGCGTGTGCTTGGAGAGGTCCTGCTGAAGCTCCGCCTGGGCGTTCGCAATCATTTCGGCGACGAGTTCGAAAGCGCGGTCAATCACAACGTTGCAGGCTTCTTCGGTTGAGATTCGCAATGGCCGGGCGACCGACTCTTCGATGGTCTTGCGCGCCAGCTCGCGGTCGATCGGTTTTGTCCCGCCGAGGAAATAGTCGGGGTTGATAAGCCCCGCAGCGACGAAGGCGTCGGTGAGCGTCGGCTGGTCGCCGCCCAGGCTGTAGCAGGCCGGCCCCGGATACGACCCCATGCTCTCCGGGCCGAGCTGAACACGATGTTGTGTGCCGGCGAGCGGTTTGACCACGCTGCCGCCGCCGAGCGCGATGGAACGCAAATAAGGGAGCGACAACTCCATCGGGATCCCGAAGAGGTCGGAGGGCTTCCGATAGATCGGCTCGCCTGCGGCGAGGACGCTGAGCTTTGCGGTGGTGCCGCCGATGTCCATCGCGATCACGTCCTTCAAGCCCTGAGCCTGCGCGAGGTAGGCGCTTCCCAGAATCCCGAGCACAGGCCCCGATTCGATCGTGTCGATTGCCTTGGTCTTCGCGATTCCCGCAACGCCGCCGTTGATGTGGCTCACGAGAAATGTTCCCGCGTAATGGGAGGTTTCGCGCAGGTCGTCCTCGGCCTTGAAGAGCGTCGCTGCAAGCGCTCCATGCGTGTACGCGTTGATCACGGCGCAGTAGGTGCGCGTGCGATCGTCGGCGCATTTTGAAATGTCGCTTCCCGCGAGGACCGGAACGGAACCCAGGAAGTGGTCCGGATACTGCTGATCGATAATCCGCTTTACTGCAATCTCATGCTCGGGATGGCGATGGGAATCCTTGAAGCTGACGCAAATTCTGCGCACGCCGCTTTCGAGCAACGAGCGAGCGGAATTCATGACTTCCGTTTCGCTGGCGCGCCCGTTTAAGCCGATCACGTCGCGGCCGGTCAGGAAACGATTCAGGATGCTGCTTTGAGCCTCGCTTCCGTAGAGGTCGTGTTCGTGACCCTGCGAAACGAGCACGCCGATTCTGGGTCCACGCAGTTCGGCGAGCACGTTGGAAGTGATCGTCGTGGACCAGCGGATCATCTCGACGTTTTCGAGCAACGCAGAGGCATCCGGGAAGCCCAGCTTTGCCGCCCCTTGCGCGAGGCAATCGAAGAGACACACGGTCAGGTCGTGCGGCGTCGTATCGACTTTCACGCAGGCGACGTTGTCAGCGTTCGTAAAGAGACCGTCCGTCAGCGTTCCGCCGACGTCGATATCAACCGTCCACACCAGATCCCCCCGCCTCACTTGCCGCGCGCCGCGAGACAAGCGCGCAATTCTTCCGACCCCACGGTCCAACCGAAAAAGGATTCTACATTGAAGATCGTAGGCGTCCCGCAGAGTGGATTCGACGCAGACGTTCGTTGCGATGCCCGTGAAGAAGAGGTACTGGATGCCGCGCACGCGCAGTTGCGAATCGAGCGTGGTGCCGGCAAAACCGCTGTACCGCGTCTTGGTGACGACGAGGTCGCCGGCTTGAGGCGCAAGTTCGTTCACCAGCGCAAAATCCCAGGTGCCTTCCGTGAGAAGCTTTCCCTTCAATTCAGGCCTCGAACACATCAGGTGCATCGCGGTCTCTTTGTAGTAGTTGGGAGAGCGCGGACCTCCGGCGTCGCTCAAGTCCGGCTTGTATCCCGTCTGCAGAAAGACAATGGGCACGCCCGCCGGTCGCGCGGCGTCGAGAACGCCGCGAATCGCTCGAACCACTCGAGGCGCGTCGGAGAGATTCGCCCCGGCAATGTCGAGCGTGCCGCCCTTGCTGGCAAAGGCGTTCTGCATGTCCACGACGACGACCGCCGAGCGCTCGAATTCAATCTCGATTGGCTCCGGCCTCGTGTTCAGCTTGGCCATTTCGCCTCGAATTCCGGTGCAACGACGGGCCGCGATGGAAAGGCGTCCGCTCGCGCGGGAAGAGTGCGGACCGAGAACATGCTGGAAAAGCCGGGAGCCACGAGCTGACTTCGCACGCAACGCGGGTGAGCCGGCACGAAAACGAGCGTTCCCAAGAGTCGTTCTCCGGAAGAGCTGGTGGAATCCGGAGCAGCCCTCAGCTTCCTGCCGGCCGGAATTCGCCCTGTATTTGAACGCAGAGGATACTACAAGGCCGCGGGGCGCAACAACTGCGCGTCCCGTGTGGAAGCCGCGCGACAAGGAATCGTCATGCTGTAAGGCTTCGACGTGTCGTAGATGCTCCACTCTCCCGTTCGCAAGTGCGTCGTGCGCCCGTTTTGCTCGAGCACGCTCGATCCCTTAGTCAGCAAGACCGCCTTCACGAAAGCGCGATCGTCCTGTCGCGCAAGTGCCTCGGTCCGAACCGCTCGATGGGGTACATGGGACGCGAGACGGCAGAAGATCAGGTCGGCGACGGTCGTGTATTCGAAGCTCGCGCTGAAAGCCTCGCTGCTTCGCAGTTCTACTTCGAGCGAACCGAAAACATTTGCCAAAAATCCCGCCGGTCGGACACGCGAATGCCATCCGTGGACACACTCTTGACCGGCGAGGAATCTGGGCTGAGGGCCGCAGTGTGGCTCAATTGCGTCGACATCCCGCGGGAAATACTATCCAATAAATCCCCGCACAGGAGGTGTCTACAGGGATACCACGGGTCTGCGGTTCTCACCGGCCCTGGGTGGATGCGGTAGCGGGATTCTTACTGTCCCAATTCCTTGCGGACCAGCCGTGCGCCCTCCACCATCGCGCGGAGTTTGGCGAAGGCCACGTCCCGGGGCAGATGGAAGAGGCCGCAATCCGGCAGGATAAACATTTTCTGGGCGGGGATTACGTTCAGCGCCTTCCGAATTCGCTCGGCGACGATGTCGGGAGTTTCGATGGCATGGTCTTTCACATCAATCACACCCACTCCCAACTCAAACGGGGCGTTGAACTCCCGGAAAAGATCCAAATCCTCGCCGCCTCGACGCGCGAATTCCAGCGTCAACTGTTGCACCTTGGCGTCGAGAATTTTCGGAAAGAGGTACCGGTAAGTTCCTTCCCAGGACGGTTTGCCGTACCGGTTTCCGTAGCAGATGTGGACGGCGATCTTTGCGTTGACGCCTTCCACCAGTGTGTTCAGGACCGATACGCCCCACGATATATCTTCCGGGAAGCCGGAATAGTAGGGCTCGTCGATCTGAATGTACTTCGCGCCCGCTTTCACGAGTTCCTTCAGCTCCATATTCATCACGCGCGCGATGTCCGTGGCCATTGCTTCTTCGCTCGGATAGTGTTTGTTGCGGATTCGCTTGGAGAGCGAATGCGGGCCGGTGATGCAGATTTTGGCTTCCCGTTCCGTGTTGGCGAGCAAAAACTTGAAATCGTCTACCAGGCCGAGCGCGGCCATCGGAATTTTGCCCAGCACTTCACTGTCGTAGAAGTCGTAGTAGAACTTCTTCGAAGAGCGATCGATTTGCACGCCGGGGAGCCGCTCGACGAAGTAGTCGATCATGTTGTCGCGCCGAAGCTCGCCGTCCGTGACAATGTCGAGGCCCGCGACTTCCTGATCCTTGATGGCTGCCTTGACCACTGTGTCGTGAATCTCGTCGAGGTCGTGCCGGCTGATCCGCCGGGCGAAATACTCCGTCTTCAGCCGCTCGAGCCAACCCGGCATCGAGTAGCTGCCAACCATCGTGGTCGGAAGAATGGGAAGCTTCATGGTCTTACTCCCGTCGTGTCGTATAGAGTACCGACGTATTTGATCCCGCCCGGTACTTGAATGGCGTGAAGTGCAGGTTGTAGCCGGACCGCTCGCCCACTTCCCGCAAAAGGGCGCCGTTGACCCAGTTCACGATGGAGCCGTCGAGCTTTCCCGGGCCGTGGAACCCCATGTCGTATTCGTTCAAATCGGTGACAAAAATGTCCTGCACCTGAAGGTAACCCCGCGGGTGAAGGAGCGGCAGAGTGTTGTGGAAGCTCTCGAGTGCGCCAGAACTCAAATGAAAACGCAAGTCGCTGGGCGCCTCCTTGAGGATGTCTTCCATTTGCGGCAGGCTGAGACCGGCGGGGAAAGAAGAATCGGGCAGATCTTCCGCTCTTACCAGCCGTTCTTCCAGCCGCATCGCCTTCCATATCTCCTGCCAGAAGGCGAGGCCACGGTTACGATCGGGAAGGCACTCAGGGCCCACCTCGAGTAAACGTCGCGCCACCCTCGTAATATCTGATGCCGGAATTTCGAATGCGGTGCTGATGTGGGCCGCGTCGGCAGCGGAAACATACGCCCGCACCTGCACCCAATAGATGCGGTTGTCGCGCCAGACGAGTTCCTCGTCGGGCAGGTTGTCGTACATGTTCGTCGAATGAACGTGCAGAATCTTGTGGCGAAGAAAAGAAAGAGTCTTGATCGGATCGAGAGCGTCGACTGCAATGAAACTGCACAGATCGATATGATTCTTGACCGCGGGCCGGCATCTTTCGAGTGTGGCCAGGGAATAGTCTCCCAGCAGGAAGCGAAGGCGAGGATAGTAGCCGGTACCGCGCGCCCGGTCGAGTTCGCGGAAACGGTCCAGCCACAAACCGGCTCGCGTCCCGGTCCCCACGCCGATCTCCAATATGAACACTTCGGGCAGAAGCTGATTGCGTTTCTCCAAGTCTTTCAGTAGCTCCAGGAATTCTTCCACGGAAGCCGAAATCGCCTCGGGCTGATGACCGTCAGATACGCCGCCCGGCAGCGCCTTCTCGTACCCTTTGCCCGTGGCCTGCTCCCAGTCCTTCAAACGCTGCCAGTAGAGCCGGTTGAATTCCCACACGATGCTCGAACGAAATGACTGAAATTCTTCGAAATAGACGCGGCCATCCTCGGCCCCCGCGCCCGCGAGCCCTAGGGCGCGCTGGAGCGACTCGCGGAGCGATCCGGCCGCAACCTGCCTCGAATCGACGCGTATTTCCATGACCGAGGGGCCGCCGTTCCGCTCGCGCATGCCCTGCGTGATCGTTACCGCTTCCCGGAAGTTGTGCTTGTACTGGAGCCAATCCAGGTGAATTTGGAGGCGCGCGAAATCGCCCGGTGTCAGATGCTTCTCTTCAAGAAGGGAGAGAACGGCCGCGACCGTTTCATTCGCGCCCGCGACCGCCGCGTCACGTCGGGTGTGGTTGAGATGTAGGATCATGGCCGGGGCGTGAGGTTGCCTTCATCCCGTCAACCGGGCCCGCCATTATATGCGATTGCGGGCCGCCCCGCGCGCCGGCTTAACCCCAAACACGGCGCGCCGTGTCCACGACCAGCCGCATCTTCGCCCACTGCTCGTCCTCGGTCAGAAGATTGCCTTCGGCCGTCGAGGCAAATCCGCATTGCGGGCTCAGAGTCAGGTTCTCGAGCGGGAAGTACTTCGCTGCCTCTTGAATCCGGCGAACCACGTCGTCGCTCTTTTCCAACTCGGGCTTCTTCGTGGTGATGAGTCCGAGTATGACGATCTTATCCTTCGGGATGTAGCGGAGTGGTTGGAATGTTCCGGAGCGCTCGTCGTCATACTCGAGCGAAAACCGGTCCACCGTCAGAGTGCCGAACAGCTTTTCGGCGATCGCGTCGTATCCCCCCTCGGCGTACCAGTGGCTCCGGTTGTTTCCGCGGCACAGGTGGATCGCAAGCGTCACGCCCGGGCGGCGCGCCGCCTCCAGGCAAGCGTTGTCCGCTTTGATGGCTTCGTCGAGCGCCTGCTCGGCGTCCATCTTCATTTCGGTCCTGATCCAGTTGCGCCACTTGGGATCGAGGTAGTAGCTGTAGCGAGGAGCGTCAATCTGAATGTATTTCACGCCCTCGGCTGAAAGCTGACCGATGTCCTTCTTTATGATCTCAACGATGTCCCAGAGAACGGCTGAATGGTCTTTGTAGACCTTGTCGGTGATACCCCGTTTGAAGGCGATCGCGGGGAACTGCGTGGCGCTCGGCAGCGTCATCTTGATATCGCCGGGGCTGTTCTTCTTCAGAAATGGCAACTCGTTGCCGCTCAACGGCCGTATCTGGCGAAGTTTCTTGTTCACGATGCCTGTGACGGAGCTTACCTTTGGCTTCGCCAGCGACGCATCCCAGTCGCGCGCGACTTCGGCGTGAAGGTCGAAGCCCTCGACTGCGTCGGTAAAGTCGCTCATGAAGTTCCGGCGCCGCACCTCGCCGTCGGTGAAGATCTCGAATCCGAGCTCCTTCTGCTTCGCAAGCAGCCGGAGAATGTGTTGATCCTCGAGGGCTCGCAGACAAGCCGAATCGCCTCGCTCGCGCGCCGCCAGCAGATCCGGCGGACGCAGGAAACTCCCCACTTGGTCCGCTCTGTACTTCAGCGCCACGACCTCGTCCTCCCCTTTCCAAACTTGATCGGATCCGTACTTTGGCGCCATGTCCCTGTCCTCCAGGTTCCAATCTTCCCACGAAACGGGACCACCGCCGACCGCGATTCGGCGCGGATGTGTCGAAGAAGTGGCGCGGGGCTAACTTACTGAAGTTCGCGAGAACGTTTGCCTGGGAGGAGCTATCTTCCACGTGTGATTTGGTTTACGGGATGAAGACCGGGGAGCAAGGGGCGAGCGGGAACCCGCCCCTTTCCGCGACCGGCTACTTTTGGGCCGTGCGCCAGCCCTCCGCATACGTTTCACGCACAACCTTGGAGTAAGGCACCGGGCTGACGACTGCACGCACTTCCAACTGTTTGTGGCGTTCGACCGTTGGCTTCTTCGATCCGCCGCCCTCTTCGCCCCAGACGAGCGTGAGCTCGGTGCCGACGGTGATATCGGGATCGACTACGCCCAGCGACAGCACCGAGCGCTCGTTGTAGCTGTAGCCGGCGAACATCGAAGCGCCCACCGTCTTCCCGCCCTTCCCCACCAGCTTGTCATACGACGACGAAGCGTAATTCGAAATCGGCAGGTCGATGAACTTGTACGGCTCCCCCGGTTCGAGCAGCGACTTGTAAGCCTTCAGGACATCCTCGCCGTTCCACGCAAACGTGACCTTCTTCCGCTGGGTCTTCTGGTCGATCTTCTCCAAAGCCTCGCGGCCGATGAAGTCGTGGTCGAACTTCACGAAGATCCCATAGCCCAGTTCGAACGGTGTCGTGTAGTAGTCTTCAATGTTGTTCGAGACGAAGCTTCCGGCCAGCGAGCCGGTGGCCTCGTAACCGTTTGCGGGCAGCCACTGGCGGTAGGACTTCATCTTGTCGCCCGTGTAGACGGCCGGCAGCGGAGAAGGAATCCAGCCCGATTCGAGCGTGTTCGATGCGTACGCTCGCGAGCCGACTTCTTTGATCCCAAATTCCTTGCCCGCCTCCACAATCGCGGCGCGGATTTCATCCCGCTCCTCGTAGGGACCCCAAATTTCCAGCCCCGGAGCGCCCGCCATCCCGTGGCGCAGCGCGCGCACCGTCCGTCCCTTGATCTTGATCTCTCCCATGTTGAAGAACTTGATCTCCGGAAACGGCCCGCCATTCAGCTTTTCGATGATCTGCTTGGCGTTCGGTCCCTGAATCTGGTACCGGTAGCACGTCCGGATTACCGCCTTGCCGCCGGGATTCGAGGGCGAGCGATCGTCCCGCGCGACCTCGACCTTGTAGCCGCCCGTCCTGGCATGGAACTCAAGCCAATTTGCCGCTGGCGCGCGCCCCACGTAAACAAGGCTGTCCTGTGCGAGGTGAAACAAAATTCCATCGCCGATCACGTAACCGTCGTAGGTGCAGGGCGCGAACTGCTTGGCGCGGTTCACCGGAAAATTCGCGAAGCTATTCGTCGCGAGATACGAAAGCAGCTTCAGGGCATCCGGCCCTTTCACATACAAATTCGCCATGTGGTGAGATTGGTCAAAAAGAACGGCGGTCTCCCGCCACGCGCGCTGCTCGTCGCGCCAGTTTGAATATTCGGAAGGGACCACCGGATAGACGTACGCCCCGATCTGCGAATTGCGGAGCATCGTCACCGGATTCCCGGCGGCTCTTAACAAATCCTCCAAACTTTGCTGACTCATAAGTCCCCTCCTAGGGATAAAAGCCTCTGGTTCTGCGCCATGTGTTTGAGTGCTGCTCGCGGCGGCCTGCTAACGCCCGTAAAGACGCGACCCGAAATTCTGCCTAAAGGAAGGGCGTGGAGCAAGAAAAAACTGTAGCCGAACATCCCAGGGACGGGAATTCGATTTGAGTCGACGATTGTCTTCGAAAGTTTCTTGATCTCAATGGACGGCGCGATCCCTGCCAACCCAATACGGTGCGCGAAGAGTCTTATGATCCACCTTCCCCGCGGGAGTCTTCGGAATATCACTGTGGAATTCCACCGACTTGGGTGATTTCATCCCGCCGAGTTTTGCCTTGCAGTGATTGATTACGTCTTCCTGGCTCAAAGAGGTGCCTTCCCGCAGCACGACGATCGCCTTTACGGCTTCTCCCCAGGTATCGTCCGGAATGCCGATCACTGCGCACTCGGCCACTCCTTGCAGAGCCATGATGTCTGCTTCGACCTCGGCGGAGAATACGTTGAACCCGCCCGTGATGATCATGTCCTTCTTGCGGTCGACGATATAGAAGTAGCCGTCTTCGTCCTGGTAGCCGACGTCTCCCGTGTGGTG
This sequence comes from Candidatus Acidiferrales bacterium, assembly GCA_050018375.1. Lineage (GTDB taxonomy): Bacteria > Acidobacteriota > Terriglobia > Acidiferrales > UBA7541 > Palsa-295. The sequence goes on along the minus strand of JBEKAE010000028.1, from coordinate 24,060 downwards.
CCAGCCGTACTTGCGAATCTCGGCCGTCGCCTCCGGCAGATTGTAGTAACCCGGAGTTACCAGAGTGCCGCGCGCGACGATCTCACCGGTTTGCTTTGGTGGCAGCAGCCGCCCCGCGTCGTCCATCACGGCCAGACGCACCGCAGAAGTCGCTTTGCCGCAACTTCGCAGTCGTTCCGGATGATCCCCGGCGGCCGCCGCGGCGACCGTCTTCGGATCGAGCCAGGTCAAGAGCATGGGCGCTTCGGTTTGCCCGTAGCACTGGCACATGCAGCGGCCGAAGACCTCCACTCCTTTCTTGAACTGATCCGGCGACACGGGCGAGCCGGCCAGGAGGAAGATGCGCAGGCTGGAGTAGTCGAATTCGTCCAACTGGGGCAGCGCAAGCAGCTTGTAGAGCGCCGTAGGAGGCAAGTAAAGGTGCGTCACCTTGTAGCGCTCGATCGCGCGAAGCACCTCGAGAGCGTCAAAGCCCGGCATCACCACGTTCGTTGCGCCAAGCGTGAACGTCGCAAGCGCCACGACGCCCGCCGCGTGGGAAAGCGGCGCCGTGTTCAGGCAAACGGCTTCCGCATCTTCGCATCGCCAATAGAGAGAAGCCATTTCCAGCATGGTGCCCCACGGTAGATTCGTGACGCGCACGCCTTTTGCAGATCCCGTCGTCCCGCCCGTCGGCACCACACCCACGAGACGATCGAGGTTGCCGAAGGGATCGCCCCAATCCTTCTCCGGGGCATCCGCTGCTTTTTCCATGAATGCATCGAGGGATGGATGGCCCCGATCCTCGGCATCGATGCAGACGAGGTGCCGCAGAGTCGGGACGCGCCGTTTCAGTTCCTTAACTTGATCTCCGAAGCTGCTGTGGTAGAAGAGCCAGGACGTTTCAACGTAGTTCATGTATTCCACGTTGGCATCCACGGCGTTTCGGTAGTTGATGGGGACCCAGGCGGCGCCGGCGCGCATCAGGCCGAGCATGCATAGCAGGACGCGGGCGTCATTCGATGAGAGGATAGCCGCCCGCTCCTCCGGACGCAGGCCGGCCGCCTGCATCGCGCGCGCGATCTTCTGAGTCAGCAGCCGTGTTTCCCGATACGAGTAGCGGTTGCCGCGATCGATGACCGCCACGCGGTCCGGATATGTGTCCGCTGCTTTGTCGAAATAGTCGATGGATCTCACGCCGTCGTTACCTGTCTATTCCGGATTTGCCAATGTGGACAGAATTTCGCACTGCCGCTCGGTGGTCCGAGCAGGACGTCTCCGGGATTCCGTAGATAGATCGCAGATAGATAACGACCAGAAGACCTGTGGAACGGACGGCTGGAAAGTGCCGAAGCCCCTAAGCAGCGCAATATGGACCCCTGGACCCTTTTATGTATAAACCTTCGCCTTGGATAAGCCGAAGTTCTCGAGTGTCTTGAGAATCTCGCGGTGCCCGAAGGCGGCAGCCGGCGATGCGTATCCGACCTGGAGCGGCGGACGGTGCACCAGACTGTGCGCCCCGAACGCCTGCATCAGGCCGGTCTGCTTGTAACAGCAAGTGCCAAACAGCACGCACTGCGCGACTTCCATCGTGCCGCGCCCGACGATCACGTCGATCGTTCGCTGCTGGCGCGAGTTCTCGCGCGGCGGAGTGCCCCCCTGCACCGCGTTGGCCATTTCGGCCAACTTCTTCTCCTGTTCTTCCTTCGGCAGCGGGCGGATCGCTTCCTCGAAATGCTTTTCCGTCGCCAGTACGCTTTCCATGATCTGGCGGTTCAGAAGTCCGCCGAAAGAGCGGACATTCGCCGCCTGCGGATGATCCTTGTACCAGACGGGATGCGGAAATCCGCCCCAGCTCAGCGCAAGCTGCGTGCGGATGTAGCCCGGCACGACCGCTTCGTAGCCGACCGCGCGCTGCCAGGGCTTGTACTGGTTCTGGTCGAGGTAATAGCCGTCGGTTTGAATCACGGCGAAGATGGTCTGCGTCGAGCCGAACGTAGGCATGCCGTCGAACATCGTGAGGATTTCGAGAGTGTCGATACCCCCGGACTCAAGGCACAGCCGCGCAGCGGCGTCGCTGGGCGCGGACATGAACGCCATGCCCGCCACGATCGCGAGGCCCTTCTCGGCGAACTTGTCGCTCCACTTTTCCGCCAGTTGCCGGTGCCACGCCTGCTCGCCCGCGATGTCGATGTAATGGCACCCGGCCTTCAGGCATGCTTCCACAACCGTGGGGCCATAATAGATGAACGGGCCCACGTTGTTGCACACAACCTTGGCGCCGCCGAACAGCTTGGCGAGCTCGTCCACCGACGAACCGACTTGGACGACCTCGTAGTCCGCCGTCTCGATTCCCGGAACGCGGTTCATTACTTCCTGAATCCGGGCCTTGTTCCGGCCCGCTGCAATGAACGGGACGTTGTATTCGCGCAAATACTCCGCGGTCAGGCGCCCGGAAAACCCGCTTGCCCCGTATAGGATGACCGGTCTCTTGCTGGCCATTCGCTTTCCTCCCGCTTAGGACGATCGCGGGTCATGATAGCAGCATTGGCCGCGGGGAGCGTTCGCGCATGCGCTCCCTGTGGCCAAAGAGGCGATTTTAGGCTAGAGTCTCTTTCCAGCTAGTAGGCACCTTTTTGTCACCTGGTATCTGATGGCATCTAAGGAGGTTTTGTGGACGAATTCGATTGCGCGGTCAAGCTTACGGCCGAGGTGATCGGCGGCAAATGGAAGCCGCTCATCCTGTTCTATCTCGAAGACAAGACTTGCCGCTTCAGCGAACTCCAGCGGCTGATCCCGAGCACCACGAAGAAAATGCTTACGAAGCATCTTCGCGAGCTCGAGCGCGACGGCATCGTTCACCGCGAGGTATTTCCGCAGGTTCCGCCTCGGGTGGAGTATTCGCTGACGAGACACGGAGAGAGCCTTCGGCCGATTCTCGTGTTGATGTCGGCGTGGGGCAAAAGACATCGCGCTCGGTACGGAGCTGCAAAAAGATAGCCCACCGCAGCGGGCAAAATTGCTATTCGCCGTGGAGACCCATGGTGTAGACTTCGGCAATTGCGCGCGAAGCTTCAAGGGGGGAGATTCCATGCATCAAACAGTCGCTGTCCGTGACGAAAAACTCTTCATCAATGGCGAATGGACCGGAGCGCTCGACGGCCAGACGTACCAGAAGAAAAACCCATTCACCGGCGGCGTCGCTTCGCACGTGCCCGCAGGAAAGCGGGAAGATGCGCGCCGCGCCATCGAGGCGGCTGCCGCTGCGTTCCCGGCCTGGAGCGCGACGCCTCCCGGCGTGCGCCGCAACCTCTTTTTGAAAGCTGCTGACGTTCTCGAGCGCCGCATGCCCGAGATCGCGAAGATCACGGCGGCTGAAACCGGCCAGACCTTTGGCTGGGGCATGTTCAATTGCATCTACACGGTCGGAATATTGCGGGAAGCCGCCGCACAAGCCTACGGGCTGATCGGCGAAGTCATCCCCACGGACCTCCCGGACACGACCGCCATGGCCATCCGGCAGCCCGTCGGAGTGGTCGTCGGCATTGCGCCCTGGAACGCGCCGATGATTCTCGGCATGCGGGCCGTAGCCTCACCAGTCACGTACGGAAACACGGTGGTCCTGAAAGCCTCCGAGGAATCCCCTGGCACGCATCTGGCAATCGCATCTGTCTTCGAGGAAGCCGGCTTCCCGAAGGGCGTGATGAATGTCATCACGAACGCTCCTGCGGACGCCGCCGAGGTCGTGGATGAACTCATATCCAACCCCAAGACGCGCCGCATCAGCTTCACCGGCTCCACGAAAATCGGCCGGCTCATCGCCGAAAGCGCGGGGCGACACCTGAAGCGCGTTGTGCTGGAACTGGGCGGCAAGGCGCCGCTGATCGTTCTTGGAGACGCCGACATCGACGCGGCCGTATCCGCGGCGAACTTCGGTGCCTTCATGAACCAAGGCCAGATCTGCATGTCCACCGAACGCATCGTCGTTGAAAAGCCGGTCGCCGAAGAATTTGCGAAGAAGCTCGCGGCCAAGGCGCAATCGCTGAAAATGGGCGACCCTCTCGCTCCCGAAACGCAGATCGGCTGCATGATCAACCCGGGCGCGATCGAGCGCGTCCAGGCTTTGGTCGACGACGCTGTAGCAAAGGGCGCGAAGGTTCTTTGCGGCGGAAAGGCCCAGGGGCCGTGCTATCCCCCGACCGTGGTCTACGGCGTCACGCCCGCGATGCGCATCTATCACGAAGAATCGTTCGGCCCGGCGAAGCCTGTGGTCATCGCCAACGATGCTGAGGATGCTCTCCGCATCGCCAACGACACATCCTACGGTCTCTCCAGCGCCGTCTTCAGCCGCGACATCAACAAAGCCATGAAAATCGCCGAGCGCCTGGAGACCGGCATTTGCCATATCAATGGCGCCACGGTTCACGACGAACCGCAGATGCCGTTCGGCGGAGTGAAGGACAGCGGCTACGGCCGCTTCGGCGGCAGGGCAGGCCTCGAGGAATTCACCGAGCTGCGTTGGATCACCGTCCGCCGCTCGCCCACGCCTTACCCGATCTGACGCGCTGCGGCCTGAAGATAATCCGATCGCGTGTCCCGGAAAGTCCATCGGGATCGGATGGAGTCGTATTGACATTGCTGTTTCAAACGTATTAGAAGAGTGTTCCCTCAAGTTCAAGCTGGCAGGTCCTGCGGAGGTAACCGAACGTGAGGCGCTTCTACAAGAATGTGGCGATCGTCATTTCTCTAGCGATTCTTCTTTTCGTGGCGGATCGCAGTGAATACGCAGGGCCTCGCGCCGGTTCGTCTTCAAACGCTGCCGATGGCAGCCCCTTCACCGATTTTCACGGCGAAGCTCCCGGCACGGTCCATCACATTACTCCGGCCGACCTGCCGCCACCCTATGCCACCAAGTCCGCCGCGATATTTACTCCTCCCATACCGAGACCCGCTGATGCTTGGCCCAAGGCGCCCGAAGGCTTCAAAGTCGAGCTTTTCGCGGACAAGCTGGAAGCCCCGCGGCTGATTCAGACCGCTCCCAACGGCGACCTCTTCGTCGTCGAAACGTATGCCGGCAAGATCCTGGTGATGCGCGGCATCACAAGCGACGGCAAGCCCAAGCAAACGGAAGTCTTCACCACGGGCCTCACGCTGCCGTTTGGCGTTGCGTTCTATCCTCCCGGTCGGAAGCCCAAATATGTGTACGTGGGGAACACGGATTCGATCGTGCGTTTCCCTTACAAGAATGGCGATCTGAAGGCAACGGGGCCTGCCGAGGTCGTCGTGCCCAACCTTCCTCCGGGAAGCATCCCTGGGCAACCCGCGAAGCCCGGCACTGGAGGACATTTCACGCGCAACGTCGCTTTCTCGCTGGATGGCAAGCACATGTTCATCGCCGTCGGCTCGCGCAGTAACGTCGCCGATGTCGATCAGGATCAGAGCGAACACAATCGCGCCAACATCCTCGTGGCGAATCCGGACGGTTCCGATTTGCATGTCTACGCCTCGGGGATTCGCAATCCTGTCGGTCTCACGGTCGCGCCGCACACGGGAGAAGTCTGGGTTTCGGTGAACGAACGCGACGAGCTTGGCGACAATCTTCCTCCCGATTACATCACGCACGTTCAGGAAGGCGGCTTCTACGGCTGGCCGTGGTATTACACCGGCGGCAACCCCGATCCGCGCTTCCCCGGGAAGCATCCTGAGTTGAAGGACAAGGTGATCGTGCCGGACGTGCTTCTTGAGCCGCACGATGCCTCGCTTCAGCTCGTGTTTTATGAGGGCGAGCAGTTTCCGAGAGAATACCGGGGCCAGATTTTCGCCGCCGAACACGGATCGTGGAATCGCTCGGTCCGCACCGGTTACGAAGTCGTTTTCGTTCCGCTCAAAGACGGGAAGGCAACCGGCGAATACCAGGACTTCCTCACGGGATTTGTCACGGAAAAAGGCGAAGTCTGGGGCCGTCCCGTTGGAGTCGCGGTGGCGTCGGACGGCTCCTTGATGGTCACCGACGACGCTTCGAACTCGATCTGGCGAATCACCTACACCAAGCGATACACGACGACGTGGTGAGCATGATGATCGTACGAAGTCTCGCGGCTGTAGTCCTGCTACTGACGGCGGGTGTCGTTCCCGCGCCCGCGCAAAACAACCAGCAGGGAAACGCGCCGCCTCCCGCGCGGCCCAATGTCACGCCGCCGCTCAAGCTCACGACCCCGGCCTTCACCGACGGCGGCACGATCCCGATCAAGTACACGTGCTCGGCCACCACTCCGCCTCCCAGCGGCCCCATGCAGATATCGCTTGGCGTGTCGCCGCTCCTTCAGTGGACGAATGTGCCCAAGGGCACCGCCAGTTTCGTCCTGATCCTCCACGACGCGGACGCGCACATTGCGAAGGCATTCGACGACATCCCGCACTGGGTCGTCTTCAACATCCCCGGCGATGCCACGCAGCTTGCCGAGGGCGTTCCGCCCGATGCTCCGCTGGCGAACGGCACCATGCAAGGCAACAACATGATGCGCAGAGCCGCGTACCAGGGACCCTGTGCACCTCCCGGCGGCGCTCCGCACCACTACACGTTTGAGTTGTACGCGCTTGATACGAAGCTGGACCTGCCGCAAGGAGCCAGCCGCGCCGATATCGAAAAGGCCATGGACGGCCACGTTCTCAGCGCCACCGTTTATATCGGTCTTTTCAGCCGGTAGCCCTGCGCTTGGACGCTGCGGACTATTGCAAGATCAAAAGCGGAGTCCTATGATACGCTCTGCCCGGCGAGGAGCTAAAGGTTGGCTTCCCCGGCTTTCCTTGCTCCGTAACGACGCATCCCACAATGTATGGCTCGACTGTGGTACCGACAGCGCGGACCCCGGAATCGGCACTCACGACTCCACCCATCGGAATGCATCGATTCGAACTTGAGATCCAAGAACTCTGCACAAGACTGATTGACTGAAGGAGGATAGAGATGGCCACGGCAACACAAGCAGTTCCGCTCGATAGCAATGTAGCCAGCTATGTCGCAAAGCGGCGTCAGATGTTGATTAACGGGAAGTGGGTCGACGCGGCTTCCGGCAAGACGTTCCCAACTTACAATCCGGCCACTGGCGAAGTCCTCGCGCAGGTTGCGGAAGGCGACCGCGAGGATATCGACCGCGCCGTAGCCGCGGCGCGCGCCGCGTTCGATAGCGGCCCGTGGACGAAGAAGATGACTCCGTCCGAGCGCGGACGCCTCATCTGGAAACTCGCCGATCTGATCGAAAAGCACGCCGAAGAATTCGCGCAGCTCGAATCCCTCGACAACGGCAAGCCGCTCACCATCGCCCGCGTCGCGGACATTCCCGGCACCGTCGATCTTTTCCGCTACATGGCCGGCTGGGCCACGAAGATCGAAGGCAACACGATTCCCATCTCCGCTTACGGCGCGAAGTTCCTCGCCTACACTCTCCGCGAACCCGTCGGCGTCGTGGGCCAGATCATCCCGTGGAATTTCCCGCTCATGATGGCCTCGTGGAAGCTCGGCCCGGCGCTCGCGGCCGGTTGTTGCGTCGTTCTGAAGCCGGCCGAACAGACGCCGCTCACGGCTCTGCGCCTGGGCGAACTGATTCAGGAGGCAGGCTTCCCGGACGGCGTCGTGAACATCGTTCCCGGCTACGGCGAAACGGCCGGCGCATCGCTCGCCGCCCATCCGAAGGTTGATAAGGTCGCTTTCACCGGCTCGACGGAAGTCGGCAAACTGATCGTTCAGGCCGCAGCCGGTAACCTGAAGAAGGTTTCGCTCGAGCTCGGCGGCAAATCTCCCAACGTCGTCTTCCAGGACGCCGATATCGACAGCGCCATTCCCGGCGCTGCGATGGCCATCTTCTTCAATCACGGCCAATGCTGCTGCGCGGGTTCGCGGCTCTATGTCGAAGACAAGCAATTCGACAAGGTGGTCGACGGAGTTTCGCAACTGGCGTCGAAAATCCGCGTCGGCCCCGGCCTCGAGCCGACCACGGACATGGGCCCGCTCGTCTCCGAAGAGCAGCTCAATCGCGTCTGCGGCTATCTCGAATCCGGATACAAGGAAGGCGCGAAGGCCACGGTCGGCGGCAGCCGTCAGGGCGACAAGGGTTACTTCGTCAAGCCCACCGTCCTCGTCAACACGAGCGAAAACATGAAAGTCGTGAAGGAAGAGATCTTCGGCCCCGTGGTCACCGCGATTCCGTTCAAGGATGTGGATGACCTCGTCGCTAAAGCCAACAACACGACGTACGGTCTCGCGGCGGGCGTCTGGACGAACGACATCAAGAAGGCGCATCGCATCGCGTCCGAATTGCGCGCCGGAACCGTTTGGATCAACTGTTACAACGTTTTCGATCCGGCGCTGCCGTTCGGCGGGTACAAACAATCCGGGTGGGGCCGCGAGATGGGGCACGAAGTGCTCGAGCTCTACACGGAAGTGAAGTCTGTCTGCACGCCGATTTCGTAGGGCGTCTTGCTGTCATCCCGAACCCAGCCGCCTGTTGTTGGCGGATGGTGGTGAGGGATCTGCTTTTGGTTTTGCGAGCCGGCCCGCCCTTCCGATTCCGGGAAGGGCGGGCTTTCTCGTTAGAGGAGTCGATCCATGAGTTCGTCGGCTGTTAGAAATTTCATGAAGCAGCAGGGATTCGCCGATGAGCCGGCCGCCGTCTGCGACATGCACTTCGCCGGCCTCTATTTTCAGCCCGCCATCGTGGGCACCCTGGTTGTCGTGGCGATTCTTATTCACTCGCCCGTGCTCTTTTTCATCCTGTCGGCGGTGCTGTGGTGGAATGTTGCAGTACCGAAATGGAACCCATTCGAGCTTTTCTACAATCGCGCCATTGCAGCGCCTCGAGGATGGCCCCAGCTCAGTCCTGCGCCTGCTCCGCGCCGCTTTGCTCAGGGAATGGCGGCTGCCTTCATGCTGATCGTGGCCGTGGCGCTCTTGGAAGGCTGGGTCGTGACGGCGTGGGTCTTCGAAGCGTTCCTGGTGGTTGCTTTTTCCGCTTTGCTATTTGGCAAGTTCTGTCTGGGTGCGTACGTCTACCTTCTTCTCCGCGGGAAAGTCGCCTTGGCCAACGCAACCCTCCCCTGGGTCCGGTCGTGACACTCCCGCTGTCATCCCGAACCCAGCCGCGTTGTCGGCGGATGGGGGTGAGGGATCTGCTGTTGGTTTAGCAGGCCGCCACGGCACTCATTCCCATCCTGTCTTCGATCCGTACGGCAGGATGAAACCCATCGCTTCGATTTCGTGAATCTTGCCGCCGCGAATCTTGAAGATTTCTCCCGCTTCCAGGTCGCTGGTTCCCAGGCCGGTCATGGGGATCGTATCCAATCCCGGAATTCCCACGATTTTGATCGACCGTACGTTGCCGCGATGCATGAACATTGGAAAGCCGAAGACCAGCCCCTTTTCCTCGTCGATGATGATCAGGCGTCGCGGCCGAATCCTCGTAATGTAACTCAGCGTGTGTGTATTGATGTTGTCCCGGCAGCCCAACATCCGGATTTTCGCCCTCAGAGGGTCGATCGGCGCCCCGGGCGGGTCAGACGGGTCATGCGTAGGCACCGTGCTGCTCGTTGTCTGCATGCCGTTCTCGTGGCGCTCGCAGTCGTCGGCAAACGGCGCCAGGTTTCCATCGCTGTGCTCGATGGCCTCGAAATACGAATCGGCGATGCGGAACATTTCATCGCGGGAGACTCGCTCGGCCGGCGGAACCGTCTCCAGCAGGCCGGGCCTAGGCGTGGTCAGATTGGGCATCGACGTGTCCCTCAGGTTGCGGGCCACGACCTGCTCGATTTCCGTAATCTTTCCACCCTCGATCTTCAGCCGCAGCGCGAGAATGATCGGCTTGTCCCACTCCTTCATCACTGCGAATAATCCCGCCTGGTGCGACGTTGGATCGAGCGCGTAGATTTTGAAGGTCGTGGGGGCTTCGGACGCGCCCACCCACAGCCCGTCTCCCAACTGCAAGGTGGCAGTGTTCTCCGTGAACTTCACGTCGTCCGCCAGCGGCAGGCCGTTGTCGTCGTGCCGCACCAGCGCAGCAACATACTGGTCGACGATGTTTTTCAAACAGCCGCGATTGCAACTGTCCTGCTGCGGCGCCGGTGCTGCCGAGACCGTGTCGTCCGAAGTGCTCTTAAGCGCCGCTAAAAAGCCAAAAAACGCCAAAAATGTGATCGTAAACACCCGAATTTTGACCAACATTTGCTTCCCCCAAAGAGTTGGACCCCATACCCCGAAACGTGGCGGATGATAACACGCGCCGAGTACTTCGCGGTGTAGAATGCTGTCTTTGCATGCAGTTACGGTAGCAACACGGGGAGGACGCCGTGAGCGCAGACCCACAGCAATGGCCTTGGCCGGATTCTTTGGACGCGGTGATCGCGGCCCCGAAACACCACCGCCTCGTGTTCGAAAATGACCGCGTGCGCGTTCTGGAAGTCCGGATCCCGCCGGGTGAGACCGTGCCGGTTCACAGTCACCGCTGGCCCGCAGCGATCTACGTGGCTAGGCAGAGCGACTTCCTTCGCCGCGACGGCGAAGGCAACCTGCTTTTCGACAGCCGCACCGCCGGCCCTGCACCCAAAGAGCCGGTCGCGCAGTGGACCCCGCCGCTCCCTCCTCATTCAGTCGAGAATATCGGGGACATCGAAATACTCCTGATCAGCACCGAGTTGAAGGAAGGCTGAAGATCCCGACTCGCTGCCTTGAGGAGCGGGCGAGCGCGTGTGCCAAGGATCGCCGCGCTAGGGGATCGAAGCAGAGGCTACGTTCGAATAGGCGCTTTGCGTGTTGCTGGAATCGACCGACGTGACGGCGTAGTCGTAGGTCTGCCCCGATTGAACGGTTGTGTCGGTGTAGGTCGTTGCCGTGATCAGCGCGGTTGTGAGCTGTGTGAGCTGTCCTCCCGCCAACGAGCGAAAAACATAGTAACCGATCACACCGCTCGACGAACCGGGATCCCAGGTCAGCATCACGGAATTGGACGCACCCGTGCCCGACAGGCCGATCGACACGGACGAGTTCGCGGCGTTGCTCGGGATCGTGACGTTGCCGGTCACGCTTCCCGCGGCTGCCGGTGTGAACGTCACATTCAATGTGGTGCTTTGGCCGGGCGAGAGAATGGCCCCAGAGGCGCCACTCGCGTTGAAGCCCGCGCCCGAAATGCTGACGTTGGAGATTGTGACGCTGGCGGTGCCGGAATTCGTGATGGAAATCGGCTGCGATGCAACGCTGCCGACATTGACGCTTCCGAAATTAAACGACGCGGGATTCACGGAGAGAGTCCCTATCGCTGCTGGGGTGATTGCGCTGGACGAAGACGTGCTGGCAACGCTGGTGCTACCGGTGCTGCCCGTGTTTCCGCCGCTGGTGATCGTGGTACTGCCGCTGTTCGCGGCGCTGGCAGTGGTGCCGATGCTGGTGCTGGTGCTACCGGTGCTGCCCGTGTTTCCGCCGCTGGTGATCGTGGTACTGCCGCTGTTCGCGGCGCTGGCAGTGGTGCCGATGCTGGTGCTGGTGCTACCGATGCTGCTACTGGTGCTCCCAGTGATGCTTCCGCTTCCTCCGAAAAATGCGCCGCCGATCACGGCGTTGGGTCCGGCCGTGGGTGTCACGGTGATCCGCACGCGTCCCGTGATGTTCCAAACGAGGTAAATTCCGCTGCTGAACCCCGAAATGCTGCGCACGTCCAGTATGGCCCCTGTGGCTGGGCTGACGATCTGGATGGTTTCCGCCCTTCCCTTCAGGTTCCAGTCGAGGGCATATAGCGCGAATGAGTGCGACGCGCCGTCAGTAAGGTCGAGTTCAAAGCTCAATTGCTGGCCGCACCATTCGCTTGTGATCCTTCCGGAGCCGCCGCTCGCTTCGAGCGGCCTAATGTCGGTTGCCGATGCGGTCCATGCGCAGCGGGCAACCTGCGGGGTCTTGAACACCGCGTATGCCGGGATGCTCTCCGCACCGTTGGCCAGCGCGTATCCGCCCGCGCCGTAGAGACCCACCCAGTTTCCTTCGGTGATCGTATCGCTACCGACAAAACTGGCGACGGCCGCGACGGCCCGGGCTTCGCAAATGCCGGCACAGAGGAGTGCCGCCAGCATTAGCAGCGGGCTCAGGGTTAGGATTTTCTTACATGTATGTGCTGTCGGTTTTGATTGCCATGCTTTCACGCCCCCACGGTATGGCCGGTGCACACCAGGGCGCGACTGTACGAGCGACTAGTTTTGGTACAATGGCCGTCGGTAAGCGATCTTTGACCCTCGGACAAGGGCTCTGAATCCTGCCACGCTGCTTGGGACCCACGCGTCAGCCCCGCCCTCGCCTGTCTCTCATTGTCAGTTGCGAAGCACGGCCTGAGTCCTCGCGTTGGCGAGGGCCGGAGCCTGTGCTATAAGTAAAAGGCTCCCGAATCTGAGGAAATTGTGCCCTTTATTAATTTTCCCGCGCGCGAGATCAACTGCAAGCTTGTGTACTACGGCCCCGGTCTTGGCGGCAAAACCGCCAATTTGCAGTGGATTTACGACCACACGGGAACGAATCAGAAGGGCAAAATGGTTTCGCTTGCGACCGAAACCGACCGCACGCTTTTCTTCGATTTCCTTCCGCTCGATCTGGGCACCGTCCGGGGATTTCGCACCCGCTTTCACCTCTATACGGTTCCCGGCCAGGTGTTTTACGAGGCGAGCCGGAGATTGATTCTCAAGGGAGCCGACGGCGTGGTCTTCGTCGCGGATTCGCAGGAAGAGCGGCTCGATGCCAACCTCGAAACGCTCGATAACTTGCGCGAGCACCTGAAGGAACACAAACTCGATTTCGATACGATTCCTTACGTCCTGCAACTCAACAAGCGCGACCTACCGAACATCCTTCCCCCCGAAGAATTGAAAAAGCAGCTTGGCGTCAAAGGCGAGCCCGCGCTCGAAGCCGTCGCCGTGACGGGCCAGGGCGTCTTTGACACGCTGAAGGAAGTCGCCAAGCTCGTCCTCGCCGAACTCAAGAAAAACGCCTGATACATCCAGCCGGTGCTTTAGGCACGCGTTGTATAATGGCGCTTCGCATGAAACCGGCGCGTATATCGGCGAGTAGCACCCAGCGGGTTTCGCTAACCCGTTCACTTCTTTGTTCGCTTCTATGCAGCGCGCTGGCGGCAGGGGTTTTTGATGTTCGAGCGGTGCCGGCAGCCTCGATACAGACTCCGATTGAGGCCCTGCGCGTGCCGGAGCTCGATGCCGGCTTTCACCTTCTCTACGAACTGAAGCCCGAGGAAGCTCACGAGCAGTTTGAGGCCTGGCAGAAGTCCCATCCGGAAGACCCTCTCGGGAGCGCCTCGGAAGCGGCAGCTTATCTGTTTGAGGAGTGCTATCGGCAGGGCGTCCTGACCTCCGAGTTTTTCCTGGACGACAAGCGTTTTCTGGGCAAGATCCCCCTAAAGCCCGATCCGGAGCTGCGCGCGGCATTCTTCGCTGAGGACAAACAGGCGCAGGACTTGGCGCAGCTGCGATTGAAGACGAACCCGGACGATGCGAACGCCCTGTTCGCCATGTCTCTGAGCCTGGGTATGCAGGCCGACTATGCCAGCCTCATCGACAAGCATCAGCTCGACAGCCTGAAAAAGATCCGCGAAGCCAATACGTACTCCAAGAAACTGTTGGTGATTGCCCCGGACGCCGCCGACGCCTATCTTGGCCTGGGCACGGCGAATTACTTCATTGGAAGTCTGCCGGGAATCAAGAAGTTTTTCCTCAGCTTCGCTGGAATCCACGGCGACAAGGAAGCAGGGATCCAGCAGATCGAGATCGCCGCCGATCGTGGCCACTACCTGCGGCCGTTTGCGAAGATTTTGCTGGCGCTGGCGGCCCTGCGCGAGAAGAAGCCAGAAGTGGCCCGCGTCCAGCTTAACGAACTCGTCGCGGAGTTTCCGGAGAACCCGCTCTTTGCCAGTGAGCTGGCCAAGCTCAAGGTTTCTTCTGCCGCGGCCATCCCTCCCTCAAAAGTGAATTAGTCCGCACATTTCATGTTGGGCATCTCGAACGTCGAGGGGCGGCCCGATCCAACTTCTGCGCGACCCGATATGAGTGACCGATTCAGGGACAACCACAGCGATCGGACAACTGTCCGCTTTTGTACAGTCCACTTCGGAGGAGCTTGTTAGGCTAGCGCGGTCATCGTGTCCTCGCATTCACGCACGTTAGGCGTTCGCTAGGAGCAGAGCGACTTATGAAACGCATTTCTCTCCAACTTGGTGGTTTCTCGTCAGGAGCCAACCTGGGCGGCAAGGTCTTGCACTATCGGGAAAAACAAAACATCTACACGCAAGGTGAGCCTGCTTACACGCTTTTCTACATTCAAGAAGGAGCGGTGGGGCTCACCACCCGAACGAAACATCAACCATCGGCAGTTACCGCCATCCTGGGGGTTGGTGATCTCTTTGGTGAGCTTTGCCTCGCAGGCTATCCCCTTCGTGTGTCCACGGCCGTCGCGCTGACCACCAGCTCCATACGCACCATCAACAAAGAAAAGATGCTCCGAATGCTTCGCAAAAAGAATAAGACTTCAAAATCCCTGGTGGCCTATCTGGTGTTCAGCGTCCAGAAGTACAAGAATCATGTGGCGGAGTTACTGACTTCTTCCGCCGAACAACGGCTGGCGCGCGTGCTTCTGCGGCTAGCCCACTTTAATAAGAAAGGCCCAGCGGTTGTTGAGATTCCCACGCTAAGTCACCAAGTTCTGGCGGAGATGGTCGGCACCACCCGCCCGCGAGTCAATTTATTCATGAACCGGTTCAGGAAGCGGGGATTCATTAACTACAACGGCCGAATAGAAGTACGCAAGTCCCTGCAAAAAGTCCTTCGACGCCACTAGCAGCCAGCGGTCACTATCGGTCTCATGAATCTCGCTGGGCTTGGATGTGCCGCTTTGGGTGGCGGGATTCGCACCCCGTGTTGGGGACTTTGCATTGTCCAATATTGCACAGCGGGGTGCGCCAGGTGGTATCATACAGCATGCCGTTTCCCTCCCGCCGACGTGTATCTGCCCGCACTCCTCGCCCCTCGAGGGCATCTCGGAGAATGCGCGCTTTCGACGCGCATTCGTTTCTGAACTCGACTGGGCTTGGGAGAAGGGTTGCCGAGTTTCGAAGAAATCAAATCATTTTCTCGCAGGGCGATCCCTCGAAGAATGTCCTGTTCATTCGAGAGGGGGGCGTGAAGCTCACTGTGGTCAACGCAGCCGGCAAAGAAGCGGTTGTGGCGCTTTTGGGACCCGGCGATTTTGTGGGTGAAGGGTGCCTTGCAGGTCAGTCTATTTGTATGGCGACCGCGACCGCGATTACACCGACCACCGCACTCGCTATTGAAAAACACGAGATGATTCGCGTGCTCCACGGGGAACACGAGTTCTCCGACCGGTTCATCGCTTACATGCTGGCGCGAAACATCCGAGTCGAAGAAGATCTGATCGATCAGCTCTTTAACTCCAGCGAGAAGCGGCTGGCGCGGGCTCTTCTTCTGCTCGCTCACTATGGGGAGCAAGGCCGGCCTCAAAAGATGCTTCCCAAAGTATCGCAAGAGACGCTGGCGGAGATGATTGGCACAACGCGGCCCCGGATCAATTTCTTCATGAACAAATTCAGAAAACTGGGTTTCATCGAGTACGGCGGCAGGCTGCGAGGGCTGCAAATCAACAAGTCCCTTCTTGGCTTCGTCCTGCAGGCCTAAAGCTTCGGGCAGCGAGAGAATTGCTACGTATCGAACCTCCGGATTTGACCTAGAGGCGAATCACACGCATTTCTGAATTCTCAAACGAACACCAGTGCATTGGGTATTGGTATCTCGAACGTGACGGGACAGCCCGATCTCATTTCTGGGCGACCCGATATGTTTGCCGGGATTCAAGGATACAGCGCCACAGCTATCAGATAACTGTCCCTTTTCGAACAGTCCATCCCTGGATGAATGTGTTAGACAGTCATTGCAGCACGTGACGAACGTCACCGACGACAGGATAAAGAATTAAAAAGACAGTGTTTGGCAGCCCGACTGGTCGATTGCCCCGGGGGTATTTGGACTCAACCACAGGACGGGACTGGAAGGAGCACGGCGATGAAAAGGATCTGCTCGTTTCTTGTTGTGATGATCCTGGTCGGCGCGCCTGGGTATGCGCAAAGAGGCCAAAACAATTGACGAAATTGCAGTGCGTTTCCGTTAGTGAGTTCAAATTTGAAGGGAGATAACTCAATGTTGAAACGTCTTCTGATCGGCACAACGCTAACTCTGCTTGTAGCTCTAACTGCTGTCGCTTCCTCGGACCGCGAGGATGATGTTAATCGCACCCACAAAGCTGCCCAGGTCTTCAAGGAGATCATGAACACTCCGGATCGTGGCATTCCTCAGGATCTGCTGAAATCGGCGAAATGTATCGCCATCATTCCGGGGGACGTCAAGTTTGCCTTTGTGTTCGGCGGCAGCTACGGCAGGGGATTGGCAACCTGTCGCACCGGACATGGCTGGAGCGCCCCGATGTTTGTGGCTATTGACGGCGGCAGTGTGGGCTATCAGATCGGGGGCTCTTCCACCGACATCGTGTTGCTCTTTATGAACGATCACGCCTTGCAGAGTCTGCTCGGCGACAAATTCAAGCTCGGAGCCGACGCTTCTGTAGCGGCCGGGCCGGTGGGCCGGACCGCCGCCGCTGGCACCGACGTTAAACTGAATGCGGAGATTCTGTCCTATTCGCGTGCCAAAGGCGTTTTCGCTGGCGTGAGCCTAGACGGCTCCGTGGTGCAAGCCGACAAGAGCGGGGACAAAGCCATGTATGGCCCCAATGTAAACCGCCATGAAATTCTTGACGGCAAAGTTGCTGTTCCTGCATCGGCGCGACCGCTGCTGCACGAAATTAACGGATATGCAGGGTAGGTAGGGATCAGTGGCGCAACACCTTGGGACGGGCCGGATGGGTTTCGGCCTGCGAGGAGAAGGAGGTAATCGGTCATGCCTTTACTTCAAGTATTGTTGGTTCTGGTCGTGGTTGGTGTTCTGCTTTGGCTGGTCAACAGCTTCATACCAATGCAGGGAACGATTAAGGCGATCCTGAATGCAGTCGTGATCATCGCCGTGGTGTTGTGGCTTCTGAACATTTTCGGACTTTTTCATTCGCTCTCCCGCATCCACATAGGGACGTAAGTGAGCCTGACGAGCGAGGGGGCGCATGAAATCGCGTCTCGCTGAACTAACGGCTTCATCGAGTGCGAATGCTATCGAAACCGCGGCCGCTCATTTTGAAGAAATTCGTCATGACGAGATGGGCCACCGGGATGTATTCAAGATTGTGCTGATAGAGTTGGAATCCTGAAAGGAGACTTTCGATGCTACTACTAATTATAGTTCTGCTGCTGTTGTTCGGCGGAGGCGGCGGCTATTACGGGTATTCCAGATGGGGGCCGCGCGGGGGCTTGGGGATAGTCGGGACGATCCTAGTCATCGCGGTGGTCTTGTATGCGGTCGGCCTGTTGCGCTGACCTTGTTAGGATCGATCTGACAATCGAGGGAAGGGTGTTTGCAAATGCACCGACGGCCAAAGGCCCTCAGCGGGGACTCGCAAATCGATCGAGTTAAAGGAGACAATCCATGAAGCAAAGCACTAAGGACAAAGCAAAAGGAAAGTTTCACGAGGTGAAAGGTAGAGTCAAAGAGAAGGTGGGACGAACGACGAACAATCCCGACTTGGAAGCCGAAGGCCAGGTCGAAAAGATAGGTGGGAAGGTTCAAAGGAAAATCGGCCAAGTGGAGAAGGTCCTAGGAAAATAGCGGCTACGACTCCGCTTGGCGTGGGTCGGGGCGCCTCAGGAGGGCTGGCTCGCATGGTGACAGCCCCCCAGCGACGCTGCCGACGCCAGCTTGTTGGGAAATAAGAAAGACAAGAAACGAAGATTCAGAAAGGAGGCCGACATGGCACAACCACAAATGGCTCGGATCGCCTGTAGTCAATGCAACGCTTGGTACAGCTCGGAACGTGAATTGCGCGACCACGCGCAGACGGCCCATCGTAAGGTCGGCCCAGAACAAAGTTTGCCTCCATCCACTGTCCAGGCGGATAGGGCGAAGCAGGGCTGGACGACTTCCTTCCTGACGGAGCAGGAGAACGAAACGGACAAGTTGTGTGGACGAACTTAGGCGGAGCAGGCGTGGCGCATCCTTGGCCGCGGGGATCTCTGCGCACCGCGAACCTTAGTCGCGAACAGATCACACCGGGTTTCCTTCAAGCCGCGCATGACAATTGAGGGGTGCCGCGCCCTTCGTCTCTCAGGAGGGTGCGTGTGTTTGCTCTGCTCTCACGTTGTCCCGTTCGCTCTGCGCGTCCCAAAATTCACAAGCTTTCGCACTTGCATTTCGCCTCCCGCCTACTAGCATTGATCTCGTGGCTGCCATGAAAGCGCTGCGACTGCATCGCTGGAGTGTGACGCCGCGCGAGGCGGCGCGCATTCAACTCCGGCTGCGCGAGCGTCTCGAACGGAAGGATCGCTTCGCTGAGATCAAGACCGTGGCTGGGGCCGACGTAGCGCTCGATCTTCGCCGCAAGCGAGCGATCGCCGGCGTGATCGTCTATCGTTTTCCGGAGATGGTGGAAATCGAACGCGCGTGCGCGGAGAGTCCGCTCACTTTTCCCTACGTTCCCGGCCTGCTGAGCTTTCGCGAGATTCCCGTCCTGCTGAAAGCGTTCGCGCGGTTACGCAATGCGCCCGACCTGATCTCCTACGATGGGCATGGCTACGCGCATCCGCGACGCTTCGGGATCGTCTGCCACCTGAGCGTGCTGCTCGACCGCCCCACGATTGGCTGCGCAAAGTCGATCCTGGTGGGTACCGCCAAGGAACCGCCTCGGCAGGCCGGCTCGTGGGCGCCGCTAGTGGACGGCAAAACCCGGGAAGTCATTGGCGCTGCCCTGCGGACCCGCGAAGGCGTCAAACCGGTTTACATCTCGCAAGGCCACCGCATCTCGCTCGACCGCGCCATCGAGTTCGCGCGCGCTGCCGCCGACGGCTTCCGCATCCCGCAGCCGACCCGGGAGGCAGACCACTTCGTCGAGGCTGTTAAACGCGGCGAAATGAAGCAATTACAAAGGTTAGGAAAATAAAACGGGAGGTGAAAGCCAGAGGCGTCCACCTCCCGGGGTGGGTGGGGTTTGTTGCCAGGCACCCAGTAGGAATTTTGGTGTTCCGCGCCTGGATACTCGGCAAACCGGTCTTTAAACCGGTGCCACGTGTACGCCACAATTATCATACGTTCGGAAGAGGTGTCAATCTTATTATTTGTGAGCGCTCAAACGGGGACGCCGGTCGAGTGTTTCCCGGACCGTGCGCGCCAAATCGCGTGGCGAATAAGGCTTCTGTAGAACAAACAAGCCCTGCTGCTGGACCTTCTGGAGCAAGGCAATGTCGGGGCTGTAGCCGGTGGCGAAAACGACCGGCAGATTCGGCTTTTCTTTGCAGATTCGGGCATAGACTTCGGGGCCGCTGAGTTTGGGGAGCACGACATCGAGCAGCGCGAGGTCGATGTGGTCGCGATGCCACCTGAACTCCTGCAATGCCTGTTCGCCGTCGGCCGCGAGCACTACCTCGTACCCCAGTCCTGCCAGCGTTTCCTGTGCAAGTTGACGCAAGCCTTCGTGATCTTCGGCGACCAGGAGCGTCTCGGAGCCTCCGTGGATGGGCAGGGTGTTCTCCGCAGGCGCAAGCGGAGTTTCGGGCACTGCACTGACGGGGATGTAGACGCGAAAGGTGCTGCCGACGCCCGGCTCGCTGTGCGCATGCACAAACCCGCCATGCTGCCGAACGATGCCGTACACCATGGAGAGGCCCAGACCTGTCCCCTTTCCCATTTCCTTCGTCGTGAAAAATGGCTCGAAAACCCGGTCGAGCGTGGCTGCGTCCATGCCGGTCCCCGTGTCGGTGACGGACAGCATGATGTAATCACCCGGGTGCGCCAGCGGCTGAAGCGCGCAGAACTGGTCATTGATGGCCACGTTTGCGGTTTCGATTATGAGGGAGCCGCCGCCTTCGGGCATCGCGTCGCGCGCGTTGATGCAGAGATTCATCAACACCTGTTCCATTTGAATCGGGTCGGCGCGAACGACCGCCAGGTCCGGCGGCAGATTGGCCTTGATTTCGATGTTGCCGCCGATCACCTTTTCGAGCAGGCTGAGAGTTTCCATAGCGGTTTGGTTCAGGTTGATGTTGCGGGGCTCGAGTATCTGGCGGCGTGCGAAAGCCAGCAACTGCCGGGTCAAAGCAGCGGCTCGGTCGGCCTGCTGGCGAACCTTTTCGAAGTGGCGATGAGGCCGCGAAGCGGCTTGAGTTTCGTCCATGCCTAATTCGGCCCAGCCGAGAATCGCGCCGATCATGTTGTTGAAATCGTGGGCAATTCCGCCGGCCAGTCGCCCGATGGCTTCGAATTTCTGCGCCTGGAGAAGCTGCTTTTCCAGGCCCAGGCGCTCGGTGACGTCCTCGACCATCACTTCGATGCACGTGTTGCCCTGTTCAGGTTCGCTCGTCTGCCAGCCGTTGATCCGCACCGTGATTGCCTTGCCGTTTTTGCGCTTCCATTCAACCGTAGCGTCCGCACGGCCCGTGCGAAGGTAATCCGCGTGCACCTTGTCCCGCACGACCGGATCGCAATAGAGCGCTCGCGAGCTTTCGACGGCGAGAAGTTCTTCGGCGGACTCATAGCCGAGCATGCGCACGAGGGCGGGGTTGACGTCGAGGAGTTTGCCCTCGGGAGTCACCCAGTAGATTCCGTACTTGGTGTTGTTCACGAGCCCGCGGTACCGGGCTTCGCTTGCGCGCAGAGCTGCTTCGGAGCGCTTTCGTTCCGTGATGTCAACGATACTGCCGCGCACCAGGCGGCGTGTGGCCGAAGCAAGCCGAACGAGATGAATCTCGCACGGGATATCTTCGCCCTGCGAATTGCGGTGCACCCACTCGAAACGAGGAGTTTCGCCCTGGAGCGCCAACTCGACCTTTTGGCGAGACGCGAGTTCGGATGGCTGGCCGTTCGGCTGGCGCGGCGGGCTCAGCCCGGCCGGGCCGTGCTGTAGGAGTTCTTCGCGGCTCAGACGGAAAAGCCGCGTCGCGTTGTCGTTGCAGTGGACGAACCTCCCTTTGTCCGCATCGAGGACGACGATCGCCTCGGGAGCATCTTGAACGAGCGTGCGATAGTGTTCCTCGCTTTCGATGAGAGCTTCGAGCGCGCGGCCCTCCGTCTTTCGCCGCGATTTTTCCTCCTGCGCCCGGCGAATCGCCATCGGCAAGCGTGCCAGGTGGTGTTTCAAAACGCAGTCGGTGACGCCGAGCTTGATGCACTCGACTGCGAGCTCGTCGCCCAGTGTTTCCGTGAGGAGGATCAGGGGGACATCGGGACAGATCTCCTTGACCGCGGCCAGGGCGTCCAGTCCGCTCCATCCCTTCATGCGGTAATCGGATAGAACGGCGTCGAAATGCCCCTCACGCAGCTTGCACATGAAGTCTTCGCGCGTCGAAGCGACATCGGCGCGAAAATCGATCTTTGACTCTTTGAGGCCGCGGAGGCACAGATCGAGGTCGTCGGGATTATCGCCGACAACAAGCAAGCGCAGCGGCCCGGCCTGCGCCTCCGCCTCTTTTGTGATAGGTCCAGCCATCGGTTCTCGAGGTTATCGGCTCGCGAAAGCCGCTTCCGGAGGGCGGCTGTTTTCAATCACACCAGGTTCGGTCAAGATGTGCCTTTTCCGTTTTTGCGAGCGCGTGTTTTGGCTGGAGACCCTGCGTGAAGAAAAAGGTGGCATCTTTATCGGACTCCGATTTCGCCCACGTCTCACCCCCTGGCGGTAAACGGTGCGTTGCGCGGTAACCAATCCGATGCCAGTCCCCTCAAAGTCTTCCCGCCTGTGGAGACGCTGGAAGACGCCAAAGGGCTTATCGGCATATCTCGGGTCGAAGCCCACACCATTATCACGGACGAAAAACGCTAACGTGCGGCCCGTCTGGCGTGCAGCCACCTCGATGACGGCGGGCTGCCGGTTCCGCGCAAACTTGACGGCATTTGGACAGAAGATTAGAGAACGCTAATTTCAAGACTCCGGGTCGCAATTCGCCTCCGCAGCGGCTCGATCCCGTGCCGCCGAGGCTGAATTGCCGGTTCTAAATGCGATGATCCAGCGGAATGTAGCTGCGGAGATCGTAGCCCGCGTAGACCTGGCGAGGCCGGGAGATCTTCTGTTCAGCGTCGAGCAGCATCTCCTCCCACTGCGCAATCCAGCCCGACGTGCGCGGAATGGCGAAGAGGACGGGGAACATGGTGACGGGGAAGCCCATCGCCTGATAAATGAGGCCGGTGTAGAAATCGACGTTGGGATAGAGACGACGCGTAACGAAATAGTCGTCTTCGAGCGCAATGCGTTCGCATTCGAGCGCGATGTCGATCAGCGGGTTGCGCCCCATCACGTCGAAAACGTCGTAGGCGATCCGCTTGACGATCCGGGCGCGCGGATCGTAATTCTTATAGACGCGGTGGCCGAAACCCATCAGCAGCTTTTCGCCGGCCTTCACGCTCTTCACGTAGGCGGGCACGTTGTTCACCGAGCCGATCTCGAGCAGCATCCGCAGCACCTGTTCGTTGGCGCCGCCATGGAGCGGGCCATACAGCGCCGCGGTAGCCGCAGCCGTTGCGGAATAGGGGTCCACGTGCGAACTGCCGACGCCGCGCATGGCGGTCGATGAACAGTTCTGCTCGTGATCGGCGTGCAAAATGAACAGAATGTCAAGCGCGCGCTCGAGCGTCGGGTTCGGGCGGTATTGCAGCTCCGTCGTCCGGAACAACATGTTCAAGAAGTTGCCGCAGTAGCTCAGATCATTGTCCGGGTACACGAATGGCATCCCGAGGCTGTGCCGGTACGCGAATGCCGCGAGCGTGGGCATCTTGCCGATCAGGCGGTAGGTCTGCTTGAGGCGCGATTCCGGATTGAAGATGTCTTTCGCGTCCGGATAGAACGTCGAGAGCGCGGCGACCGTCGATATCAGCATGCCCATCGGGTGGGCGTCATAGTGAAAGCCGTCGAGGAATTTCTTGATGCTCTCGTGGATGAACGTATGGTGCGTGATGTGGTAGTTCCAATCCTTCAGTTGCGAACTTGTAGGAAGCTCGCCGTGGAGGATCAGGTAGGCCGTCTCCGGGTACGAACTCTTTTCCGCCAGTTCTTCAATCGAATAGCCGCGATACCGGAGGATCCCCTGGTCGCCGTCGATGAACGTGATCTTGCTCGTACAGGACGCAGTATTCGTGAATGCGGGATCGTAGCTCATCATCCCGAAATCGGATTCGTTGAGCTTGATCTTGCGCAAATCGATCGCGCGAATCGTGTCGTTCTTGATCGGAACTTCGTACTGGCGGCCGTTCCGATTATCGATGATCGTCAGCGTGTCCCGCCGGGTTTCGGCGGCCGCCGACCCAGACTTGGTCGGATTCATTTCCTGGCCCTTTCCAGCGGTAGCGGACGAGTGTTGCGCCATACGCGTTTACAATGTACACCAAAATTGATTATGCGCGAACGGTTTTGCACCAGGAATCGCCACATCGGCGGAATGGAGCACCATACGGATGCGTATGGACAAATCTCTCTGGCCGGTGCGGCTCAGGAATCGACGCGCTCCGGCTGAGAGGCCTCTGGATCGGACGTGGACACCTCTCCCGGTACCGCAAATTCTGAGCGGTTGCGGCCCTGTTCCTTTGCACGGTAGAGCGCCTCGTCGGCGAGGAGCAAGAGGGCATGGGTGTCCACGGGCTTTTCGCAGGTGCTGACGGCAACGCCACAGCTCGCCGTTACGTTGACGGGTCCGGCGTCTGTCATCACAGGCCGCGACTGGATCATTGTGCGGATGCGTTCCGCCAATCCCAGCGTTCCGAAACCGTCCGAAGAAGGAGCGACCACCAGGAACTCTTCGCCGCCGTAGCGTCCCACGTGGTCGTAGGGGCGGACGCAATCGGTAATGCGCCGCGCTGTCTCCCGCAAGACGGCGTCGCCGGCGAGATGGCCGCACGTGTCGT
>JBEKAE010000027.1:0-54476 GCA_050018375.1 Candidatus Acidiferrales bacterium | reverse complement strand
TTTCTCGAAGCGATTCCGGGCACCCTCAAGGACACGCTGTTCACCTGGGTCGGGCGCATCCGCAACGCGCGCATCGAGGGAGATTCCGCGAAGGGCGACGTTCACCTCTCGCGCGCTGCGGCCGTGTCGCCGAACGGCGACCTTCGGACCTACCTGCTGACGCGCGCGGACGACGACCCGAAGTCGCTCGGTCTGTCCGCCATTTTCACTCCGGACAGGGCGGAATCCCGCCGCGCCGGCGCTCTTCGAATTGCGAAGGTCAAGTCCGTGGACTTCGTCGGCGAGGCGGGCTCCACGAACGACGGTTTGCTTTCAGCCCCGCAGCGTGCTGCGGGGTCAGCGGGTTTTTCTGGCGCCGCTTCCAAAGAGTCAGGCGTGGTCAATGTTTTGGGAAAGGAGAGTCGTATGGACCCCAAGTTGCGGGCGTACCTCGAGAAGATCGGGCTGAAGAAGGAAGCGACCGAGGCGGAAGCCGAGGTCTGTCTCGCCGGGCTGACGGGAGACCAGAAGGCCGGCGCGGACGCCGTCATGGCCGCGATCAAGGCCGGCAAGGAACCGGTGCTGGTCGCGCTCTCCGCGCAACCCCCGCCCCCGGCCCCTGCGAAGCCGGAGACGCCGCCGGCGGAGACTCCCGAGCAGGCGATTGCGCGGGATCGGCAGTATCGGAAAGACCTCATCGCGCTCGCCAAAGAGCACGGCATCCAGGATGAGTCCTGGGCGACCGGACTCTACGAGCGCAACGTCTCGCTGGCGCACGCCCGCGAAGCCGCTGCCGCAGCCAAAGCGATGCAGACCGTGCCCATGGCGGCGGTGACGCGCGACGGCAGCCGCGACAAACTCATGGCGCTCTGCGACGGGGTCAGCCGGGCGGTGCGCCTGCGCTCCGGCTCCAGAGTCGAAGAGCCGAAGAAGGAAGACCTGGTCGCCTGCCAGGCCGCCGAGGTCGCCAACCGGTTCAAGGGGCTGAGCACCGTCGAGATGTTTCGGCGGTGGGGCGACGGCATCGGCATCCCCGACGCCATGTACCTGAGCCAGGCCGACTGCGCCGACCTGATGATCGGCGGCTCGACGCTCATCCGAAGGCGCTACGGCGACACGGTCGCGCTGGCCGGCGCGGAGGGCACGAGCGACTTCCCGGCGATCTTGATCGACGCGATCAACAAGAACATGCGCCAGGCGTACCTGGATGTGCCGATCAAGTGGCCGCAATTCTGCAAGAAGAACACCGCCCGCGACTTCAAGAACATCTACTCTATCGCCATGTCGGAATTCCCGGACCTGCTGGAGGAGAACGAGGCGGCCGAGACGAAGGACGCGCAGCTCAGCGACGGGAAGGAGACCTACTCGCTGGCCGCCTTCCGGCGCAGGGCGGCGATCACCTGGAAGGCGTTCATCAACGACGACCTCCAGGCGTTCAACCGCATCCCGCTGCTCATGGCGACCGCCGCGCGCCGCAAGGAGGACGACGTCGCCTTCGCCCCGATCCTGGCGAACCAGACGATGGCCGACGGCCAGCCGCTCTTCTCCGCAGCACACAACAACCTGGTCAGCGGCGCGGGCAACGTCGGCGTCCCGTCCGTGGCCACCATTGGCGCGGGCGAGACGCTGCTGCTCCGTCAGAAAGGCCCTGCCGGGACGGCGCGCCTGGAATTGACGCCCGGAATCATCCTGACGCCGGCCGGCCTGAAGGTCATCACCGAGCAGGTCATCCACAGCACGTGGGACCCGGCGGCCGAGGCGTTCCAGCGCATGAACCCCTACGCGAACAAGCTCGTCCATTGCTTCAGCAGCCGTCTGGATGACGTCAGCGCGGCCGCCTGGTACGTGCTCGCGCAGCTGAGCGACCCGGTGGTCGGGATGGAGATCGCCTTCCTCGAATCGCAGGAAGGGCCGCTGCTCAGGCAGGAGGTGTCGTTCAACACCGACGACATCCGGTTCAGCATCCGCCACATCGTCGCCGCGCACGCGATTGACTGGCGCGCGTTCGTGAAGAATCCGGGCCAGTAAGCCCGGCCAAGTTTTCCCGTGCGGGGGCCTCCGCTTGGAGGCTCCCGCGCAAGGGCCTCTGAATAAGGAGACGTGAAATGCTCAACTACGTTCAACCCGGCAAGAGACTGGCGATCTACAACAGCTCGTCCACGGCGACCCTGCTCGCCGGCGTGCCGGTCGTCGTGAGCGGGCACATCCGAATCCCCATTGTGAATATTTCCCCGCTGTCCTGGGGCGAGGCCAGCGCCGAGGAGGTCTTCAACCTTCCGGCGAAGGCTTCCGACACCTGGAACGACGGCGACACGCTGTACTGGGACCCGAACAACGGTTGGCTGACCAGCAACGGCGAAACGGCAGGCGTCGTCCTCGCCGGCGCGTCGGTTCCGATGAGCGTCTCGGTCGCCGGCCAGCAGACGGTCACCGCCGGCAAAGCCGCCGGCGTGACCACCGCCAACGTCGAGCTGATCGACCATAACGCCGAGGCCATCATTCCCCAGGCAACCATCACCGCTCCGGCGGCGCTGACCTCCTCGGCGCCTGCCGCGCAAACGGCTGAGGCCGCCCCCGCGGGCGGGACGGGCGCTGCCGCCGGCGGATGGGACACGGCCGCGCACCGCGATGCGGCCATCGCCGCGATCAATGCGAACGAGGCCGACGTTGCCACGCTCATCACCGAGCTGACGGCCGTCCAGGCCGACGTGGCCGCGCTTCGCACGACGGTTGCCGCCCTCCGGACCGCGCTCATTGCCGCCGGCGTGATCGCCGGTTCGTAATGACCGTTCCTTCGCCGGGCCGGGCCCTGCGCCTGGCCCGGCGAGGCCCGATGGAGAAACGATGAACCTGACCGTCGACCCGCTCTTCGCGCTGCTGCCGAAGGAGAGCATTCAGGTTCAGGACGCGCCCGGCGGTGCGTGGCGCACGGTGGACGCGTTTGTGGATCGCCTGGCACCGGAGGAAATGTTCGGCGGGAATACCGGCGACCGGCCCCGCTTCGAGGTCGAGGTCCGCAATGACGCGGCCCTCGGCGTTGCGGCAGGGTTCGACAGAGGGCAGACGACGTTCTGCGTGGCGCAGCGGTATGGCGGGACGCCTGACCGTACCATCCCGGCCAACCTGATGCACTGCTTCAAGATTCTCGGCCAGGACGAGGGCTGCATTCAGCTGGAGTTGCGATGATCGCGCCCGTTCAAATTCGTTTCGACAAACGCAAACTCGCCGACCTGGTGGAGTTGCTCGGCAACATGCCGAAGGCGCTGCCCGGCGTCATTTCCCGCGCCTTGAACCGCACGGCGCAGGCGATGCGCTCGCACGTCAGCCATGACGCTGCGGCAGCGCTCGGAATCCCGATGCGCCCGATCCGTTCCCGGATTCACACCTCCTGGGCGCGCGAGGACAAATTGCGCGCGATGGTCTACATCGACGAGGCCGGGTTCTCGCTCTGGCTCTTCAAGCCGATCCAGACGCGGATCGGCGTGGTCACCACGCGCGGATTCGAGGGCGAGTTCCCGCATGCATTCATCGCAACGCCGTGGATTCGCTCCACCTGGCGGCATCGCCGCACTGGACGGAAGGTCATGTCCGAGTCCTCGCCCGGTCTGGATTACGAGATGGTCCGCGCCGGCCAGTCCCACCCGAACGTCTACATCCGCAAGGGCAAGGAGCGATTCCCGCTGCTCCAGCAGCGCAGCATAGGCGCGGTCGAGGCGATCCGGAAGGCCGGCGGCTGGGAGGCGAAATACGCCGAGGCGCTCGCTTATCTGGAGAAGCGGCTCGCGGCCGAGACTGAGCGCGTGCTCGCGGGCGGGAAATGGACCGGCGTGGCCTCCGGGTTGAACGAAACGTGGGGCGAGTGGCAGACGCGCATGGGCGCGGAATACGTCGAGCGGGAGGCCGCCTGATGGCGCAGCAGACCATCAAGGACGCGATCGGCGCGCAAATCCAGGCGCTGTTGCAAGCGCTGGTGACGACGCCGCCGGCTGCGCCAGGGCCGCTCAGTCTCGTGCAGCGCCCGGTTTCGGGCGGGATGATGTCCAGCCCGCAGAACCAGTCCTGCTACATCCTCCAGGGCAATCTGCGCGCGCCGGAGGATGAGCTGCGCGATTCGTCTGGCGAGCACACCATCGTCACGGCGATCCAGCCCTACGATCTCAACCTTTTCGCCGTCCAGAGCGACAGCGCAACGACACCGGTGGATTCGATCCTCAACCAGATGGAGGCGGCGGTGCGCGCGGCGATTCTCACCGACGACGCCGACAACATTGGCCCTTCGCTGCCGACGCTCGATCTCTGCGAGGTCTGGTTCGACCCGCTCGTGACGTATTTCCGCAACGCGCAGAACGCCAACATTTTCGGAGTCGCGCTGAAGCTCCTGGTGGAGTTCCGGCATCCGCAGAATTGCCTCTACCTGCCAACCGATTAGGAGGTTCAAGAACCATGCCGAACGTCAGCCGCCCGCTCTCGATGCTGCGCCGCTGTCTCCAGGTCCAGGCTGAGACGACGCCGGGGACCGCGATGACCGTGAATACCTCGTGGGGGACGCTCGTTTACGACCTCGTCATGAAGCCTATCGTCGAGATGGAGGACGTCGAGAAGCCCGGCGCGGACCAGTACATGGCCTCAGCGCTCGGCGCGTATCTCGGCGAGGCGACGTTCAAGCTGCGGCCGACGGCGGTCCTCGCGCAGCCGGACTGGGCCAACCTGCTCGTCGGCTGCGGACTTGGCTGGAACGGCAGCAGCGCCTACGCGCTCGACCAGACCTTCCCGGAGACTTCCGGCAGCACCGTCAAGACGCTGACGCTCTTCTCCTATGAGGACGGACTGCTCAAGTGCATCTACGGCGCGGCGGGCAACCTGGTCATGTCGGGCAAGGCCGGCAAAACCGCGATCATGGAGTTCACCTTCCGTGGAAAGTGGGCCCCGCCCGTTCAGATTGCGAAGCCGACCATCGCCTATCCCTCGAACAGCCCGCTCCGGTTCGTGGACGCCGGCATGACGCTCGCCTTCAGCGATGAAGACCAGTTCATGCCGAAGGTCTCCAATTTCCGGCTGGAGATGGGGAACGAGCTTTACCCGGAGGAGGATGGCAGCTCCGGCGACCAGACCGGCATCAACTACGTCCTCATCCCGAAGCGCCGGGTCAAGCTCACGGTGGACCCGCTGACCACGCTGATCAGCGGCGGGACCAATGCTTTTGACCTCTACCAGCACTGGCTCGAGCAGGAGCAGTGCAGCGTGACGTTCTCGCTGAACGACGCGGCGGGAGACTCGATGGTCGTCGGCATGAGCGGCTGCCAGTTCGATCTCCCCGCGCCGGGCGACAGGAACCGGCTGATGAAGGAGGACGTGACGCTGCTCAACCAGAACAACGACCTGAACCTGGTGTTCACGCCGGCGACGGCGTAAGCGGGAAAACATGGGCCACAATCCGGGCGTAGTGAGGTACGGGCGGCGAAAGCGCCGTCCGCCGAAACCCAAGAAATGAGAGGGTGAGAAAAATGCTGCTGACTTCCGAGCCGGGCCGGACGTTCGCAATCGGGCTTGAAGGCAAAGGGCTTGAGCCGGAGCGCGGCGAGCCGGCGTTCTTCTTCCGGTATCTGAGCGGGCGCGAGGCGCGCGCCTGCCGCGACCTGGATGAGAAGATCCCGACCATCGGCATGACGAACGAGCAGGCGATTGCCCTGTACGCGATGCTGCGGACTCACCTGGCCGGATGGGAGCACATCGTCATCAAGGGCAAGCCGGTCACGTTTTCCGCAGACAGGCCGGACCTTGCGGACATCCTGACCGACGGCGAAGCCAAGCGCCTGTTCGCCCGGATGCTGGCCGCCAACGAGCTTCACCCGGACACCTTAAAAAACTTCGCATCGCCGTCCGCTGGCAGCACGGAAAAATCTGCGGCGGCGAATGCAGAGACTGCAAAGGACCTCCCGACGCAACGGTAGAGTGCCCCGTCTGCGAGGGCGCCGGCTGCCGTGAGTGCGATGACTCCGGCGAGCTGACCGTGAACTTCTGCCCGCTACGGGCAATCCCGCGAATCGTCTTCGAGGTGATCGCCGACGCGAGGCGCTACTACCGGCACGGCCTGGCGCCCGTGCACGGCGGGACGCGCGACCAGGCGGCGCTCTTCCTGGCCGCCGCCGACTTCGTTCAGGGCGACGACGCGCGGCAGCGTGACGAGGACTACGAGCAGGCCATGAAGCGGATCAGGGAATCGAATGGCGGATAAGCAACTGGCGATTGCGCTTGTCGGCACGGACGAGGCCTCCGGCGTCGTCGGCCAGTCCGCCCGCAAAATGGCCGCCGACCTGGAAGCGCTCCAGAAACGCACCTTTGACCTGGGGCATGACGCCCGCGCCCGCGAAACGCGGGAAATGTCGAACCACTATGACACGCTCGCCGCGCAGTACAAGGCGCAGCATGATCGGCTCACAGCTTACCGGCAGGTCGCGCAACAGAAGCTCGGCACACTGCGCGTGCAGCGCGCCGGCCTGCGCGCCACGCCCGAAATCGTCGCGCAGGAACGCGAGGTCCATCAGGTCGGCGCGCTCATTGCCCGGAACGAGGATGTCCAGGCCGAGGCCGCCCGCGCGAAGCAGGCCGAGCAGGACGAGATGAACAGGCGTTACCAGGTCGCCGCCGGCGAGAAGCGCGCCGCTGATCTGGCCGCAATCGAGCGCCGAATCTTCGACAGCACCCACAGCGCCCGCGAGCGCGAGTTGCGCGACGTTCAGGAATGGAAGGCGCGTGAACTGGCCGTCTACAAGAACGACGCGGAGATGCGCGCCAAGATCGAGGAGGCGGCGCAGCAGCAGACCTCCGACATTCAGAAGCGATATTCCACCGGAACCATTCAGCGATTTCTCGTCTCCGCCCGCGCGCTCAAAACAGCCCTCCTGGGCGCAGAGGTCTACGTCGCTTACGAAGTGGCGAAGGGAGTCGCCGGCGCGATTGAAGCCGGGCCAGCGGAAACCGCCGCGCACGCGAGCGGCCAGGCCGCAGAGATGATGAAGGGGCGGCTCGCCAGTCGTGCCGCAATCCAGGGAACCTACACATGGATTCCGATTCTCGGCGGCATCGCCAAGGGTGTCCACGACTCCATCGCCGACACGAAACGCGAGACCGCGCTCGCGGAACAGGCGACGCAGACGCAATCCGAAATTCAGGAACTCTCCAGGAGCGTTCAGCGAGCGGCGCTGACCTCCGAACGATCCCGCGCGAACTTCCTGGGATACACGCCTGCCGAGATGGCCCGGCTGGACTATGAACAGGGCCGGCAGGAGCGCGCCGGGCGGCTCAGGGAGGCGCAGGAGGTCTACGGCCAGGCCAGCAGCGACTATGCGCGGTCGCGGGAACTCCATCTCTCCAAGGATGAGCAACAGGCGTTCCTGGTCAAAGAGCAACAGGCGAAGCGCTACATGGAGCAGCTTCAACAAGTGAACGCGGCCGAGGACGAATACGCCGGGGCGACCGCCAAACGAGCCGCTCAGATGGAGAAGGCAAACTTCTGGCGCGGCATCGAGCGCGAGACGTTGGGCGCGCAATTCACCGGCGGCCCCGGCTACGAGCGACGACAAGCCGTCGAGCTGCGGTTGCAAGGCCTGTCGCAGCAGGAGGAGTTGGCCGCGCCGAAATTCGCCGGATTGGACGAGCGCATCAAACAGGCTGGGGACAAGGAAGCATGGCTGAAGGACTACCAGGCGCGAATGATCCGCGAACACAATCCGGGCATCACCCGATACGACGCGGAAAAAGCCTGGAAGCGCGAATTCGGCGACGTGGATGAACTTCAGAAACAGCGCGCCGCCATCGTCGCGCGCCAGGGTGCTCAGACGACCGGGCTGACGACGCAGCAGCAGTACGAACGCATGCAGTGGACCGCCGGTCTCGATCTGCGCCAGTACATGGCCGAGCACGGCGGCCCGACTCAGGCGGCGGCGCGCGAGCGAGAGCGCGAGGAGATGCGCGCCCGGCACGAGCAGGAACTGGGCGGTCCCGAAGGCAGCCCGACGCGCCTCAAGGAAGGGACTGACGAGTACAAAAAGGTCCACGCTGCGCAGGTCGCGGAGTCGAAAGCTCTCGACGCGAAGTATCGGCTGGAGGACGAGGACCGCGAGCGCCGGCACCAGGTGGTCATGCGCGACGCGCTCGCCGGCGCGGCGTTCGACCGCGAAGCCATCCGCCGGCGGGAAATGGATCGCATCAAAGAATCCTACGCCGAGGACATCAGGAAGTTCGGCGAGACGGAGGATATCAAGGCCGAGATCAAAGCCAAACAGGACGCGCTGGCGGTCCAGCAGGGAGAACAGCGCAGGACGGAGCGCGCGGGCATCATCGAGCAGGCGCTGCGCGCGCCAGGCGTTGGAGGCCAGTTCGCGGATGAAGCCGCGCGATTGGAGCTTGAGGAAAATCAGCGTAAGCGCCGGATGGAGCATCCTGAGATGGCCGCCCTGTTCGACAAAGAGGACGCCGCCGAGCGCGCGGAATTGGCCGCGCAGCAGAACTGGAAGCCGAGCGAAGTGGCCGGTCGGCGCGGTCCGTGGGATGCCGGTCGGCCGTCCGGCTACGACCGCTTCATGCCGGGCCAGACGCCCGAAGCGAAGGCGCTGGGCGAATACCTCCAGAAGAACTACGGCACGATGGACCAGATTCTCAAGCTCCTTCAGGGCCTCGCCGGCAACCTCGGCGTGGCGCCGGGAGCGGGTGGATAGTCAATGGCCGTCGTCAAAGTCACTGAGAGTTGGAAACAACTGGGCAGCAAAGTCGACGGCGTCCCAGGCATCACGCCTCTCTACGTCAACGCCGTGAAAGTCTACACCGTGAAGTTCGATGTCCCTGCGGAGGGGAATTCGCTGGCCGCATTGACCGCGAATGACGGGACGACCCAAGTGCCGGGGAATGGGGCCTTCTATTCGTCCGGCTACAACTATCTGATCCTGCGGAACGTCCACGTGCTCGAACCTGTCGGGCCGACGCTGTTCCGGGTCGTCTGCGAGTATTCCGGCCTGGTCAACCCGTTTTCGCAGCAGCCCGTCCTGCGGTACGCCGGCATGCGCCATGCGGAGGAGGTCGGGCACGACGCGACCGGAAAGCCCTATCGCAACACAATCGGGCAGCGCCTCACCGGGCACACGCGCGACTTCTACGATGTGATCTTCACGCTGACCCGCAACGAGGCGACGGACACCATCGTGGGCGGCGCGTGGCGCGGAGTCGTGAACTCGGACACGGTGATGTGCGGCGACTACACGTGGGCCCCGAAGAAGGTGAAGATCGAGGACATTTCCGCGACGCGGGAGTACACGCCCGTCACGTCAGGCACGCTGACGTTCCAAAGCTGGTTTTATCCGGTCACGTACACGCTGGCGGTTCGGACGCACGTCGTCACGATCAACGGCGGCAGCGCGACGGACATCGGCTGGCAATACCTTGAGGCGAACCACGGCTCGCAGTACCGCGCCGTGGCCGGCGGGCCGACGCGGGACACCGTGAAGTACGGCCTCGGACCCGACGTGCTCTTGAAGCAGGACGGCACGCTCGTCATGCCGACGGACCCCGACTCGTCGCTGTACTGGCTGCTCTATGACGACTTCCTTCCGACGGCCTTCGCTCCGCTGGGGTTGAGCTTCTAATGGACAAACTCGTCATACCGCCGCTGCGCGAATGGAACGACGTGCTGAAGCGGCTGGGCAAGCTCGACCGCAAGGGCGATCCTCGGCCGCGCCGCGAGCATCCGTGGACCTTTCCGCCCGGCCAGCCGATCCCGATCACGAACAACTTCTCGATGCTCGCGCCGGCGGGCGGCTTCGCCTGGCTCAACGGCGGCGCCGGTTCCGACGCCGACCACTACGGCATCGTCCAGCCGCAGTCGCCGGGGATCGCCGCAACGCTGGTCATCATCGACGAGGACATCCCGCCCGGCGCGAACGGCCTCGGCTGGACGATGGACGGGTGCGAACACCTGTTCCTGCCGCCGACCGGGATCGCCGCCGGTCAGCGGGTCAGCGCGCAGATGAACTCGTGGATCGGGATGCTCAACCCGCTCGGACCGATAACCGTCACTCAGTTGGCGAATTCGGATGGCCTCGCGACGGGCGTTTTTCACGGCCAGCGGGGCGACATGAAGATGATCCGCACCGGCTCCGGCGCGACCGCCGGGCGGCCCGTGAAGGTGCTGATGTTCAGCAGCAGGTACACGCTGACCCAGACCGCGCCGGGCGACGTGACGGTCAGCGGGGGTTAATCGCGTGATCCTGCTCGTGGACAGCAATGGGAACGTCTATGAGGCGGTCAACATCATTCCCGGATCGGGCGTCACGTTCGACACCCTCGACGGCATTCTGGACCTGTCGTCCTGCGCGACGGAGGACTACGGCGACGACATCACCTGCGTGGAGTAGCGCATGCACGTTCTCTTTCTGGTGCTGGCGATGTCTCTGAGCACTGATTTCTGGCAGCGCGTCCCGGTCCCGGCATTCGCCGACCTCGGCCCGAACTGGACGCAGTACCAGCTTCAGGGACAGGGGAACTTTTTCCTCGTCGAGACCGGGACGCTCAACTTCGGCGTCGGGAACTTTCTGGCCGGAA
Source organism: Candidatus Acidiferrales bacterium (assembly GCA_050018375.1). GTDB lineage: Bacteria > Acidobacteriota > Terriglobia > Acidiferrales > UBA7541 > Palsa-295. The sequence continues at coordinate 43,904 of JBEKAE010000027.1, read as the reverse complement.
CGCATGAGAATGTCGCGCTCTATTTCCGCAAGGCTCAGACGGCGGCGCAGCACGCCGACTTCACCTCCTCCAGCCCCGGCTACAACTCGGACGGCAGCGCCGCGCCGATCTCCGGCTTCACCGGCCCGGTCATTCGCGGCCAGGACAAAGACAATTTCTACTTCGGCGGAACGCGATGGACGTTTTCCTATTCCATGATCCAGCGGACGATCACGACCCAATGGTGGCTCTACTACCAGCAAGGCGTCAACGCCTGGTATCTCGAATACAACTGCTCTTACCCGCCAGCGAACTTCACGTGCTGGAACAAGCAAGCCTCCCAGAACCTGAACGACCCCAGGGCCGGGAACGACTTCGATTACGACGTGAACAGCGGCGAGGAGCTGTACGACTTTTACATCATGTCCTGGACGCCGGGGAACCCCATCGTCAACGGCGGATCGGTCGTCATCGGCAAGCGCTCCGACCCAACGTTCAGCAGGACGCTGTACCAGAATATCCTCGACCCTTACGCCTATGAGGAAAGCCAGAGCACGACAGAGCAGGCGCCGGGTCCGCCGACGCTGGCCATAACGTTCGAGATCTGGAAGCGTGTCGGCGGCGTCGAGACGAAGCTCGCCTCCATGAACGCCGGCGGCGGCCAGGTCGCCACGCGGCTGAGCTACGAGGCCGGCGTCCTGAAACTCTGGATGCACAACGAGACGACCGACACGGTCCTGCTCCAGGTCGCCGATTCCGATCTCCAGACCGGCGACCTCGTCGGCATGATCGCCTCGCTGGAGATGAGCGCGACGAGCGTCACCACCGCGATGGAATGCACCGGATGGGAGGCCAGCGGCGGCGACGAGCCTGTCTTCCTCGCTGTCGACTGCTATGGCCGCGTGTTCGCCGTCCAGAATCTCCGCAGCCAGCCGGACATTGGCGCGCTGGCGAACGACGGCGTGATCTTCTTCACCGAAGACGGCGGGATCGTCAATCTCAACGGGTTCGACACGGCCGACCTCGGGGACGATATCACCCGCGTCATTTCCGGCGCGACGTTCTGCCAGTCCGGATGCCAGTCGGGCTGCGAAGCCGGCTGCCAGGGAACCTGCGAGGTCGGCTGCCAGTCCGTTTGCCAGCTGAATTGCCAGGCCGGGGGATGCCAGACCGGTTGTCAAACGGGCTGTGAAACGGGGTGCCAGGGGACGTGCCAGGTCGGCTGCCAGTCCGCCTGCCAGCTGAACTGCCAGGCCGGGGCATGCCAATCCGGTTGTGAGACGGGCTGCGAAACGGGATGCCAAGGCGCCTGCGAGGTTGCATGCCAAGGGGCGTGCGAGAATTCTTGTCAGGCCGGCTGCGAGTCGGGGTGCGAAACCGGCTGTGAGGAAGGCTGTGAAGCGACCTGCGAATTGGCCTGCCAATCGGCCTGCCAACTGAACTGCCAGTCGGGTTGCCAGCAGGGATGCGAGACGACGTGCGAAACAGGATGTCAGGCGACCTGTGAGCTTTCCTGTCAGTCGGCTTGCCAGCTGAATTGTCAGTCCGGCTGCCAGGCCGGATGCGAAACGGCGTGCCAAACGTCCTGCCAGGGAACCTGTCAGAACGCCTGCCAGGGAGCGTGCCAGGGCAGTTGCCAGGGAGATTGCCAGGCCGGATGCGAGTCCAATTGCGAGACGGGCTGCGAGGTCGCCGGTTGCGAGACCACATGCGAAACCGGCTGCGAAGTTACCTGCGAGACGGTGTGCGAGGTCACCTGTCAAACCGGCTGCGAGGTTCAGACCTGCCAGACCACATGCGAGGTCGCATGCCAGACGGGATGCGAGACGCAGACTTGCCAAACCGCCTGTGAAATCGGTTGTCAGACCGGATGCGAAACCCAGGCATGCCAGACGGCCTGCGAAGTCGGCTGCGAAACAGGTTGCGAGACGCAGACCTGCCAAACGGCCTGTGAGGTCGGCTGTGAAACGGGGTGTGAGACGCAGACCTGCCAGACGGCTTGTGAGGTCGGCTGCGAAACCGGGTGCGAGACTCAAGCCTGCCAGACTACGTGCGAGGTCGGGTGTGAGACCGGCTGCGAAACACAGACCTGCCAGACGGCCTGTGAAGTCGGCTGCGAAACTGGCTGTGAGACGCATGCCTGTCAGACTGCATGCGAGGTCGGATGTGAGACTGGATGCGAAACCCACACGTGCCAAACGGCCTGTGAGGTGAGCTGCGAGACTGGTTGCGAAACTCATACTTGCCAGACGGCCTGCGAGGTGGGCTGCGAAACCGCCTGTGAGACCCATGCTTGTCAGACGGCGTGCGAAGTCGGGTGCGAAACCGGATGCGAAACACACGCGTGCCAGACCGCATGCGAAGTCGGATGTGAGACCGGCTGCGAGACCCACGCCTGTCAGACTGCCTGCGAAGTCGCCTGCGAGACTGGCTGTGAAACCCACACATGCCAGACGGCCTGTGAGGTCGGCTGTGAAACCGGATGCGAAACGCAACCGTGCCAGACAGGTTGCCAAGTCACCTGTGAAACGGGATGCGAGACGCACGCTTGCCAGACGGCGTGCGAAGTCGCCTGCGAGACGGGCTGCGAAACCCATGCCTGCCAAACCTCATGTGAGGTCGCCTGCGAAACCGGCTGCGAAGTGTCCTGCGAAACGGGATGCGAGACGAAATGCGAGACGGGTTGCGAAGTCGTCTGCGAAACCGGATGCCAGGTGACATGCGAGACGGGCTGCCAGGTCGCGTGTGAAACCGGCTGTGAGGTCGCCTGCGAAACCGGCTGCCAGACGCAACCGTGCCAGACGGGTTGCCAGGTCGCGTGCGAGACGGGCTGTCAGACCCACGCCTGCCAGACGGCTTGCGAAGTAGCATGCGAGACCGGCTGCGAAGTTACCTGTGAGATCGGCTGCCAGGTCACCTGCGAAACGGGCTGTGAGGTCGCCTGCGAAACCGGTTGCCAGACCCACACGTGCCAGACGGCGTGCGAGACGCAGGCCTGCCAAACGGCGTGCCAGACGCATACCTGCCAGACCGCCTGCGAGACCCAGGCTTGTCAAACGGCGTGCCAGACGCACACCTGCCAGACCGCGTGCGAAACCCAGGCTTGCCAGACGGCCTGCCAAACGCACACGTGCCAGACGGCCTGCGAAACCCAGGCTTGCCAGACCGCCTGCCAGACGCATACCTGCCAGACGGCATGTGAAACTCAGGCATGCCAGACGGCCTGCCAGACGCAGGCTTGCCAAACGGCGTGCCAGACTCATTCCTGTCAGACGGCGTGCCAGACGCAAAGTTGCCAGACCGCTTGCCAAACTCAGACCTGTCAAACGTCTTGCCAGACCGCATGCCAGACGGGGTGCCAGACGGCGTGTCAAACGGCCTGCCAGACCGCTTGCCAATCGGCCTGCACAACGGCGGGGTGCCGATGATCCAGAGAATTCCGACATTGCAGATGGTCTGCGTCAGCGACTCGCGGCAGTGCAACGCGGGCTGCCCGTATTGCCCGTCGCGCGGGCTGCCCGTGAAGGAGCGGCTGCCCCTGCCCGATCTCCGGCGGCTGGTTGATTACTTCGTGGCGCATACCAACCGCGCCGCTGAGAAGCCCCGCGACCTGTCGTTCGTGATGAATACGCTGGGCGAGCCGACGTTGGGGATCGAGAACGTCCTCGGCGTCGCCGACTACGTGGCCTACATTAATAATAGCGGCGGCTGCGCCGTCCCCGTCTATTTCTTCATGTCCTCCACCAATCTTCTGGAAGCGCCGGAAGGCGTGGTGGATTACGCCAACCGCCTCGGATACCTGACCGTTTCGCTGCATGGCCGGCCTGCGGCCGAGTTCGCGGAGCGGCTGTGCCGGTTCGACGACCGCGTCACGACAGAAGGCTCGCAGGTCATGCTCAAGACCCCGATGGACCTCCTGGCCCGATACCGGGAGATCATGGAGCACTTCGATTTGGCGTCCCTGTACCCGGTCAAAGCGGCGGACATGACGCTCTCGGACGCCGCACTGTGGGTCGAGGAGTTCTCGGAATGCTTCCGGGTGCTCGAAGCGCTCTCCGACGCGGAGCTTGCGGACTTCCTGGGGCGGCTTTCCTTCAACGACACCATCATGAACGAGCTGCGTCTCCTATGCGTGGACGCGCGCATGTTCCACAAATGCGGCGCGGGAATCTTCTCGCTCCAGGTCACGCCGGAGATGGAGTTCTACCCCTGCATGTTCTCGCAGTACCCCGATCTGCGCATGGGCGACATCGAGACGGGAATTGACCCGGCCTGGCTTGAGCGCTTCGAGCCGCGCCGCCGCGCCGGAGCGGAACCGGAATGCGCCGGCTGCGAGATCGTGTCCGTCTGCGGCGGCTGCTGCCTGGACTGGGCGCGCAAGGACCCGCTCGGAAACGGATTCTTCAGCCCGACGGAATGCGCGTACCGGCGCGGACTGGTCAAGGCGGCGAAGCGGTTTCTGGCAAGCGTCGAGGACAGGCCGCAGGTCATGGGCGCCATCCGCAAGCACCTCGACCTGTGCAATCAAGACTGGCGACACAAGACGAAGGAGAAGTGAAAATGTTCAGACCGCTCAATGTGGCGCGCGAACGCCGGTTCCAGTTCGGCCCCGCCGACCCGAAGGTCGAGGTCGTGAAACTGCCCGGCCACACAGTTCTCTATGACGCGAACAGCATGGCGGCCGTCGAGGTGGATGATCAGGCTGCCGAGGATGTCGCCGCCGGAAAAATGACCTTTTCCCCGGAAAGCGGCCTGCACTGCGCCGAGAAGCCGCAGTTCCGGTTCTTCCACCAGACGGAATACCTGTTCCTGGTGCTGGAGGCCACGCACGCCTGCAACCTGGCCTGCCAGTACTGCTTCGTTCGGAACTACTACCCCGAACAGGGCGGGATGATGCCGATGGGGACGGCGCGCGGGGCCGTTGACCTGCTCACCCCGAAGCAAAGCATCGCCGTCGGCTTCTTCGGCGGCGAGCCGCTCCTCAACTGGGACCTCATCACCGGCGTCACCGCCTACGTCAAAGACCTCACGGCGAAACGCGGCGTGGATCGGACGCTGCATATCACGACGAACGCGACCCTGCTCGATGACGAGCGAATCCGGTTCCTGGACGAGAACGGCTTTTCGCTGATCGTCAGTCTCGACGGGCCGGAGGAGATTCACAACCGGATGCGCCCGGCCAAGAGCGCCGCCCTCAACAGCCAGCAGGCGACGGTCGCCAACCTGCGGAAATTCAAGGGGCGCGGCCTGGCGCGCCGGACGACGCTCCGCAGCACGTTCACCGGCGCTGGGATAGACATGCTCCCGCGCATCGAATACCTCAACGCGCTCATCGAAGATGGCTGCGCCGGCCACATGAGCGTGGAGCCGTGCTCGCTCAACGAGACCGCCTGCCTGCGGCTGCCGGACGGACACCCGCTTTCGCTCACGCGGGCGCATTACGAGGCGCTCGCCCAGGAGTACCACCTGGCCGCGAACTGGTACGTCGCCAAGGTGCGCGCCGGAAAGCGGCCGTCGCTGCAACAGTTCGCGTGGGCGCTGCGCCGCCTGCTCTACACCCAGCATTCTTGTACGGAGTGCGGCGCGGGCTGCGGATACCTCTCCGTGGACCCCGGCGGCCATCTCTTCGCCTGCCATCGGGAAGGGAAGTCCATCATCGGGCATCTGGACACCGGCGTTGACGAGGAGTTGCGTGCGAAGTGGAAGGACAACCGCCTCTACACCCGGCCCGACTGCATCGCCTGCCCGATCAAGTATCTCTGCGGCGGCGGCTGCCGGATGAACAGCCTCGACCGCTATGACGACATTCGAAAGCCCGACGAGCTGGACTGCTTCCTGAAGAGACGGATGTTCGAGGAGGCGCTCTGGATCATGTGCGAACTGGGGCCGGAGACGCTGCAAACCATTTTTCCGAAAAGGAACGGCACATGAACGGCGACGCGGTGCGGAATTTCGCCGAGGGTCTGCGATGCAGCCTCGGCCAGTTGGCCGGGAAGTATCAGAGGATCGCCGGCAATGAGCGGGACCCGCGCGTCGCACGCTATTACGAGGATAAGGCTGAAGGCGTCCGCGAGGCGATCAGACTGGTCATGGCGCAGCTGGAGGAACGCAAACGATGAATGTCCGCATATTGAGAGAGGCCGGCGGGATTGGCGACATACTCTGCACGCTGCCGGTCGCTCGCGCCGTGAAAGAGAAGTGGCCGGACGCGAAGGTCTGGTACTTCGGCCTCCGGGATTACCGGGAGGTCCAGGAACATTGCCCCGACGTGGACGTCCTCGTCCCCGTCGAGTGCCAGGGCCGGCGCGAGCGCGACACCGCGCCGGACCCGAAGTTGCACTCGTACCTGGCCGCGCCGGGCCTGCCGGCGTTCGACGTGACGATTGACCTCTGGTGCCCGGCGGCGAGGTACGAGCGGGAAAAGGGCGAGCATCTCGACCGGAGCCGCATCGAGTCCTTCTGCGCCGCAGCGGGCCTGACGCCTTCGGATTACGTCCCGCGTTACATCGTCCGGGAGGAGGAGCGGGCCTGGGCCAAGACGTGGCTTGGCGCGGACGTGAAGCGGCCCGTAATCGGCCTTGCGCCCTTCTGCACGAACAACATCCGGCGCGATTGGCCGTTGCCGCGATGGGTCGAGCTGGCGAAAGCGCTCGGCGGCCAGGGGATGACCGTTCTCGTCTTTCACACGTGGTTCAGCGCCGTCGCGGACGTGCCGGGCCGGAAAGTCATCGGAATTCCGGTCTGGCAGCTCGGCGCGCTGGTCGCCGAATGCGACCTCGTCGTGACGCCCGATTCCGGCCTGTTTCATCTCTCGGCCGCTGTCCATGTGCCTGCCATCGGTCTCTTCGGTTCGACCCACGCCGACCAGATTTCCAAGCACTATCCGCTACACAAGACCATCTGGCCGAGGGACGGCGAAAAACGCGCCCACAAGTGCAAGCCGCCCTGCATGATGTTCGAGTGGCTCGGCTGCGACAACCAGTGCCGCACCCAGGGCTGTGAGGTTCTTCAGAAGATCACGACCGAGGAGGTGCTGAATGCAGTGAAGGAAAGGATACGACCGTGAGCAGAGGAAACGAGGCGCGGGCGGCGTTGAAGGCCGAATGCGAGGCGGCAATCGAGGACATCAAGCGCAACGGCCATCTGTCGAGCTGCAAGGCGCATGACGCCCTTGCGCGCGGACAGATCGTGCTCCTGAGGTGCGAGATCGCCCGGCTGGAATCCGACGGCAGGTCCGAAAGCCGGCACAGCCTGACTCGCATGTGGTCCGCGATCATCGCGCTGATTGTGACGGTTCTGGTCTCGTGGATTCAGTGGCATTTTTGGGGCAAATGATTTGCCCCGGAAGGGAGGGACGTATGCGACGACTGTTTGCGTGCGTGGTGCTGGGCGTGGCGTTGGGCATGGTCGTAGGCTGCGCGGGCGCGCCGGTTCAGAAGCCGACGCAGACCATCGCGCCGGACACGGCGACCGCCGCGAAGCTGGACAAGGTCTCGGCGGACGTGCTGGCTCTGACGCAGCAGAACCAGCAGGTGATCAACGCGGTGCAGAAGTCCGCCCAGGACGCCGACCAGTTCCGGACGCAGATCGGAGGTCAGGTTTCCAGCCTGAGCCAGTTTCAACAGCGGGTTGAGTCCTGGCTGGCAGAAGATGTTGGCGGTCATTGGCTGCTGGGCGTTCGCGTTCCTGCTTATCGTCCTGGCGGGCAAGCTGGACCTGAACTGGTGGATGGACGTGATCGTGGCGCTGTGCATCCCGTTTCTGGTGCTCGGGGCGCCGTGGACGGTGCTCCATCAAAAGGCGCTGTTTTGAAGAAAGGAGGGTTGGCGCTCATGGAGAAGTTGGAGTGGTTCGTCATCGGCGGGATCGTGTTCTCGCTCGGGCTGTCGGTGCTGTTCGGGTTCTTCCAGGCGGTCGGCGATGCCATTGAGACGAAGGAACACAACGTCATCGTGCTCATCGTCAACTGGGTCAAGGCCGCCTGGCAGCGAATGTTGGGGAAGAAAGCGGCAGCGCCGGCCACTCCCACGAGCGGAAGCTGACGGAAAGGTGTAACCGGAGGACTGGAACGGGCCGAGCCGAAGGGTTCGGCCCGTACCATCTTCACGGGCGCTCAGCGCCGTCGCGCACGTGCTGGGCCGGAAGGTCATCGGGGTTCTGATCTGGCAACTCGGCGCGCTGGTCGCCGAATGTGATCTGATTGTGACGCCCGATTCCGGGCTGTTCCACCTCTCGGCCGCCGTCCATGTGCCAGCTGTCGGTCTCTTCGGCTCGACCCACGCCGACCAGATCTCCAAGCACTACCCGCTGCACAAGACCATCTGGCCGAAGGACGCGCCGCGCACCCACAAGTGCAAGCCTCCCTGCATGATGTTTGAGTGGCTCGGCTGCGATCATCAGTGCCGAACCCAGGGCTGCGAGATTCTCCAAAAGATTACGGTCGAGGAGGTTCTCAAGGCAGTGGAGATTCAGCGTTCGAGAAGCGGGTGTGGCTGCTGAAATGAATCCCACAAGCGACCGTTTTTCGACGAGGACAGTTGCACAGGGTGACGCATCGACAATAGCAGGTCGCCCCTGTCAGGTCACGCCGGCCCTCTACGCCGAAGAGCGCGCGCAAGTTGTCCACGTTGCGCGCGTGCTACGGATTCCCTTCAGTGACCGACATGCTTCGCATACAGGGACCGTGCAAGAGCCTCGTCAACCGTGCCTTTGATCATCGCGCGTCCGTTCGGAAACACAATTATCTCCCACTTATCAACCCGGATGTTGAGCAGGAAGCCGTTCAAGCGGACGCAGCCATCCTGGGGAAGTGAGCGTGCCAGTTGGTCGAGGTCTACGGCGCGCTCTTGGGAAGGCGTGATCTGCACGGCGTTCCTGCCGCAGAGAACTGTCGTCCATGAGATGCCTTTTCCTTCCAAAAACTCAAAACGGCGATGCCGGCATACGGGGCAATCCGAGCGGCGAGCCGCAGTCAGACTCTTGAATTCACCCTTCCACACGTCCAAAGACAAAAGGGAAGCGGTCCAGACTCCGGCGCCGACCAGGATTCGAAGAGCTGCGGCGGTTTGCAGGGAAGCGACCGCGCCTGATGTGGCGTTGAGGATTCCTGCACGTTCGCAGGTCGGCAGCGCTCCCGGCGGCGGCAGGTCCTCTATGAGGCAGCGAAGACAAGCGGTCTCACCCGGAATGACCGGCATTACCATCCCTTCCGATCCCACGGCGCCTCCATATACCCATGGAATGCCGTTCTTGATGCAGGCGTCGTTGAGCAGGAACCGTGTTTCGAGGTTATCCGTTGCGTCCAGGACGATGTCGGCGCCGTCCAGCAATTTCTCGATGTTCTTCGGATGGACGTCGGCCACGACCGGTTCGACGGAAACGGTCGAGTTAACTAGCGTCAAGTGCCGGGCAGCCGCTACGGCTTTGGGGAGTTGTTGCTCCGCGTCCTTTTCGGTAAAGAGGCTCTGCCGCTGGAGGTTGCTTTCCTCCACGAAATCGCGGTCCACGATTCTCAGGCGTTTCACGCCCGCACGGCACAAGTTGTTGGCGATGACCGTGCCGAGCGCCCCACATCCGACGATGACGGCGGTGCTGCTTTGAATCTTCTTCTGGCCCGTTTCGCCGATGGCGGGAAAAAGCATTTGCCGGGAGTAGCGGTTATTCGTCAAGGGTGCGCCTCCTGGCGCAGAGACCTGAAGCAGGAGCAATCGGGGCCACAACTGCTTTCACTGCCTGCCCTCTCAGCCTTCGACATCCGCCTCAAGACGCCGACCGCGTCTCGCAGGATCGCAAGAACCTGATCCACTTCTTCAATCGTATTGTCTCGGCCAAATGAGAAGCGCATGCTGCCTTTGATCAATTCGGGTCGCAAGCCCATCGCTTGAAGGACGTGCGATCCCTCCATCGCCCCGGCCATGCAGGCCGAGCCGACGGAGGCCGACACTCCGCGCACGTCGAGCGCCATGAGCAATTCGTCGGCATTGACCCCGTCGAAAGCGACGCTCAGGATTTGCGGCAACCTGCGCGTAGGATGCCCATTGACGTGAACGCCGGGGATGGACTCCAGTATGCCTTGTTCCAAGCGGTCTCTCAGCGCGGCGAGCCGCACCGACTGCTCAGGCATCTCCCTGCACGCAAGGTCCATTGCCTTGGCCAGGCCAACGATTCCCGGCAGGTTCTCCGTCCCAGCCCGGTGCTCGTGTTCTTGGTGACCGCCGTGAATCAGCCCGGCGATGCGCGTCCCCCGGCGCACGTACAGCGCGCCGACGCCTTTCGGACCGTTGAACTTGTGCGCCGAAACGGAAAGCAGGTCCACTCCGAGCGCGTCCACATTGACCAGCACCTTCCCGACCGTCTGGACGGCGTCGGTGTGCATAGTGATGCCCGCGGACCTCGTCATTGCGGCAATTTTCTGCACTGGTTGAAGGACGCCTGTCTCGTTGTTCCCAAGCATCACGGAAACCAACCCCGTGTCCGGGCGAAGGAGTTTTCGCAGCGCCTCGCGGTCCACTACGCCAAAGGAATCCACCGGCGCATGCGTGATTTCGATTCCGCATTCGGCCAGAGCGTCGGCGGTGTTGAGGACCGCACGATGTTCTATGGCGGAGACAATGACGTGCCTTTTGCGCGTCGCGCGAAGTGCACCCTTGAGCGCAAGGTTGTCGCTTTCCGTTCCTCCGGAGGTGAAGGTAATCTCGTCAGGCAGCGCGCCGAGGCACCAAGCAACTGTCTCTCGCGCCTCATCAAGCGCACGCCGCGCTTTCTGCCCGGCCGTGTGGAGGCTCGACGGATTGGCGAAGACCTCAGAGAAGAAGGGCGTCATCGCCTCGATCACTTCCAGGCGGACTGGCGTAGTTGCGGCATGATCGAGATAGATGTTCTTCATCTGCCTATCCTCATTCCTTCGGCCTCAGTTGTGTCCAAAGGCGCAACGCTTCTCTCCTCAAGAATGTCGCCTCGGTGAGAGCTGACTCGGACCTTTGTTCTCGCCTGGTGACGTGCTTTACCATAAGTCAAGGTGATCTTCGCGGCTACGAGCCGCTCGACGACGTCGATCCGCCCGCGCAGCAGCGAAAGCGGCCCCGGCACGTCTACCGCTTCAAACAGTTCGTCTCCCTCCCGCGCGAGGGATTTCAGTCGTTCGTTCTCCGACTGGTCGCGCCCGACAATCACCTTGGCCTCATTCGTAAGGCGCAGATGCCTTCCGAGCTTGAGAAGGAGGACGTCCGGAATGCCGAATCCAGGCTGGTGCTGCATGAGGTCGCGCATCCGGGCCGCGAATATGGGATCGGTCAGGAGACATCCACCAGTGGGACACGGATAGTCCTTAAGCCCGTAGCTTGCCGCGAGAGCGATCTGCGGCTTCCGCGAGCGCCCGCGAATCGCCAGCAACTTCCTACGGTCAATCCAGCGTTCCTTTTCCGGCATTGAAGGATCAAGGAGTTCCGCCGAAAGCGGACGGACGATCAGTCCCTCCAGCCCAGCTTCCTTCTCGATCAGCTTCATCGCATCCCGGCGCTGCGACATCGGCCGCTCGCCAAGCACTTCACCGGTGACGATGAAAGATGCGCCGGTCTCGCGCATGTAGTCCGCCGCTCTTCGGAACATCAGGATGCGGCAGTCTATGCAAGGGTTGAGATTGCTTCCATAGCCGTGCAAGGGATTTCGGACGACCTCCAGGAACTCCTGGGTGTTGTTGATGACCTTCAGGCCGATGCCGAGTTGCTTGACCGCGGTCGCCGCTGACGAGCAGCACCGGGATTTAGGCGTACAATTACAGAAGAGGGTGACGAAGTTCAGCGCTTCGAGTTCAATCCCCTGGTCGAGGAGCACTCGCGCGGCGAGCAGGCTGTCGAGCCCGCCCGATAACAACATGACCGCCTTCATGTGAGCGTCCCTCTACGCAGTAGTCCGGATCGGCGTGTCCGCCGGGGCGGCCTTGGCGTAATGATCGGTGATTTCTCGCAGCACCTTTGCTTTATGAAGGCCCCACGCACAGTTGGGAACATGTTTGACGCGTCCGTCCTCCGGGTCCACATAGGCAAAGGCGGCGGGGCATCGCTGGAGGCGGTCGGTCTCCATGTTCTCCTCGTCGCCGAACGGCAGGACGATGATCTGGAGCGCGGCCTGCACGGCGGTGAATCGGCGCAGAACTGTCTTCGTTTTCTGACGGCAGAGGATGCCGAGTCCGACGCGCAGCCCTCGCCAGAGCGCCGCCGGTCCGCGCGCGCCCAGCGCCTCGCCGATGCGGATGTGTCGCCGGCCGAGCCGCACAATTTCCTTGAACATGGCAAGCTTCAGCCATGCCTGGCGTAAATGCAAACTCGCCAATGTGCGGCCCCACAAGCTGCGTTCGAGCGTCTTCTCCCGCGCAGCCAGCCGCTCTTCGAGTTTCAGGAGGTCCTTGGCCGCATCGGTCAGGCTGCCTTTGAGATAGTGCGCCAGCGGGCGATAACGCTGCCCGTCGGAGATGAGCAGGTACATGCTTTCGCAGTTCGGGTGCCCGCCGACGAAGGGAACATCGCGGATGCCCAGCAGGCGCGAGAGCGTCGGGATGCGGCCGAGCAGGTTGGTCGGAACGAACTCGACGCGGTCTTCCGGGAACGCGTCTTCAATCGCCTGCTCCAGGTCTTCGGTGGTGATGCGTTCCGGCTTGAGGTCCACCTTGTCGGGGTCCCAGGAATGCGCCAGGGGCATGAGATAAATCCCGCGGACGAAATCGCGCCGCTCATGGCAGAAGGCGAAGATCGAGGCCAGTTCCTTGTCGTTGTAGCCTTTCGCCACCAGCGTCATCAGCACGACTTTCTTCCCGCCGAGCCGCCCGATGTTGTCTACGGCCTTGTGTTTGAGTTCGCCGCAACGCTCGTGGTTGCGCAAGGCTTTGTACATGCCTGCGTTCTCGCCGTCATACGAAATCAGGATCGTCGCGCGGGTCTCGACCACCTGGCGGCAATACTCCTCGTCGGCTAAGCGGACGCCATTGGTGACCACGCGCGTCGGCAGCCCGTAGGAGCGCGAGAGACGGATGATCTCGATCAGGTCCTTTCGAACGGTCGGCTCGCCGCCGAAGAGCTGAATGGAGGGCTTGGGTGTGTTCTGAGCGAAGTGTTTGAAGATGGTGTCGAAGTACTCGATCGGCGGCTCGAACAGGAATCCCATGGACGGAGTGTTGTTGATGCAGATCGGGCAGTTCAGGTTGCAGCGGTTCGTGATGTCGAGGAAGACGATGTTCGGCTCTTTGTGCTGGCAGCTCAGGCAGGAGAGTCCGCAGTTGCCGTACTGGAAGTCCGAGTCCATCTTCCGCTTGCGCCAGTAGCTGTCGGAATTGGAGGAGAGCAGCGTTTCGGTCGGCCCGCACTTTTTGCAGTCTTTCACGAGGAAGATTTTGTGGTCGCGCTCCTCGTGACGGGCCGCAACAAGCTGCTGGCATTTATTACACAGCGCCCGGTTCATGAGTCACTCCGTTGAAAGAACCTTCGCAACCGGCGCGGTCAAAGAGCGCAGTTGCATTTCTTTGACTGCGCGTCAAGACTGAGGGCATTCCATATGTCCAGAGTCTCCTCGCAGAGTGCGAGAGGGATATCTTTGGAGAGCACTTCCGTGGCCTGCCGATAGATCGCGAGCCGCACGTCCTTCGGATACCGGGCCAGCGACTTCGGGTCGGCTGGCTGCTCCAGGTCCTTGAAAAGTCCATTACCCACATATCGCGGTAGATTGCGTTCGGCGCGCAGCGTGCCGAGCGTCACGCGCTCGGGCGAAAGCCGGCGGACCTGCTCCGCGACCCGCCGATAATCGAAGCCGAGAATCATCGGATCAATGCGCATCCGAATGCGCCAGCCGAGCGACTTCAACTGCGCCGCTGCGCGAAGCCGATCACCCACGGGCGCAGCACCCTTCTCGTGAATGCGCGCCGCTTTCGGCGCGTTCACGGAAAATGAAACGATCACGTTCCCGCACGGCTGCGTCTCCAGCAACGGCTTGCAGTCGCGCACGCCGCCCTTCGTCACCAGCAGCAGCGCGTGCTTCCGCCCCTTGGCCTCCGCCTCCTCCCGGAAGAGCTTCACCAACTCAGCGATCAGCGGGCGCTCATTCTCAAAGACCAGGCTGTCCGAGAGATTGCCCGTGTTCAGTACGAACGATTCTAGATCATCGCGTCGCAACCACTTCATGATCTCCTTCCGCATACGATCCGTGTTATTGAACGCCTGCGGCTTGGAGAGATACCAGAATGAGGATTTCAGAAAGCAGTACGTGCACTGCGGCTGAAACGTGCAGCCATTCGCGTGCGTCAGAACGTAGAAGTTGGGGCAGACCGTCTTCGGAGGCGTTGTTCTGAAGATATCCACGAACTTTTTCTTCCGATCGCGCACCACGCAACGGTTCAGTTCCTTCACGCTCGGCCCTCCATTCGTCGGGTAGCCAGGCCTTCCATATTCACGACTATTATAGTCGCCTACTGTTCCCCACAATCCATCTCGCTGATTAATGGTGACAGTGTTACGCGCAGGTGGACGTCCACAGAATGATAGCGTTTCCGACCAAAGTTATCAAGTATCCTTCGGCCGAGGAAGGCAGGAGGTATCCACTTCTGCGGCGACTTCAGCGAGCAATTTCTCAATTACCGGCCTGCAATGGCCGCAGCCGCCGCAAGCCTTTGTGTAATGCGTGACATCCTCGACCGTTTTGAGCCGATTCTCGCTGGCAACGCGTTTGATTTCCTCGTCGGTCACGCGAAAACATTTACAAACGATCTTGCCGCGCGGTGCTTTCGCCGGGTCCTGGCCCCGATAGTCGGCAATAGCTGCTTCCAGCGCCTCGCGCCCCATGACCGAGCAGTGCATCTTCTGCGGCGGAATTCCGCCGAGGTAATCGGCGATGTCCTGGTTAGTGATGCACGAAGCTTCCTCGATGGACTTGCCCTTGACCATCTCGGTCAGCGCGGACGCTGAAGCGATGGCGCTGCCGCAACCGAACGTCTTGAACTTCGCCTCCTCGATCCTGCCGGTGCGGTCGCTGATCTTCAGGAAGAGCTTGAGCGCGTCCCCGCAGGCCAGCGAGCCGACCTCGCCGACGCCGCTTGGGTTTTCGATTTCGCCAACGTTGCGCGGATGGAAGAAGTGATCTTTGAGCTTGTCGGAATAATCCCACATCGTCGAACGCTCCTCTGCTCACTTGCTGATGACGAAGATAGCCATGTCTGCCAGGAGATTCGCGTCCTCAGTAATCTCTTTACCCCCCTCGATGTCCAAAGCGATCCGCTCGTGGACGCGGATGCCGCGCTCGCGGCAGAACTCGTCGAAATCCGCGATGGTGCAGAAGCGGATGTTCGGGCTGTCGTACCACTTGTACCGCAACAGCCCGGCCGATTCCGGCGCGCGGCCCTGCTCAGCGAGCATTTTGCGCAGCTTGTGGTAGCCGAAATTCGGGAAGCTGACGATGCCTTGGCGGCCAACCCGCAGGATTTCTGAGGTTACGCGCTCCACGTCCCGCACGGTCTGCAGCGTATGGGACAGCACCACGTAGTCGAACTGCCCATCAGCGAACACCGAAAGCCCCTGGTTCAAGTCCGCTTGGACCACATCCAAGCCGCGCTGTGCCGCTGCGACGACGGCTTTCTCATCCAACTCGACTCCTACGAGCTTGCGGCTCCCCCGAGTACTGAGTCTCGCCAGCAGCGTTCCGCTGCCACATCCCAGGTCCAGCACGCTTGCGGAGGATGGAATCAAATTCACGATGTGATCATAGTCCAGCCGGTGCGGATGGAAGATGCTCTTCCCGCTGTCGGCGTATATGTCCTCCTCGGAGGCTGTGGGGGCGCGCGGCTCGTGCTGATGGCTCTCAAGCGCGGACCGGATCAACTCGCCATAGGTTGCCACTTCATCCGGGAGCAGAAAGGCATCATGGCCGCAACTGCTTGTCACGTTGCAATAGGTTACCGGCTTGCCTGAAGCCAGGAGCGCGCGGACGATCTCCTGCGACTGCTCGGGCGGAAACAGCCAGTCGCTTGTGTAACTGATGACCAGCCAGCGGCATTGCGATTGCGCGAGCCGCGCCTGGAGTTCGTCCTGGGTTGCGCCGAGGTCGAAGAGGTCTATGGCCAGCGAAATCGTGACGTAACTGTTCGCGTCAAACCGCTCCACGAACTTGTCCCCCTGGTAGGCCAGATAGGAGCCCACGGAGAACTTTTTCTCGAATTCGGTCGGCACGTCGCGCGGCTGGAGCCGATCAGCCTCGAATTTCTCGGTCATCGCCTGCGGCGACAAATAGGTGATGTGTCCGAGCATCCGCGCTAAGGCTAGGCCGACGTTTGGCCCGCCGTTGCCGTAATACTGGCCGCCGCGAAAAGCGGGATCGCGGATAATGGCATTCCTTCCGATGACGTCAAAAGCCAGAGCCTGGGCGGTGAGCCGCGCCGACGTGGCGAGTGTGATAGCCTGAGCCAGTCGGTCAGGGAAGCGCGTGGCCCAAGTCAGTGCCTGGTGTCCGCCCATGGACCCGCCGACGACCGCCAGAAGTTTCTGGACGTCGAGATGGTCCACGAGCCGACGTTGCACTTCCACGATATCGGCAGTCGCGATGGTCGGGAAATCCGCCCCATAAGGCTTACCGGTCTTGGGGTTCGGACTGCTGGGGCCGGTTGTGCCGCGACATCCGCCGAGTGTGTTCGGGCAGATGACGAAGTAGCGGTCAGTGTCAATCGGCTTTCCGGGACCCACGACCACGTCCCACCAGCCTGGGTCGTCCGCTTCATCGTGCCGCGCCACGTGCGAATCGCCGCTCAGGGCGTGGCAGATGAGGACGGCGTTGTCGTGCCGTTCGTTGAGCTGGCCGTACGTCTCGTAGGCAACCGTGACGCCCTCGATCTGCCCGCCCAGTTCCAGGGCCAGCGAGTCCGAAAACGTCACCTTCTTACAATGTCTGAGCGGCCGCGCCGCCCGCACGCTGTCGCTGCTGTCGAATTTATTGTCGGCCATCGCGCACCATTCCTTCCGATCCCTACGTCTGCGACGCCCTCAAGGCTTGATCCAGATCGGCCCTCAGGTCGTCAATGTCCTCGATACCCACTGAAAGCCGGATTGTGCCTTCTGTAATCCCGCGCCGCCGGCGGTCTTCTGTCGGAATCGAAGCATGAGTCATCGTGGCCGGATAGCAGGCCAGCGACTCGACCCCACCCAGGCTTTCGGCGAGCGAAAAGACTTTCAGCGCTTTGAAAAAAATGTTCGCCTGATCCCTTCCGCCGCGAAGATCAAAGGTCACCATTCCGCCGAAGCCAGTCATCTGCCGGCGCGCCAATTCGTGTTGCGGATGGCCGGACAAGCCCGGATAACGAACCCGGCTGACGCAGCGGTTCGGTTCGAGAAACTGTGCCAGGTCCAGCGCGTTTTGCTCGTGCTGCCTCATCCGGACTGCGAGCGTCTTGACGCCGCGAAGCGTCAGCCAGGAGTCGAACGGCCCCGACACAGCGCCGGCGGCGTTCTGATAAAATGTGACCTTCTCGTAAAGCTCACGGTTGCCCGTCAGCACCGCGCCGCCCAGCACGTCGGAGTGTCCCCCGATGTACTTCGTGGTGCTGTGGACAACGACGTCTGCGCCCAGGGCCAATGGCTTCTGGAAGAACGGCGTGGCGAACGTGTTGTCCACCGCGAGCAGGATACCTCGTGGCCGCGTGACGGCCGCGATGGCGGCGATATCCGCCAGATTCAGCAACGGATTCGTCGGCGACTCGATCCAGACCAGCTTCGTCCCGCTTTGCAGCGCCCGTTCGATCTCGGAAACCTTGCGGCCATCCACATAGGTGAACGACACCTGGTTCGGCCTGCACACGCGCTCGAAGTAGCGATAGGTTCCGCCGTACAGGTCATCCATCGCAACGACGTGGTCGCCGGGGCGAAGCACGGAGAGCACCGCCGCCGTGGCTGCCGAACCCGTAGCGAAGGTCAGCCCGTGCGCGGCTTCCTCAAGCGACGCCAGGCACGTCTCCAGCGCCGCGCGCGTCGGATTCCCCGTACGGGAATATTCGTATCCCTTATGCCGACCGATCTCCTCTTGTGTGAACGTTGAAGTCTGATAGATCGGCACAATCGTCGCGCCGGTCGCCGGGTCCGGCAACTGGCCCGCGTGAATGGCCTCTGTGGCGAACTTCATGTGCGCACTCCCTTCGTCCCGCTTCGTTTTGCCCAGAAATCAGCAAGGTCAATGCGCGACAGGAAGCCGGACGGCGCTCCCTGCCGGGTGACAATCACACCGCTGTGGCCGGCCATGAGCAGCCGATACGGCTCGGAGACATCCACGAACTCTTCCACCTGGGGCATGGGCTTTCCCATGACCTCCGACACGGCCTTGTTCCGGAGGTCCGCTCCGTCGTGGAGCAGCCGGACCAATGTCACTTCGTTCAAGCTGCCGACCACGCGGCCGTCCTGAACGACCGGAAGTTGCGAAATGGCGTGCTTCTCCATGAACTGCATGGCCTGGTCCGCCGTTTGATCCGAGGAGATCGTGACGAGCGCCGGCAATCCGTGCTTGATCCGCAGCACGTCGCCGACGGTGAACTTTTCCGGCGCCTCGACCGGGAACCCGTTCTGCTGCATCCATTCGTCCGAGAAAATCTTTGTCAGATAATTCCGGCCCGTGTCCGGGAGCAGCACGACGATGACCTTGCCGACGGGCAGTCGTTGCGCATACTTAATGGCCGCTGCGACGGCCATGCCCGCCGACCCACCCACGAGCAGCCCCTCCTCGCGAGCGAGCCGGCGAGTCATGGAGAACGCCTCGATGTCCGTGACGCGGACCATCTCGTCAACGGCCTGACGGTTGAACGTCGCCGGGACGAAATCTTCTCCCACACCCTCCACCTTGTAAGACTTGGGCGAATCGCCGGAAAGAATGGACCCCGCCGGGTCCGCGCCGACGACCACAACATTCGGATTCCGTTCCTTGAGATAGCGGCCGGTCCCGGAAATTGTCCCGCAGGTTCCCATACCGGCGACAAAGACATCCACCTTCCCTTCCGTATCCTCCCAGATTTCCGGGCCGGTGCTCAGATAGTGCGCCTCCGGGTTCTGCGGGTTGGCGAACTGATTCGGCCGGAACGCGCCGGGAATCTCCCGGCTCAGCCGCTCGGCCACGCCGTTGTAGCTCTCCGGGGAGTCCGGCGGAACCGAGGTCGGCGTGATAACGACCTCGGCTCCGTAGGCCTTGAGCAGGTTCACCTTGTCGTCGCTCATCTTGTCCGGCAGCACGAAGATGCAGCGATAGCCTTTGACCGCCGCTACGAGCGCCAGCCCGGCTCCGGTGTTCCCTGCCGTGGCCTCGATGATCGTCCCGCCCGGCTTGAGCAATCTCCGACGCTCGGCGTCCTCGATCATCCTCAGGCCGATGCGGTCCTTGACACTTCCGCCGGGGTTGAAAAACTCCACCTTGGCCAGCAGCGTCACCGAGAGACCCTCTGTAAGCTTGGAGAGCCTCACCAAGGGCGTATGCCCGATGCTGTCGAGAACATTGGCATAGTATTTCACGTCAGTAATCCCTTCCGGTGACCATTCACTTTTGAGACGCCTTCAGCGCCTGGTCGAGGTCCGCCTTGATGTCCTCGATGTCCTCAATGCCGACCGACAGGCGGACGTACTCGGGCGTCACGCCGGTCTGCGTCTGCTCCTCGGGAGTGAGCTGCGAGTGCGTCGTCGTCGCCGGGTGGATGATCAGCGACTTCGCGTCGCCGATGTTGGCCAAATGGCTGAAGAGCTTGACATTGTTGATCAGCTTGACGCCCGCTTCCTTGCCGCCCTTGATGCCGAATCCCACAATCCCGCCGGCGCCTTTGGGCAGATACTTCTTTGCGTTGGCGTGATCGGGATGATTGGGCAGGCCCGGATAGTTCACCCATGCGACGGCCGGGTGCTTCTCAAGGAACTGCGCCACGGCCAGGGCGTTCGTCGAGTGCCGTTCCAGCCGCAGGTGCAGCGTCTCGACTCCCAGCAGCGTGAGGAACGAGGCGAACGGACTCTGGCTGCCGCCCGTGTCGCGCAGCCAATGCGTGCGGATGTAGATGATGTACGCGATGTTCCCGATCGGTCGCAGCGCTTCCTCGAAGACAACGCCGTGATACGCCGGATCCGGCGCGGTGAACTCCGGCCATTTGGCCGGGTCCTTGGCCCACGGGAACTTGCCGCTGTCCACAATGGCGCCGCCGATGTGCACGCCGTGGCCGCCGATGAACTTGGTCGTCGAGTAGACCACGATGTCAAAGCCGTGCTCGATGGGCCGGAATAACGCCGGCGTCAGTACGGTGTTGTCCACGATCACCGGAATCCCATGCTTATGAGCCAAGTCGGTGATCTTCCGGTAATCCGGGATATCGTTCTTCGGGTTGCCCGGCGTTTCGAGGTAAAGCGCGCGGGTGTTCTTGTCCACCAGCTTCGAAAGCGTCTCCGGCTTGCTGGGATCGAAGAACCGAACCTCGACGCCGAGCTTCGGGAAGGTCTGCGTGAAGAGCGTCCACGTTCCCCCGTACAGGCTCGTCGCCGAAATGAAGTTCTGCCCGGCGTGCGTGATCGTCAGGACCGCGGCGGTGATGGCCGCCTGGCCGCTGGCGAAAACGAGACCCGCCGCGCCGCCGTCGAGCGCCGCGAGACGCTTCTCGAGGACATCGTTGGTGGGGTTCATAAGACGCGAGTAGATGTTGCCGAACTCCCTCAAAGCAAAGAGGTTCGCGGCATGGTCGGTGCTCTTGAAGACGTAGCTGGTCGTAGCGTAGATCGGCACTGCGCGCGCCGTCGTCGTCGGGTCCGGCTCCTGACCGGCATGCAGGGCCAAAGTGCCAAAACGTCGTTGGGAATCGCTCACAGCAGTCCCTCCTTTTCTTTTTCCGATGACCTTAACCAGACCGATCTGGCTGAGAATCCGCAGAAAATGTTCCACGGCTGCATTATCAGAAAACTGGGGAGCCACGTCTTTGCCTCCCGATTAGAAGAATCCCTCATACAACGCCGTGGACAAGTAACGCTCGCCCGAATCGGGCAGGATGACCACGATGGTCTTCCCCGCGAACTCCTTGTCCCGGCTCAACCGCGCGGCGACCGCCATTGCCCCGCCCGACGAAATGCCGGACAGGATGCCCTCCTCTCGCGCCAGTCGGCGCCCGTACTCGATGGCCTCTTCGTCGCTCACCTGCTCCACGCGGTCCACTAACCCCAGGTCAAGTACCTCCGGCACGAACCCCGCGCCAATGCCCTGAATCTTGTGCGGGCCCGGCTTATGCGGCTGGCCGGCAAGCTTCTGCGAGATCACAGGGCTCTTGGCCGGCTCGACAGCCACGGAGATGATCTGCTTTCCCTTTGTCTTCTTGATGAACCGCGACACGCCGGTGATCGTGCCGCCGGTGCCGACGCCGGAGACCAGAACGTCAATCGCGCCGTCCGTGTCGTCCCATATCTCAGGTCCGGTGGTTGCCTCGTGGATCGCCGGGTTTGCCGGATTCTTGAACTGCTGCGGCAGAAACCAGCGCGCCGCGTCGGAAGCGGCGATCTCCTCCGCTTTTGCGATGGCGCCCGGCATACCCTTGGCGCCTTCCGTCAAGATCAGGTTGGCGCCGAATACTTTCAGCAACTTGCGCCGCTCGATGCTCATCGTCTCCGGCATGGTCAGCGTGAGCGGATAGCCGCGCGCCGCAGCGACGAAGGCCAGCGCGATGCCAGTGTTCCCGCTGGTCGGCTCGATGATCTCCCGGCCCGCTTTCAGAGCGCCGCGCTTCTCCGCGTCCCAGATCATGGACGCCCCGATGCGGCATTTCACGGAATAGGAAGGATTCCGGCCCTCAATCTTGCCCAGGACGGTCGCCCCAACGCCCTGCGTGATGCGATTGATCTTGACCAGCGGCGTCTTGCCTATCGAAAGCGAATTGTCCAAGTGCCACTTCGACATGTTCAGTCCTCCTTGCTCTTGCCCTGTTCTTGCCTTCCGGCGCCCATGTCGGCCAACCGCATGTGCAGTGCGTGAAGCCGAGAGGTCCGGTCAGAACTCGTACTTGACCTGCAGCCACAGTGACGCAGGCTCCTTGTGGTTCAACACATTTCCCAGGTTCGCATAAGCCGCTGAGACGGTCCAATGACGGTCAATAACGTAAGCCGCCGCGAGCGTCCACCAATCGCTGGGCACTCCCAACACGCCCGGCGGAAGCTGCTTGAGTTTTATATCGTTCGGCATCTCGCGATATTCCGCCGCCAAGACAAAGTCGGGCCGGACAAAAACGCCGACGTTGCCTTCGAACACGGTCCGTCGCTCGTTCGTGAAACCCAGCCAGCCGGTATCCACGGAATCCGTGTTGCGCACGGTGCCGCTGACGAAGAACGGCCTCGGCAGGACATCCTTGAACATCTTCGTCGCAGTCAGGGTATAGTCCACACCCTGATAGTCCTTGACGCCGACCACTTTGTTAAGCGCTCCGCCGAGTTCATTGTTGAATTCGTTGATCGTAGCGTTGTACTTGTAGTGTACGCCCGCGGTCACGGCGGGAAGCCACGACTGGCCGTAATCTCCTTCGTTGACCAACGCCAGGCGTGCGCCGGCGTTGTAAAACTGGACGTAGTCGGTCCCGAGCGAGACGCCAAGTTTATTCTTCACCGCAAGATCGAAATCGCCCAAGCCGACGTAGTCGTTCGAAAAGCTCAGCTCCAATCGTTTGAAGAGGGTCTCAGAGATCGAGCCGATCTCCGCGTTCTGGTGCCCGGTCTGCACGTGTGTGAATGAGAGGCTGGGCAGTCCCAGCCAGTCGTTACCGACGGACGGGTTGACTAGATACGCCATTTCGGTCAGTCCCACGCCACCCACGCCTTCAATCGTGTGAAGCGGCAAAGGCCAGCCTTTCTCAGGTTTGACTGGCGGAGGGGCCAAGAGGTCCTGGTACGCGGCCTGCGGGTCTGCGACCGGCGGTACAGGGTCAGAGGACGCGGCTCCGACCTGACGCACGTGCTCGGCTGTGATTCGTTCTGCGGCGGCGCGAATGGCCGCATCGTTCGGCGATTGTTCTGGGACTGTCACGTCGGACGCGGACGACGGACTTGTTGTTGTCTTCGAGGTATCTTCCGCCCAGCCGACCGCAGGCAAAGCCAGAAGCCCGGATAGAACCAAGACGAGTGTGAGACTCCTCATTGTGTCACCTTTCTGATAGCAGGAGCACCAGCCGGTGCTCCGCCTCAGAAGGGGCCCATAAGGACTTGCCTGCTGTCGTGCAACGACCGGTGCGGTCTGAATGAAATTGCCAAACGCCTGTTTCTGAAGGTACGGCGCCGACTCTCTGGCGGAGAGCCGCGCATCATGTGACCCAGCCCAACGCTTCCGCCGAAGCACGACGCGGGCTGGGTCTTCGTACAGAGCATCTGTGTGTGGTACGCACGTTTCACGAGCCTTCTCCAAGTACTTGACAATTATCGTCGGGTACTATAAACTATGCCGACTGAGTTTGTCAAGTATCTTTCGTCATTTATTTTTCGTGGGCCACATCATGAATATAAGAACCATCAGAATCGGCGTGGTCGGCCTTGGGACGGTGGGCGCTGCGCTCGTTGAAAGCCTTCAGGCAAACGCAGGCATCATCCGAGCCGACGTCGGTGCGGAGGTCGTAATCGCAAGGATCGCCGAGAAGGACGCGACCCGGCGGAAGAGCATTCACGCTCCAGGCACGGTCCTGAGTTTGGACTGGCGGGACCTTGTGGCGGACCGAGACATAGACATCGTTGTGGAGTTAATGGGCGGCACGAGCGCCGCGCGCGATCTGGTGCTCGCCTCTCTGCGGGCAGGAAAGCATGTCATCACTGCCAATAAGGCTTTGCTGGCGAATCACTGGACGGAGGTCCTCACCGAAGCGCACAAGGCCGGGCGCGCGGTCGGCTTCGAGGCCAGCGTCATGGCCGGCGTGCCGGTCATCCATGTGTTGCAATCGGGGCTGTCCGGCCACCGCATCAGCGCGATCTCCGGGATACTCAACGGCACTTCCAACTTCATCCTCACGCGGATCGGGGAAAACGGCGTGGACCGCCGGCAGGCGCTGGAGGAGGCGCGCCAAAAGGGCTTCTGCGAAGCCGATCCCAGTCTGGACCTCGAAGGGTTCGACGCTGCGCAGAAGCTCGCGATCCTCGGATCACTCGTGTTGGGCCGATGGCTACCGCCTCAGGACGTCCACCGCGAAGGAATCGGGAACCTCGAAAAAGAAGACTTGCTCGAGGCTCGGAACTCCTTCGGATACGTCCTCAAGCCACTCGCCATTCTGAAACGGCGTGCAACAGGCGTCGAGGCACGCGTGCAGCCGACGTTCCTGGACAAGCGCAGCCCGCTGGCGGAGGTCTCGCGGGAATTCAATGCGTTGCTGATCGAGTCGGATGCGGCCGGGCCCATCACGCTGATCGGAAAAGGCGCCGGCGGCGCGCCAGCGGCATCGGGGGTGTTGGCAGATATCGTGGAGATCGCGCGGCGGATTCGCCATGCCGATACCGGCGCGAGCGTGCCCCGCCTGCCGAGGCCCGAACACGTCCACGTGCTGCCGTATGACCAACTGGAATCGCGCTTCTTCCTCCGCTTCACGGTCTGTGACCGTCCGGGGGTGCTCTCCAAGATATTTCGCTGCTTGAGCAGCGAACGAATCTCGATTGCGAACTCCGAGATCCGGAACACACCGGACGGCGCGACGGGGCTGGTCTATGCCGCGACCTACAGGACGCACGCAAAGGCGGTGCGGAAAGCGCTGAAGACCATTGACGTTCAGCCGGCGCTCGTCAAGCGCAAGACGCTTATGGTTCCGATTCAGGAATGAGCTTTCTCTTTCGTAGCGATGTTCTGGAGGTGGACAGATGGTTTCCGTTATGGCGAACCGTGACAACGACCTGCCATCCGCGCACGATGTGAGATTTGCTGAGAAGCTGGTCCATTCACTTTCATTGGTCCACCGCGCCTTCGGGCAGTTTGGCGACCGCCTGGTGGTCGAACACAATCTGACCCAAGAGTCCTGCGTGGTTTGGGACCTAGCCAAGCTCACGAGTCCGAAGATCAGAGGATTCTGCGTCGCGACGCGGTTTCAGCCGGCGGAGACCATTACGTTCATGAAACAACTCGTGACACAATATCCTGAGATTCGCATCTACGAAAGCAGTGAGCAGACACCGGACGAACTTCCCGATATTGACCCATTCCTCTGCTGCGAAATCTTGAGGAACCGGCCAAGGCGACAGGCGTTTCGGGAGATGAACATTTCTTGCCTGATGACCTGTTTCCACCATGATCGCGGCTCGGTCCTTCTGGACTTTTGCGAGTTCCAGGAAATCACTCCGGACGTCTCCGAGTTCCATCCCATTATGACCTGGAACGACCTGGACATCGCTCGATACGTTGAGAGCCGTCAGATTCCTTGCAGCTCTCTGAATGAACAAGGGAGCAGAAAGATTGGATGCTGGGCCTGCCTGCGTTGTTAACGAGGCAACGGGGATATGACCGACCCGAGCAGAGTTCTTTCTCCTTAACCGGGGGCGCGCGACGCTCGGCGCATGATGTCCCGTTGACAAGTTCCGGTCCGAGGCGGATATTATGGCGGATTCCATCGTCATCGGAGATAAACTGTCTCATGCAAGTGCCCACGGTCAAAAGCTTGCGCCAGGAATTGGGCGTATCTCAAAGACACATGGCCGATATGCTGGGCTTGTCCGCCAAAGCCATCCAGGCCTACGAGCAGGGATGGCGGCGCGTGCCTGCACATGTCGAGCGCCTTCTCATCCTCCATGCTATCCTGCACAGAGGCCATGACCTGCTGCTCGTCCCGCGTTGCTGGGAATTGAACCAGTGCGATCTCACTCTGCGCGCGCGCTGCCCGTCGTTTCGCATTCCCCACGGAGGCTTCTGCTGGTTTGTGACTGGCACCCTCTGCCACGGGGAGCCTTCCGGAAGTTGGGCGGCGAAGCGTGCGCGCTGCCTGAAGTGTCAGGTGCTGCAAATGCTGCTCAAGCGTCCCGAAAAGCGGAAACTCAGTCTCTCCAGCGGTGAATTGATGCAGCGCCAGGCCCGGTTCGATTCCGCGAGGCGCACAATCCTCAAACGCGCGCCGAAATGATCGGGCGGTACTGCTCACAGAGGCCATCTGGATCGGATTTCCCGACGGACAAGCCCGTGGTTGCTTTAGACGATGTCGCTGTAGCGATGCGTCGGCTGCGGGCGGCCTGGCTTGAAGCTCGCCATCGTGAGGATTTCCACGGCGACGTCCTTCTGCGGACCGCCCGCGAGCGCCTTCTCGATCACTGCCTGAAGTTCTTCGGGTTCCGCGCGGACGCGCGCGTTGACAATCAGGAGCGCCTCACGCGGTTCGCCTTGCACCATCCCTTGGAAAAGTGGCTTGCCGCGCGAACTCGTGAGGTTCGCCTGCAAGCTGCCGCCAACCGTGTTGAGCAGCAGTTTCAAGTGTGCGATCTCCGCTGTGCGCCCGCGAAGTCCCTCTCGCACGCGTTCGATGAAACCCGCGCAGAATTCTGACCAGTCCGCCGGCGTCGCCGCGCGCAACTGCGCCGTGCAATTCAACCAGCCGAGCGCCGCTTCGCCGTCGGCATAGGTGTCATAATCCACCTCCGCCATCCGCGTCCCGGCGCGTGGCGCCTTCAGCACGAAATCCAGCCATTCGTCTACTCCCTCGCCTCGTAGCGCCGAAGCGCAGAACAGCGGCGCCCCAGGATATTTCTTCGCGACCTTCGCCTTCAGCGCGGACAACTCGCCCGGCGAAAGGAGGTCGGTTTTGTTCAGCAGGATGACATCGGCCTCCTCCAATTGCTTTCGGAAGATATAGACGACATTGTCAGGAAATGCCGTCGAGTCCGCCTCCAACGATTCCTTCCTGTCTCCGGTGGTTTTCCTGCGAAAGGGCTGACTTTCATTGTTCTTGCTTCAAATGCCGTGGCAGCTTCCTCCTCAATACCTCCATCAGTCTATCGAACGGCTGGTCGAATTTCTCGACGCCTTCGCCCTCAAGTTGTCGCGCTACTTCGTCTGCCAGGATGCTGGCAGGCAAGCGTTGTCCCTGGTGAGCACGGCATTGCCGCCTTGCATCGCAAAACGCAACTTGGAAACGATGCCGGAACGGCTAGCCCCTGAAGATGTCGAAGGGCTCGATCTTGAGGACCTTGCGCACCCCGATGTAGCTTGAGATTCCAGCGATCAAGACGACCATGCCGAAGGCCAACCCCAGATTCCAGAAGGTGATCATCGCTGCGTAGTTGGGCAGCCTGGATCGGGCGATGAAGATCATCAGCGTCACCAAGCCGATGCCCAGGCCATAGCCGGTCAGGCAAGTAAAGGTCACCATGAACAGGACCATGTAAATGAGCTCGCGCCCCTTGGCTCCGATGGCTTTCAGCGCGCCGAATTTCTCCAGGTTTTCGAGTATGAACGTGTAAAAGGTCTGGCCCGAGATGGACAGGCCCACCACAAAGGCGATCACGGTCATCAACAGGATGTTGGTGCCGATGCCGGTCTGGTACGTATAGTAGTCGCTGATGAGTTTTTTGAATTCGTCCTTGGTCCGGGCCACATAGCCGAGCTTTGCGACTTGCTGTTTGATCCCTGCCACGGCAGCCTCGCTCTTCGGCTGCACCAGTATGTAGGACAAGGTGAAACGCGGCGAAGGGATGTATTCGATCGCGCGGTAGTAGGTCGTATAGAGCGTAGGCACGCCGTTCAGTCCGTTCGAGGCGACCCTGGCGATGCCCACAATCGTGCCGCGGTGATCGTTGAGTTCGAACGAGGTGCCGATCTTCGGGTTCTCCAACTTCGAGAATTCAACGTCGTCAACCACCAGGAATGTGTTGTCGGCAAAGATGCCCTGAATACTGCCCTGTTCGATTTCGGGACGCCCGAACAGGCTCTCATCGTCGAGGCCGATGACACTCACAGATTGAAAGACGCCGTCATTGAGTTTGACCGTCGCGCCACCGATGAAGAGCGGCACCGCGTAGCTGACCCCGTCCATGCTGCGCACCGCGTCCAGCAGGTAATCGGGCATGGGAATCGGGCTGGTGGCCGTATTGACCCCCACGTCCATGACCCACATCGTTGCGCCGATATTGGTGACCGTCGAATGGGCGCGGTTCAGGATGCCGGCGAACATCGCGGTCATTTCCATCATCAGGAACACGGCGAAGGTGATCCCGATCAACAACGCGGAGAACTTGCCCTTGTCATTCACCAGCAGCTTGAATCCGATTCGCAGGATGCCACTGTATTTCATGGCGCCTCGCCTTCGCCCGCCGGGCGTTGCGTGTTCCACCAACCGCCTCCCAGCGCCACGAACAAGGCGACGGTGTCCTGGTGCCGCTGCGCGACCGCCTGCAGATAGGCGATGGTCGCCTCATGGAATTGCACGTCGGCCGTCAACACGTCCAGATAGGCTACCAGCCCTGCGCGGTAACCGTCCTTCAACAGGTTCAGCGCTTCGTCGGAGGCGCGCTGCGCTTCGACCTGCGCCTGCAACGCCTCGGCGTCGTGCTCCAGCGCCTTCAAGGAGTCGGCGACTTGCGCGAATGCGCCCAGCACGGTCTGGCGATAACTGGCCTGCGACTGCTGAAAGGCGTCTATGGCCGCCTTCCGGGTGTACCACAGGGTGCCGCCCTGAAACAACGGAATCGTGGCCGACGGGCCGATGCTCCAGAACCGGCCGCTGCTCGCTGAAAGATTGCTGAAGGTGGAGCCGGAAATACCGTAAGTGCCACTCAAGCTGATGCTGGGGAACATCGCCGCGGTCGCGACGCCGATGCTGGCGCTGGCCGTGTGCAATTGAGCCTCGGCTGCCAGAATGTCGGGGCGCTGGCGCACGAGGTCGGACGGCAGGCTCACCGGCAGGTCGCCGGGCAGTGAGAGTTCGGTCACCTCGATGTCGGGCAGGAAAACTTTGGATGGCGTCACGCCTTCCAGCGTCGCCAGCAAGTCCTCGGCCTGGCTGACCTTCTGCTCCAGGGGCGCCAGCAAGGCCTGGTTGGCGGCGATCAGGCTGCGTATGCTCAACACGTTCGCAAAGGGAACAGTTCCGGCGCGGACCTGCGCTTCGGTGAGGTGAAGTTGCTCATTCTCCAGGGCGATCAGTTGCTTGGTCGCGCGAATCTCCGCGGCGTAGGCTGCGCGCGCGATGCTGGTGTTGACGACATTTGCGGACAACGTCAGGCAGGCCGCCTGGGCCTCGTACCGTTGATAGTCGGTCTGGGCCTTCAAGCCTTCCACCGTCCGGCGCTCGCCGCCGAACACGTCGAGCGCGTAGCTGACGGTGCCACTCAATGTAACTAGGTTGAAGACGGCGGGGGACGTCGTCAGGCCTTGGTCCGCCGGCGCGACGCGCTGTCGGGTGGCGGCTGCATTAGCCTGGATTTGCGGGAAGAACACGCCATAGCCGGCGCGCAGCTTGTCCTGACTCTGGCGCAAGCTG
Source organism: Candidatus Acidiferrales bacterium (assembly GCA_050018375.1). Lineage (GTDB taxonomy): Bacteria > Acidobacteriota > Terriglobia > Acidiferrales > UBA7541 > Palsa-295. The sequence goes on along the minus strand of JBEKAE010000027.1, from coordinate 14,488 downwards.
GCTTCGGCCGCCTGGAGGGTCGGGTTGTTGGCGATGGCCTGTTCGACGACCGCATCCAATTGCGCCGACTTGAAAAGCCGCCACCAGTCGGCAGTCATCGCAACGCCTGATACGAAATGCTGCGTCTGCCCGTCCGCCGCGACCGTGGCTGCAGGCAACGGCTCGCGCGTGAAGCGGTCCGTATCGGGCGCCGTGGGACGAACGAAATCGGGGCCCACCGCGCAGCCGCCGAGCAGCGCTATGCTCATGGCGAGGGCCGCAGTTCGCTGGACTAAGAATGATCGGAAGTTGTTCATCGCTTTCGCTCTGACATGTCTCGGGACGGGCGGGGCGCTATTCCTGCCCTATGTAAACATCCACCAACTGGCCCGGATAAACCGGGGCGTCCTTTTTCTCGAACCTGAAAATCACCGGCAGCACCCTCAGGTCCACTTGCTCCTGCCGCTCATTCGACAGCTCGATCTTGGGCGAAACATATGGCTGCACCCGGACGAACTCCAACGGCACCTTAACGTCACTTCCGCGGACTGACATCTGCGCGCGAATATGCCACGAAGAGGGCAGCCGCGAGACCAGTATCTCGTCCACATAACAGCGCACGGCCAGATGGTCCTGGGGCGCTCCCATCAGCACGATCGGGTCGAATAACTCCGTGTAGGGGTTATAGGCGCCCTGCGACGACACATAGCTGCCGGGCGTTGTATTGACGGCCAGCACGACGCCATCGGCCGGCGCTTTGATCGAGTAATATTGAAGCAGCGCGACCGCGGACTTGTAAGACTGCTGGAGCGCCTCGTACTGCTTCTGCTGGTTGACGATGTCGTAACTCCATGCGCCCGCTTTGGTCAGTTCATATTGCGTGCGGGCCACGTCCAGCGCGGCGGCCGCCTGAGTAACGGCGTCTGCCGCAGTATCCAGCACGTCCTTGCTGATGGATTTCGGATCAATGTCGTAGGAGGCGCGGCGCTTGTCGTACTGGTCGCGGGCCGCTTTCAGGTTGGCTTCGGCCTGCTCCACCTGCGCCTCGGCAATCGCCAAGGTTTCCTTTCGCGGCTCAGCTTTGAGTTCGTTCAGAAGTGAAAGCGCGGCTTCGGCCTGCAATTTGAGCTGCTCAGTGGTGGCTCTCTGCACCGAATCGTCTATGTTCACCAGCGGAGCGCCGGCCGATACCTGCTGGCCTTCCTTCACCAGCACCTGGGTGATCGGGCCGGAAACTTCGGGATAGATATTGATGTTCGACCCGCTCGGCTGGTCGCTCTCGATAATGCCATTGGCAAAGATGGCCGTCTCGTAAGGGCTGCTGGCCGGTTTAAACACCGGGGGCTGGGCCTTCCTTTCAAGGCCAAAGATGTAGGCGGCGACCAGTCCGGCCAGGATGCCGAATATGGCGAAGGCAAAGATGATATTGTTTCTCATTCCAAACCCGTGTTTAGCGGGGGGAGCCGACGGTTGATCCGGTTTCGTATCGAGTGCCGCGGCCTTGCCGGGAGCCGCTGCGCCTGCGGCGTCCGGTGACTTGGCGTCAGCCGGCTTTGCAGGCGACGGCTCGGCTCCGTTTTTCGCCTGGAGGAGCGCCGTAGCATTGTCAGGAACCGCCGCGCTAGCGACCTCTGGTGACTTGGCGTCTGCCGGCTTCGCGGGCGGCGGTTCGGCTTTGGCGTGCGACATTTGAGTTTCAGCTTCCAGCCAATTCTGCACGTCGTGTCCTTGCGGACGACCTTCCTTCAGATAGATGCCGTAGGCCTTCTTGGGCAGATCGTCTTGCGCCGGCTTCGATTCGGGAGCCTTGGCGCCGGCCGGCGTCGCGGGCGCTTGAGGAACCGCCGCGCTTGCGGTGTCCGGGGACTTGATGCTTGCCGGCTGCGCGGGCGACGGTTCAGCTTCGGATTTATCCGGGGTCTTTTCCATCGTGAACATCCTCTTTGGCGCTTGCGCGGTTTACGCCGTCCTGTTTCTCATTCGGTACCCTTGTCCATCTGGGTGAAACGCCCATCTTCCATGTGGATGATCCGGTCTGCATACTCGTTGATGCGCGCATCATGGGTCACGATCAGAATGCAACGGCTTTCATTGAGAATTTTCTCTTTGACGAAGGCGATGATCATTCTTCCGGTGTCACCGTCCAAGGAAGCTGTCGGTTCGTCGAGAATCAGGATCTCCGGCTTGCTGATGATCGCGCGTGCGATTGCCACGCGCTGTTGCTCGCCGCCCGAGAGCTTCACCGGCAGAATCTCGCCTCGGCCTTTCAGGCCGACGATCTCGAGGTATTTCTCTGCCTCGGTGATGGATTCGTTCCAAGGGCGTTGCTTCAGGATCAACGGGATCGCGACATTCTCGGCCGTGGTCAACCGTGGGAAAAGATGGTAGTCCTGAAAGACGAAACCGACTGTATTCAGACGGAAGTCAGCCAACTGGTCATTGTTCAGAGTCCAGATATCGGCCCCTTTAACGATCACCGTACCGGCGTTGGGACGCAGAATGCCGGAAATCATGCTCAACAGCGTGGTCTTGCCGCTGCCGGAGGGGCCGACGATGAACAGCATCTCCCCGTGGCGAGCGACAAGCCCGACACCATTCACCGCAATCTTCTTGGTATCGCCTTCGCCAAACGATTTTGTCAAATTGGTCGCGACAATCGCTTGCTTTTTCATCGAATTCCTATTTAAAGGCACAGACTCTCCCTTTCGCGGTCGGCCTTCAAGCAACGACACCGCAAGACTCGTGCCATAGAGCGTATAGACCCATGACTTGTCCATATCGCCATAGACATCGGGTAGTTACGCCAGTCCTACTCCAAATGACTCAGCGGGAGGGGCAGCCGAGAATCAGGCCTTGGCATCCGATTGCATGGAAGATATAAGAGAGTGAAGTCCGATCACTGTCTTTTGGAAGGGAAGAGCCGTGTTCATCCGTAATTACATCTGCAATCCACGATTCTGCGTTGTGCTGCCCCGCTGCGACGTGGACCACAAAGTCAGGGCATGCCCTCTAATGAGCAGCCGCAATACCCGGTCGCGCCGCTCGGTCCCGTCAGAAAGCTCGTCAATCTTGTGATCGGAAGCCGGCTGGCTCTCTTCGTTGCACTTAACCACGCACGTCTCCTCGTCTCGTCGCATCGGAACGTTTGCGTTCGACATGTCCGAACTCTCCAGCGGTTTACCTGAAAACGCGCCCTTTCCGCGACCACCACGAGAGAACCGCTCAAACGAACCCGCATGACCCCGAAACCCGTATGAGCCACAGCGGACAGACCACAATCTGATCACCCGCCGTTCGACTAGCTCATGGCCCTGAGCACGGTCGAAAGACCATCCGGCGGTCGCTTTACTCGCGGAGCGCGTAATTCGGCCTGTTCTTCTGGCTCTGATCAACCGTGAGCTTTCCCTCGCGCGCGAGCCATCCGATGGCCTGATTCGTGGCCGCTGGGTTCTCGCCGACACCCTTCTGAATCTGGTGCAACGGAGAAGGCCCTTTTGTCTTCAGAAACTGAAACACTTTGCCTGCAGTCACGCCGATGTTCTCGATCATCGTATGCCCTTTCTCGTGTTTGCTTTAATGGGAATGCTTCTTGGCAGCCGGTTCAGCGCCCCAGTATCCCTGGCGATTGTAATGTCCATGCAGTCTGGTCTCATACTCCCGAGTGATCAGAGACTCCTCCGTATATTCCGGTGACTCCTTGATGGCCGCGCAGAGAACATTGACGAAGACCTTCCGCTCGTCCCAACTCACGCGCTCGATCCATCGCGGTGAAACCAGGACCTTCTTCCCCGGCCAGAAGTTCCGCGTATCGATGACCAGATAACGAATCGCCCACGTCTCGTCATCAATGATAAAATCGTCCACGTGGCCAACTACGCCGTCTGCGGCCTGGATGTGATGGCCGGTTACATCGTGGGTGCTGCGCAAATGGTGATCCCACGCTTTCTCGGCTTGAATGGAGAGTGTTTTCCACTGTGCAGGGTCATGCGGAATGTAAGGATATGGTCCCCACATCATTGGGCCGTACCAATACATCGGGTATCCATAATATGCGTAGTAGACCTCTTCGTATTGTTGCGAGACAGGCTTGTCACTGTCCAGGGAAGGGCTCTCCTCGATCTGCTTTTTGGTCAAATCGATGGAGATATGTTGTTCTTCTTTACTCACAGCGAGCAATGCATACGGGGAAATCAGCACCTGTCGGCCCGTAAGCCAGCTTCCTGTATCGGCGACCAGATAGCGAACCGTCCAGTGCTGGTCATCGAAGTAAAATTCCTTGACCTTCCCTATTTCCCCGTCACGGCTGTGTAATGTGTAACCCTTTAACGTCTTAGCTTTGTCGAGCATAGGAGTCCTTTCATTCCCTTTTTTACGCCTTGGATATGGTGCGTCCACCTTTGATTCGTCAGGCTCGCCTGCGAGCCTGACCACAAAAGGCCTCCGATTTGTCCACGTCGGCCATTACCTCCGCGCCACTCCATCCCGGCAGCTCGACTCGACTTTCTTTCAGGCGCTCCCGCTGACGTTTGCAAGCGACGCAGAGGGATACGGCGGGAATGAGTCTGAGCCGTGCCGCAGGAATCTGCTTCCCGCACTCTTCACACGTCCCATAGGTTCCGTCGAAAAGCTTCTGAAAAGCGTCGTTGATCTCAACAAGTTCCACCGCCCGAAGTTCGCTGACGCACGCCTCCACATCGTTCACCGCAGATTCAGAGGCGGCGTCCATTGCATCGGCTCCGTCAAGCACATTCCAGGACTCTCGTTGCTCGACATTCCGCAACCCGCCAAATAAGCGTCGTTCACGCGCAAGAAGTTGCGCGCAACGACGGCCCAGACGTTCCTTCCGTCTCGCTTTGTTCGTCTTGCCGTTATTCATAACTGTTCCCCGTTGCCTTAAGAAGCATTTGACTTTCCGCCTTGATCGAAAGGGTCGTGCCGCAGGAGTGGTTGAACAGTATCAGGCCGAAGTCCCCGCCTTTCCTGCCCTTCTGGCGACCGATACAGCTCAAGGTGACGTCCTTCAGGAAGTCCGTAGACGTGCCCCAGACGACCTGACATCTGGGACACGACTTGAACGGCCTTCTCGACACGGTTGAAGTCGAAGTCACCCCCATCTTTTTCTGCTTGTCCACCGCTCTGAGACATGCCTGCGTTGCCGGGTCTTGTTTACTCGGCCACCAGCGTCCAACTGCTATCAGGATTGTATTCCTTCATGCACCGAACGATGTCTATGGTTTTGGGACCCAGGTCCTTTTGATAGAGTTTCCCCTGGTGGCTGATGATGAACGTCATCACGCCGGAGATCCCGTACTCGCTGGGGCAGGTAACCAGGGCGAAGCCGGCGATCATGTTGCCGTTGATGATATAGTCGTACCTGCCGCCGGGCGCGTCGGGGCCTTGGCGCGTGAGAGTGCGGTAGAAGTAGCCTTGGTAGGGCTGCGGGCCGGAACTGTCCTTCTGTCCGGGCGTGTAACCTTCCAGCGTAGCCTGGGCGAGCCACTGGCCGAACGGGCTTTCTTCTTCGCCGGGGCCTGCTTCCCAGTAAAGACCGTCCTTGCCGTTCTTGCTCATGAAGTGCTGGGCGTACTTGAGCACGCCGTCGCCTTCGCGGTCAACGCTGGCGTATTCGCGTTGCGCCTCGACATAGGCGCGGCAGACTTTGATGGTTTCCAACTCGTTGGCGCCGATCCGCCGGGCGAGGATTTCCTGTTTGCCGACCTCGGTGTCGAAGAACCATTTGCCGCTCGAAAGGCGCGTAAGGGGAATGGGGAACGGCCAGTTGTCCTTGCCGATGTCAATGAACGAGGTATTGGCGTCCTTCTTTTCCAGTTCAAGATGATCGCTGGCGGATTTGACGAACTGATCGAAAGACTTCTCGTCCTCGACTTTGTCGCCGGAGATGAACTCGGAGACGGAGGGGCCGAACATGTGGTTGAGGGCGTCGTGGTCGCGCGCCTTGGCGGCGGCGACGAGCGCGGCGGCGGCATGGTCGTCGGTGTCGAACTGCTGCTGGCCCACGCCCGGCTCGCCGGCGGGGCGGACGAGGGCGCTCTTGTCCGCAGTGCTGCTGCAACTGATGATGGCGGCGAGTGTCAAGGCGCCGGCGCAGGTGAGTGCGGCCACTGCGACTTTAGACGTTCGAGGACGCATCCTTACTCTCCTTAATTGAGTCCCCACAGGTATCCAGACGGACGTTTCAAATCTCCAACGCTGCCCACGATGCCGGCAGTTTACGATGAGCGACCTTCATCGGCGCCCGCCCGACGACGCATTGCCGCGGGCGCTTTGAGCGCGAGTTGCGCCCGCCGAGCCGCCGCGGAAGACATTGCTGGGAGCGGAACGCGGCGCGGCCATTGCCGGCGCGGCGCGGGCGGCGGCGCGGGGGGCCGGCGCGCTTTGACGAGGCGCGCTGCGTGCTGTCACGGCCGGGCGGATCGGCGTGCGGGCGCGCTGCGCGGCGCTTTGGACCGCATTGCGGCTTTGCGTGGGGGCAAAGATGTTTCTCGAGGATGCAGGCGCAGGCTGCCTTCCGATCGGCAGCAGTATCGCCGATCCGCGAGTTGTGCCTGCTGCCCCGCCCTGACGATTGAGGCCCAGGCGGGCGGCGCCCGCAGACGTGAGCCGGGGCGTGGACCCCAGGGAGGTGCGCGCCCAGGGTCTGGGAGCGGCAACCCATCCCGCCGGGCGACGGTTCCATGCCGGCGGATTCTGGTCCCATGACGTCGGGTGATTCCATCCGGAATACCAGCCGCCGCCGGTCACGACGCATTGGCCGCCCCAGTCGAAAGCATTGTCGCACCAGAGGCCGATGGGGTAGCCGGCGCCGTAGGAGACCGGAGAGGCGCTGGAATAAACCGCGTTCGCGTCGTACTGCGGCACATACATCGTATTGGGATCCGTCGGTTCAACAAGGATGGAGCCCTGGTCGGCGACCACCTGCTGCTGCGAGGTGGTTTGGAGATTCTGGGCGGCTTGTGCCTGGGCGCGCAACTGCTGGATGGAAGCCAGAACGTCCTTCTGCTGGTTTAAAAATGCTGCGCCTACAGCCTGGGTCCAGTTCATTTGATTGCTCATCATTTCGAGGACGCTGGGATAATGAACCATGCCCTTGATTGAGGCATCCCAATGCTGCGCGGCGATGTCCGCCTCGGTGGCGCCGGGCGTGGCCTGAAGCCATTGCTCGGCGGCGACAACGTCCTGGGGATAAGTGGCCGCGGGGAGAAGCAGGGACAAGAGCGGGTCAGGATAGAGCGCGATGGGCCCGAGCAACTGGTTGAGCTGGCCGGAGGTGAGAGTGACGGCCGCCGCAGGCGCGGCAGGGACGACGGGCGGTGTGCCTTGCGGGTATTGTACGTATTGCGGGTATTGCGGGGCGCTAAACTCCGCCTGCCCCATGGCGCGCCCGCCGACCCAACAAAGGCTCACCATACCGATCAGGCACCAGACCATTCGCCATTGTCTTCGCATTGCAGTTGCCTCAACGGAGAAACACTCTTGAGCGCGCCATGCCCGCTCTTAAGCTATAGCAATCATCATGCCGCAGAGCGGATAGACCCATGACTTGTCCATATCGCCATAGACATCGGGCGGTTACGCCGGTCCCTCCCCGATCGACCCGAGCGAGGAAAGCCCCAGGATCGGGCCTTGACATCCGATTAGGTGGAAGATATAAGAAACAGGCAGCCGATCACTGCCTTTTGCCAATGTAGAGCCATGCTTATTCGAATCACGCTTGCCGTCCACGATTCCGCGCTGAGCCAACGGCTTCTGAGCCATCTGGCGAGGCCGGACATCCTTGTCGAGGTGCCGCGGGCGCGCAAGGACCTCTGGGACAGGATCGTTCGGGAGCCGGCTGATGTGCTGATCATCAGCCAGTCCCTTCTGCCGAATCCGCTGAAAGACAAGATGCACCAGTTGCAAAGCCATCCCGATTCGCCGGCGGCGGTCGTGCTTTCCGAAAGCGCCGATCCCAAGGTGCATGCGCGGCTCATGGCGGAGGGTTGTGACGCGGTCCTGTTCGCGGGCCTGGCGGTCGAGCAGGTGCGCGACGTGATCGAGACGATGCTGGAGAAACGCCGGCGGCTGACGCCGAAGCGTTTTTTCGCCCCTCAGCCGCTGGCGGAGCCGCGACTGGCGGACTTCGCTTCTGCCAGTCCCGGCATGGCGGTCTTCATGAACGTGGTGCCGCGCCTGGTGCGGAGCGACACCGCCTTGCTTATCGAAGGGGAAACCGGCGTCGGCAAAGAGCGTCTTGCATGCGCCATCCACGCGGAAGGTCCGCGGTCCACGGGGCGCTTCGTTGCGCTGAACTGCGGCGCGCTGCCGGAACACCTCATGGAAAGCGAACTCTTCGGCCACGTGCGAGGCGCATTCACCGGGGCCACTGCGGCGCGCCGTGGATGGTTCGAGATCGCCCACCACGGCACGCTGTTCCTCGATGAAGTCGGCGAGATCCCCGCCCATCTCCAGGTGAAACTGCTGCGCGTCCTCCAGGAGCATGAAATTCAGCCTGTCGGGAGTGAGAAGTCCTTCGGCGTGGACGTTCGCGTCATCGCGGCCAGCAACCGTCCCCTCGAGCCTGACGTCGAATCAGGGCGCTTCCGAAGGGACCTGTATCATCGGCTGAGCGTCGTGACGGTCACCATCCCGCCTTTGCGCGAGCGAGGGGAGGACATTCCCGTCCTGGTCGAAAGGCATATCCAATTCATCGCCCGGCAAATTGGCCGGCGCGTGACGGGGATCAACGCGCAAGCCATGCAGGCCATGTGCCGGTATTCGTGGCCAGGCAACGTGCGGGAACTGAACAACGTGCTCGAGCGCGCCATCCTGCTGTGCGACGATACGGAAATCACCTTGGACGACCTGCCGGAGTCCATCTCGGGGACGACGGCGGCATCACCGGGCGCGGCTTCGGCGCCGGATTCGGCGCATGGCCTCCGGCTTCCGGAACAATGGCACGCCAAGCCGCTTCAGGAAGTGCGCGAAACGTTCTTCTTCGACCTGGAGCGGCAGTATATCGAAGGGTTACTGCGCGCTACGGACGGCCGAATCGGCGAAGCCGCCAAACGAGCCGGGCTTCAGGAGCGCTCTCTCTACGAAAAAATGAAGCAATTCGGCCTGCGCAGGCATTTTTGAAACGCCTTGCGGCCTACCGCCGTCGCCGGCGAAAAAAAGAAGCGCCCCCCGAAAGGAGCGCTTCTTTGAAGACAGAACAACGAGAAAAGGGTGCGTATCGCCGGACTACCGATTTTTCCGCCTTGCGAACTTCGCCATAAGCCCGGCCAACCCGATCCCCAGCAGCGTCATCGTCGCCGGCTCAGGAACTGCGGTCCCACCGTTACCGTTGCCGTTGCCGTTGCCGTTGCCGGAATTGAAGTTGATGGGGCTAAGGTCGAGGTTACCATCATTGTCGCTGTACCAGCTCGGGCTGGTGCCGTTGGCTAAATTGAGGCCGTCGGAGACGCCGAGATAGAGGTCCGTTGCCCCGGCGGGAACCACGAACGTCTGCAGGGTGCCTGTGCCGGTCCCGGTCAACCCATCGCCGATGAAGAACTGCTGGTCGAGAAGCGGGCTGAGGGTGGTGAAGTTCTCGTCGCCTGTGAAGTCCAGTGTCGGAGGCGCAGTTGGCGGTATCGTGCTACCCACGAAGACGCCGCTCAGGAAAAACATCGTGTCAGTATCAATGATTCCGGAAATGCCGTTCACCGAGCCAATGTTCTCGGCGCCGGGGTAATACACGGGTGACTCGCCATCGGGACCGCAGTAAATTCCTGTGCCTATGGACCAAGTCCACGTCCCGGTTACGCTGGGAAAGGTCAGGCTGACGGTACCCGCCGGCAGGGCGATTTCGACGGGCAGGATTCCATTACCGCCCGTATCGCTTTGGCCTGCATACTCGACGTCGCACTGCGCATTCACCAGTATATCAATTGCAGACGCAGACCCAGCAAAGCAAAACGTCGCTGCGACCACACACACACCGACAAACAACGCACTTCGCATTGCCCACCCCCCTTTCAGAAATGGTGCGCTCCCTTTTCCCCTCAGAATGAGCCCCACAGCACGTGCCAAGCACGCAAGGACTGTGACTCAGAAAAGGGCCAAAAATACAAGATGAGATTCAGAACCCTGCAATTACAATGCCCCCGCACGCATGAACACTTGGAATCTCAAGTTCAAGCATAATGCTTTTACTTTCAATATGTTACGACTGTAGGAATAACGGCTTAGTTCCGCTCGAAGGCAGTATGCGAGTGGAGAAGCCTCAACAAACTTGTATTCGCCGTTCAGTAAATTCAACACTTGACCGCATCTTCCGGCAGCCGCGGGGATAAGAGCTTCACCGCCTTTGACTGGAAGACGGTACGGCCGCGCGCGCCCCTCGCGCGCATGATTGGGACGAGAATCCTAAGTGGTTCGCCGTAGGTATGGTGTGGCCAAGGAAGACTTCCGGCGGTCTCACGACAATGAGGCTTGACGCCGAGAGGGGCGCGCAAGCGCTCCCGTGAGAACCATGCGCACGACGATCTCTTCCAGCACGTTGAAGGGCGAGCTATCGTCAGCCCGAGAACAGAGAGAAAGCTTGATCAGGACCGTTTGGACTTCCAAACAGGGCTGCCTCTACCCGAAAACCCGCCAATCTTATCCCGTTCCAAGTTCCTGTGTTACGACAACCGATTTGGATGCCGAAAACAGAGAATAGTTCGATTTCAGGATCGTTTGGTTCACCACTCGACCGGAGCAAAACGGCTCCGGCGCGATAAGGCCCGCTGAGAGATCAGCGGGCCTTGCGCGTTAAAGGCCAATATCCACGCCTATTCCCGCGTAGTGGCCGTCCACGAAACGCGCAAAGCTGGGAACGAGCTACCCGCTCATCTCCCCCGGAGTCGCCCGAGTCTCTCTCTGTTTCTCTGAAATCCGGGAACTACCCCGAACTCGTTCCCAGCTTTTCGGTGGTTGCCGTGCAATGAGTTACGGCAGCACCCCTCGGTTGAGGTTTGTGGTCGGTTTGGAGTATCAAACCCGCCGATTCAAAAAGCGCGACTTGGGCGGATGCGCCTGTTAGCCGATGCCCGCCTCGAAAAAAGCACGCTTCCAGAGCGGCTCATATTCGGGCACCACGAGTTTGATCGCTTGGGCAGCGGGAACGAGCCTCCGAAAGCGGATCTCAAACTGAGGATTCCAATCGAGCAGGTCAACCTGTGCCAGCCAGATGGACCGAACAAGAGCGTGGCCGGCCTCTGTACCTTCGGCGCAGTAACCACGGGAAAAACCGAGTAGCCTGGCGTTCGTGACGACCGCACACGCTTCCTCAAGCATCTCGCGGCGCAATGTCTGTTCCCAATCCTCATCAGCCTCGGGTCGGCCGGCGGGAAAGTCCCACGAGATTTCGTCGGTCGAGATGACAACGACCTCCCCTGCGTCATTGACGCAGATGCCAGCCGCTCCGTGCTTCCTCCCTGCGGGCACAGCATCAGCCGGGTGCCAGGACGCAATCCATCGCTGTCCGCGACTGCGAATTTCAACTTCTTCTGTATCCCGCAACATTCCAGACATGGTAGCCTTCAATTCGGTCTCAAAGCAGTCTTGCAGTTACACCTCCGAAGACAGTCCCAATTCCGCAAAGGCTCGCCGGAGCCGGGGGTGCTGACGGCGCTCGGGCTTGAGCGCCGGGTTGTACAGGTAGTGCTGGGCCACATCGGCATCTTTGAGCAACTCGGCCATGAGACCATTGGTAGCCTCTTTGGCACCGTGCTGGGCAATGGCGGTGGCGATTGAACCGATTTCCTCGCAGGTGAACATTCCCAACTCCCCCAAGATGCGCTCTGCTTCTTGGGCGCTCAATCGAGGGTGGTCAGGCGAAGGACCTGTCCTGTAAGAAGAGATGTCGTGGAGCATGCCGGCAACCCCGCATAGTTGCGTGTCGAGCCCACGCTTGTAGGCCAGCTGGACGCAGAGCAGCGCCACGCCGTAAAGGTGAACATACCCGCAGCGCGCCTGGTCGAAGTCGGGTTGCTGGCAGATTATCGCATCCACCACCTCGCGCACGCGCTCCAACCGGTCTGTCTTTGGCACTGTGACAGTCATGGAGGCACCTTCGCCCGTGATGTCTGCCGCCAAAGTCATGCCGTGGAGGATTCGATGATTGAGCTCACACAACGCATTGCGATTGTTGTCCCAATGCAGCATCTCGTGGCACGCCTCGTAATCCACCCACCGATATTCGGTATGCTCCGAAGAAAGCTTCAGTGCGTGGCCTTCGACATCTAAACCAAAAGCATATTCCGGGATGACCAGCTTCTGGGGACCCCAGCGCAGGCGTCCACAAACCTCCATGACGGGGATCATGCAATGCGACTCCAACGCGTGGAGCTTTGCACTTTCTGGAATTCCTGCCTCTTCGCGGGCTTCTCTCCGGGCGGCCTCGGCGGGCAATTCGCTTCCTTCCCCACCGCCGGCGATGAACTGCCAGTAGCCGGCATCAGCGCGCCGGAAGATAGCATAGAAGATTTTGGCCCCTTCCCTGCGCCAAGGAAGAACCAGGATCTGAAAGGGTGCCCGACCTTCTCCATTCCATCTTTGAGCGTTGGTCATTGCTGCGGCCTCTCCTTATGGCGTGAACGCGTGAGGCATTGTAACTACTTGTCATCGAACAGGGAAGGCCCAAACTTGACCATGAAGCCGTCACGGATCTGAGCGACGGTGGGACTGGGCAGGATCAGCCTGTGAAGCCGAGTTGCGTGCGCTGCTCGTCCCACTCAATCGGCAGCGTCCGATGGTCTGGCCGACGAGATCATATTGATCGTGCAGTGCCACCGCTCCTGCTCTGCGAAGTAGCGACCCTTCGCTGCGTAGCGCGAGTATGCTGTCCCGATTCCCTTGCGGACAGGGATGCTCATGCGGCTGAACATCGAACGCCCAATGTCCAACGTCGAATTTCGGCGTTCATGCGGAATCGCTTCCGGCACCGCACCCACATACCTGCGTGTGCCGCAATGTCAAGCGCCCGGCATCGCCCAGTGTGTCGCGCAACGCCTCATGGGCAACTGCAAACGCTAGCCGTTTGTCTTTTGTCCACAGGAATGCACACGCGGTTGGCCTTGGCCATGCTGGACTCTTTCGCGTACCGGTCAGGCTTTGGCAGACGCTTGTCGTCAGCCGAAGATCGCTGCGGCGCAATTCGGCCCTGTCTGAGCCTTGCCCATGGCCCTGGGACTCAGTTCACGCCAGCAGACAGCCGAGAAACCACTTGACAGTGGGCAGTTTGAGCGTACAATCTCGTGTTGGCAAGGTGACCATCCTTTGGAGGGAGGCCAAAGGGGAAACCGCGGTTGTGAATACCGCCGTGGTCAGTGGAGCGATTCATGATTTGAGCTGCCTGGCGCCGCTTAGCGTTCAGCGGCTTTATGAGATCGCCAGGGGCGTGTCTGCCGCACTAGCCCGTCCCCGAACCGCTCCATCGAATCAACCCCTGACGGACATTTTGGACTTGCAGGCTTTGCAGCATAACGCTTAGAGCGTCCTCATAGGTGCGCTGGTTGACCACGCCGTCGCGCCTTCAGCTATGGCAGGACACGGAAACGCTGCTTGTCACGAGCGAAGGTTCTGTTGAGGAAAGCGCGGATGCAGGAAAACACCCGACGGACAAGCCCGCCGAGTGACCCATCGCGGCCCGGCCCCGCAGGCGACGCGCGAGCGTCTGCAGCGAGGTTCCGAAAATTGTTCTTCTGGCGCTCACTATCTCGTCGCCAGCTTGCGTTGGTCATCGGCTGTGGCGCCCTGGCGGTTCTGCTGGCCGTCCTATGCCTGCGACCTGCAAATAAAGAGGACTATTCCGCCCAGGCATATACGGTCAAGAGAAGCGACTTGGTCATCAGCGTCTCGGAAGGCGGGACCGTTGCAGCCGCCAACTCGCAGGAGATCAAGTGCGCTGTCGCAGGGCAGACCCAAGTCATAAGCGTCGTCCCGGACGGCTATGTCATCACCGATGACGACGTGAAAACCGGCAAGGTGCTGCTGGAGCTTGATTCCTCCAAGCTGCGGGAGCAGGCCATTCAGCAGAGCATTGCGGTGCAGGATGCGGCTGCCCTCTACTCACAAGCCAAGGAGCAACTGGAGATACAGAAGAACCAGAACGAGAGCGACGTCAGCGCCGCTGAGCTTCAGGTCGAGGTCGCCCGGCTGTACCTGGAGAAGTATCTCGGCACCGAGTTGACCGAACCGGTCCTCGCCGGCAAAGTGGACTTCAGGGACCTTGTCGCCGGCCGGCTAAACCCGAAGGTGGCCGCTGATTTCCTCCGGAATCTCAACCTCGGAGGGGCCGCCTCGCAGACCTGGGAAAAGCTGCAGTCGGACATTGACTTGGCCGGGGCACAGTTCGCCAACCAGAAGACCATCTACGAATGGAGCCGGAAGCTGGGCCCCAAACTTCCCGCCGACGAGCCGTTGATCGCCGACGCTGACAAGATGCTCGCGGAGGGCCTCGGCCGGAAGTGGCCCGACGAGACCG
>JBEKAE010000026.1:0-40035 GCA_050018375.1 Candidatus Acidiferrales bacterium | reverse complement strand
AGCACGCCCTTGCTGGCGCTGGAAAACGGATCCAGCCAAGGCAACGGCGTGTACGCGTACGGTAGCACGAGCATTTTCCCGGCGAGCTCCTACCTGTCCACGAACTACTGGGTGGATGTGGTGTTCAATCAGGCCGCTGCCCTCACATCTATTGGGGTCACGCCGACCAGCCCAACGCTTCTTCCGGGCGCGACTCAGCAGATGACCGCCACAGGGACATATCAGGGCGGCAGCACGCAAAACATTACGTCGTCAGCGACATGGACGTCCTCGAATACCTCCGTGGCCACAGTTAGCAGCACGGGCATCGTCACAGCCGTGGGAGCAGGCTCTAGTACGATCACGGCCACGCTGAGCGGCATCAGCGGCACTACAACGGTGACGGTGCCGACGCTCTCGTCGATCGCAGTGACTCCCGCCAATCCGTCGGTCCTACCAGGCGGGACGCAACAGTTCGTCGCCACAGGCACCTACGTGGGCGGCGGCACAGAAACGATCACCGGACAGGTGACATGGAGTTCCGGGACTACGTCTGTTGCGACAATCAACAGCAGCGGTTCGGCCACGGCCGTAAACTCCGGTTCATCCACGATCTCAGCGACACAAGGCAGCGTGACGGGGTCGACCTTGCTGACTGTCCCTGCGCTCACGTCAATTGCCGTCACTCCGGCCGCGCCGACAATCAGTGTGAACGCGACACAGCAGTTCACGGCCACGGGAACGTATCAAGGCGGCGGCACGCAGAATATCACGAGTCAGGTTACGTGGGGTTCGTCGAGCAAGTCGGTTGCGACGATCAACAGCAGCGGGCTCGCTACGGGTGTCTTAGGTGGGACGACCACCATTTCGGCGGTTCAGGGTAGCATCACCGGCAGCACAACTCTGAATGTCCAGGCATCCGCTTACAATTGCCCGTGCACCATTTGGAGCAGCAGCACGGTGCCGGCGACGGTCGACAACGGACCGGATTCACCAGTGGAATTGGGCGTGGCCTTCGAGGCTACCGTCAATGGGACAATTACCGGAGTCCGCTTCTACAAAGCTAGCACGAACACTGGCACGCATGTGGGCAATCTGTGGAGCAGCACGGGAACCCTGCTAGCCTCCGCCACATTCACCAACGAGACGAGTTCCGGTTGGCAGCAGGTGAGCTTCTCTTCCCCCGTGACAGTCACTGCGGGGACGACCTACATCGCTTCCTATCACACCAGCGTCGGGCACTGGAGCGCGAATCGGAACTATTTCGCGACGACTGGTGTGAGCAATCCCCCACTGCAGGCGCCAGAGAACGGATCGAGCCAGGGCAACGGCGTGTACGCCTACGGCAGCACGAGCCTATTCCCTAGTAGCTCCTATCAAGCCTCCAATTACTGGGTGGATGTGGTATTCCAGCCCCAGTAATGAACACGGGATTCGCTGCGCTTTCTGCGCGTCGCCGCGCCACCACCGCGCGGCGACGGCCGCAGCGATGAGCCGCCGGCGGCGTACATCGGTTCCGCTCTCCAACGAAGAACCGCCGAGTGCATCAAACCCATCCAGGAGAATGCGGACGCGATCAGGCACCAAATCGCCGCGCGCCCGAAGTTCCGGTCGATCGCCTCGGTGACTAAGGCCGCGACCACAAGCACGAAAGAAAATCTCTTCGATCGGCAGGTCCAGGCAGGTCAGCTCGATTCCGTCCACGGGGATACGGCCTTCGAGCAAGGCGCGCGTGCGGTCGTAATTCGAACATGCGATGGAAAGCCGGAGCTTGGCCATAGTGGACTTGGCCGACCTTCAGATTTCGCGCTTGGCCATCTGGTCGGCGATGTATTCGGCCTGGCGGATGGCGAGAGCGACAATCGTCAGCGTGGGGTTTTCGCCGCCGCTCGACGCGAACTGGCTCCCGTCCGATACGAACAGGTTCTTGACGTCGTGCGCCTGACCGAAGCGGTTCACGACGCCGTCGCGCGGCTTCTCCGACATGCGATTCGTGCCCATGTTGTGCGTCGAAGGATACGGAGGGACGTGGACGGTCTTCTTTGCCCCGATCGACGTGTACAAGGCGTCCGCCTGTTTGTAGCCGTGGTTTCGCATCGCAACGTCGTTCGGGTGGTCATCGCAGTGGATATTCGGGATCGGCACGCCGAATTTGTCTTTCTTGTCCGGGTGCAGCGTGATCCGGTTGGTCTCGCGCGGCAGATCCTCGCCGATGATCCACAGGCCCGCGATGTTCGCGTAGTTGTCCACGATCCACGCGCGGTCGCGGCCCCAGCCGCCGGGAAGGTTTTGCGCGAAGCTGGGCAAGCCCTGCGGGAGCAGCTCGAACTGATAGCCGCCGACGAAACCGCGCGTCGGGTCGAGCCGCGCCTCATCCATCACGATTCCGGACTGCGCGGTTCCGCGGTACATGTGAACGGGCTTGTCATAGACCGCGAACACCGTGCCCGTCGTGTGCCGCATGTAGTTCTTCCCAACATGGCCCGAGGAGTTGGCCAGCCCTTGCGGGAACATGCTCGAGGACGAGTTCAACAGGAGCCGCGGGCTTTCGATTGAATTCGCTGCCACGGCGACCGCGCGCGCCTTCTGCCGTCGCAATGTGCCCGAGGCATCGGCGTAAACGACGGCGTTTACTTTCCCGGAGGCGTCGTGCTCGATGCGCAGAACCTGCGACTCCGCGCGGACTTCGGCCTTTCCCGTGGCCTCTGCTTGCGGGATATCGACGTAGAGCGTGGACCACTTCGCGCCGAAGGTGCAGCCCTGAACGCAGAAGCCGGTCTGCTGGCAAGAAGCGCGGCCATCCCGGGGCACGGGGTTGATGGCCATGTTGGTGGTCTGAAACTTCGTGTAGCCGACTTTCTTGGCGCCGGCGAACAGCACCTTGCCATGATTGCTGGCCGGGAGGCGCGGAATTCCGTTCGTCCCGGTAACGCCCATTCTGAGTTCCGCGCGATCGTAATAAGGCTCGAGTTCCTTCAGGTCGATGGGCCAGTCGAGCAGATTCGCGCCGGTAACATCGCCATAGCGCGTTCTCGTCTTGAATTCATGCTCCTCAAAGCGCAACGCGCAAGCGCCCCAATGCACGGTTGTCCCGCCAACGAGCTTGCAGATCCAGATCGGCAAATCCGGGGAGGTCTTCCCAACGGACCACGAACCCGACGTTGTGCGCGGATCGAGCCACGTAAACAGGCTGAACATCGCGACTTCGTCGTTGCGGAAATCGGTGATCTCGACGCGCTTTCCGGCTTCCAGAACCACGACGGAAATTCCCTTTTGCGCCAGCTCGTTCGCCAGCACACCACCGCCGGCGCCGGAACCGACTATTACGACCACGCTCGAATCATTGAGATCGAATTTTGCGGGCATTGGCATCCTCACAGCCAGTCGATGTCGTTGAAGCCGCGGTGAAGGTAGCCGCCCTTGTTGGATGACGGGCCTTCGTAGCCGAACAGCGGCCAAACCTCCGGCTGGTTGTAGAGCGTCACGACGGTCGTGCCATAGACCTTCGAGAAAAACGCGCCGCCCTCGATCTGCTTGATGACCGCCACGCGCGCCTTCTCGTCCGGCACATCCGCGTATCCACTGCGACCGGCCGCCATCGCAAGCCTGTTGAGCTGGCCAACGCCATCAGCCAGGAGTTTCCTCGCGGACGAATCCTTCGCGGCTTCATCCTCGAGTGGGGCGATGGCCTTGGCATAGAAGGAATCCGCCAGCCGATCGTGGGGAAAAAGGTCGCGCACGAATTTCAGGAGTACGCGAGTTTGTTCGGGTTGGAGGCCTTGAGGCACCGCAGCCGGTGTGGCCTTGGGGTCGACGAGAACAGCCGGCCCGGTAACTGCGACGGCGGCAATCGTCGCGGCGCCACCAGCGAGAAAACCGCGCCGCGAGAGCCTGCTAGCCCAATCGAGCAGTTTCATTCGCGCTCCTTCCGCCGCACGTGCCAGCGGCGCTGTCTACGGCAGGCTGAATACGAAGATCGAATTGCCCGCCGCCGCCTCGACGTACTGCTTGCCGTCCACCGAATACGTGATCGGATTGGCCCGCACGGAATTCCCGAGTTGGACATTCCACAGCGCCTTGCCAGTCTCCGCGTTTAGGGCAAAGAAATTGCCCCCGGCATCCGCGCAAAACACCAGATTGCCGGCCGTCGCAAGCGTACCGGTCCAGGAATCTCCAACCATCTTGAATTCCCACTCTATTTTTCCGGTGGTGCTTTCGAGGGCGCGGATCGCGCTGTAAGCCTGATCTCCGCCGACCAGCTTCTGCCCGCCGCCTCCGCCGATGTCCAGCGGATTCGCAGGCTCCATCTGCGGGTTGCCCTTAAAGTAGTAAGCGCCCAATTCACGCGTATCGACGTAGACGAGCTTCGTCAGCGGACTATAGGACGAACTCGTCCAATTGACCGACCCGGTGATGCTGGGATAGACGAGCGTTCCCTTGGGGCTCGGCTCGTTGTTGGGCAGCTCGATCGGCCGGCCTTTGGCGTCCAGTCCCTTTGCCCACGTCTGCTTCGCGTAAGCCATTCCGGCGATGAACTGTCCGGTTTCACGGTCGAGCACGTAGTAAAAAGCGTTGCGGTTGGCCTGAGCCACGATTTTTCGCGGCTTGCCGTCGATCGTCGCGTCGAACAGGATGGGGGGTTCGGACGCATCCCAGTCGTGCGTTTCGTGCGGCGAGAACTGAAAATACCACTTCATCTTTCCGGTGTCGGCGTCGATGGCCAGGAGAGAGCACGAGTAAAGGTTGTCTCCCTTGCGCATGTCTCCGTTCCAATCCGGAGCGGGATTGCCCGTGCCCCAGAAGAGCGTGTTCGTTTCCGGATCGTACGCGCCGGTGTTCCACGTGGTCGCGCCGCCGTATTTGTAGCTGTCGCCTTCCCAGGTTTCCACGCCGGGCTCGCCCGCCGTCGGGATGGTATAGAGCCGCCAGAGCCGCTTGCCGTCCTTGGCGTCGTAGGCATCGATGTAGCCGCGAAGGCCGCCCTCGCCGCCGCCCATGCCGAGGACGATCTTTCCATTGATGGCGAGAGGAGCCTGCGTGATGGCGACTGCCTCTTTGTTGCTTCCGACTTCGACGTTCCAGCGCACGGCGCCCGTCTTCGCGTCGAGCGCCACGAGATGCGCGTCGATCGTTGCGACGTACACGGTGTCGCCGAGTATCGCTACTCCGCGGTTTGTGGGGAACAGGCCGATCGTAAGCAGATTCTTGGGGAGGTCCGCCGTCCATCTCCACACGGGCTTACCCGTGCGTACGTCGAGGGCGGTCACCGTCGTTGGCGGCTCGGTGACGTACATCAGGCCGTCCACAACAATCGGCGAAGACTCAAAGATCCCCTGCCGGCGCAGTTGATAAACCCATTGCATCTTCAGAGAGCCGACGTTCTGAGTGTCCACCTGCTTCAACTCCGAGAAGCGCTGGGAAGAGTAGTTGCCGCCGTAGGTCAGCCAATCCTCCGGATGGCTTGCGGCGTGCAATATCTCGTCGTACGTCACATTCTGGGCCCAGGACGTCAAGCGGCTTCCCAGCACGAGAGCAAGCAGGACAAAACCACAAAGAATGTATTTCGTCATTCTCACTGTGCGCCTCCCAGGCTGGAAATGTAGGCCACCAGATCATTCAACTGCGTCTCGGAAAGTTTGTCCTTGTAGCTGGGCATGAAACTCTTGCCCGGCTCCGCTTCCAGCTTTTGCAGGCTGAGCTTCCGCAACGAGTGGAGCTGGCCGCTGGCATCCCTCAACTGAATCGTGAACGAATCTTCGTCCACGCGCATACCTTCCACCACCTTGCCGTTCGCCGTCACCGCGCGATACATCACGTAAGCTGGATACCCCGCTCTCTCCTGGAGCGCAGTGTCCGTCGCCGGCAGGTGGGCGCCAGGGTCGAGCAGCACGTCGTGCAAAAAGTCGGCTGTGCGCTGGGCGCCGATTTTCGTGAGGTCCGGTCCGAGATCGCCTCCCGTGCCCGCAACCATATGGCACGTGGAGCAGCCGTTCGCGTCATACACTTCTTTGCCTTTTTTCGCGTCGCCGAAAGCCATTCCCGCGCCTTCGTGGCCGAGCGAACTGACGTAGTTCACGAGCAGCCAGATCTTCTCTTCGCCGAGCTGCGAGAAGGTGGGCATTCCCGACCCAAAAATCCCGCTGTAGATCGTGTTGTAGAGACCCTCGGGCCCGAGATTCGTCGCCGCCTCCCGAATGTTGGGGCCGTTTGCGCCGCTCCCGTCGATGCCGTGGCAGACGGCGCATGTCCCCTCAAACAGCGTCTTGCCCTGCGCGATACTCTCCGGCGTGGGTCTGGGGTGCGGTGCGTGCGGCGGAGGTGGCGGCGGTCCGAATTGAGCGGCAACCTGCGAAGACGCCCCGAAAACTCCCAACGCAAAAATCAAAGAGGCAAGCGACAGCCTGCGATTTGCGGACATTCCTACCCCTCCCCCATTTTGAACTGTGTTAGCTAATACGAGCGGAAGGCCGCTGTCAAGGCATGTTCATGTCTCCCTTCCACGCAGTTTCTGGAGACGATCGCAGGATTTTTTCGCTTGCACCGGGGTTCCTTCCAGCTAGCATAAGTTGTGACCGAGAGGAGATGATGATGCGACTTTTTCGCGAGGCTGCCTTGTTGCCGATTTCCATCGCCGCTCTGATTCTCGCGGTGGCCGCGCCGCTTCGCGCGCAGACGCCGCCCGGTCCCATTCGTCTCGAAGTTGACTCATCACACGCCCCACAAAAGATCCTGCACGCCCATTTGCAGATGCCGGTGCGACCAGGGCCGCTGGTGCTGTACTACCCGGAATGGATTCCGGGGGAACACATGCCGGACGGCCCCATCATCAATGTGGCGGGACTGAAATTCGCGGCAGGCGGAAAGACGCTCCCGTGGCGGCGCGACCTCGTCGATATGTTCGCGTTCCATCTGGACATTCCGCAGGGCGCAAGCTCGCTCGACATTGATCTCGATTTTCTGCTGTCAGCGCCTGCATCCGGATATTCGTCGGGAGCCTCCGCGACCGCTTTCCTGAATGTCCTGAGCTGGAATCAAGTGGTGCTCTATCCGCAGGGCTATCCGGTGCGCGAACTGACGTTCGTGCCGAGCCTTCGCCTGCCGTCCGGATGGCAGTTCGCGACGGCCCTTCCCGGCGCAAAGCAGAATGGCGACACCGTCGATTTCTCGCCCGTTTCGCTCGACACCCTGGTTGACTCGCCCGTTCTCGCGGGACGCTATTTCCGGGTGGTGCAACTCACGCCCGGCGAGACTCCATCGCACGAAATCGATATCGCCGCGGATAGCGCTGCGGCGCTGGCGATGACGCCGGAAACGGAAATGCATTTTCGCAGGCTGGTCGCAGAGACGGGCGCGCTCTTCGGCGTGCGGCATTATCGCGACTACCACTTCCTGCTCACGCTGAGCGACGACGTCGCTCACTTCGGCCTCGAGCACCACGAATCGAGCGACGATCGCGATAACGAGCGCAGCCTCATCGACGAGCAGGCCCGTATCTATTTCGCGGATCTGCTCCCTCACGAATTTGTCCATTCCTGGAACGGCAAGTACCGCCGTCCCGCCGATCTTGCCACCCCGGATTACCACCAGCCGATGAAGGACGACCTGCTGTGGGTCTACGAGGGTCTCACGGAATACCTCGGTGAGGTGTTGACGGCGCGGAGCGGACTTCGCAACATCCAACAGTCGCGCGAAGACCTCGCTCGCGTCGCCACGGAATGGGGCAGCTACCTGGGGCGGGCATGGCGTCCCCTCCAGGACACCGCTGACTCCGCTCCGTTCCTATACGACGCCGATGCGGATTGGCAGAACTGGCGCCGCGGCGTGGATTTCTACGAAGAAGGCGAGCTTCTTTGGCTCGACGTGGATACGACACTGCGCCGTCTGACCAACGACCAAAAATCCATAAACGATTTCTGCCGAATCTTTTACGGCGGGCCCGGCGGCGAGCCAGCCCTGAAAACGTACATGTTCGAGGATATCGTTGTGACGCTCAATGGTCTCGCTCCGTACGATTGGGCCGGATTCCTGCGCACGCGCCTCGATTCCACGGCGCCCGACACGCCCAGCGAGGCGGTCGAAAACAGCGGGTGGAAGATCGTCTACAACGATCAGCCGAACGAGATCGCAGAGAATAGGGACGCCATCAGGAAACGCGTGACCCTGACTTTTTCACTCGGGTTGACGCTTTTCGACGACGGGTCGGTCCTCGACGTGGTTTACGGCGGTCCATCTTACAAAGCCGGCATTGGACCGGGAATGAAGATCACCGCGGTCAACGGGCAACAATATTCGCCGGAAATGCTGAAGGACGCGATTGATGCGGCCAAGGCCACCGCCGCGCCGATTCGACTGATCGTCGCCAATGGTTCCGAGGTCGAAACGCACTTGGTCGACTATCATGGCGGTCTGCGCTATGGACATATTGAGCGCGACGCCAGCCGCCCGGATTATCTCAGTGAAATCTTCCATCGACAGGCGCCGTGAGACAAGGCGCGTCCGCAAGTGCTTGCATATAAATGACTTCGTGCAATGCCAAGCCTCGTACGTATTTTCCGATATTGACACTCATCTATTCAAAATGAGATCGTTCGCGGCCAAATCTAATTCCCTCGGAGGGCTCCGATGCAGCCATCGAGGTGTCCCTGTCTATTTGCATCGCTCGCGCTGCTGGCGTTTTCGCTGCTCGCTCCGCGAACGCGTGCCGAAACTTTGACCATCACGAGTTCGCCTGCCGGCGCCACCGTCGAAATCGACGGCGTCGTAGTCGGCACAACTCCTTATCGCGTCAAGTACCCTGGCGGATATTTTCATAAAACTCATACTGTCTTCGGTGAGAGGCTCGAACATTCCATGACTGTCCGAATTTACAAAGACGGCTACACATCCCAGGAGATCGCGCTTACGGAAGGACCCTTTGAATGGGTCGCCCTAAACGGCCGAAACCATGGCCGCTATTGGCTCCTTAAAGCGAACCAGATCCATACGACTCTTGAACAGGTCTCGACCGCATTCAATGGATCGGTGCACACGAGCTTGACTGCTGCAAATGACGGAGAGCTTCGCCCGGAGATTCCGACGGAGCAACTTGTGGAGGTTGCCACACCAGCCGTGGTCAAGCTTCGCGATGCGGATGGTTGGGGAACAGGTTTCTTGCTAACTGATACCGGCGTGATCGCCACGAATCACCATGTGGCGGAGGGCAATGTTTCCCTGGATGTTATCTTTTCAGATGGAACGAAATTATTGGGTAAGGTCGTGTACACAGATACTCGGATTTGGCATTAGTTAAAGTCGAGGGAACCGGCTTGCCTCACTTATCTCTCGCCGACATCTCGCGTGTACACCAAGGACAAACAGTAATCGCCATTGGCAATCCGGGCCACGGTTTGCCCAATAGCGTCACCAGAGGGATCGTCAGTGCCGTCGGCCACGACCGGGAATCAGGACCAGGGACCTGGATACAAACCGATGCTTCCATCAACCCGGGAAACAGCGGAGGTCCCCTTCTCAATGCGTACGGCGAGGTCATCGGGATTAATACGCTCAAGAAGCGCGACCCTCAAGACCCAAATGTCGCTCTGCCCGGTATGAGTTTCGCCCTTAGCTCAAGCGATCTGCTGCAGGTACTTCGACGCTTCTATCCTGACGCGGTGCTATCTACGCCGGCTTCCGTACCGAATGGCAGAGGCAGCGTGACGTTAGCGTCCGATCCGCCCGGCGCGGAAATCTACATCGACGGAAAATTCGTGGGTCAGACTCCTTCGACAATCCAGCTTCCCAGCGGCACGCATCTCATCGAAGTGAGATCCCGAGGCAAGCAGGACTGGGAGCGGGACCTCGACGTCTTGAAGGACAGCCAGCTCACGCTGCACCCCGTCCTCGAATCATCTCCGTGAAGCTATCAACACCGCACAGCGCGCAGAATCGAAGTTGACATCTCCGCGGGTAACTCTTGTAATGAGTTTCTTCACACTCATGCACAAGCCCGCTCGATTTCGCTCGCGACAAGTCCGGGGATGAACGACTCCCGCCAGGCTGGATCGAAGCGCTTTGCGTTTCTGGTGGCGGCCGGGATTTTTCTAAGCCGCGTCTCCGGACTGATTCGCGATCGCGTTTTCGCGCACTATTTCGGCCTCTCCGACGCGGCGGACGCCTTCAAGGCCGCGCTTCGGATTCCCAATTTCTTGCAGAACTTGTTCGGCGAGGGCGTGCTTTCCGCTTCGTTCATCCCGGTGTATGCCGGTTTGCTCGCGCGAAAAGATGAAGAAGAGGCGCGGCGTACCGCGGGCGCCGTGGCGGCAATCCTCGCGTTGACAACCTCCGTGCTGGTGCTGGTCGGCGTCCTCGCCACGCCGTACCTGATCGACGCAATCGCGCCCGGCTTTCACGGTGAGAAGCGCGAACTGACGATTCGCTTAGTGCGAATTCTCTTCCCCGGCGTCGGACTTCTGGTTATTTCAGCCTGGTGCCTCGGGATTCTGAACAGTCACCGCCGCTTCTTTCTTTCCTACAGCGCGCCCGTCATTTGGAACGCGGCGATGATCGCCACCATGTGGGGATGGGGTGGCCGTTACGCACAATTTCCTTTGGCGATTATCCTTGCGTGGGGTTCCGTAGCCGGCAGCGCGCTTCAGGTCGGAGTTCAGCTTCCTGTCGTTCTGCGGCTCCTCGGCGGCCTGCGCCTTTCGCTGCGCTATCAGGCGGAAAACGTGAAGACGGTCATAGTTAATTTCTTTCCCGTTTTCGTCAGCCGCGGGGTCGTGCAAATCAGCGCGTACGTGGACGCGCTGCTCGCAAGCCTGCTGCCGACCGGCGCCGTCGCCGCCCTGGCCAACGCTCAGACGCTTTATCTGCTGCCCGTCAGCCTCTTCGGGATGTCGGTGTCCGCCGCCGAGCTCCCCCAGATGTCCGGCGCCATCGGTGACGAACGGCAAATCGCAGAAACGCTGCGCGGGCGTCTCGATGCCGGCCTTCGTCAGATCGCGTTTTTCGTCGTGCCGTCGATGGCCGCGTTTCTAGTGCTCGGAAACGTGATTGTCGGCGCGATTTACCGCACGGGCCAGTTCACGCAGGGCGACGTCACCTATGTGTGGGGCATACTCGCGGGATCAACCGTCGGTCTGCTCGCTTCCACGCTCGGGCGGCTGTACTCCTCGACGTACTATGCGCTGCGGGACACACGCACGCCGTTGTATTTTGCAATCGTGCGCGTGGTGCTGACGACGATCCTCGGTTACCTCTGCGCTGTACCGCTGCCGCCCGCGATAGGGGTTGCGCCGCGATGGGGCGTCGCTGGGCTGACCATCTCCGCCGGAATTGCTTCGTGGGTCGAGTTCACGCTCTTGAGGCGCACGCTGAACCACAGGATCGGACACACCGGCCTTCGCCCAGACTATGTCGCGAAGCTTTGGGGTGCGGCTCTCGTGGCCGCGGCGGCAGGCTGGTCGATCCATCGCTTCTTCGGCCACCACTCGCCGATTCTGGTCGCTGTTTTGGTTCTCGTGCCTTACGGAGTCATTTATTTTGCGGGCACTTCGATCCTGGGGCTCGCAGAGGCTCGCACGCTTTTCGGGCGCGCAATGGCCCGAATCGGACGCTCCTAATGCAACATGCGTCGCCGTAGCGCACGAGAATCCGGGCGCCCCGGAAACGAACGCAGGAGCGGCTCGCTTCAGTACTTGAAGACGATGCCAGCGGAAATTTTGGGGCTGTATTGATACGCGTTGAAGTAGTGCGTTCCGATCATGTCGCCCGACACGCGTATCGCCCAATGGCTGTGAAGGACGTTGAGGTCGACGCCGGCGCCCAGTTCATAGACGAACGCCGACTGCTTGCCGAGCGCCGTCTGGGGCAGAAGATTCGATATTCCCACGAGGCCGTGTCCCCACACTTCGAGATCCTTGGGAGCCGACCACCGGACCCGCCCACCTCCCATCCCCGCCACGAACTTCGTGGTGTTGGACCCTATCGACGAGCCCCACGTCCCAATGAACTCACCGTCCGCGCCGAACCATCTTCCTCCCGGATAGTAGACGATGCCGAGGTTGAGGCCGTTCATGTCATCGGTGAACTTCGGCACGACATAAAAGCGGAAAAACGTGTAGCCGAAGTACGCCTGCCAGTTGTAAGTCTGGAACACACCTTGGACGCCCGGCGCCTGCTGAGCGGCCGAGTCGCTCGACGCCGCCGAGCTTGAGGTCGGCGCTGCGGTCGCACTCAATGCGCCGCTAAAAGGAGAAGCGGTCGCAGGAACAAATGCATAAGTTGTGCCCGTTGCCGGTGCAGTGGATGTCGATTCCGGAGCAGGAGTTGTTACGGGGAGAGGACTTCCCGAATCAGCCTGTGCCCCGGCGGTTGCCGCGAAAAGAAGGATCGACCCGAACACAAACGCAATGCGTTTCATCGCCTATGACCCCCTCAGGCGTCCCACCGCCTTTTCTTACGCCCCTAATTTGAAGGAGAACGGCTCGCCTGTCCACTCAAAATTCGCTGGGAAATCGCGGGAGTCACCTGGAAGCCAATGGCGCCATTGGTATCAGAGTTTTGATTTTGGCGCTAGCGGACCCGGCGGAACCCGGCCGCACGGTTCATGACTAATAGGGGGGGCTATTTCTTGGTCGGTGCCGGCTGGATTTGCACGAATTGCCACCCGAAACGGCCTTTGATGCACAGATTGCCGTGGGTGACGCTGTGATCCAAGGGCGAAGTGACGCGGACGATCTTGCCGTCCTGCGCATGAACCGTGAGGTCGCAGCCGACCCCGCAGTACGGGCAGATCGTGTCGGTCTTGGTCTGGCGAGACTCGTCCCAGATCCCTGCCTGTCGCATGTCGTACTCGCTCTTGAACATCAGGGCGCCGGTGGGGCATACGCCGATGCAGTTGCCGCAGTAGACGCAGGCGGAATCAGGGAGAGGAACGTCATACTCGGTGGCGATGTGCGCGGAAAAGCCGCGTCCGGCAACGGCGATCGCAAACGTGTTCTGCGCGTCCACGCCGCACGCCTCGACGCACTTGTAACAGAGGATGCATTTCGAGTAATCCCGCACGTAGAGATCGTTGTCCACCTTCACCGGCTGCGCGACCGTGGCGGCGCCTGGCCCGAAACGCTCGGGATGCGCACCGTACCGTTCGAGGTAGCTTGGAAACGCGGGTGCGGTCGACACGTTCACGGACGAAGCCAGAAATTCCAGCACGATGCGGCGGCTCAGGCGCACGCGCTCTGAATCGGTCTTGATGGACATCCCCGGTTCCACTTTGCGCGAGCAGGCCGGGACCAGCGTGCGCGATCCCTCGAGCTCAACCACGCAGACACGGCAGACGTTCACCGGCGTCAGACTCTCCAGGTAGCAGAGCGTCGGAGTATCGATGCCGAGCTTGAGTGCGGCATCGAGAATCGTCGAACCCTCGGGCACCGAAACATCCTGCCCGTCGATCTTGATTTCGACCGCCGGACGCTCGCGCGGAGGAGGGGCGTGGGGCACCGGTCCGCGGGGGATCGGAATCGTCATTACGGGCGCTTGCGGTTGGTCGCTCACGAAAACAGGCTCCATCGGTTCAAGGCGGATTCCAGCGCGCTGGATGCAGTTTGCCCGAGGCCGCAGATCGAAGCATCCCGCATGGCCTGGCCCATCTGGCGCAACGTGGCAACCTCGTCGGCCGTGGAGCCGAGCACGTGGCCGTTCACGAGACGCACGAGCGCCTCCTGCTGGCGAACCACGCCGACGCGGCATGGCACGCACTGGCCGCAGGTCTCGTGGCGGAAAAAGTCGGCGATACGCAGGAGCACCTTTTTGAGGTCGGTCGAGTCATCGAACAGCATCACCACGCCGGAGCCGAGCGTGGCGCCGATTGCGCGCGTGCCTTCGAAGGTCAGTGGCGTATCGAGTTCCTTGGTAGTTACGAATGTGCCCGCGGCGCCTCCCAGCAGGACCGCCTGCAGCCGGCCGTTGCCCCCGACGCCCCCGGCGAGATCGACGATGTTACGTAGCGTCGCTCCGTGGATCACCTCGTATACGCCCGGACGCACGACATGGCCGGAAACGCAGAAGAGCCGGTAGCCCGCTGAATTCGCGGTGCCGATGCGCGCATAAGCGGCGCCACCCATGCGAATGATTTCTGGAACGTTTATGAGCGTCTCGACGTTGTTGACCACCGTCGGCTCGCGGAAGAGCCCGGCCTGCGTCGGAAACGGCGGCTTATTGCGCGGTTCGCCGCGATACCCTTCGATGGAGTTGAAGAGCGCGGTCTCCTCGCCGCAAATGTACGCGCCCGCGCCGCGGCGCAGTTCGATATCGAAGCGAAGCTCCCGGCCGAGAATGTCGTCACCCAACATGCCTGCGGCGCGAGCCGCGCGTATCGCCTGGCTCAGCCGCTCGGCCGCGAGCGGGTATTCTCCGCGGAGGTAGATGTAGCCCTTGTGCGCGCCGGTCGCGACCGCAGCGATCGTCATCCCCTCGATTACCGAAAACGGATCGCCTTCCATCACCACGCGATCTTTGAAGGTCCCCGGTTCGGATTCGTCCGCGTTGCAGATGACGTAGTGCGTCCGGCCTTTCGAGCGCTGCGTCAAGAGCGCTTCCCATTTCTTGCCGGTCGGAAAAGCCGCACCGCCGCGCCCGAGCAGCCGCGACTCGATCATTTCGCGCACGACACCCTCAGGCCCAAGATCAAGCGCCTTTCCGAGCGCTTCGTAGCCGCCGTGGCGGCGATAGCCCTCAAGTATCGACGAATCCGCTAGGCCGACGCGTCGCAGCAGGCGAAGCTCATGCTGGCCCGCCTGCGGCACGGACAGTTTCGCGCTTAGCACATCAGGCTCCGTGGGGAGCTTGCCATCGACTGCTTGGCGGACTAAGGACGCAAGGCCGCCGGAATCCGCCGGCGCAAGAACGCGCTCGCGCGGCACTTCGCCCGCCGCCGTCACCAGAGCAGCCGGCGCGCGCTCGCACAGGCCGAGGCACGTGCTGCGGAGCCATGTCGCGCGGCCACCCATGCAGGGCGAGCCCGCGGAGCCGAGTTTCTTCTCCATCTCAGCGCAAAGCGCGTCGGCTCCTCGATTGAGGCATGCGATGTCGTCGCATACGTGAGCCACGATCAGCGGGCGCGGCGAAAGAGAAAACATTCCGTAAAATGACGCCACGCCGTAAACTTCCGCAGGCGCGATATCGAGCCGCGTGGCCACGTAATTCACGGCTCCCGCGCTGATCCAGCCGATGTGTTCTTGAATGGCGTGGAGCACGGGCAGCAACAGGTGCCGCCGCGACCGCGATTCATGCCCCGTGAATGCCGCGCGGCCGTCGCTACGGATGCGGCGCTCGCCGCCTTCCCAACCAGTCGCGGGTGGACCTAATTCGCCGTCAACGGCGGCTCTCTCTTCCGCAGAAGCCCGGGCCGAGGTGAGATGTATGTCCAAGTAGTTTCCCTGTTAGTGACGGCGCGGGGCGATTCGCCGAGTTCCGTCCTCCCCCCCACGGTCGTGGCTCGCACCAGGACAGAACCAAAAAAGTCTACTTTCTTTGCATCAGGACTTCAACCCGCAATGACACCGCTTGCGTTTCGCGATCTGGCAGCGGCGAGGCGGAAAGGTTCAGTTTTGCAGGCACTTGTCGATGCGGATGGCCGTGGCTTTGAACTCCGACGTTCCCGACTTCGGATCGACCGCGTCAATCGTCAGATCGTTCGTAGCTACCTCTTCGTGGGAATGTCCGGTCATGAACGCGAGGCCCGGACGCAACCCCGGATCGAATCGCACCGGAGCGATCACCGACCCGCGGCGCGAGCTGACGCGCACTTTCTCGCCCTCGCGAATGTTGTATCGCGCGCCGTCTTCCGGAGAGAGATCGAGCGCTTCTTCGCGGCGCAGCGGTGAAGCGTAATGTGCCGTCTGCACGCCCGTGTTGTATGAATCGAGGCGTCGTCCCGTGGTCAGCCGGATCGGATACTGTTCGTCGAGAGTATCCACCGGCGGCGCGAATTCAACGGAGCTGAAGGGAGCGCGCGGCCCGATCAGAGGATCCTGCCAAAGCCGTCCGTGGAGGTAAATCTCGCCGGGGTGCGTTTCATCGTAGCAAGGCCAGTGGAGTCCGCCGTTTTCTTCGAGTCGGCGATAGCTCATGCCGCCGTGCATGGGACTGAGCCGCCGCACTTCTTCCCAGATGCACTCGGACTTCGGCTGGCCCCAATCATGGCCGAGGCGCCGGGCCAGATCGTAGATGATCTCGATGTCGTCGCGAACTCCCGGAGGCGGCGGCACGGCTGCGCGGACGCGCTGCACGCGGCGCTCGCTCGAAGTGACGGTGCCTTCCGTTTCGCACCACCCGGCCGCAGCCGGTAAAATCACGTCCGCCAGTGCGGCGGTCTCCGTGTAGAACAGATCCTGAACGAGCAGAAACTCGAGCCCTCCGAGCAACTTCAACGCGCGGTGGCGGTCTGCCTCTGAATCCGCCGGGTTCTCGCCGAGTACGTACAGCGCGGTCAGTTCGCCGCGCTCCATGGCGTTGAACATATCGCTCAGATGCCAGCCGCGCTTGGGCATGATCTTCACGCCCCAGGCCTTTTCGAACTTCGCTCTCAGCTCGTCATTCTCGACGTGCTGAAATCCGGGCAGGCGATCGGGAATCGCGCCCATGTCTCCGCCGCCCTGCACGTTGTTCTGCCCGCGCAGCGGATTCAGACCGCTCGCGTAGCGGCCCACGTGTCCAGTCAAGAGGGAAAGGTTAATCAGCGCCAAAACGTTGTCCACCGCGTTGTGGTGCTCGGTGATGCCGAGGGTCCAGCAAAGCTCCGCGTGTTCCGCGCGTGCGTATGCGTGTGCGGTCCGCCGGATTACTTCTGCCGGCACGCCGGTGTCGCGCTCCGCACGTTCGAGCGTGTATTTCTCCACGAACTCGCGGTAGGCCTCAAACCGGCTGGTCGAATGTTCGATGAACCACGTGTTGGTCAGTCCGGCAGCAATAATCTCGCGGCCCATCGCGTTGGCGAGCGCGATGTCCGACCCGACATCGAGGCCGAGCCACACGTCGGCCCACTGTGCCGAACTCGTCCGCCGCGGATCGATCACGAACAGCCTCGCGCCGCTCCGCACCCCTTTCAGGATATGGTGAAAGAAAATCGGGTGCGTTTCCCGTGCGTTCGAGCCCCAAAGCAGGATGACGTCCGTCTCTTCAATCGCGCGATACGAACTCGTACCGCCGCCTGCTCCGAAAACCGTCGCCAGACCGGCGACGCTCGGTGCGTGTCAAGTCCGGTTGCAGCTATCGATGTTGTTGCACCCGATCACCGACCGCACGAACTTCTGCGATATGTAGTTCAGTTCGTTGGTGGTTTTCGAGCAACTGAACATCCCGAACGTCCGGGGACCGTGTTTCTGAACCTGCATCCGAAAATTATCGGCCACGCGGTCCAGCGCCTCTTCCCAGGTTGCGGAACGATGCGACCCGTTCGCTCGAATCAACGGCTGCGTCAGCCGGCTCTTAGATGGGATTCCCATCTCGAATGGTTCCTCCGTAGACAATTTTGCCACAGGAGGCCCCGCGGTCAAACATGTACTTCAAGCCGCGAATGGGTCCGGCAGAACTCCACGATCCGCGCCTCCGACCAGAACCGCTCGTCTCCGTCCTCTTGCGAGACAAACGCGCAGTGCCCGCCGTATCGCGGTGCCAGAAGCGCGATTTTGGGATTTTCGCGCATCGCCCGATTGGCGAAGGTTGAGAATGGCACGAACGGATCATCCTGCGCCGTCAAGATCAGCGTGGGCCTCGTGATTGCGCCAAGGACGTGCATGGCGCTCGACCGCGCGTAGTAGTCATCCGCACTCGCGAAGCCGCAGAAAGGCGCGGTGATCGCGTCGTCGAAATCGCGCACCGTCCGAATTCCGTTCAGCCCCTCCATCCACCCATTCGCCGAGTAGATTTTAGGGAACAGCCGAGCCTTATGGCGCATTCGACTCTTCAATCGCCTGACGAAGTGCCGGTTGTAAATGAAATTCCGCGGTTCGCCGAGCGCGTCGGCGCAAGCCGCCAGATCGAAGCATGGCGCGACGGCCGCGAAGCCTCGAACCTGCTGCGGCGTGGAATTCCCGAATTCGCCGGCCATCTTTAGGATGAGATTCCCGCCCATCGAAAAGCCCGCGGCGAAAATCTCCGGCAGCCCGTCGCGCTCGATGAGTTCGAGGACAACCGCGCGGAAATCGGCGCTGCGGCCCGAATGGTACAGCGTCGGAGTAAGGTTTTCCGTGCCTCCGCAATTCCGCTGGTTCATCCGCACGACGTTGAAGCCCGCGACCCAAGCCTTTTCCGCAGTGCCGAACATGTACGCGGATTCGCTCGACCCCTCCAGGCCGTGCAACAGCACGAGCGTTGGATGCTGGCGCGGATCGTCCTGCCAGTGGCAGTCGCCGCGCAGCTGCGTTCCCGGCTCTGCTTCAAATAGTCTCGGAACACTCGGAGGTAACTGCGAAAACCGCCGCCGCCAAAACGCCCCGGCGATGGTCATCACATGCGCATTGCGAAGCGCTCGGTGCGGAATGAACTCTTTCACTGAACTCTATGGTAGGCACTCCGCTGATCTCACGCAACCTCAGCACTCGCATCGGCCAGGGCGTTCTGGATCTCATTGGTAAATCGGAAGATCGAGGAGTTGTTATCAAAATGTCGCGACTTCCGTGTGATCTCTTTATGCCGCCCGCGTAAGTTGCAAATATGCAGTTTTCTACGAGGTTCATGAGTCGTAACTCTCCGTGTCACTTCCGATTGTCGCAGAATGTCACGCGCGCCCATCGGGCGGCATTCCGGTTCAACTCGATCCGCGAAAAACAGCCGGCGAATCGCCCTACCCCTATGAAAGGACACGCTCTAAGGGAATGTGTCGTCACAGTTAATAGAGTGCGCGGTTCTGGCACGTTGTTTGCGTCTGAAAGCACCTGGGAGCTCACTCCAATCGGGAATTCGCGCATACTGACTGAGGAAATTTCGAAACAAGGGAGAAAGACATGCGTGGCAAAGACAAAGGCTTTTCATTGATTGAGTTATTGATCGTTGTCGCGATCATTCTGATCATCGCTGCCATCGCGATTCCGAACTTGATTCGCTCCCGCATGGCGGCGAACGAAGCCTCGGCAGTCGGCTCGATCCGCACCATGAACACGGCGTCCATGACGTACAACTCGACGTATGGCAATGGTTTCCCGCCGAGCTTGGCGGCAATTGGAACGACCAGCCAGACCGCGAGCTGCACGAACGCCATGCTGCTCGACTCGGTGCTGACCACCGGAACCAAGAGCGGCTATTACTTCGGCTTGCAGACCGGCACGGTGCAGGTCACGAGCGCATCCAGCTCATGCAGCGGCGGGTACGGCTACTCCGACGGCTACGTCGTGGTTGCTTATCCGGTAACGACCGGTACGACCGGGAACCGCAGCTTCTGCTCGGATGCTTCCGGCGTGATCCGGTACGATCCCACAGGCGCCATGGCCACTGGTTCAAACGCACTGTGTCCCACAACGCTGAATCCTTTGCAGTAAGGCGAGTGAACTTTTCGTGGCGAAGGGAGGAATCGTAGATTCCTCCCTTCGTTCCACGAGCTTCAAGAAGTTCCCATCTGCCGAATACCTCTTTCAATAGACCGTGGTCTACGCCGCAGCGTGGCCTTACCGCAGCACGCTAGATCATCCCCAATGTGACCCGGATTACCACTTTCTGACCGTCACCGATACACTTCTTCTTGCGTTAGAATCCACGCTGAGCGCTCCGCCGAATCTGTGCATATGGCACCTTCCAAACCCTCTCCGCGACAACAACTCGAGTTGATTTGGCGACCGGGAGGCCTGCCCCCATGGCAGCTCGCGAAAAACGTCTTTCGCCGGATCAAGGAAGATGATCTTCTCGGGCGGGCTTCTGAACTGGCCTTCGATTTCCTGTTTGCCCTCTTTCCACTGATGATGTTCATGCTGACGCTACTTGGTCTGTTCGCCTCGCGCAGTTCCGAGCTTCAAGGCGATCTGCTCGCCTACTTCGCGGATTTCCTTCCGCCGACGGCGTTTGCGCTCCTGAACAAAACGACGACGGAGCTCGCGGCGAACGCCAGCGGCGGCAAGCTCACTTTCGGCATCGTTTTGGCGCTCTGGTTTGCTTCCGGGGGCGTCCATTCGATGATTTCGGCCCTGAATCTGGCCTACCACGTCCGCGAGGCTCGTTCCTGGCTCAAGGTTCGCGCAATCGCGCTCGCCCTCACGCTCTTGATCGCGATTCTTCTCCTCGCGGCGTTGTTTCTCGCGCTGGTGAGCGGCCGCGCCTTGGATTGGCTGGGCGCGGAGCTTCGTCTGAGGCCCGAGGTTGTCGCGCTCTGGAAAGCGC
The DNA here is from genome assembly GCA_050018375.1 of Candidatus Acidiferrales bacterium. Classification (GTDB taxonomy): domain Bacteria; phylum Acidobacteriota; class Terriglobia; order Acidiferrales; family UBA7541; genus Palsa-295. The sequence goes on along the minus strand of JBEKAE010000026.1, from coordinate 19,707 downwards.
TCCAGTGGCCGCTGGCCGTCCTCTTCGTGATTCTGGCGTATGCGCTTGTCTATTACTTCGGACCGGATCTCGAGCGGCGCCGTTGGCACTGGATCACTCCCGGTTCGATGGTCGGCGTGTTCCTGTGGGTGACTGCCACGGTCGGTTTTCGAGACTACCTGCATTTCTTCAATGCCTACAGCGCAACGTACGGATCGCTCGGCGCCGTGATGATACTTCTGGTCTGGCTGTACGTGACCGCGCTGGCGTTTCTGATCGGAGGAGAGATCAATGCCGAAATCGAATGCTCGGCCGCGCAATCTTCTCTCCGTGAGAGGAATCTTGCTTAAGGAGCTCGATATGAATTCAACCATCTGTCGCAGCGTTCTGTTTTCTCTTTTCTGCGCCGCCGCATTGGCCTTGGCTGCCCGGTTCCGCTCCGCGCGCAGCAGCAGCCTCTGCCGGACGGTTACGTCAGGCCCGGACCCGTCACTGCGCGGGGATTGGCGCCAAAAATGAAGGGACGCGAGCTCCCGGCGGCCGCCTCGCGGACGTTCGAAGTGACTTTCGGCCAGGGTGATGAAGTGATGTCCGGCTTGACCGAGTTTGCCGAAAAGAACCACATCACGTCCGGTTACGTCAGCGGGATCGGCGGCCTCGCGACCGCCACGCTCGGCTGGGGCGATCCGGAGAAGGGTGGTGTCAAACCAATCGCCGTCGATCGTAAGTGCGAGCTTGCATCTCTGCTCGGTAATATCTCGACTCAAAACGGAAAAATCTACGTCCACGCCCACGCCGTCGTCAGCTTTTCCGACGGGAGCACGCAGGGCGGCCACCTGATCGACGCGCACGCGTATCCCTTCGTCGAGATCTTCGTCGTCACAACGGATTCTCCGGCCACCGCACAGAAGCCGGGCCAGTAGATGATTTGGATCTGGACATTTGGGAGAACGATGTGCCTCTTACCCGTCACTGGAATCGGGCCCTTTCGGCGCCCCGCCGCACCTTGCTTTCATCTGCCGATGCGCCTAAAATACGAAATCGATTCATGAAGCTGGTTCTCGACAAGGGAAACTTTTTCAAGCCCGGCGCGCCGCGCTGGGCTTTCGCGTTTATGGGGAGAAAAGCCCATGGCTAGAGAAGCCCTCTTTGTGACTACCAAGGAAGAGATCGCGGGAGAGCGGATGGTTGACCGCGCGATTCCCGAGGGGCTGACGTTTGACGACGTGCTCCTGGTGCCTGGCAAGTCCTCGGTGTTGCCGGCGCAAGCGGACACACGCACGTTTCTTTCGCGCAGGATTGCGATCAACATTCCGATCGTCGCCGCCGCGATGGATACCGTCACGGACGCGCGCCTCGCCATCGCCATCGCGCGCCAGGGCGGCATCGGGTTCGTTCACCGCAACATGACCATCGACCGCCAGGCCGAGGAAGTGGACCGCGTGAAGCGCTCGGAAAGCGGGATGATCGTCGATCCGGTCACGATTGCGCCCGAACTCACCGTCCGCCAGGCACTCGACATCATGAACAAGTACAAAGTCTCGGGCCTTCCCGTCACGCGCGGCCAGCGACTCGTCGGCATCCTGACGAACCGCGATCTCCGCTTCGAGCGCAACCTCGACCAGCCGGTCACCAACATCATGACGAAGGACAATCTCATCACCGTGCCCGTCGGCACCACTCTCGAAGAAGCCGAGCGCATCTTGCAGCGGCATCGCATCGAGAAGCTGCTCGTCGTCGATAAGGATTTCAACCTCAAGGGCCTCATCACGGTCAAAGACATCCAGAAGAAAATGGAGTTTCCGAACGCGGCGAAGGACGAACAGGGCCGGCTGCGCGTCGGAGCGGCGATCGGCGCGACGGGCGATTTTCTCGAACGCGCCGAAGAAATGGCGCGCGAGAAGGTGGACGTCATCGCCATCGATACGGCTCATGGCCATACCACGCGCGTGATGGACGCGATCAAGGCGGTGAAGCATCGTCTGCCGGAGATGCAGTTGGTCGCCGGAAACGTGGCGACGGCGGAAGCCACGCGCGATCTGATCGCGCTCGGCATCGACGGGCTCAAGGTCGGGATCGGCCCGGGCTCGATCTGCACCACCCGCGTCGTCACCGGAGCGGGCGTGCCGCAGATCACGGCCATCGCCGAATCGGCGCGCGCCGCGCAGGGCAGCGGCGTGCCGATCATCGCCGATGGCGGGATCAAGTTCTCCGGCGACATCACGAAGGCCATCGCCGCCGGCGCTTCGGCTGTAATGATCGGAAGTCTCTTCGCCGGCACCGAGGAATCGCCCGGCGAAACGATTCTCTATCAAGGCCGCACGTTCAAGTCGTACCGCGGAATGGGGTCAATCGGCGCGATGGAAGCCGGCTCGGCTGATCGTTACGCGCAGGAAAGCGCCGAGCGCGGCAAATCTGTACCGGAGGGAATCGAAGGCCAGGTTCCCTACAAAGGACCTCTTGCCGGACTCGTCGAGCAACTCGTCGGCGGCCTGCGCAGCGGGATGGGCTATTGCGGCGTCCAGAATTTGAAGGAGTTGCAGGAACGGAGCAAGTTCATCCGCATCTCGTCCGCAGGGCTTCGCGAAAGCCACGTCCACGACGTGATCATCACCCGCGAAGCGCCGAATTACCGGTTGGAATAGGGTGCGCTGGCTCGCGCGATGGTGGCCGGCGCTGGCGTGGGCCGTGGTCATCTCGCTTTTCTCCACCGGCACGTTCACTTCCGAGAACACAGGCCGGATCATCATTCCCCTGCTGCACTGGCTCTTCCCGAGCTTCCCGCCGGAAACGCTCGCTCTGATGCACCACATCATCCGCAAGTGCGCTCACTTCACCGAATATTTCATCCTCAGCCTGCTGATCCTGCGGGGAATTCGCGCGGGGCGTCACGGGACGCGGCTCGCGTGGGCCGCAGTCGCCATCCTGCTGGTGGCAGGATACGCCGCGCTCGATGAGTTCCACCAATCCTTCGTGCCCGGGCGGACGGCGGCGATTTCCGACGTGCTGCTCGATACCAGCGGAGGAATCACCGCGCAGGCAGTCGCGGCACTCGCTGCGCTCTGGTTTCACGTTCGCGGCAAGCGGAAAGAAGAAGCGGACAAAACCAGCTGAAAAACAAAAGCCCACCCTGCGAGTGCAGGGCGGGCCAATCGAACCGATTCAAGAATCCCCTAGGTCTTGGCGGCTGCTTCCTTTTCTTCCGGGGCTTCTTCCGCGGCCTTCTTTGACTTCTTTTCCTTTTTCTTCAGCTCCGAGCCGATGAACTCGAGGATCGCCAACTCGGCGCCGTCGCCGATGCGCCAGCCGGTGCGGACGATCCGCGTGTAGCCCCCAGCGCGGTCCGCGAAGCGCGGCGCAAGATCGGCAAAGAGCTTCTTCGTCGCATCCACGGTCATCAGGAACGCAGCCGCCTGGCGCCGCGAATGCAACGAGTCGCGCTTGCCGAGTGTGATCATGCGTTCGGCAAGTGGGCGCGCCGCCTTCGCGCGAAGGACCGTAGTCTGGATGCGCTCCTTCTCGATAAGGTTCGTCACCAGATTGCGGAGCGTGGCGCGGCGGTGCGCCGGTTGGCGTCCGAGTTTGTAGCCTGACTTGAGGTGTCTCATGTTTCCTTCCGCGGCCTAAAGAGCCGGAGCGTCCCCTTCCGACGGCGGAGGCGCGGTCTGGCTGGGTAGCGGTGGCCAGATGACGCGCCCGTGCTCGTCGAACTTCATCCCGAGGCTCAGGCCCATCTTGTGCAGGATGTCCTTGATCTCGTTGAGCGACTTGCGCCCGAAATTCTTGGTCTTCAGCATTTCGGACTCGGTCTTCTGCACGAGCTCCCGCAGGTTCTGAATGTTCGCATTCTTCAAGCAGTTGTAGGAGCGCACGGAAAGCTCGAGCTCCTCGACCGAGCGGTCGAGGTATTCGAGGCGTGGATCGGCGTAGTTCTCGACGGCCTCTTCGGGAAGCTCCGGCTGCTCCTCGAAGTTGATGAAGATGCTCATGTGGTCCTTGATGAGCTTTGCGGCGAGGCCGATTGAATCCTGCGGCGTGATCGCGGCGTTGGTCCAGACTTCGAGCGTGAGCTTTTCGTAATCGGTCATCTGGCCCAAACGCGCGGCTTCGACGGCGTAGTTGACCTTGCGCACGGGCGAATGGACCGAATCGATCGGGATGTAGCCGATCGGGAGGTCCTCGTCGAAGTTGCGGTCGGCGGCGACGTAGCCGCGGCCGTTCTTCACGCGCAATTCGAGTTCGAGCTTGCCGCCCTCGCTGACCGTCGCGATGTAGACGTTCTTGTCGAGCACGGCGATGTCCGCGTCCTCTTCAATCCTCGCGGAGGTGACCGGGCCGGGAGTATCGACGTGGAGCGTGATCGTCTTCGGCTGATCCGTGTTCAGCTTCAGCGGGATCTGCTTCAGGTTCAGAATGATGTCTGTCGCGTCCTCGACCACGCCGGGAATCGGCGAGAACTCGTGCAGGACGCCTTCAATTCTCACGGCCGTGATCGCCGCGCCTTCAATCGAGCTCAGCAAAGCGCGCCGCAGCGCGTTTCCAACCGTCGTTCCCCATCCCCGTTCGAACGGCTGCGCCGAAAATTTTCCGTACTTATCGGTCAACGACTCGGGTTCTGCCGCCAACCGCTTTGGTTTCTGAAAGCCCTTCCACATATTCGTCCTTCCTTCCGGCCCGCTCACAGCGGACCCGCAAACCTTTCAAGAGAAATCGAAACTCGCGCTACTTCGAATACAGCTCGACGATGAGCTGCTCGTTCATCGGCGGCGTCTGCACGTCCTCGCGCCGCGGCATCGCCACGACGCGCGCCTTGAAATTCTCGCGGTCGATATCGAGCCACGGCGCCACGCCCTGGCTCTGCGCCAGGTTGCGCGCCTCGAGAATCATCGCGTTCTGGTGCATCTTTTCCTTGAGCGCGACTTCCTCGCCGACCTGCACGAGATAGCTCGGGATGTTCACCTTCTGGCCCTTCACGCGAATGTGGCCGTGCAACACGAGCTGGCGAGCCTGCGCCCGCGATCCCGCGAGCCCCATGCGATAGACCACGTTGTCGAGGCGGCGCTCCAGCATCACCACCAGATTCGCGCCGGTCGGACCCTTGGCGCGCACGGCCTTCTCGAAGTAGGAGCGAAACTGCCGCTCGAGCAGACCGTAGGTGCGCTTCACTTTCTGCTTTTCGCGCAATTGCACGCCGTAGCCGACCATCTTCGCGCGCCGCGCCTGACCGTGCTGGCCCGGAACGAAGTTGCGCTTTTCGATGGCGCATTTTTCCGTAAAACACCGGAGGCCTTTCAGGAAGAGCTTCTGCCCTTCCCTGCGGCACAGCCGGCAAACTGCTTCACGATGTCTTGCCAAGTGCTTCTCTCCTTCTTCCCGCAACAACAAAAATGTAGCCCAGGTCCGATTTTTGGACCTGAGGGTGGAATCTAGACGCGGCGGCGCTTCGGCGGACGGCAACCGTTGTGCGGCACAGGTGTCACGTCCTTGATTGCGTCGATGTGCAGCCCGGACGAGGCGAGCGCGCGAACCGCCGATTCGCGTCCCGCTCCCGGCCCTTTCACGCGCACTTCCACCGACTTCATTCCATACTGGTCGCGCGCGACGCCCGCTGCCGTCATCGCAGCCTGCTGCGCCGCATAGGGTGTGCCCTTGCGCGATCCCTTGAATCCCACCGAGCCGGCCGACGCCCAGCTGACGGCCCGGCCGTCCGGATCGGTGAGCGTGATGATCGTGTTGTTGAACGTCGCCTGAATGCACACGACCCCGTGCGGGACGACGCGCTTTTCCTTCTTCTTCCGAAACTCTTTCTTGCGCTTCGTCGGCTTTCCCGGCGCTGCCGGGGCGGCTGCTGCGTCCTGCGGTTCTTTTGCCACGCTCGTTCTTCTCCTCTGGCGTTTCTCGGAACTCGGTGCCTACTTGCGAGCCATCGTTTTCTTCTTCGCTGCGACCGCGCCCTTCCGGGGGCCCTTGCGCGTGCGCGCGTTGGTGTGCGTCCGCTGGCCGCGCACGGGAAGATTCCGGCGATGGCGCAGGCCGCGGTAGCACTGAATTTCGATCAGCCGGCGGACGTTCATCTGCATCTCCTTGCGGAGATCGCCTTCCACGCGGCCCTCGGCTTCAATCGCGGCGCGCAGCCGAGTCACTTCCTCTTCGGTCAGGTCCTTGATCTTTTTCGTCGCGTCGACATTCGCCTTTTCGGCGAGCGAACGCGCGCGCTGCTGCCCGATCCCGTAAATGGCCGTCAGGCCTACCCAGAGACGCTTATTCGGCGGAAGATCCACGCCTGCGATGCGAGCCATCTAATCCCTCCAATCGATCTGCCCACTCACCGTGGGCTAACCCTGGCGCTGGCGGTGCTTCGGATTCACGCAGATCACGCGCACCACACCGCGCCGATGAACGATCTTGCACTTCATGCAGATTTTCTTGACCGATGCCCGAACCTTCATCTCTTCAGCTCCGTCTACTTATACCGATACACGATTCGCCCGCGCGTCAGGTCGTACGGCGAAAGCTCGACCGCGACGCGATCTCCCGGAAGGATGCGGATGAAATTCTTCCTCATCTTTCCCGAAATGTGGGCGAGCACCTGGTGCTTGTTCTCCAGCTCGACGCGAAACATCGCGTTCGGGAGCGGCTCGATCACCGTCGCCATCACTTCGATGGCGTCTTCCTTACCGCTTCCCTCGCCCGGCTTCTTTTTTTCCGGCTCCGGCCTTCTCGCCATGCACTCTCCGCACTGCCTACCAACAGGGCCCGGTTGTCTCGCGCGGCCGCGTCAAAATCCACGGGCCGTGGTTCGTGACGGCGACCGTATGCTCGAAGTGGGCCGAATCGCTGCCGTCCGCGGTGACCGCGGTCCACTCGTCATCGAGCAGCCTCACGTCCGGGCCGCCCACGTTGACCATCGGTTCGATGGCGATGACCATGCCTTCCTGCAAGCGCGCGCCCTGGCCCGGCGAACCGTAGTTCGGGACTTGCGGCTCCTCGTGCATCCGGGTCCCGATACCGTGGCCCACGAACTCGCGCACCACCGAAAAACCGTTCTGCTCGACCCACTGCTGCACCGCGGACGAAACATCTCCGAGGCGGTTGCCGAGCTTCACCTTTTCGATCGCCTTATCCAGCGACTCGCGCGTCACCCGCAGGAGCTTCTCGCGCTCCGGCGCGATTTTCCCCACCGGCACCGTCAGCGCGGCGTCGGCAAAGTAACCTTCCAGCTCGACGCCGAAATCCATCGAGAGGATGTCGCCTTCGCGCACCTTCCGGGAGGCCGACGGGATTCCGTGCACGACCTCTTTATTGATCGACGTGCAAACCGAACCCGGATATCCCCGGTAACCCTTGAACGCCGGCCGCGCGTGATGCTCGGCGCAGTAGGCCTCGGCGAATTCGTCCAGCTCCTTCGTCGAAATTCCCGGGTGAACCATCGCGCGCATCTTCTCGAGCGCGCCCCAGACGATCAATCCGGCCCGATGCATCTTTTCGAGCTCGGCCGGCGATTTACAGATGATCATCTCGGCCTTCCGCGCGCTTCACGATCTTTTCAAGCGCGCGGCTCACTTCTTCCATGCTCGCCGAGGCGTCCACCGTATCGAGCACGCCCTGGCGGCGATAGTAGTCCGCGAGCGGCTTCGTCTGGCGCTCGTACGCCACCAGCCGCTCCTTCACCACTTCCGGCCGGTCGTCAGGGCGTTGCACGAGCTTGCCGCCGTCGCGATCGCAGATGCCGGGCACTTTCGGCGGCGCTTCATGAGTATTGTAGATCTCGCCTCCGACGCTGCACATCCAGCGGCCCGAAAGGCGCCGCACCAGCATTTCCGGGCTCACGCGAAAATCCACGACCACCGGCTTGCCGAAACCCCGCGACTCGAGAATCCGGTCGAGCTGCTCGGCCTGCAGCAGCGTCCGCGGGAACCCGTCGAAGACAAACCCCTTCGCGCAATCCGGCTGCGAAACTCTTTCCTCGACCATCTTCATCACGACGTCGTCCGGAACCAGCTCGCCGCGCTCCATGATCGGCTGGACGACGCGGCCAAGCGCGCTGCCCCGGCTAATCGCGTCGCGGAACATGTCGCCCGTCGAAAGATGCGGCAAGCCGCAACGTTCCGCGATTCGCTTCGCTTGGGTGCCCTTACCGGCTCCCGGCGGCCCCAGAAAAATGAAAGCGCGATTGCGAGCCATCCCCTCCGCCGATCAGATGCTAACCGCGCCGGCTCCGCACCCGGCCTTTCCGCACGAACCCTTCGTAGTTCCGCATCACCAGTTGCGCTTCGAGCTGCTGTACTGTGTCCATCGCCACGCCCACGACGATGAGCAGCGACGTGCCTCCGAAATAGAACTGCACGCCGAGGCCGTACAACACGAAATTCCACATGTGGCTGTCGAACCAATTCCCGCCCAGCCAAACCGGCAGATGCTGCAAATGAATGCCGGCGATCATCCATTCGGGCAGCAGGCATACGATCGCCAGATACACGCCCCCGACAAGGGTCAGGCGCGACAGGATGCGATTGATGTACTCCGATGTGTTCCGCCCGGGGCGAATCCCCGGAACGAAGCCGCCGTTCTTGCGCATGTTGTCGGCCAGCTCCGTGGGATTGAAAATGATTCCCACGTAGAAAAAGGCGAAAAAGATAATCAACGTGACGTAGATGAGCGTGTACAGCGGTTCGCCCCACGCAATGGATTTGGCGAATTTGTCGAACAAAGGCGACTTGTTCTGGAAGATCAGCGCCGCCGTCTGCGGGAACGTCAATAGCGAGCTCGCAAAAATCGGCGGAATCACGCCGCCGGAATTCACGCGCAACGGGAGATAGGTCATCTGCCCGCCCATCACCTTGCGTCCCATCACGCGCTTGGCATACTGCACGGGAATACGCCGCTGGCCGCCCTCGACAAAGACGATGAAGGCGACGACCGCCACCATCAGCGCGATCAAGGCGAGCAGCGCGACCACCGTTAAAGAGCCCCACTGCTGGGTGACGGCCTTGTTCCAGAGATCCGTCACCGCGCGCGGCAGGCCGACCACAATGCCGGCAAAAATGATCAGCGACATCCCGTTGCCGATGCCGCGGTCGCTGATCTGCTCGCCGAGCCACATGATGAAGGCCGACCCGGTGGTGAGGGTCAGCATCGTCATCAGGATGAAGCGCGGCCCCGGATGATAGACGAGCGACGTGCCGCTCAAACTCTGGCGCTGGAGCGTGAGCGCGATCGTGAAAGATTGAAACGCGCTCAACACGATCGTGAGATAGCGCGTGTACTGCGTGATCTTTCGGCGGCCGAGCTCGCCCTCTTTTTGCAGGCGCTCGAGATACGGCCAGACGACGACCAGCAACTGGAGAATGATCGAGGCCGTGATGTACGGCATGATGCCGAGCGCAAAGATCGTGAGCCGGCGGAGATTGCCGCCGCTGAACAGATCGATGAGTCCCAGCACCGAACCCTTGCTCTGCTCGAAAAGCTGTCCAAGAAGCGCGGTGTTGATTCCCGGAGTCGGGATAAAGGCGCCGAGGCGGTACACGGCCAGCAACGCCAGCGCAAACAACACGCGATTGCGCAGGTCCGGCGTGCTGAAAATATTCCGAAACGCCTCGAACAATTTCCTCATTACAGGACTTCGACCTTCCCTCCGGCGCGCGCGATTTTCTCCTCCGCCGATTTGCTGAAGGCGTGGGCGCGCACCGTCAATGCAATCTTCAATTCACCGTCGCCCAGAATCTTCACGCCGTCGCGCATCGCGCGAACGATTCCGCGGCCGGCGAGCGATTCGGGCGTGACCGTGTCGCCCGCGGCGAAAGCATTCAGGCTCTCGACGTTGACGACCGCGAACGTTTTCGGAAACGGGCTCGAAAAGCCGCGCTTCGGCAGACGCCGGTGGAGCGGCATCTGGCCGCCCTCGAAACCCGCGCGGCGCGAATAGCCCCGGCGGGACTGCTGTCCCTTGTTGCCCGCGCCCGAAGTTTTTCCCATCTTCGAGCCTATGCCGCGTCCCACGCGCACCTTGCGGTGACGCGAGCCGCGCGGAGGTTTCAGATTCGAGAGTGTCGGTTCCGTAGCCATTTTCCCTTAGCCTTCAATTTCCACGAGATGGTGGACCTTCGCGATCATGCCGCGAACTTCGGGCGTGTCCGGGTGCTCGATCACTTGCTGCATGCGCCGGAAGCCCAGCCCGCGAATGGTCTGCCGCATGTCGCGCGGGCAGCCGATAAAGCTGCGCACCCACTTGATTTTCAGAGTTCCCGATTTCTTTTTCGTCGCCATAATGTTCTGGCCGGGCGGCTAGGATGCAGCCGTTTCCTCGGCTCCCTTGCCGCGAGATTCCGCCACGCGGGCCGCGTCCTTCAGGTGTAGTAAGGCGTCGAACGTGGCCTTGATCACGTTGTGCGGATTCGACGTGCCCAGGGATTTCGTCAGCACGTTCTGGATTCCCGCAACCTCCATGACCGCGCGCACTGGGCCGCCCGCGATCACGCCCGTCCCTTCGGGCGCGGGCTTGAGCAGCACTTGCCCCGATCCGTAGGAGCCGATCACCTGGTGCGGGATCGTGGTGCCCTTCAGGTTCAGCTTCACCATGTTCTTCTTCGCCTGCTCGATGGCCTTGCGGATGGCCATGGGAACTTCGCGGGCCTTGCCCATGCCGAAGCCGGCATGGCCGCCCTGATCGCCCACCACGACGAGCGCCGAGAAGCTGAGGTTTTTGCCGCCCTTCACAACCTTGGTGACGCGGTTGATTGAGACGACCTGGTCCTTCAGGTTGGCCTGGTTGGTCTCGATGGGCCGGCGAACGGCAAGCGTGTCTTTGAGCTCTTGTTTCGGCATAGTTGTCAGAACTTCAGGCCCGCCTCCCGGGCCGCTTCGGCAAGCGCCTGCACGCGGCCGTGATACTGATAGCCGCCGCGATCGAAAACCACCTTGTCGACGCCCTTCGCGCGGGCGCGTTCGGCAACCATCTTGCCGACCACTTTCGAAGCAGCGATGTTGCCGCCGCCCTTGATCTGCGCGCGAACTTCTTTGTCGAGCGAGCTGGCGGACACGATCGTGTGGCCAGACGCGTCGTCGACAACCTGCGCGCGGATGTGCCGGGTCGAGCGGTGCACGCACAGCCGCGGGCGTTCGGATGTGCCCGCAATCCTCTTGCGCATGCGCACGTGAATGCGCCGGCGATGCGCCTCTCGCGATAATCTTCGAACCGGTGCCGCCACTCTCGTTCTCCTTTTTCTCTACGCCGCTGCCGTCTTCGCGCCGGCCTTTCCAGCCTTCTTCTTGAGCCGCTCGCCGGTGATGCGGACGCCCTTTTGCTTGTACGGATCGGGCGGGCGGAGTCGGCGGAGGTTGGCCGCGACCTGGCCAACCTGTCCCTTGTCAGGGCCGGAAACCGTCATGTGCGTCTGCTTCTCGACCGCGATCTGAATCCCCTCGGGAATCGGAAACTCGATCGGATGCGAGTAGCCGAGCGCGAGGACCACGTTCTTGCCCTTGACCTCGGCGCGATAGCCCACGCCCACGATGTCGAGCTCCTTCTTGAATCCCTGCGTGACGCCGGTGACGGCGTTCGCCACGAGCGCCCGCGCGAGCCCGTGCAGCGCGCGATGCTCTTCCGTCTCGCGTTTCGCGACGAGCGTACTGTCCTTCTGCTCGAAGCGGATTCCGCGCGGCAGCGGCACGGTCATCTTGCCTTTCGGGCCTTGCACCTCGATGGCGCCGTCCTTGATCTGCACCTTCACGCCGGACGGCACTGCAATCACCTTGTTTCCAATTCGCGACATAGCTCTATCGAAGCCTCGTTGCCACCGGAATCTCTACCAAACCTCGCACAGCACTTCGCCGCCCACGCCTTCCTTGCGCGCCGACTGGCCCGTCATCAAACCGCGCGGCGTGGAAAGAATCGAAATTCCCATCCCGCCCACCACGGCGCGGATGCCCGTCTTTCCAACGTAGCGCCGGGAACCCGGCCGCGAAATGCGCTTGAGATCGGTGATGACGCCGTGGCGGTCCGGCGTGTAGCGCAGGAAAACGCGCAGCGTCTTCTTGCCCTTCTCTTCCACGACCTTGAAATTTGCCAGATAGCCCTCGTCCTTCAGAATCCGCGCGATTTCGACCTTCAGCTTCGAGGACGGCAGATCGACGCGCGGGTGCTTCGCGCGCACGGCGTTGCGAATCCGGGTCAGCATGTCGGCAATGGGATCGGTGGTCATCTCTCGTTCACCAACTCGCTTTCACGACGCCGGGAATCTCGCCCTTGAGGGCGAGGCCGCGGAAACAGATGCGGCACATCTCGAATTTCCGGAGGAAGCCGCGCGCGCGGCCGCAGATCCGGCAGCGATTCCGCTTGCGGACCTTGTACTTCAGCTTCCGCTTCATCTTTGCGAACTGACTGTCTCGAGCCATGCTTCTCCTTACATCCTTCAGTTAGGCGCGAAACGGCACGCCGAGCAGCTTGAGCAGCTCGCGTCCCTCTTCGTCGCTTCGGGCCGTCGTCGTGATCGTGATGTTCATGCCCTTGATCTTATCCACCCGCGTGTAATCGATTTCCGGGAACACGAGCTGGTCCTTCAATCCCAGCGTGTAGTTTCCGCGGCCGTCGAACGAGTTCGGCGGCAAGCCCTTGAAGTCGCGCACCCGGGGAAGCACGACGGCCGCCAGACGGTCGAGGAACTCATACATGCGCTCGCCGCGCAGCGTCACCATGCAGCCAATCGCCATGCCTTTGCGGATCTTGAAATTCGCGATCGACTTCTTGGCGCGCGTGATCACCGGCTTTTGCCCGGCGATCTGCCCAAGCTCGGCCGCGGCCGTATCGAGCAACTTCACGTTCTGGCTCGCCTCGCCGAGGCCGATATTCAGCGTCACTTTCTTCACGCGCGGAACGGCCATCGAATTCTTGTAGCCGAAGCGCTTCGTGAGCGCCGGCATGGCCTCCTTGCGATACCTTTCATGCAACCGACTGATCATTTTTTCAATGGCCTCGACTATCTCGGCGCTCTGCTCTGTCTCTAATTCTCAAAAGTCGTGTTGCACCGGCGGCAGATGCGAACTTTCGTGCCGTCCGGCAGCGTCGTGTGCCCCGCGCGCGTGTGCTTGCCGCATCCGGGGCAAACCAGCATGACGTTCGAAATGTGGAGCGGACCTTCCTTCTCGAGAATCCCGCCCTTGATGTTCTTCGACGGATTCGGCCGCGTGTGGCGCTTGATGATGTTCGCGTGCTCGACCGTCACCCTGCGCTTCACCGGGTCGACCGAAAGCACTTTGCCGGTCTTGCCCTTCGACCGCCCCGCCATCACTTTCACCGTGTCGCCGTGGCGGATGCCGAGCGGCGCCGGTTTCTGGTTCGTTTCTCTCATCGCTACCACACTTCCGGGGCGAGCGACACGATCTTCGTGAACTTCTTGTCGCGCAGCTCGCGGGCTACCGGGCCGAAAACGCGTGTTCCGACCGGTTCGTTCGCATCGTTGATGAGCACGGCGGCGTTGTCGTCGAAGCGAATGTACGTGCCATCTTTCCGCCGGTGCTCTTTTCTGGTGCGCACCACCACGGCGCGCACGACTTTACCCTTCTTGATCTGGCTGTCCGGCGCGGCTTCCTTCACCGCCGCCGTGATGACGTCGCCCAACCCGGCCGTCAGCCCCGCGTCTCCCCCGATGGGAAGGATGCACGTCAACTGGCGCGCGCCGGAATTATCGGCAACCGTCAGCCATGTCCGCATCTGAACCATTGTCGTACTCCCCTAGTCGTCCCGGCTCAGGCCACGCGCGTCGAGCGCGCCAGAACTTCCTTGAGCCGCCAGCGCTTCAACTTCGAAAGCGGCCGCGTGGAAACAATCCGCACCGTGTCGCCCACGCGCGCTTCTCCCGTTTCATCATGCGCGTAGTATTTCTTTCCCGACCGCACGACCCGCTGATAGAGCGGATGCTGGGTCGTGCGCGTGACCTTCACCACGATCGTCTTCTGCATCTTGGCGCTGGTCACGATTCCGACCAACTCCTGCCGCGCGCCTCGCTCGCGGCCGCCTTCCTGCTCCGCCGCTCGCGCGGCCGCTGCGCTTGTTTCGTTCGCCATTACGCCTTCCTCAGTTCGTTCTCGCGTAGAAGGGTCTTCACGCGCGCGAGGTCCCGTTTCGCTTCCCGCAGCTTCTTCAAACCTTCGGATTGCCCGGACGAAAGCTGAAAACGCAGGCGGAAAATCTGCTCGGCAAGCTCGCGCTGCTGAATTTCGAGCTCGTTCGCGTTCATCTCGCGGTATTTCTCGACGTGCCGTGCCATCAGAGTTCCCCCGCCCGGCTGACGAATGCCGTAGCAATGGGCAGCTTGTGCGCGGCCAGCTCCATCGCCTCGGTTGCCGCCGTCACGTCCACGCCCGACATCTCGAACAGAATGCGCCCCGGCTTCACCACGGCCACCCAGCGCTCCGGTGGCCCTTTGCCCTTGCCCATGCGCGTTTCGGCCGGCTTCTTCGTGAACGGCTTGTCCGGAAAAACGCGGATCCAGAGTTTGCCGCCGCGCTTGATGAACCGCGTGATCGCCACGCGCGCCGCTTCGATCTGGCGGTCGGTAATCCACGCCGGCTCGAGCGCCTTCAATCCGTACTCCCCAAACGCGAGCGACCCGCCGCGCCAGGCCTTGCCGGTGCGCCGGCCGCGCTGCTGCTTGCGGTACTTCACTTTTTTCGGCATCAACATGATCGATCGCCCTTATGCTTCCGCGCCCGGCCCGGGCTTGCTCCGCGGCGGGATTCTCTCGCCCTGATAAACCCAGCACTTCACGCCAATGACGCCGTAGGTTGTGTGAGCCTCAGCCGTGCCAAAATCAATGTCCGCCCGGAGCGTCTGCAACGGCAGCCGCCCTTGCAGGTACCATTCCTTGCGCGCAATCTCCGCGCCGTTCAGCCGCCCGGCCACGCGCACCTTGATGCCTTTGCAGCCGAAACGCAGCGCCGAATCGACCGCTTTGCGCATGGCTCGGCGAAACGCCACGCGCTTTTCGAGCTGCAGCGCAATCGATTCCGCGACGAGCGTAGCGTCGAGTTCCGGGCGGTGCACTTCCTGGATGTCGATGTGCACTTCGCGGTTCGTCCGCTTCTGCACTTCGTTCTTGAGCTTGTCGATTTCCGATCCCTTCCGGCCGATGATGATTCCGGGGCGGGCGGTGTAAATCCGCACGACGAGCTTGTTGGCGGCGCGTTCGACGTCGATCGACGAGACGCCCGCGGACTTGAGCCGTTCCTTCAACTGCTTGCGAAGGGCCACGTCTTCGTGCAGCAGGTCTGCGTACTCCTTCTTCGCAAACCAGCGGGACTTCCAGCCCTTGTTGTAGCCCAGCCGAAAACCGTACGGATGTGTTTTCTGCCCCAAACTCGCCTCCTACTTCTTCTTCTGCGCTTCTTTCGCGCGCTTCTCGATGGCCTTGCGAGCCTTGCGAACCGCGCCCTTGACGCCCTTCGAAGCCTCCGCCTCGGCCGCAGCGGCCGCCGCGCGGTCCGCCGCGGCGCGGTGGTGCTCGGACACTCCGACCACAATATGGCTCGTGCGCTTCTGGTAGCGGAAGCCGCGCCCCATCGGCGCGGGACGCATCCGCTTCCATCGCGGGCCTTCGTTGACGCAGCAGTGCGTCACGAACAGTGCGTCCACGTCGAGCGATGCTCCGGCGTCGTCCGCTTTGCGCTCGGCGTTGGCGATGGCGCTGCGCAGGGTCTTTTCCACGTCCCGCGCCACGCGCTTCTTCGTGAACCGCAGAGTTTGCAAAGCATCTTCGGCGCGCTGGCCTCGAATCAGGTCCACCACCAGCCGCGCCTTCTGCGGCGAAACGCGGACGAACCGCGTGTTCGCCACGCCTTCGATCTGACCTTGTGCTTCCGTTGCCATCGTCTGTGCCCTTGTCCCTGTTTCTCGCTAGGCCTTCGGCGCCGGAGCCGCGCCGCCACCCGCGGGTGCCGCACCCGCAGCGCCCGGAGCCGGAGCTCCCGCCGCCGCTGCCGCCCTCTCGAGCGCGGCCTTGACGGCGTGGCCTTTGAAGGTGCGCGTGGGTGCGAACTCGCCGAGTTTGTGCCCCACCATCTGCTCGGTGATGTACACCGGGATGAATTTCTTCCCGTTGTGCACGGCGATCGTGTGGCCCACCATCTCGGGCAGGATCGTCGAGCGGCGCGACCACGTCCTCACAACCTTCTTTTCATTCCGCGCGTTCAGCGCCTCCACCTTTTCCTGCAAGTGGGTATCGATGAACGGCCCCTTCTTGAGCGAACGCGGCATTGGCTTCCTATTCCTCCACGCGGCGCAGCTTCACCCATTGCGCGCGGCGAAGCTTGCGGAATCCCCGCACCGGACCCGGAACGCGGTGCGAAACCGAGCAGAAGGGACATACAAACCGCGTCCCCTGCGCATTCGGTACCGTGTCAACAATCACGGCCCAGCCAGCGCGGCAGAAGCGGTACAATACCTGCGGCGCGGGCGCGGCCTTCGAAGCAATCCTGCCGGCGGGCTTTGCGACCGACTTCATGGCCGGCTTCGCCGCACGCCGCGGAACCGCTTTCCGCGCGCGGGCCGCTCGCCGGGTCAAACGTCGAGACGTTCTGGTGGCTGTCATAGGGGTGCTCTCTATTACCCGCCGCGCCGGGTTCATTTTTACTTCTCCGAAATCCTTTACGGCTTGCGCCGTTCGACAATCATCCGCTCGCTCTTGCGCTTCTTCCGCGTCTTCGCGCCGAGTGTCGGAAATCCCCAGGGAGTCTGCGGGTGGTTGCCCTTCACGCGGCCTTCACCGCCGCCGTGCGGGTGGTCCACCGGGTTCATCGCCACGCCGCGCACCGTCGGGCGCTTGCCGTGCCACCGCGTGCGCCCCGCTTTTCCGTACGTCACATTTTCGTGATCGAGATTTCCGAGCTGGCCGATCGTGGCCATGCAGTCCACGCTGAATTTCCTTACTTCACCGGAAGGTAGCTTCACGAGAGCGACTTCGCCCTCCTTGCTCAGAAGCTGCGCCGCTCCGCCCGCCGCGCGAACCACTTGTCCGCCCTTGCCGGGAAAGAGCTCGAGGTTGTGCACCATCGTGCCCGGCGGGATGTGCCGGAACTTCAACGCGTTGCCGGGAAGAATGTCCGCGCCCTCGCCGTTCTGCACCGTCATGCCGACTTCCAGGCCCACGGGATGCAGGATGTAGCGCTTCTCGCCGTCGGCGTAGTGCAAGAGCGCGATCCGCGACGACCGGTTCGGGTCGTATTCGATGGCGGCAACCTTCGCCGGGATTCCGGTTTTCTCGCGGCGAAAGTCGATCGAGCGATACCTTCGCGCGTGCCCGCCCCCGCGGTGCCAGGAAGTGATCTCGCCATGGGAGTTGCGGCCGCCCGTGCGCTTCTTCGATTCCGACAGCGACTTCTCCGGCGTTTCCTTCGTGATCTCGCTTTTGTCGAGCATCGTCAGGAACCGCCGTGACGGTGTGTATGGTCTAAATGTTTTCAGTGCCATTGTTGCCTCTTGCTCCGAACAGAGCCTACAAATTCTCCGCGTACTCGATCATCTTTTCGCCGGGCGCCAGCCGGACGTACGCCTTCTTCCAATCGCTGCGGAAACCTTCCGCGCGCCCGCGGCGGCGAAACTTTCCGTGATAGATCGCCGTGCGCACGTGGTCGACCTTCACTTTGAAGACGCGCTGCACCGCTTCTTTGATTTCGGTCTTCGTCGCGTCCTTGGCGACCTCGAAGACGACCGTGTGCTGCGTCTCCTTCACACCGAGTCCCTTCTCGGTGATGATCGGCCGCCGGATCACTTGATAGAGCCTCGTCGCCATGGACTAATCCTTTTTCGCCTTGGGCGCAGCTTTTGCCTTGGCCTTCTTTTTCGCCGCAGGCTTTTTCGCCGCCTTGGGCGCCGCTTCCTTCTTGGCAGCCGCCTTCGCCGGCGCGGCTTTCTCGACGGTCTTGGCCGGTGCAGCCGGAGCCGATTCACTCGCAGGGGCCTCGCCGGATTTCGCCGCCGAAAGCGCGCGGCTCAGCTTCACCGCCGCGTCGCGCGAAAGCACCAATCGATCGTGCCGCATCAGATCGTAGGCGCCGAGCGCCGTGGACGGCACGAGCGTGACGCCGTCGATGTTGCGGCTCGCGCGTTCGAGGTTCACGTTCTCGCCGTTTTCAACCAGCAGCATCGTCCGCGTTTCGCCGTCGAGCTTCGAGAGCGCCCGGCGGAACGCCTTCGTTTTGTGCGAGTCGAGCTTCCAGCCTTCCACGACCGTCAGTTTCTGCTGCGCGAGCTTCGCGGACAGCGCCGAGCGCAGCGCGCCGAGAA
The DNA here is from genome assembly GCA_050018375.1 of Candidatus Acidiferrales bacterium. Lineage (GTDB taxonomy): Bacteria > Acidobacteriota > Terriglobia > Acidiferrales > UBA7541 > Palsa-295. Next base: position 1,451 of record JBEKAE010000026.1, on the reverse strand, counting down.
TCATCTTCTTCGGCAGCGCGTAATCGTAGCTGCGCGGGGTGGGCCCATGCACCGTGCCGCCGTGGCGCCAGAGCGGCGAGCGAATCGACCCGACGCGCGCGCGCCCGGTGCCCTTTTGCCGCCAGAGCTTCCTGCCCGCGCCGCTCACTTCGCTCTTGTCCTTCGTCTTGTGCGTTCCGGCGCGCTCACCCGCAAGCTGGTGCCGCACCGCTTCGTGCAACAGGTTCGCGTTGACCTGCGCCGCGAATACGTCGTCGGCAAGTTCCACTTGGCCGACCGTCTTGCCTTCGAGATTCAGCACGTCCACAACGGGCATTGTCGTCTCTCGTCTCGCTAAAGGGCCGCTTTGGCCTTGCGAATCAAAATGTAGCTGCCCTCCGGGCCGGGCACGGCGCCGCGCACGAGCAGCAAATTCTCTTCCGTATCAATCCTCACCACGCGCAGGTTCTTCGAAGTCTTGCGCTCGTTTCCCATGTGCCCCGGAAAATGCTGGCCCTTCCAGACGCGCGACGGGAACGAGCTCGCGCCGATGCCGCCGGGGGCGCGGTGAAACATCGACCCGTGGCTGGCGTCGCCGCCGCGGTAGTGCCAGCGCTTCACGCCGCCCTGAAATCCCTTGCCCTTGCTCACGCCGCTCACGTCCACGTACTCGCCGACCTTGAATCCGTCGACCAGGACGCGGTCGCCCGGCTTCGTTTCGTCCTTCGAATCCTCGATTCGCACTTCGCCGAGGTACCGCATCGGCGCGACGCTTGCTTTCTTGAAATGGCCGGTCATGGCCCTGTTCACGCGCTGGGGCTTGATGAACTCGACGAGGCCCAACTGCACGGCGTCGTAGCCGTCCTTGTCCTTCGTACGCCGCTGAACAACCACACACGGGCCCGCCTGCAGCACCGTGCACGGCACGGCCGTGCCGTCGTCGGCGAAGACTTGCGTCATCCCCAGCTTGATTCCGAGTATGCCGTTGACTCCCATTTCGCTCTTCCCCGGCTCCTACTTCGCTGTGTGTTCGCGCCCGAAAGCCTTGATCTCTACGTCCACGCCCGGCGGCAGATCGAGCTTCATCAGCGCGTCAACCGTATCCGGCGTCGGCTCGAGGATGTCGATCAGCCGTTTGTGCGTGCGCATTTCGAACTGCTCGCGCGATTTCTTGTCCACGTGCGGCGACCGCAGGACCGTCCAGCGGTTGATCACCGTGGGCAGCGGGATCGGACCGGCCACGTCCGCGCCGGTGCGCTTCGCCGTGTCGACAATCTCCTTCGTCGATTGATCGAGGATGCGGTGATCGTACGCTTTCAGACGAATCCGAATTTTTTCTCCGTTGGGCATGGGTTACTCGATAATCTCGGAGACGGCGCCGGCGCCGACCGTGTGGCCGCCTTCGCGAATCGCGAACCGCAGCCCCTTCTCCAACGCCACCGGCGTGATCAGCGTGATCTCCGCCGATACGT
>JBEKAE010000025.1:0-42743 GCA_050018375.1 Candidatus Acidiferrales bacterium | reverse complement strand
CCCGCTCGGCTCAGCTCGCGCCCCAAGCGCGAGAGCTCTCGCGCTTGGGGTACCTTCCCCCATCGTATTTGCATGGCGACACTCTACCGAGTGTCACCAATCATTCTGAACGAGGACACCCGTTTGGTTTCAGCGGATTGGGGAGGCAGCGGAGCATGCGGAGCGGAATGATCGTGGCCGGCGTGTGGTTGACATCCTAGTCAGAAACCCTTTGAATCTGAACCGATGAATCTGAACCGAGGTTCCCGCCGTTCCGGCGCCGAGATTCCTCATCCCTCGCCACGGCGCCCGATTTCCGCGCAAAGTGACGGAGAAGGGCGCGGAAATCGGGCTGCTCGGTTTTCGGAATGACAATCTGGCCAGATAGCGAGGCGGAGGCTAGGGGCCGGGGACGAAGACTTCGCTCGCGGCCGTGATGGAGATGTTGCGCTGCTCGGTTGTCACCTTGAAGCCGCGGAATTCGCCCTTCTTTTTGTTGCTGCGGGCGGTTGTGAACCTGAGGAAGTACTGATTGTGGAGCACCATGTCCAATTGATCCAAAAATGGCGCAAACGAGACAGGGGTTTCCAGTCCCTGGAAGAACGACTGTCCTCCGGTTTCGCCCGCCACGCGGGTGAGATTGCTCTGCGCGTAGTTCAGGCGAATCGAACCGAACCTGGCGCGGCCGACACTCGCGTACAGCGTGTGGATCACGATACCGGTCTTTTGCCCGCTGTCGATCACGCTCTGGACATCGGGGCTTTGCAAATCGCCACGGAGACGGTCGTGACCGTCGCAGATGAGCAGGATTTCACGCCGGCCCTTCATGGGCGCCAGCTTCTTCATGACGTCGATGGTCGAAAGATAGATGCTGGTGGAAACGCCGGTGCGACCCAGAGTGATGCGAAGCTTCTTGGCCACGGCGTCGTGGTCGGTGCTGAAGGGGGCCACGGTCTGCGTCATGCCCATGCTGGCGTAGAAGAGGCCGACGCTCGTGGAGTTCGGCTGCGTTTGGATGAAGCGGCGCAGGTCGGAGAGCTGCGTGTTGATATTGCTGCCATCGTCGATGAGGATCGCGAGTTGCAGCGGGGCGAGATCACCCTGCGCGGGGGCCCATGCGGTGACGTCCTCCCGATGGCTCCCGGTGTGCACGATGACATCTTCCTTGCCCAGGGGAGGCGGAGCCGTGTATTTGGGGCCCAGGACCGTGACAACGGCTGTTACCGGCACCGTCGAAGAGGCGGCTTGTTGCTGGGCATTGGTCTGAGCGGGGGCGGTGCGCGCAACAAGAAGGATCGAAGCGAGAATAAGCGGGGCCGCGAACAACTTGAGCTTGGTCATGTAAGCACCCTCCAATACAAAGATGCCCCGAACGCGGGGAAGGGTGCATGGCCGGCGGCGGGATTTGACCCGAACCGTTCACTGGGTTAGGCTTGCGCAGTTTTGCGGGAAATCGAGTCGACTGAAAAGGGCTTCGTCTGCCGGGAGGCCGACATGCGTATGGCGCAACGCGTTCTCTTCTGTTTTCTGCTGGCCTGTGTTCTGCTGGGCGCAATTTCATCGGGCAGGTGTGCGACGGCCATGCCTCAGACCGCAGCCAATCCGGCGCAGGACAAAGACCGCGCCGACATCGAAAAAGCCGTGCAGAACTACATGGACACGTGGAACAAGCACGACGTGCATGCCGTGGCGATGACGTACACGGAAGACACGGATTTCACCAATGCCTTCGGGACTCACTACCACGGCCGCGCGAAGATGGAGGAGACGTTCGGACCTTTTATGTCGGGCGTTTACAGCGAGACGCATCAAACGGGCGAGGTCCGGAGCATCCGCTTTCTGAAACCCGACGTGGCGGCGGTGGACGTGGACTGGCAGATGACGGGCGCGAAAAATCCCGACGGAAGCATGCGGCCCACCCGCAAGGGTCTGCACAGTTTGATCATGACGAAGCAGAGCGACGGGTCGTGGCTCATCGCCGTGATGCACGTCAACGAGTTCACGAATACGCCGCCCATTACGCCGCAGACGCCACCACCGCCTGCGCGATGAAGGCGCAATCACACGGCGAGATCAGGAGCCGGAACGCAGGTCGGCGGCGGGGAGAAACCGCGGCGGCTTGCGGGCGCGCGTGGCTTGCTCGAAGGCGTAGGCGATCTTGATCAGCTTCGGTTCGCTCCAGGCGCGGCCGAAAAACGAAATTCCCACGGGCATGCCGAAAACGAATCCCGCCGGGACGTGGATATTCGGGTAGCCTGCCACGGCGGCTAGAGACGAACTCCCTCCCATATCGTGATCTCCGTCGATCGGATCGGTCAGCCAGGAGGGTCCTGCGGTCGGCGCGACCAGCGCATCGAGGCGGTGCTTATCCATCACGGCGTCGATGCCTTCGATTCGCGTGAGGCGGTGGTTTTTGGCGAGCGCGTCCACGTAGGCCTTCTCCGAGAGAGGGCCTTTCTTTTGCGCCTTCACGAACAGATCCTGGCCGAAATATGCAAGCTCCCGTTCGCGGTATCGCTCGTTGAATTCGATGATCTGCTTGAGCGAGCGGATGGGCGGCTGGACGGATGACGCAAGATACGCGTTGAGGTCGTGTTTGAATTCGTAGAGCAGCACGTCCAGCTCGGAGTCGTCGAATTTCCCGAGCGAGGCGATCTCGACCGGATCGATGAGGACGGCGCCTTCATGCTTCATGGCGTCGAGAGCGGCCCGCCACACGGGCTCGACGCTTTCGCTGAAGGCGTACTCGTGCTGCACGACTCCGATGCGCGCCCCGCGCAAGCCGGCGCGATCCATGAACTGTGTGTAGTCGGCGAACGCCTTGCGGGCGGGGGCCTTCGTGGCGGCGTCGTCTGCGTCCGTTCCCGCCAGCGCTCCGAGCAGCGCGGCTGCGTCGGCGACGGTGCGGCACATCGGGCCTGCGGTGTCCTGGCTGTGCGCGATAGGAATGATCCCGGCGCGGCTGACCAGTCCCACCGTCGGCTTGATGCCCACGATTCCATTCGCCGAGGAGGGGCAGACAATCGAGCCATCCGTCTCCGAGCCCACGGCCGCCGAGCAGAGGCTCGCCGATACGGCTGCTCCCGAGCCTGAACTCGAGCCGCAGGGATTGCGATCGAGCGCGTAGGGATTTCGCGTTTGCCCGCCGCGGCCGCTCCAGCCGCTCGATGAATGAGACGACCGAAAATTGGCCCACTCGCTGAGATTGGTTTTCCCAAGGATCACGGCGCCAGCCTCGCGGAGGCGCCGGGCCACGCCCGAGTCCTTCGCGGGAGTGAACCCGAGAAGCGCGAGCGAGCCGGCGGTGGTCATCATGGCGTCGGCCGTGCCGATGTTGTCCTTGATCAGGACCGGGATGCCGTGCAACGGTCCGCGCGTTCCCTTGGATTTGCGTTCGGCATCGAGCGAATCGGCGATCGAGAGCGCGCCGGGATTCAGCTCGATCACGGAGTTGAGCGCGGGACCTTGTGAATCGATGTCTCGAATGCGTTCGAGGTATTTTTCGACGAGCGAGCGGGCGGTGAATTTTCCGGAATTCATGCCGTCGCGCAGCTCGGCGATGGTCGCTTCGTCGAGTTCGAAGGGTCTTACCACCTGCGGCTGCGCCGCGGCGCTTTCCGCGCCTGCGAGCGCAGGCAGCGCGAGCGATGCTGCCGCTATTTTGAGGCCGGATGAGAGGAAACTTCGGCGGGTCGGCTCGGTCGCGACGCGATCGTCGTCTTTTTTCCTGGGGCGCACGTGGAGGGATTGTAAGCAAATCGTCGCGGGAATTCATTCTTGATTTCAAACAGCGAGGGCAGATTGCCGCGCCGACTGCGATTGAGTGAGCAGGGAAACGGCGCGATGAGCGGAGAGCGCAGCGCCTTCCTGCCAGCCTACGATGTGGCTCAGGTGGTCGCCGGCCAGAAAGATCGGGTCATCCGACTGGATCGCGCGCTCGTACCCCGGATACATGTTCGGTTCCTCGATGTGGATCCACGACCCCATGTTGTAGGGGATGCGGCCCCAACAGACGCACACCGGCTTGGCGAGTTCCTTGGAGTGTCCCGGGTGCAAGTGCTCAATCGCCTGCCGCGAGGCTTCGAGTTTCCCGGCGAGGTCCATTGTGGCGAGCACGCTGCCATTTTCCAAGTTGTAGCCCGCGAGCAGCACGCCTTTCTCGGAGAAGAGCCGGGCGCTTGGATACCACACCAGATTCACCGGCTGGTCCAGGAACGAAATGCCGCCGTAGATGGAATAGTCGCGCTCCCAGAAACGGCGAGCTTCCCAGGCAATCTTGTATGCGGCGTCATAGGTGGCGGCGCTGATGATCCGCTTGAGGTCAGGCGAAAGATCGGTGTCCAAATCCTTGAGGATCGAGAAGGGCAGCGCGCAGATGCAATAATGCGCATCGATGCTGTGAGTCGATCCGGTTTTGGCGTCGCGATATACCACACGAACGCCGCTGGGGGTTTTGCGGATCTGCTGCACCGGACACTGGAATCGGATCATGCGTTCAAGGCGCTTTTCGAATGCAGCCGGGATTCGATCCATGCCGCCGATGGGCTGGAACATGGTGGCCTGCCAGGAAAACTGCTCCTCATACAACATCCCTTCCCACAAACCGGCGTCCAGGAGAGCGTGCATGTCCAGGGGATCGCGAACCTGGCCGGCCTGCTCTCCCGCTCCGGGCATGACCTTGTAGCCCGAGCGGTCGGAGCCCTTATAGAAATAGTCCGGCGACAAATCACCGTACGTCCGCAGAAATTCGAGCATGCGCTCTTTGTCTTCCGGCGAAAGCTCCTGGTCGAGCGCATTGCGGCGGATCGATTTGGCGAGAAGTTCGGCGACGTGCCCGCGCGTGTCATTGACGACTTGGCGCTGCTGAACCGGTTTGCCGCCGTTCATGCGGTCGCTTTGCATCAGCGCACTGCGGGAGGTGTTGACTTCCACTTCGAGAGGCACGCCGAATTCGCGGCAGTAACCCAACATCGTCAGGTGCTGCGAAGGGAGCCGCGCGGGACCGGCGTTGAAGTAATATGGCTCATCGAAAGTGCACGTCTGCGTCGTGCCGTCGGTCATTTCCACGCGTGTGCCGCGGCGAATGGTCCAATTGCGTCCGCCGGCGCGGCCGCGCGCTTCCAATATGATGCAGCTATAACCGGCCTTCGAAAGCTCCCACGCCGATACCAGCCCGGCAATTCCCGCGCCCAGGATTACTACGCTCTTGCCTCTGCCCAGCGTCTCCGGCAGGCGCAGCGTGCTGGCTTCGCTGGGCGGGATCGGCAAGAGGCCGAGCGATTGCATGATCAGATAGGTCGCACCGAAACCGCCGGCGCGGCCAACTTGCGTCAGGAAACTGCGACGAGTAGTCATGAGGCGCTCGTTACATCGCGTACAAGCCGTGGCCACTGTCCGGAATGCGGCATGGGCGGATAGCGTACGACGAGCAACAGCAAGTGTCCAATACGTTTAACGTATCCGGCGGATCGATTTCTTCTCTGCGGAAGGGCATGACGACGCAAACGGGGTAGGCTCACGCGAGTGCCCGTCGCGCTCGCTCTTCAGCCTTCTGCGGCAGCATGCTAGAATTGCGTCAGTCGTTTGCAGGGCATCATCCCGCGACGTTGGGCCTGTAGCTCAGGTGGCTAGAGCGCGCCCCTGATAAGGGCGAGGTCGGTAGTTCAAGTCTACCCAGGCCCACCAAATTGGACCGACATTCCGTTCCGCGTTTACATCCTGCGAAGTCAATCCACCGTGTACCTGTAGAGCGAGATCGCAAAACCGAGCGATACAGATCACCGCACAAGATGCGCTATGCGAGTAATCAAGTTTCCATGCACTCAGTGCGCGACGCCTTGAGACGCAAGTTTCAGCTCGGTGCCGATGAGTGAAAATATTGCATCTAATGAACTGGAGGGCAAAATGATGAGAACCTTTTTCATAACAGTCATAGCAGTCGCTGGCCTGCTATTGGGAACGGGCGTATCTGGTCCCGTCCGGGGTCAGACTCAGAATTCGCATCCGGCTCATCCGGGCGACGTCAACTACGTCGAAGGTCAAGCTTCGATTGGCAACGAAGCTCTGAGTCCCGATTCAGTGGGTTCAGTCGAACTGGACAAGGGGCAGTCGCTCACAACTCAGGCTGGTAAGGTTGAGATTCTGTTGACGCCGGGTGTTTTCTTGAGGCTAGCCGACAACAGCACTGTGAAGATGATCTCACCAGATCTGGCCAACACCGAGGTCGAATTGGATAAGGGCCGCGCCATGGTGGAGGCCTTGGATATCCGTAAGGAAAATAATATTCGAATCGATCAAAACGATGTGAGCACGCAGTTGTTGAAGAATGGGCTGTATGACTTCGATGCGGACCACGCGCAGATTCGTGTATTCAAGGGCACCGCGCAGGTTTATGCCAAAGGGCAGAACATCAAGCTGACAGGGGAGCGGGAGATTGCGCTTAACACCGCCGGCAAACTGAAGGCGCAGGGCTTCGATACTCGTCAGTACGAAGATGATTTCTTTCGTTGGAGCGCTCTGCGGTCGGGATATCTGTCGGAGGCTACTGTCGATGAAGCGCGCGTTTATGTTGGCCCAGGCCCGAGCTGGTATGGTCCCGGCTGGTACGGCGCGGGTTGGTATTGGGACCCATGGTTTGGAGTCTGGACGTTTATTCCAGCTGACGGAATCTTTTACAGTCCATTCGGCTGGGGCTTCTACTCGCCGATTGTAGTCTATCGGTCTCCCTTCTTTTTCTATGGTTGGGGCCACGCGCCTCACCATTTTGGGGATTTCCATGGGCCGTACGGGCACGGTTTCGAGCCGCAAGGTGGATTTCACGGTGGCGGTTTCCGAGGCAGTGCCGGTGTGCATGGAGGAGGCCATCGGTAAGGATGCGTTTTGTGAGAAGGCCCGCGATATCGCGGGCCTTCTCACAAACGGTCGCTGTAGAGATTGCCGGACCCTCGTCGGAACTGTTGTCCTCAAAGTTTGTTGAGGCCGTCGAGGGCGGCGACTTTGTAGGCTTCGGCGAGGGTCGGATAGTTGAAGACAGTGTCGCGGAAATATTCGATCGAGCCGCCGTGGGCGAGCACGGCCTGTCCGATATGGACGATTTCCGTGGCGCGCTGGCCGATGATGTGCACGCCGAGGAGTTTGCGCGTGTTGCGGTCGAAGAGCAGCTTCAGCATTCCCGTTTCATCGCCGAGCATCATGCTCTTCGCCAGCTCCGCGTATTTCGAAATCCCAACTTCATAGGGAACTTTTGCGGCCGTGAGCTTTTCTTCCGTCTGGCCGACCATGGAGATTTCCGGGATCGTGTAGATGCCGTAGGGAAATAGCTCCGGCATGTGCTCGGAGGGCGCGCCAAACATTCGACAGCTTGCGAGGCGGCCTTGCTCCATCGACGTGCTCGCCAGGGCCGGGAACCCAATTACATCGCCGGCGGCATAGATGTGCGGAACATCGGTCCGATAGCAATCGTTCACTTTTATTTTGCCGCGAGAATCCGTCTGGAGACCGGCCGCTTCGAGGCAAAGCTGATCTCCGTTTGCCTGGCGTCCCACCGCATGGAGAAGCACGTCGGCTTGCACCTTCTTGCCGCTTTCGAGCTCCGCGAAGACGCGATCGCGCTGCGCGTCGTAGCCGACGCGGGTGACTTTTTCGCCGAGGCGAAAGGTAGTTCCCATCTGCCGCAGGTGATAGGCGAGCGCCTCGACGATTTCGCGATCGACAAAATCGAGGATCGTAGGCCGCTGGTCAATCAGCGTGACTTCGACCCCCAGCGCAGCCATGAAGGATGCGTACTCGAGACCGACGACGCCTGCGCCCACGACAATCATCTCGCGGGGCAGGCTGTCGATGCAGTTGAACTGGTCGGTATCGAGAATGCGCTTGCCGTCGAAAGGGATGTCCGGGCTGCGCGCAGGCCGCGTGCCGCAGGCGATCAGGATGTTCTCGCCGTGCAGAGTGATTTTGTCGCTCTCGCCCTGCACTTCGACCGTGTGCGGGTCGGCGAACTGCGCCAGGCCCTGGAAGACCGAGATGCCGTTGCGCTTGAGTTGCGCCCGGATGACCTCCGTCTCGCGGGAGACGATGCTCGTCACGCGGAAGGAAAGGTCCTGGAGCGACACGTCTCCATTGCCGCGGTAGTTGCTGCCGTAGAACGCGCGGACTGCGATTCCGGTCAATTGGAAGATGGCCTCGCGGACGCTCTTGCTGGGGATGGTGCCCGTATGGACGCAGACGCCGCCCATCATGAGCCGGCGGTCAATCACCGCGACGCGCTTGCGCAGCTTCGCAGCGCAAATCGCGCCCTTCTGGCCGGCTGGGCCACTGCCGATGACGATGAGATCGTAGTTTTGGTCGCTCATGATGAAAAGTGAAGGCTCAATTTGCCGGTGCGGCAGGAACACGCCCCGAGCCAATATCCCACATGAATTTTACAGGAGTATGAACGCAGGCGTGAAGACTCGGCAGCGAGCCCGTCCCGGGGCATCCGCCGGATCATGCGAGGACAATCAGGTCGATCTCGACCTGAATGTCGAGCGGCAGGCGCGCCGCCTGGATTGTGGTTCGCGCCGGGGGATTCTGGGGGAAATAGCGCGAGTAGACTTCGTTCATTGCAGCGAAGTCGTTCATGTCTTTCAAATAGACGTTCGCCTTCACGGCCCGGTCGAGGGATGATCCGGCAGCCTCCACGATCGCTTTCAGATTCTCGAGGACGCGAACCGTCTGGGCCGCCGTGTCACCCTCGACGAGCTTTCCCGTCGCCGGATCGAGCGCACCCTGGCCCGCGGTGAAAATAAAGCCGTTCGCCTTCACGGCCTGAGAATACGGGCCCAGCGCTTTGGGTCCCCTTTCCGTTGATACGATTTCCTTCACGAAGCCTCCTCGCGAACATTTTGAACCTGCTGTTTATTGATACCGATCTCTGAAGTCGGCGGGAATGCCTTTACCGTTGAGCCAGATGCGAAACAGCTCGCCCAGATTCTTGCCGCTCGATTGCTCGAGCGCCGACAGCAGACTATCGTAGCTCGCTTCCTGGCCGCGCAACAAAGTGAGCGTCTGCCGGAGGCCGCTTCGCATCGGAGCTTCGCCGCAAGCATCCTCAAGCGCCACGAAGAAAAGCGGCGCCTTGGCGAGCGCGATGCGGCGTTGCTCCGCCGCGTCATTCAATATTGTGACGCCGAGAGGCTTCTCTTCCGCGCTCTTCCGCGCCTCGTCGTATTCCCGCAAATATTTCATAATGCGGTCGCGGCGAGCCGACGCGCCGTTGAGCGCTTCGTCGATGACGATCGTGGCGTATTCCGGCAGGCCTTCGCCCATGCCCAGGGCCGCATCGGGACTCGGGTACATTTCATCGCCGAACCAATTATGCGCGAGCGTGTGGGCCGTGATTTCGCGAAACCGGTCGCTGTTGATCCCAAGCGCCAACGCCGCCGGGTTCACGAGCACGCCTCCCGGGAAAGCCGCCGCGGCTGGTCCTGTGTCGCCGGGGAAATGCTCGCGCAGTTCCGGTGATTCGACCACATGCGGCGCTGCGATGTTTCCATCGAGCGGGCCGAAATCGGTTTCGAGGATGTTCCACGCCTTTGCGATTTCCTCCGCTGCCGGCCCGGGGTCGTCCTTGAGCGGCTGGAGCGTCCAAAACGCGGCCGATTTCGAGTTGCGATCCGAGGGTGACACGACGTAACGGCCCGCGACGACGTAGGGCGGGAGATCATCCTGGCGAAGCGCGAAGCGGTATTCCATTTCGCCGCCGTCCTTCTTCCGGCCCCTGGGCGTGCCGCGCGCCAGCACGAGAAAATCGGAAGGCACGCGGACTAGATAGGGCGTCACGCTCGGCCGCCGGGGAAAGGGAGAAAGAAGATGCTTGGGAGGCTGGAGCACGGCGAACCAGCCGCGCGAGCCGAGATGAAAGTCATTCTCTCCGAGCGTGATCCGGGAGCCGGGATCCTGGGGCGAGGCAAGGTTGTACTCGATGACCAATTCGAGAGTGCGCTTGCGCGCCCAGGGAGGATCGAGCGGGATGCGAAGTGTGTTGTTCGGCTGCTCGTGTCGATACTCCGCCGGAAGATTCGCGGGAACGATTTCGCGGCCGTCGACCTCGACGCGAAGGTCTTTCCGGCCGAAGGCCTTCTCGTCCGGGAAGTTTGCGTCCACGAACGCCAAATCGCTGTTGCCGGTGTTCTCAAGCTTGAAGCGGCCGCGAATATGCAACTCGGGAGGCTGACCCGCGACGAAGCGGACTTCGCGCGATTCCTTGAGGACCCGGTAGCCGGGCGCGAGCGGAACGGCGCAGGAAAAGGCGCAGAGAAAGAGGAGAACGGGAAGTAGGACGAGAGCAAGCGAGCGCGGAGGCGTTCGGTTCAAGATGGGAAGATTCTACCGGGACGGGACGCGCGCGGGCAAACCGTAGTTCAGGAGCCGGCGAAACGGCGGAGAATATCGCCGTCGCTCGCACCGTGGCGGCGAAACGAGAGGATCGCATCCCCCTGCGAATCGGGAACACCGCGGCGCGCAAGTTCGAGGAGCGTCGACTCGCGCAGGCCGGCGTTCTTCAGGCCGGCGAGAGAGGCTCCGCCGAGAACGGGTTTGCCTTCGGCGTGGCGCCGGGCCACTTCGAGTATGATGGCGTCCGAAAGCCCGGCAAGCCTCATCGCCTGAAGGTCGCCCGAGCCGAGCCCAAGCTGATTCAGCCTGGCAAGCTCGAGGATCGTGTCCACCTGCATTCCCGCGCGAAGCAGGCCGGCGATGGCATCGCCCGCGTCGAATGCCTGGCCCCGGCCGTGGAATATTTGCACGGACTCCACGCAGCTCGCATCGGGGAACCCTCCCAGGCGAGCAGCGGTAACCTGCGCAACTTCGGGCGTCGTGATGTCGAGCGCCTTCAACTGCTTGATGGCGTCGTAATCCATGCCTGCATTGTCGAGCGGCGCCGTATCCACAAGCGGATGGAGATGACATCCGGAGACAAGAAACGCAAGCGCCGCGAGCAGCAGGAAGGGAAGAGGCCGGTGCTGGGATGCGGACCCACCGGGTCCGCGCGCACGGCTTGCGAGGATGCGCGCCATGAACTCATTGTACGCGCCGTGCGATGGGCGGGTGGCGGGCACGGGCAAGGTGTCGCGGAAGAATTACCGGCGTCAAGGAAAGCCCGGCGCGTTACCGCGTGTCAGACGTTGTAGATACGCTCGATATCGAAGACGCCCGGGATGCGCCTAATGCCTGCCACGATGTGTTCGAGTTGCTTGCGGTCGCGCACGTCGAGCGCCACTTCGATGCGCGCGCGGGTGTTGTCGTCGCCGCCGCTCTCGAACGTGCGGATGTTGGCGCCCGTCTCGCTGATGACGCTGGTGATGGCGGCGAGCATGCCGGGGCGGTCCTCGGTGAAAATGCGCAAACGGACCGGGAAGGTGGCCTGGGTCGATTCGGCCCATTCAACCGGGATTCTCCGTTCGGCTTCGTAGAGCAGGTTTTCGACGTTGGGGCAGTTCTTGCTGTGGACGGCGATGCCGCGTCCGCGGGTGACGTAGCCGATGATGTCGTCGCCGGGAATCGGATTGCAGCATTTCGAGCGGTAGACCATCAGGTCGCCATGGCCGCGCACGATGATCGCCGCCTCGTCCATCCCCAGCATGCGCTTGACGGTCGAGGCGAGCTTCGGCTGCTTGTCCTCCGTCGTCTCGGCGAGCGGCTGGCCGGTCGCCTTGGCGAGCACCTGGCGGGCGGACCATTTGCCGTAGCCGAGTTCGGCGTAGAGGTCCTCCAGGCGCGAGCAGCCGTATTCGGAGGCGACGCGCTGCCAGTTTTCGTCCGCGATCTTCTTCAGGCTCACACCCACCTGGCGCGCTTCCTTTTCGAGCAGGCGCCGCCCGACGTCCGTCGCCTGTTCGCGCTCGTGGAGATTGATCCACTGGCGAATCTTGCTGCGCGCGCGCGACGTGTGGACGAAGGAAAGCCAGTCCCGCGACGGCGTGTGGCCTTTCTGGGTGACAATTTCGACCACGTCGCCGTTCGCCAGCGCGTGGCGCAGCGGAACCATCTCGCCGTTCACCTTCGCGCCCCCGCACTGATGCCCGACCTCGGTATGCACGGCGTAGGCGAAATCGACCGGCGTGGCGCCGCGCGGCAGCACCACCACGCGCCCTTTCGGAGTGAAGGTGTAGACCTCTTCGGGGTACAGGTCCACGCGGAGCGTCGACAGAAACTCGCTCGGCTCCTGCATCTCCTGCACCCACTCGATCAAATGCCGCATCCAGATGATGCGCTGGTCGTCCGCCGAAGATGCCGGCGCTTCGCGGCCCATGCCGTCCTTGTATTTCCAGTGGGCGGCGACGCCCTGCTCGGCGATGCGATGCATCTCCTGCGTGCGAATCTGCACCTCGAACGGCTGCCCGGAGTGGATCACAGCCGTGTGCAGCGACTGGTAGAGATTCGGCCGCGGCATGGCGATGTAGTCCTTGAACCTGCCGGGCACGGGCCGCCAGATCTGATGGATCACGCCGAGCGCCGCGTAGCAATTCTTCACAGTGTCGGTGATCACGCGCACGGCCAGCAGATCGTAGACCTGATCGAGGTTGCGCTGCTGCTTTTGGATCTTCAAGTGCAGCGAATAGAGCCGCTTGATGCGGCCCTGCACCTCGGCGGGTACGCTGCTCTCGACCAGCTTCTCGCGGATTGCGTCCTGCACTTCCTGGAGGAACTTGTCGAAGACTTTCTGTTTCGAAGCGACCTTCTTTTGCAGCTCGAGAAACGCTTCCGGCTCGAGGTAGCGGAATGCCAGATCTTCGAGCTCGCCGCGGATCAAGCCCATGCCGAGCCGGTTCGCGACCGGGGCGTAGATGTCGAGCGTCTCGCGCGCGATGCGCTGCTGGCGCTCGGGCGCGAGGAATTCGAGCGTGCGCATGTTGTGCAGCCGGTCGGCGAGCTTCACCATCACGACGCGAACGTCGTTGACCATCGCGAGCAGCATCTTGCGGACGTTTTCGGCCTGGCGGTCTTCCGGCGCGAGCAGATCGAGCTTGCTGATCTTCGTCACGCCTTCCACGAGGCGTGCGACGTCCGGGCCGAAATGCTCCGCGATTTTCTCGAGCGGGAGCTTGGTGTCCTCGACCACATCGTGGAGCAGCGCGGCGCAGAGCGAGGTCACGTCGAGCTTCATATCCGCGAGCAGATGCGCCACTTCGACGGGATGCGAGAGGTAAGGCTCGCCCGAGAGGCGCGTCTGGCCCTTATGTTGCTCGGCGGCGAAATCGTAGGCGCGGCGAAGGAGCTCGAAGTCGTCTCCGGGCCGGTTCTTGCGCACCTTGTCTGTCAACTCGACGAAGCGCAGGTCGACGGTGCGCCGCGCGGCGAGAGTGATCGTCGGCTTGCCTGCCGTCTCCATAAATACATTGTAACCCGCTTCCTGCCATCCCTGTCATTCCGACCACGGGGGTTGCTGAACGGCGCCGAAGAATCCGCTTTTGCCTTTGTAGCAGCCCCAGCGTAAGCTCTCGCAAGGAGACTGGATGTCCAGCCACGCCATTCGTAACAGCGTCATGTCGTGCGTGCTTCTGGGATTGGCCTCGGGCGCCTGCGCGGCGCAACAGACGCAGCCGAAGCAGAAAAAGGCGCCTCCGATCCCCACGTCGGGCGCGGAGCTCTACAAGCAGAATTGCGCCGTCTGCCATGGAAACGACGGGAAAGGGAATGGCCCTCCGCCCGCCAACTCGCCGTTCACCGAGCCACCGCCCGACCTGACGACGCTTGCCCAGCGCCACGAAGGCGAGTTCCCGGAGGCCTACGTCAAAGGCGTTTTGCAAAGCGGCGTGAAAATGGCGGAGCATGGCCCCGCGGAAATGCCCGTTTGGGGAACGCTCTTCAACGCGATCACAAAATCGGATGAAAAGCAAGTCGCGCTGCGGATCAACAGCCTGACCAACTACCTCAAATCCATGCAGGCCAAATAGCTTCTGCCGAGGATCTGCTGTTGACGCTCCCGCCGCCCCACGCACCTGGGTACAGTGCCGACGCGATATATTGCTTTTTCACGTGGTCGCGGCGTTATAATGCGCCCACGTGGACAAGTGCGGGCGGCGCGCGAGGGCTGCACGGCATCGGCGTTCCCTTGGCGGTAAGAGGAGGCGGACATGGACCTCCGGATTTCGGCGCGAAAGTCCCAGAACATAACGATTCTCGATGTGGAGGGCCGCCTGCTGATCGGCGCGGGCAATGATGCGTTCGGAGCGGAGCTGCGCAAGCTCGCGGCAAGCGCGCCCTGCAACGTTCTGGTCAACCTCGCAAAGGTCACGCAGGTGGATAGCTCGGGCATCAGCACGCTGGTGCGATCGTTCGTCACGCTCGAGCGCGACGGCGGCAGCCTGAAAATCCTCAACCCGACGGGACACGTCCGCGAAGTCCTCGAGCTGACGCGCCTGGTCAAATCCCTCCCCACTTACACGGATGAGGCCACAGCGCTCGCGAGCTTTCGCAGCAGCGCCGCCCACGCCTAGTGCCGTTCCAACTTGACCACCTAAGATCGATTCAACGCGGGGAAGTGTCCGGAAACAAAAACGGGCGGACCTGAGAGGCCCGCCCGCGGAAACCGCAGCACCGGAAAACCGGCGCGGCTACGAGTTCGGCGCGAGGTTGGCTTTCTTCTGCTTGATGGCCTTCACCTTATCGACGAGATCGTCAGCCTGCTGGAGATCGGCCTCGCGCGCCTGCGGCGAGCTTTCCATGTCCGCCTTCTGGCGATAGAGCAGGTTCAGGTACGCCATCGCGTCGTCGTAGTCGGGTTTCAGGTTGATGGCCTGCTGAAGCCTGGAAATGCCCTCGTCGACGGTCGAGCCGAGTTTCTCCGTGAACTGCGAGGCCAGCGCGGGCGGCAGCGGATCGCTTTCCTTAATCTGCTTCTTGGCCTTTGCGGATTTGTTGTATTCCTCGCGCATGTCGCGGTTAGCGCGGAAGGCGAGCGCCCAGTCGATCACGCCGATCCAGTAATAGGGCTCCGGATCGTTAGGAGCCAACGCGATGTGCTTTTCGTGGTACGACTTCGATTCCAGGATTTTCTTCTCGTCATACGGCGTGCTGCCCATGTTGTAGAGGATCGAGCCAATGCCGTCGATGGCCGAGAGATTATTCGGATCCTTCTCGAGGATGTTCTTGAATTCGGCCACGGCCTGGTTGCCGTTGTTGATGTTTTCCTGCGAGGGCGCGCCGGGCACGTACTGGCTGGCGTATGCGGTGGCGAGATAGAGCTGGGCGTTTGTGAGAGATGGATCGAGCTCCTTCGCCTGTTTGAAGTCCTCGATCGCGATATCGAACTGGGCGTTGCGATAGGCCTGAACGCCCTTGTTGAGCTTGTCGCGCGCACGGAGCTTATCGCAGCCGGCTCCTGCGGCGACCGCGGCCGCGATGACGGCCACGAGGAAAATAACGTGGGGCTTCCGCTGCATCCCTGCTCTCCTTAGATAGCCTTGACCACGTGACATTGATTATTCAACGGCTGATCCGGCCTTGCGGCAACCCCCTTGGGCGCGGATCAGTCAGTGGGAAAGACGACCGCAATAATCCGAGTTACTGCCCCGCCTCAATCTTGGCGGTAATGAGACCAACATGATCGATCCCGGAGCCGCGCATGATGTCGATGGCGTGCGCGACCTCCTCGAACGGGACGTTGTCGTCACCCTTCACGAAGGCCACTTTGTCGGCGCGCTCCTTGAAGATGTCGGAGAGCCGCAGACCGAGCTGGCTCCAGTTCGTATCATCCTGATTGATCATCAGCTTCCCGCCAGACAGGACTTGCACCACGATCGTCTTACTAGTGTCCACCTCCTGGTGCTGGTTGGGCGGGGGAGGCTGGGGAACCAGGGTTTTCAACCCGGTCGGAGTCCTCGGCGTGATCACCATGAAGATGATGATCAACACCAGGAGCACGTCGATCAACGGAACGATATTCGGTTCCGATACGACCCCTTTACTTTCACCAACTGCCATTCCCATTGGGATACTCCTTTTTCGCGGCCGGGCCCCGTTAGTCGGAACCGCCGGGCGGCGGCGGTGGCGGCGGAGTCTTGCTCGCCGGCAACCGTTCCGTGAGCAGGCCGAGGTTTTCCACGCCGGCCGAGCGCACGGCATCCACTGCCTTGACGACGTCGCCATACTTTGCGCGGGCATCGGAGCGAACGTACACGGTCTTATCGAGGCGATTCGAGATCTCGTCCTTTATTTCGTCCGTGATCTCGTCGAGGGAAGCCTCCTTGCGGCCAAGGTAGGTCTGTCCGTCGCGCGTGACCGCCACGATAATGGCATCGTCCCTGTCGGCCGCCTGCAACTGGTCGACGTTCTGTGCCTTCGCCATGTTGACCGTCACGCCCTTCTGCAACATGGGGGTGATGACCATGAAGATGATGAGCAACACCAGCATGATGTCCGCCATGGGGATCACGTTCGGGGCGGCCATTACCGGCGGTGCCTTGGGTTTGTACGCCATTGCTTACTTCTTTCCGCCCCGGCGTGTGATGAAGTAGTTGATCAGCTCCATGGAGGAGTTGTCCATCTCGACGTCGAAGGCTTCCACGCGATTCGTGAAGTAGTTGTAGGTCCAGACGGCCGGGACCGCGACGAGCAAACCAAGCGCCGTCGTCACAAGGGCTTCCGCGATACCGCCGGCCACGGCTGAGAGGCCGGTGACCTTCGAGTTCGAGATGCCTTTGAACGCGTTGATGATTCCCATGACCGTGCCAAACAGGCCGACGAAAGGTGCTGTGGAGCCGATGGTCGCGAGGCCGGAAAGGCCGCGCTTCATCTCGGCGTGCACGATGGCTACGGAGCGTTCGAGGCCGCGCTTGGCCGCTTCGATCACTTCTTCGTCGCTGACCTGCGCCGAAGCCGCCTGGAACTCAGAAAGTCCCGTCGCGACGACCTTGGCGATATGGCTTTTCTTGTTGCGCTCGGCGATGGAAATGGCTTCGTCGAGCTTGTTGTCCTTGAGCGCGCCGGCTACCTGCTGTACGAACACACGCGACTGCTTCCGGGCGGCGCTATACATCAATGCCCGGTCGATCATGATGCCCACCGACCACGCGGACATGATGAACAAAATGATGACGACGGTTTTGGCCGGGTAGCCCATGCTGTGCCACATGTCGATCAAATTCCAACTCATGCCCCCGGCGGCTTCGTTGCCCTGATCCTGCAACATCAGAAAGCTGGCCCACACTAAATTCGCAAGCATAACGTTGCACCCTCCTCCGTTCCTGCCAATCGATCACGGCAGTAAGATTCTGCCGGTCGCAAATCCCCATCCCTGCGATCCGAACCCGCGAGCAGGTCCGGCCCTGCCTAACCGCCCAGCGAAAACACAACCTGAATCGTAGTATCCACTTCAACGGGCTCGCCATTGAGCAGCGTGGGCTGATAACGCCACTGGCGCACCGCTTCCATTGCCGCGTTCACCAGCAGCGGAGGACCGGACATCAGCTGCAATTGCTGCACAGTGCCATCCTTCGCGATAATGGCGTGCAAAACGACCGTTCCTTGTACGTGCGCAGCCTTGGCGATCGCCGGATACTGGGGCTGAGTCCTTTCGATGGCTTTAGCCTGCTGTACGTTGCCACCGATCGTAATCCGTTGTGGAGTAGGCGGCTTCGGCGGAGGCGGCGGACCTCCACTGGTGATGATACCACCCAGGACGCCGCCAGCCACGCCGCCGGCGACTCCCAATCCGCCCGCGCCCACATCCGGCGCCTCGTCCTTGACGATTTCGACCTTCTTGGGGATCACCGTCGGAGCCACCATTCTCTGCGGCTGAATAAACTTGGGTCTTATGGTCTTCACGACCGCAGCCGGCGGGGGCGGCGGCGGAGGCGGCGCAGGAGCCACCAAGAACATCGACGTCAACTCCTTGGGCAGGGCCTCCGTATAGATGAGCGGGATCAAGACCAGTACGCCAAGTATTGCGAGCTGCACGATCGCCGAGAGCGTCACGGTCCAAGGCTTGTGCGTCTTGTTGCCGTTGGCGCTGGATATGACGAGTTGGTCGAACATGATGCTATCTCCTTGCGGTTGCCACCACGCGCTTCTCGGCTGCGGATCCGGCGCGGACGGCCACTCCCTTACCGCCCGTATACTTGCTCCAAACAACTACGATAGGTGCTGCAATCCCAAAACTGGAGTACGTTCCTACCACAACACCGACCACCATGGCAAAAGAGAACGCGCGGAGCACCTCGCCACCCATCAGGTACAGTACCAAAACGGTGAGGAACGTCAATCCGCTGGTTAAGATGGTACGGGAGAGCGTCTGATTGATGGACTTGTTCACGATCTCCGTAAAGGATTCGCGACGCATGAGCCGAAG
Organism: Candidatus Acidiferrales bacterium; assembly: GCA_050018375.1. GTDB lineage: Bacteria > Acidobacteriota > Terriglobia > Acidiferrales > UBA7541 > Palsa-295. Next base: position 24,436 of record JBEKAE010000025.1, on the reverse strand, counting down.
ATTCTCCCGCACGCGGTCGAAAATGACAATCGTATCGTTCATCGAGTAGCCGACCAGAGTCAGCAATGCCGCAATCACGGTCAGCGAAATCTCATAATGGAAGAGCGAGAAGAAACCGAGCGTGATCAGCACGTCGTGGAAGACGGCGATCACGGCTGCGGCCCCGTATACCCACTCAAAGCGGAACGCAATATACACCAACATGCCCAGGAGCGCATACATCGTTGCCCGGAAAGCCTGAGTGCGGAGCTGAGCCCCGACCTTGGGGCCGACAATCTCCACATTGCGAATCGTAAAGTTCCCAAGCGAGAGGCCACCCGAGACAGCACTCAAAACCGCGGGCGTCGCGCCATCAGCGCTCTTTAGCTCGTCGAAGTTGGTTACGATACCGCCGTGATCCTTGTCGCGCGCGTCGATGAGCCTCTGAGCCAACTGGTTGTAGCGGTCCCCCGCGCTCGTGCCGAGCGCCAGCGGATCTTTCTGCGTAAGGTACGCCGCCAGTGCGGACACAGTCGTTGAATTGAAGTCCGGTTTGCCGCTTGAATCCGTGCCGAAGGTCTTCTGAAGAATGTCAACAATCGCCTGCTTGCCCGCGTCCAGGGATTCGTCCCCCTGAGTCTTTTGCTCGAGACCGATCACCACGTCGTTTTTCGAACTGGCGTTGGAGATATCGCTGATTTGCTGAATCGTGCTGTTTCCCAACCCGGCGTCTGCAAGGCCCTTGCGAATCTTGTCGATGGGCGGTGGACCGGAGAATCGCACGTACACCAGCGTGCCGCCCCGGAAATCGATTCCGTATTGCAGGGACCAGTGATTTCGCGCCACGGAGACCCAGCCAATAACCAGAAGGATCACAGAGACTGAGACGAAGTACTTCGCCTTCCCCATCCAGTCAACGTTGACCCCTCTAAAGAATTCCATGCCGAGTCCTATCCGTCTTCTATTTGACACCGGCGCGCCCTGGTTTGTTCCCGGCGCGTTTCAGCCGTCAGAAAGCCTATATGCTCAGAGTAGCCTGGCGGTCCATGCGCGACAGGTGCAGATCAAAAATGGCCCGCGAAACGTAAATCGACGTAAACAGATTCGCCAACAAGCCGATCGTCAGTGTGATCGCAAAGCCCTTAACCGGCCCGGTTCCAAACAGGAAAAGGAAAGCGGCCGATACCAGCGTCGTTATGTGGGTGTCAATAATGGTCAGAAACGCACGGCTGAAGCCCACATCCACCGCCGACGCCGGAGCCTTGCCGCTCCGCAGCTCCTCGCGAATGCGCTCAAATACGAGCACGTTGGAATCCACGCCCATACCGATCGTCAGGACGACGCCTGCGATGCCGGGTAATGTGAGTACTGCACCGGCATAGGCCATGAACGCGACGAGAATCAGCAGGTTCAGAATCAGAGCCACAACAGCATTGACACCGCTGAGGTGGTAATAAATCACAAGAAAAATCATCACGACAATCAGGCTGCCGACAGAGGCGCGCACGCCTTCGCGAATCGAGTCCGCGCCGAGAGACGGGCCGACAGTCCGCTCCTCGAGGTACTTGATCGAAGCGGGCAAGGCCCCGGCGCGGAGCACGAGCGCCAAATCCCTTGCCGAATCCTGGCTGAAATTGCCCGTAATGCGGCCGTTGTCGTCGATGCGGCTCTGGATTACGGGTGCGCTGTAGACTTGATGGTCCAGAACGATGGCCATGCGGTGCTGGATGTTGGCTGCCGTAAACGGGCCGAAGCGCGCTGCCGCGGACGAGGACAGGTGGAAAAGGACGTCGTATTGTCCGGGCGAATCGGTGCTCGGTTCCGGGTCCGCGCCTTTCAGATCCTGGCCCGTGATGATGGGAGCGCGATCGAGAAGCCAGAAAATCTGCTGTTCCGGTTGAGATGAAGTGGTTTCCGGCTTGCCGGGAACGATCACGGTTCCGGGAGGCAAGACGCCACCGTGGGCGGCGAGCGCAGCGGCCTCCGAAGGATAAGGCTGATCGTCCGCGACACGCTGCAACGCGAGCTGGCCGCCGGCTTGAATCACGGCCTTGGCGCGCGTCGGGTCGTCCTCGCCGGGAAGCTGGACCAGAATTTCATCGTCGCCGCGTCCAGTGAAGGCGATTGTTGGCTCGGTGAGGCCGAGGCCGTTGATACGGCGCGTGATGGTTTCAAGCGCCTGGTCCATGGTCTGCTTGCGGACGTCAGCGACGACGGACGCTTTCATGGCCAGCAGATAGCCGTTCACCTCTCCCGCCGCCGGGGACATGATCCAATCCGTGAATTGATTGTTCACGAGATCGCGAAGCTGGCCGGAAGTGGCTGGATCGACATCGCGCAGCAGTATGTGCGTATCGTCCACGCGGCGGATTTCGCCGAAGCCGATGTTCTTATCGTGAAGCTGCCGCTTGAGGTCGTCGATCGTTGTGTCGCACCGCTGGCCGATAGCCTCCTGGAGCTGCACCTGCAAGACGAGGTGGCTGCCGCCCTTCAGGTCGAGGCCGAGCTTGATGCGATTCCCAAGATTCTGCTTTACCTGGGTCCACGAGGTCGGAAACTCCGGCATTCCCACGATGCCGAAAATGCAGAGAAAAACAAATACCAGGATGAAAACGAACTTCCACTTGAGCTGGGAATTCATGCGGGCTGGCTAACTCTCCTTGTTTTCCGCCTGGAGTCCCGCGATGGCGCTGCGCGAAATCTTGATCTTCACCTGATCGGCGATGCGCAGTTGGATGGAATCGTCCTCGAGGCCCACGATCGTCCCATAGATGCCGCCATTGGTGATCACTTTGTCGCCGTTCTTCAGTTCCCTCAGCATTTGGGAGACCTTTTTCTGGCGGCGCTGCGCGGGCAGGATCATCAGGAAGTAGAAGATCACCATGATGAGGACCAGCGGAAGGAAGAGCGCTATGCCGCCCGGTTGTGAGGCGGCTTGCGCCAAAAGGATCAACTGTCCTGGAATCATCATGCCGGATGTCACGATCGTTGTGCCTTTTCCGTCGCACCGAACGAGCCCGCTGAGGTTAGCGGGTTACAACTGCTCATTCCCCAGAGATGCCGCTCCCGCCCTTTACCACCCAGCGCCCGCTTGGGTTTGCCTATTGGAGGCGTGCCTGAAGGTCGGAGCGGAAACTTTCTAGCTTCCCAAAACGGATAGCCTCCCGAATTTCCCGCATGATGTCAAGGTAAAAGTAGAGGTTGTGGTGGGTGTTCAGGATGAGAGACAGGAACTCTCCGGTGGAATAGAGGTGCCGCAAATATGCACGGGAATACCGCCGGCAAACGGAGCACCGGCAGGCCTCGTCGATCGGCCGCGAGTCATTCGCGTACTGCACGTTGCGAATCAGCAGGCGTCCCTGCGAAGTGAAGAGGCATCCGTGGCGGGCGCTGCGAGTGGGCAGGACGCAGTCCATCATGTCCACGCCGAGCGCAACGTAATCGGGAATCTGCTCGGGTTTGCCAACTCCCATGAGGTAGCGCGGGCGATCGGCCGGAAGGCGCGATGCCGCCACTTGCGTCATCTCGCAGGTGAGACCGTGAGCTTCGCCGACAGCGAGACCTCCGATCGCATAGCCGGGGAAATCAAGACCGACAAGCGCGTCTGCGCTTTCCCGGCGCAGAGGCGCATGCGTGGCTCCCTGCACGATGCCGAATATCATCTGGCGCGCGGGATCGCCGTGCTGTCGAAAATAATCGCGCGAACGGCGCGCCCAATCGATCGTGCGCGCGGCGGCTTCGCGGGCGCGCGTTTCCGTCGCGGGCGCTTCGATGCATTCGTCGAGCACCATCACGATGTCCGCGCCGAGGGCGAGCTGAATTTCAAGCGCCTTTTCGGGCGAAAGAAAGTGCTCCGATCCGTCGAGGTGAGAGCGGAAGGTAACTCCGTCGTCCCTTACTTTGCGGAGATCGCTCAAGCTGAACACTTGAAAGCCGCCCGAATCGGTAAGGATCGAGTGTGGCCACGACATGAATTGGTGAAGGCCGCCCATACGGCGGACAAGTTCGTGGCCCGGGCGGAGGTACAGATGGTACGTGTTGGCAAGGAGAATCTGCACGCCGAGGTCTTCGAGGTCCTGCTGCGTTTGGCCTTTTACGGTTGCGGCCGTGCCGACCGGCATGAATGCCGGTGTTTCAATCACGCCGTGCGGCGTGGTAAGACGCCCCAGCCGTGCACCCGTCGGATCGGTCGCCAGAACCTCGAAATGAAAACCCATCCGACACAGTTTATCAGGAGAAGGCCGCGGTGAGACCGGCTGTGAGGGCGGCGCCGACAACCCAGAGACCCAGAATCCACGCAAATGCGCTCGCGAACGAAACCTTCTTGGGCGCGGCCGCGCTGAATCCCATCGCTAGTAGGATCATCTCCCAGAACAGAAATAGATCGACGAACCGGAGCAATGCGAGCAACCACTTGGAAGAATCGCTCGAAAGCAAAGCCCCGGCATTCGACGCAACCAGGTGCTGAAGGTCCACTGTCGATGGGTCTTTTAGGAACAGGATCAGTACTCCCAGAAGGCTCCCGAGAATTCCTGGAACCAAGCCGTACGCAACCACTGCCAGGCACGTGCGGTAATTGATTTTCGCACCGACCGCCATGTTGAAGATCAGCCAGAATATCCCCGCGAACAAGGCAGCCGCGAGAAATGGTCCCACGATCACTTCCGCGTAGGCAACGTCTGGAGCAATTTTCAGGGCCACCTCAATATTCTGTTCTTGCTGCGAGGCCGGCAGTTCCTGGAAACGAGAATTGCTCGCCATCTGCTTTTCGATCATGCTGCGCCAACCAACGCGATGGCCATACACGACGACAACCACGAGCTCCACGACGCAGAGGAGAATGATCGGAATGATCCACGTGGGCCGGCGAGCAATGGATTGGAAAGTCTCTTTAGGGCTGAACAATACGCCGAAGATGCGCGAGAAAGAATTCGTCCGTTCCGGCGTTTCGGCCGAGGCAATTGTGGGGCTGGCCATGTGATTTCCTCCGGGCTGTAGTTGGGGCCGGGTTCTTCCTGCTATTACGCGGAGACCGGCGAAAGATTACATCAAAACCGTCGCTAGCGCTTCAGGATGCGCGTGACGCTGGGAGAAACCAGTTCATAGCGGATATTCCGCCAGCGGATCCGTCTCGTCAAGAGCGAGGCCACGAAATTCCAGCTAAACAGAAAAGGGACGACCGGGGCAAGAACCGTCCAGGCCCAGCTCCATTCGTGGAGTTGAGCCTTCCACGCCGGCAGCAGGTCGCCGACGGCCATCGTCCGCATCGCCCCTTTCGTCGCGGCGAGCAGGGGAATCACGAGCGCCATCAACAGGAGCTGAAACCACGGATCACCGGCACTCATGGATATCAGGATGACAATCGCGGAGTAGATCAGCGTCAGCGAATAGCTCCAGTGCGCCGCCGCGCCCAGCCCCCATCGGCGGGGCGAATAGACGCGAGCGATCAAAATCTGGCGGTTCGTGAATTCGAGCACTGAAGAGACAGTCCACGGATGCAGCGTCGGAGCCAGACACTCCGGGCAAAAGGCGATGGGCTTGCCGGCCGCGTTCAGCGCGTTCGTGAGGGCGAAATCATCGCTGACGGCACCACTCCAGGCCGCAGGCGCGTGGACGGCATCGAAATGTTTCCGCCGTATCGCCGTGCCGCCGCCCCAGCAGAAGTTCTCCTTCTCGCGCCCGAGCATCGTGGCAACCGCGGCGTTCCAGGCGGACGCGAGAGCGCTCGCAAAGGCTCCCGTGCCAAACCTTCCGCTCGGCATCACCCAGCGGTACGTGGTCGATGCACCGACGCGCGGATCGTGCACGGCCAGGACGAGTTTGCCGAGCCACCCACGCGGCAGGCGCGCATCCGAGTCCGTGAAAACAAAGACCTCGAATCTCTCGGGCACCGCCTCGACAGCCCGGAGGAGATTGTGCACCTTCTCGCCACGATCTTCGGGAGGGCCGGCAATGACGATGTGTACGCGTTCGCTCGCCGCCTTCACGCGTTCGATGATCTTCACCGCCGGATCGAGGCTGGTCGCGAGCGAAAAGTAGATCTCGTAATTCGGGTAATCGAATTGCGTGAGCGCCATGAGATTTTCTTCGAGCCCCGGCTCGACGCCTTTGCAAGGGCAGATCACGGCCACGAGCGGCGTGTAAAACCCGGCATGCGAGGACAGCCGTTGCCGGACCATGTGAGTCCACCGGTAGCCCTCCCACAGGGAGTAGAGGCCGACGGCGATCTGAAGGATCACCAGAATATAGAAGATGTCGAGCACCGGCGCGAGAATAACAAAATACGCCGCGGAGTTGCAGCCCGGCAAACATTGACGTGCCCCGATTCGCACAGGTAGAATCCGTTCAATTTTTAAGGCCTTTTCTCAGCCCAATTGCTGCCGGGAGGGACCTATATGTCTGCATCTGCACAGCCGATTGACGAAACGAAATTGCACGAATTCGTGATGAAGGCTGTTGGAGAGATGGGAGCGGCCATGAACACCGCGCTCATTCTCGTCGGCGACAAACTCGGATTGTATAAGGCGATGGCAGGGGCGGGTCCGATGACTTCCGCCGAACTCGCTGCGAAGACAAAGACGACGGAGCGATACGTGCGCGAATGGCTCGCGGCGCAGGCCGCCGGCGGGTTTGTCACGTACGACGCGACGACCGGAAAATACACGCTGCCGCCTGAGCAGGCGATGGCGCTTGCCGACGAACTGAGCCCTGTGTTTCTTCCCGGCTTTTTTCAGGCCGTGGCCGCCTGTATAAAGGACGAGCCCAGAATCAGCGAAGCGTTCCAAACCGGCAAAGGCGTGGGCTGGCACGAACACGATGCCGCGCTATTTACGGGCACCGAGCGCTTTTTCCGCCCGAACTATCGCGCGAATCTGGTCAGCTCGTGGATACCTTCGCTGGGCGACACGGAAGCGAAGTTGAAGGCGGGCGCACGCGTGGCGGACGTCGGCTGCGGCTTGGGCACCTCGACGATCCTGATGGCCGAGGCGTATCCGAAATCAACATTCGTGGGCTTCGACTATCACCCGGAGTCCGTTCGACTGGCGCGGGAAGCGTCGGCGAAGGCAGGCGTGTCGGATCGCGTGACGTTCGAAATTGCAAAGGCAAAGGATTACCCGGGCAAGGGATACCAGCTCGTGGCGTTCTTCGATTGCCTGCACGATATGGGCGACCCTGAAGGCGCCGCACGACATGTGCGCAGCACGCTCGACCCGAATGGGGCGTGGATGATCGTCGAGCCTTTCGCGCACGACAAGTTCGAAGACAACCTCAACCCTATCGGGCGGGTTTTCTACGGGGCATCCACAATGGTGTGCACGCCGGCGTCGCTCTCGCAGGAAGTCGGGCTCGGACTCGGCGCGCAGGCCGGAGAAGGGCGCCTCACCAAGATCCTGAAGGCGGCCGGATTCACGCGCGTACGCCGCGCCGCGGAAACGCCCTTTAATATCGTGCTCGAAGCCCGGCCGTAACTGGGGGAAGTTCGCCGCCGGTCAGTTCGCGCGGCGGCGGGAGAAGACCTTTCGCAGCACGCGGTCGGCGGCGGCGTCGAGCTCGAGCTGAAACTTTCCCGCCGCGCGTCGCGCCTGCTCCATCAGCGACGGATCAAGCAGCATCGCCACGCGATCGACGAAGGGCCCCGAAGCGACGATCCGCGAAGAGTGTCCAAAGGGGCGCCGGGGCGTGCGCCCGTTGAGTTGTTCGTAAAGCTCGAGGTCGCGCCAGAACCTCCGAGCATCGTCATCATTCCAGTCGAGCGACTGCCCCAGCGCGACGAAAAACTCCTCACGGAACAGACCGAGAAAAGGAATCGCAAGCTCCAGAGAGGCCTTCTTCGTTGCTCTTGTCTTTCCTCGATTCTTCTTTTTCTTTGCCTTCCGAGGACGCCTCGCGCTATGCAGCGTGACGCTCACCTTCAGCCGGGCCGGCAGCGCCGCCTCCATGCGCAGCACCATCGCCAGAATCGCTTCGCGGCGAACCGTGGCAAGCTGTTCGCGATAGAACGCTGGATGATCGGCGCGGCCCGGCCGGCGATGTTCGGCCGCATAGAGATCGAGGAAGCGCGCGACCATCTCGTTGCGATCGAGGGTCGCGAGCAGCAGCGCCGCGGCTTCCCGCGCGCGGACGACCAGTTCTCGGGGGCGATAAGGCATCGGAGATTCCACGGCGAAAAAAGGCGCGCGTCGTGGCTACCCAGTAGGTACGCGAATGCGCCGCGCGCCGCAACAAGAAAGCCGTTTTCGTGCGCTCAAAAGAAAAGGCCCGGGGAAAATCCCCGGGCCTTTTCAGTGTTTTGCCTCTTCAGCTTCTCCCGATTAGTGCAGCGGGCCCGCGATCGGGCGGTCTTCGCCGTGCGATCCGCCCGTGACCGGGCGCACCGGCTTTTCGAACTTGCCGAGCGCGATGTCGAGGGCCTGCTCGACCGTTCGCACGTAGTGAATCTGGATTCCTTCGAGCATGTGCGGTTGCAGGTCCTCCTGCACGTTCGGCTCGTTCTCCGAGGGCAGAATGACTTCGCGGATGCCGGCGCGCTTGGCGCCAAGCACCTTCTCCTTCACGCCGCCGATCGGAAGCACGATTCCGGAGAGCGAGATTTCTCCGGTCATTGCCACCTGCGGCCGGACGGGACGTCCGGTGAGCAGGCTGACGAGCGCCGTGACCATCGCGATGCCCGCCGACGGCCCGTCCTTCGGAATCGCTCCCGACGGTACGTGGACGTGCAGGTCGAGCTTGCGGAAGAAGTCCGGATCGATCCCGTAGCGATCGGAGTTCGAGCGGACCCAGCTCAGAGCCGCCCGCATGGACTCCTGCATCACTTCGCCGAGATGCCCGGTCATGGTGAACTGCTTCCCGCCGCGCATTTTGCTCGCTTCGATGAACACGATGTCGCCGCCCACGGGCGTCCAGACAAGCCCGACCGAAACGCCGGGCTTCTTGACGCGCTCCTCGACTTCCTTTTCGAGGCGGAACTTCGGAATGCCGAGCACCTCGCGAATCACATCCGGTGTGACGACGAGCTTCTCCGTCTTGCCTTCCGCCATGCGCCGCGCCTGCTTTCGCACGAGCGTCGCGATTTCGCGTTCGAGGTTCCGCACGCCCGCTTCCCGCGTGTAATGGTGAATCAGGTCGTGCAGCGACTCGTCCGTGAATTCGATCTGCTCGCTGAGCGCAATTCCATGCTCTTTTGTCTGGCGCGGAATTAGGAACCGCTTCGCGATATGGACCTTCTCCTCCTCGGTATAGCCGGGGAGTTCGAGGATCTCCATGCGGTCGCGCAGCGGCTCGGGAATCGGATCGAGCCAGTTCGCGGTCATCACGAAGAGGACCTTCGAAAGGTCAAACGGCACGTCGAGGTAGTGATCGCGGAACGTGCAGTTCTGCTCCGGATCGAGCACTTCCATCAGCGCCGCCGCGGGATCGCCGCGGAAATCGCGGCCGAGCTTGTCGACCTCGTCCAGCATCAGGACGGGGTCCATCGTCTCGGCGCGGCGAATGCCCTGAATGATCTGACCGGGCAAGGCACCGATATAAGTGCGCCGGTGGCCGCGAAGCTCCGCTTCGTCGTGCATTCCGCCGAGAGACAGGCGCACGAACTTCCGTCCCATCGCCCGCGCGATCGATTTTCCAAGCGAGGTCTTGCCCACGCCTGGCGGCCCGACGAAGCAAAGAATCGGGCCCTTCATCCCGGGCTGTAGCTTCTTCACCGCAAGATAATCGAGAATGCGCTGCTTCACCTTTTCGAGGTCGTAGTGGTCCTCGTCAAGGATCTCCTGCGCCTTCGCGATGTCGATTTGGGCTTCGCCCGTGCCGGAAGTCTTGTTCCACGGCAGTGAGGTCATCCATTCGAGATACGTCCGCGAAACCATGTATTCGGCTGAAGCCGGAGTCATCTTCGCGAGCCGCTTCAGTTCGCGCTCGCACTCCTTCTTGGCCTCGGCGGACATCCCCGACTCTTCGACCTTCTTGCGGAGCTCTTCGACTTCCGTTTGGGAGTCGTCGGATTCCCCCAGTTCCTTCTGAATCGCTTTCATCTGTTCGCGCAGCAGGAACTCGCGCTGGCTCTGGTTCACTTGCTCCTGAACCTGGTCGTGAATCTTGTTGCGCAACTCGAGTACTTCTTTCTCTTTCGAGAGTTCATTGATCAAAGTCTCCAAGCGCTTTCGGACACCGAATGTCTCGAGCAGCTCCTGGCGCACCATCGTGTTGAGCGAAGGCAGCGTCGACGCCACGAAGTCCGCGAGACGCGACGGCGACTCGACGTTCATGACTTCGTTCTGGAGGTCGTCGGAAAGTTGCGGCGAGCGCGCCACGACTTCGCGGAAGAGCTCCTGAACGTTGCGCTCGAGCGCGGTCAACTCGGCGTCGCGCTCACCTTCGGCGTCCGCTTGTATCTCCACGCGGGCTCGCAGGAACGGCTTCAGACCAATCACCTCGACGACCCGAATGCGGTCTAAGCCTTCCAGGAACGCCACGACGTTGCCGTTGGGCATGCGCACCATCTTGTGAACTTTCGCCAGGGTTCCGACGCTGTGCAAGTCCGTGCCGGTCGGAACCTCAACCCTTGGATCGAGCTGCGCGACGACGCCAAGAAGCTTCTCCGGGCCCTCCAGAGAATCCAGCAGCGCCAAAGAACTCTCGCGGCCGACCGGCAAAGGCATTACGGCCCCTGGAAATAGCACGGTGTCTCGCACGGGAAGAATGGCAAGTTCCGCGGGAACAACCCTCGTTGTTTTAGTCATTTTTGCCCCCTTGGGCGGCCAAGTCCGTATGAAGCAGACCAAGCAAATACGACAGCCTAATCGGCCATCTAGAAGTTAGATGCAATCCGAATAGAAAAGCACCAGCGTTTTTTCGTGCATCAATATAAACAGATATGAGTATATTACGCTAAACAAGCAATTGCAAGCCTCCGTTCCTTTCTCGCGCCATTCAGAACCTAAATGGAATCTCCCGTAGTCCATTGCCAAGGAAAGACTTAGTCTTTATTCAAAGGCGGACTGAAAGACTCGCGCACGAGGCGCACGGCTTCCTCGCGAGTGCCGATCTTGCCATTAAGCTGGGCTTCCTCAATCGCCTCCAGGATGGCTTTGAACGGTGGGCCCGGCCTGAAGCCGAGCGCGATCAGATCCTCGCCGGTGAGCAGCCGGGGTGGCCGGACCTGCTCGGGCGGGGTTTCGGCGAGGAAACGGAGGACGAACTCGTAGTTGTCGAGATGACCGTGGCTTGAGGAGCAATCAAGGCGGTGCAGTTCGAGATGCTCCTCGAACCGATCGAGCCGGACGAAGCGCTTCAGGGTCGCAGGCTTCATCTGCGGGGCATCCTTAAACCGAAGATGGTTCGCGACGAGCGCGGCGATCTGGCCGGTGTCCTCATTTGAGAATCGCAGCCGGTGGCAGATCTCCTCGGCCATACGCGTGCCGACTTCGACGTGCTCGTCAAACCGAATGCGGCCGTTCGGACCGGACGGGGGCGTGAACGTCGGTGGCTTGCCTACATCGTGGAGCAGGACGCCCCAGGCGAGCGTCGGCGAGCAGCCTGGCGGAAGCTTCTCGAGCATGAGGAGCGTGTGCGTCCAGACATCGCCCTCGGGATGAAACTGCGGCGGCTGCTCGACACCCTTCATACGTGCAATTTCCGGGAGGAGCTCCGGCAGAAGGCGGGTTTCGTCGAGCAGCTCGAAGCCGCGTCGCGCGGCACCCTCGGTGAGCAGCTTGGTGATTTCGTCGCGAATCCGTTCCGCGGAAACCTGGCGAATCTCCGGGGCCAGCTTGGTGATGGCGCTAAAGGTGGCGGCCTCGATCGCGTAGCGGAAGCGCGCGGCGAAACGCACGGCGCGAACCATGCGCAGCTTGTCCTCGCGGAAGCGGTCCGCAGGGCGGCCAATGGCGCGGATGATTCCGGCGCGAAGGTCGTCGCGGCCGCCCACGAAGTCGAGCACTTCGTTGGTTTCAGGGTCGAGCAGCAGGGCATTGATTGTGAAATCGCGGCGTTTGACATCTTCCTGCGGCGAAGTCGTGTAGACCACGCGATCGGGATGACGGCCGTCGGAGTAGCCGATATCCGAGCGGAAGGTTGCGACTTCGACCTGCGCGGAATCGCTCCCGCCCGAATCGCCCGTAACGATGATGACCCCGAACTGCGCGCCCACGGCGAGGCTACGTGGAAAGAGCTGCTGGACGCGGTCTGGCGTCGCATCCGTCGCGACGTCGTAGTCGGCAGGCTCGCGATTGAGCAGAATGTCGCGCACACACCCGCCGACCAGGTAGGCCTGATGGCCTGCGCCTCGCAGGGTGCGGCAGATGTGTTCGGCCAGCGCGCGAGCGTCGTTCATTGTCGCCACCGCCACTCATCACGGCGGTCCCGATTCGCAAGCGAGCCGCCGAGCTGGAGCTTCGAGAACCCGAATCTGTCGCGCAAGCGGTCGGTCGTCCGGGCGAGGCGCTCGAGCTTTTCCCTGCGGCCGGGGGCAAGAAGGTCGAGCTGGCCCGATCCCGCGGAGAAGGAAGAGAGCGCAACGCCCACGAGGCGCAACATCGCGGAGCCGTTCCACGCGCGCGAGAAAAGATCGCCGACCGCTTTCAGCAATACAACGTCGAGGTCGGAGGGTTCAGCAAGCGTCTGATTCCGCGTGATCGTCCTGAAATCAGCAAAGCGCAGCGTGAGTGTCACGGTGCGAGCGTGAAGGCCCGCGTCGCGAAGGCGCTTCGACGCTTTCTGACAAAGATAGCTGAGAGTCGAATGCAAAAGCTCTCGGTCGTTCGTGTCTTCACCGAAGGTCTGGTTGTGCGAGAGCGATTTCGGCTCGGCGTCGATGAAGAACTCGTACGAATCGATTCCGCGCGCCTTGCGATAGAGAGCCGTACCCCAGCGGCCGAACGTTTCTTCGAGGCGCTCGAGGGACATTTTCTGGAGCTGCGCGAGGGTCTCAATGCCAATGGCCTTCAGCGCTGCCTCTGTGACTCGGCCGATGCCAGGAATTCTACGAACGGCCAGCGGCGCGAGAAAAGCGGCTTCGGCGCCGGGCGGGACCCAGACGAGCCCTCGCGGTTTGGCCTGGTCGCTCGCGACTTTTGCGACCAGGCGCGTAGGGCCGAGGCCGCCGGAGCAGGGCAGGCCCGTGGTCGCAGTGATTTCGCGCAGCAGCTTGTGCGCGGCGGCGAGCGGAGGGCCGAGGAGGCGCTCGGTGCCCGTCAGGTCGAGGTAGGCTTCGTCGATCGAGGCCATTTCTACGACGGGAGAAAATTTCGCGAGGATCGCTGCAACGCGATCGCTCCATTGGCCGTAGAGGTCATGGTGGCCGTCGAGGAAAACAGCCTGGGGGCAGAGCTTCGCGGCGGTGCGGAGCGGCATGGCGGAGTGAACGCCGAAACGGCGCGCTTCGTAACTGGCTGAGGTGACCACGCCGCGCTGGTCGCGCCGCCCGCCGACGACAACCGGCAAGCCTTTCAATTCGGGGCGCGCGAGAAGCTCGACGGAGACGAAGAAAGCGTCCATATCGATGTGCAGGATCGCGGCGGACGAATCCGTCGATGCAGCGGGCGCCGCGACGGGAGGCGCATCACGCTTCGCGCGGAAGTGGGCTAGCCGGGGCATGGCGTCAATATACCTCTACGGGCGAATAAAACACGAAATTCCGGGACGGCAAAAACCCGCGTTTCGAGGTACCGCAATTGTAGCGATTCGAATGCCACGCCGAGCTTTGTTTGCATTGGGTTAGAGCAGTTTCTACTCGAGAGTGTAGCGATTTGGAATTGAGGCACTCGCGGTTCGCTGCGCGGTGCGGACCGGCATCCGGACGGACCGGTGGGATCACCCGCCTTGCCGGTGCGCGGGGTCCTGATGCTCGGCCCTTGTCTTCGTGTCCCATAGCTTCCAATTTACGCTAGCAGAAGGGAGGCGGATTGCAAGAACGAGGTTATGTGGACTTTTGGTGAAAAGCGGTGGGCCGACGCGAGGCCGGTCAGGCGCGCTCAGCGGCAAGGACGCGCGGGATGCCAGCGAGATCGTTTGTGATGCAAATGTTGGCCCAGCCGGGCTGCGCCGTCAGGATTGCGCGGACACGGTCCGCTGCGCCGTGGCCGAGTTCGACGACGAGATTGCCGCCGGGGCGAAGCAGCGCGGCTGCTTGCTCAATCAACCGCGCGTAGATTTCGACGCCTGTGGGCCCACCGAAGAGAGCCGTTTCCGGCTCGTGTTCCCGGACTTCGCGGGGAAGCGAAGCGGCTTCGCTGCGCGCGACGTAAGGCGGATTGCTGACGATGAGATCGAAAGGCACTGGCGAGTGGCTAGTGACTAGTGGCGAGAGACAAAGAGCGTCAAGCAAGTTTGTCTGCAGGAAATGAATGCGATCAGCGACGGCGTGGCGCGTAGCGTTGCGGCGCGCGACTTCGATGGCGGCCGGGGAGATATCCGTTGCGAAGACTTCGGCATGCGGCAGTTCATGCGCGAGAGCCACGGCGAGGCAGCCCGATCCGGTGCCAACGTCGGCGATGCGCAATCGTGGGCTAGGAGCACCGGTCTTGAGATCGATCTTGATCCCGCGCGCGCCCAGGCGTTCGAGCGCAACTTCGACCACGTGTTCCGTTTCCGGGCGCGGGATGAGCACCGCGGGAGTCACCTCGAATTCAAGGCCCCAGAATTCCTGCTTGCCCGTGAGATATTGCGTCGGCTCGCCGGCAGCGCGGCGGGCGACGAGCGCGAGATATTTGCTCAAGGCGGCCGGATCGAGCGGCGTTTCAGCGTGGGAATAGAGCCAGGCGCGATCGCGTCCGAGCGTATGGAGCAGCAGAAGTTCCGCGGCAAGCGTGTGGGAGGGAACTTGCGCCGCGCGCAAGCGGGCGATTCCTTCTTTTAAGGCTGAGCGAATATCCATCCTTTCACCGTTCTTAATGAATTGCGGCGTTGACGCGAAGAGAGATTCCTCGCTGCGAGCCTGCGGCTCTGCGCTCGGAATGACACCACCATTGATTTTGGTGCGACTCATGCTTCAACGAGTTCCTGCTTCAGGCGCTCGGATTCGAAGTGGGTGACGAGCGCGTCAACGAGCGGGCCGAGCTTGCCGTCCATCACGTCGGTGAGCTGGTGGAGCGTGAAATTGATGCGATGGTCGGTGACGCGGTTCTGCGGGAAATTGTACGTGCGAATCTTCTCGGAGCGGTCGCCGGTCTTGATCTGGCCGCGGCGCTCGGCGGCAATGGCTTCGTGCTGCTTGGCCTGCTCCTGTTCGTAAAGCCGGGCGCGGAGGACGCGCATGGCCTTCGCGCGGTTCTTGATCTGCGACTTTTCGTCCTGCTGCGACACGACGAGGCCGCTCGGAATGTGCGTGATGCGCACCGCGGAGTAGGTGGTGTTGACGGACTGGCCGCCGGGGCCGGAAGAGCAGAACGTGTCGATCCGCAAATCCTTGGGCTCGATCTTGATATCGATTTCGTCGGCTTCGGGGAGGACGGCGACGGTCGCGGCGGAGGTGTGAATCCGGCCCTGCTGCTCGGTGGCGGGAACGCGCTGGACGCGATGCACACCGCTTTCGTATTTCAGCTTCGAGTAGACCTTGTTCCCCTGAATGGCGGCGACAATTTCTTTCACGCCGCCGATGGATGAGGCCGAACTCTCGAGAACCTCGACGCGCCAGCCCTGCGATTCGGCGTAGCGCGAATACATCCGGAAGAGCTCGCCGGCGAAGAGAGACGCCTCGTCGCCGCCCGTGCCGGCGCGGATTTCGACGATGACGTTCTTTTCATCGTTCGGATCCTTGGGAACGAGGAGGAACCTCAGTTCGCGCTCGACGACCTCGCGGCGCTCATTGAGCGCGCGCTCCTCGTCGTACGCCATCTGCTTCATCTCGGCATCGCCGGTTTCGGCGAGCAACTCTTTCGCGCCCTGCAAGCCCTTTTCGATTTCCTTCCATTCACGGTACTTGGCGACGATCTCGCCCAATTCCGAGTGCGACTTCGCAAGCTTCTGGTAGCGTGCCGAATCGGCATGAACCTCGGGCGAGGAGATCTCCTGCGTCATTTCCTCGTAGCGCGATTCGATCTGGTCGAGTTTTTCAAAAAGAGTCAGATTCGCCATGGTTGTGCACCCGGAAAACAGAAAATAGAAAAGGGAAATCGGAAACAGCGGGATGCGATTGCGCGACGCTCCGGATGGAGCGGAACAGGAAGCGCTAATAGAACGGGGCAAACATCGAAGTCAAATACAAGTATAACCGCTGGCGGGCTGCGCGTCAAACCGGTCGCTCCGACCGGTAGTGTGCTAAACCAAGAAACTTATGTTAAACGAGGCAAAAAAACGGCCCCGCCGAGTGTACCGGCAGGGCCGAGATGCGAAGCACGTTAACTGTTGAGACTAGGCTGCGTTGAATGCCTTGCGGCCAAACAAACCGCAAAGTGCCAACAGGCCGAGGCCGGCGCTCAACAGCAAGGAGGTTGCAGGTTCCGGAGTCGACGTAGGCGTAACTGTAAAGTCGATACTCGTCGCGGCTCCTGAAGTATTAAGGTAAATGACCGATCCTACGCTGTTTCCAGACGATGCATCTAGATAGGTTTGAAAGTCTGCCGGCAGCGAAGTCCAGTTCACGGTCAAAGCGAGGAGTGTTTGTGAGCCGATCGTAGTGGGAGCAGCGCCCACAATCGAACCGAGGAGCGTGTCATCGCCCGCCGCGGCGTTGCCGTTTAGGCTGATGGTGTCGGCGGAGGTGTCGAAGATGAGATTAAAGGCGCCCGTCAGATAATCCGGACCACCATTAACATCCTGGACAAGCCCACCAATGCCCGTAGTGGAATAGGTGCTGCCCGCCTGCGTCACCGTTCCCGAGCAACTCGATCCACCACAGGAAAAATCAACGTAATTGTCGGCGTGCGCTGTCTGTGGCAGGAAAGGCAGAACCAGCATGCCCGCCGCAACCAATAGGATGCGCTTCACGATTGCATGTCTCATTCTCAAGGATCCTCCGTAAGCTCTTCCTCAGTGCGAACATTGGGCTGGATGCATTGCTCCTAGCCTTGCCAACGCGAACATAGATGCACCTGATCTGCCAGACCCGCAAAAGATACAACCGCTTTGCGATCAGTGACTTGCGCAACCACATCGAACGGCGGTCCCGATTGCAGCGGCAATGTTCTGCACGCAAAACAAGGATTTCCGGAAGACAACTTCCTCGACACAAAAGGGCAATCTCAAAATGAAACAGTGGAAATGAATATTCAGCTAAATTCGAGCGCAGGGGACAACGAGCATTTTCCTCAGGGGACTCATGTCGGAGCTGAAGCTCCGACCCCCTAAAGAACCTCGGACGATCGATGCTTCGACTCCAAATTGGTACAGCGACGCCGACCCAAATGAATTGAACGGCACCGGGCGGGGTGATAGGCTCGCCGGAGCGAAGCTAGATCGTCCTCCCATGAGCGCTACTGGAACAAAACTCGATCGCGCGGCCGCCGTTTCCGCGCAGGCGCTCGCGGTCGTGCGGGAGGTTCTCGGAGAGCTGGGGGCCGGGCGCGGCTTGGAAGAATTGACCGCGCGCGGACTGGCGGCGCACCTCGAGCGCGAGTTAGGCCTTGGGAGTTTGGAGCGGGTCGAGTTGATGCTCCGGCTTGGCGACACCTGCGGCGTGCGTTTGCCGGACCGAGTGGTTGCCGAGGCTGAGACCGTTCAGGACCTGATCGATGCACTTCTCTACGAAGGGCTACGGGAGGAAACCGGAGCGAGGACTCACCGCACTGGATCGCGCGAAGCGGCCGCTGCGGCCGTTGCGCCGGTACCCATACCGCACGCACCTGAACGTCGCGCGGATTTCGACCGGCAAATCCGCGCCGCCGAAACGCTGACGGAAATCCTGCGGATGCGCGGCCTCCGCGAGCCTGCTCGCGCTCACATCCAGCTTTACGAAGAAGACGAACAATTGCGCACGATCACGTTCGGCGAACTTTACACCCGCGCCTCGGCCGTCGCGGGCGAACTGCGTCAACGGGGCCTCGAGCCCGGACAGACTGTCGCGCTCATACTGCCGACGTGCGCCGAATTCTTCTACACGTTTGCGGGAATCCTGCTCGCCGGCGGAATCCCGGTGCCGCTGTATCCGCCATTCCGCGCGGACCGCATCGCCGAGTATGCGACGCGGCAGGCGAATATCCTGCGCAACGCGGAATCCCGGTTCATGATTACCTTCCGACAAGCGGAAGGGCTCGCGCGGCTGCTCCAGCCGCGGGTGCCGACGCTTCGCGGGGTCTTGAACGCGCAGCGGCTCGCGAACGTACCGGGCCCGGACGCGCCGCCTTCGAATGAGTGGCGCCCTGTAAAGAATCTGTCGCACCGGGCGAGCGGTGAAGACATCGCATTTTTGCAGTACACATCCGGGTCGACCGGCGATCCCAAGGGCGTCACGCTGACGCACGCGAACCTGCTCGCGAATATCCGCTCGATTGTCACAGCTTTGGACTTGCAGCCGGAGGATGTGGCGGTGAGCTGGCTGCCGCTCTATCACGACATGGGACTGATCGGAGCGTGGTTCGTGCCGCTCTTCTCGGGCGTTCCGCTGGTCGTGATGTCGCCGCTCGCGTTTCTGAGCCGGCCAGAGCGCTGGCTGCGAGCGATTCACCGTCATCGCGGGACGATAAGTCCAGCGCCGAATTTCGCGTACGAGCTATGCGTGCGAAAAATCCCGGACAAAAGCCTGGAGGGACTCGATCTCAGCTCCTGGCGGGCGGCGCCGAATGGCGCGGAGCCGGTGCACGTGGGCACGATCGAGCGATTTGCAGCGCGCTTTGCTCCTTACGGTTTTCGCCGCGAAGCATTTCTTCCGGTCTATGGACTGGCGGAGGCGTCGCTCGGCGTGTCCACTCCCAAGGTGGGATCAGGGTACAAGGTGGACCGCATCGAGCGCGAAGCTTTTGAGTCCGAAGGCCGCGCGATTCCGGCCGCGCGAAGCGACGCCGGGGCGCTCGAATTTGTCAGCGCCGGAAGACCGTTCCCGGGCGTCGAAGTGCGAATCGTAACAGGGGAAGGGCAGGATACCGGAGAACGAAGCGAGGGGAGGCTATGGTTCCGGAGCCCGTCAGCGACAAGTGGCTACTACCGGAATCCTGCGGCCACTCTCGAACTGATACGCGAAGGCGGGTGGCTTGACTCGGGCGACCGCGCGTATCTGGCCGACGGAGAAATCTACATCACGGGCCGGGCCAAGGACGTCATCATCAAAGCCGGGCGCAATCTCTATCCGCACGAGATCGAGGAGATTGCGGGCCGCGTGCCGGGCGTGCGTACCGGATGCGTGGTCGCGTTCGGCGCCCCCGACGCGCGCAGCGGAACCGAACGGCTCGTCGTCGCGGCCGAAGTGCGAAACATGGGCGAGGCGAAGCGAATCGTCGCCGAGATTATACGCGCGGTGGACGAGGCGATAGGCGCGCCGCCGGATTCCGTAGAGCTGCTTCCGCCGCACTCGATTCCCAAGACTTCGAGCGGCAAATTGCGCCGCAGCGAGACGCGAAAGCTTTTTCTGGATGCTAAGCTGGGGAAAAAAGTCGCGCCGGCCTGGATGCAGATTACGAGACTCGCCGCGCACAGCGCCGGACCAAGAGTGTGGACGTGGGTCAAGCGCGCGGGGACGAATGCGGTTGAGTTCCTGTACGGCGTGTACGCACTCGCGGTCTTTGGAGCCGGCCTGACCTCGCTGCGGCTGATGATTGCGGTGACCCCGGACCGGATGCGGGCCGCCTGGCTGGCGCGCGCGGGCGCGCGACTGGTGCTCTTCGCTACCGGAATCCCCGTGCGGATCGAGGGAAAGGACGCGCTGGCCGAAGCGGTTCAGGCGGGAGCGTGCATCTTCGCGCCGAATCATTCGAGCTATGTGGATATTCTCGTGACGATGGCGTTGCTGCCGAGCGGTGTGCGGTTTGTGGCTAAGGCAGAAGTGCTGAAGATGCCGTTCATCGGCACTATCGTGCGGAGGACCGGGCAGTTCGCTTTCGACCGCAGCGATTCGCAGGAGCGCATCAAGATGGCAGAGGAAGTGGATGCAGCGCTGCTGCGAGGCGAATCGGTGGCGATCTATCCGGAAGGCACGTTCACGCCGACCGTGGGGATTCGGCCGTTTCACCTGGGCGCGTTCAAGGCGGCGACGGTTACACAGAAACCGATTTGCCCCGTCGCAATTCGCGGCGCGCGGCACATCTTGCGCGATGAGACGCTCCTGCCACGGCCCGGGAGGATCACGGTGACGTTCGGGCCGCTCCTGAGGCCCGACCCAAATGCAGGGGACGACTGGCGCGAGATCGTCCGGCTCCGGGACACCACGCGCGAGATCATCGCGCGGAATGTCGGCGAGCCGCTGCTGTAGGAATCAGCGCTATGGGGAAATTGGGGGATGAATGAAAGCAGGAGGGTTCGAGTATAGATTCTGCGAACCGCTAGGCGCGCCCGGAGAGCGCGGCGGCGCGCCGCCTATCTATCGACGCACCGTTGAAAACGGCATGGTCATCGAGCGCGATGTTGCTGTTGCGATGCGTGATGGAATCAAGATTTACATCGACGTGCTCCGCCCCGCCGACGAGAAGCCGGCGCCGCCGCTGATTGCCTGGGGTCCTTACGGCAAACACGGACACACGAACTACCACGAGGTTTTCCCGAACTGCGGCGTCAAGCCGGAGATGCAATCTCGATATGCGGCTTTTGAGGCGCCCGATCCCGGGTACTGGGTGCCACAAGGCTACGCCGTCATTAATGTGGACATCCGCGGCACCTGGTATTCGCAGGGTGATGCCACGTATCTCTCTCCGGAAGAGGCGGAGGATTACTACGATCTGATCGAGTGGGCCGGTACGCAACCCTGGAGCAACGGCAAGGTCGGTTTGTCCGGCGTTTCTTATCTGACCAGTTCTCAGTGGCGGGTCGCAGCTCTCAATCCGCCGCATCTGGCGGCGATTAATCCATACGAAGGCTGGACCGATACGTATCGCGAAGTTGTGCGTCACGGCGGCATCCCGGAGACCTTCTTCTGGCCCTACCTTCCGGGCCGCTGGGGCAGAAGCACCACGCGTGTGGAGGATCTGCTTGCCGAAGTGAAGGAGCATCCCTTTTTCGACGCATTCTGGGCTTCGAAGGCCGCCGACTTTTCGACAATCAAGGTCCCTGCCTACGTGGTTGCGAGTTGGACGGACCAGGGTTTGCATACGCGGGGGACACTCGAGGGCTTCAAGAAGATCGCTTCCACGCAGAAGTGGCTCGAAGTACACGGGCGAAAAAAGTGGGCCTACTTCTACGAACGGGAAAATGTGCGCCGGCAACAGGAGTTTTTTGACTGCTTTTTGAAGGGCATTCCCACATCGGTCACGCAATGGCCGAAGGTGCGACTCGAGGCGCGGGAAAGGTTCTATGTGGGATCAATGAAGGCGGAGAATGAGTGGCCCATCTCCCGCACCCAATATACAAAGCTTTATCTCGACGCCAAAACGGGGTCGCTCAAGCGCCAGGCCGTTCCAGAGGAGCAATCCTTCTCATACGACGCCCGGTCCGAGGGGCCGGGTCCTCATTGCGCGCAATTCGATCTGGTGTTCGAAAAGGCAACGGAGTTGATCGGCCACATGAAGCTGAAGCTGTGGATGGCGCCCGACGGGGCGGACGACATGGATATCTTCGTCGCGATTCAGAAGCTCGACTCAGCAGGCAAGCTCGTGCCGTTTGCTTTCTGGACCCACTTCGACGACGGACCCGTCGCATTGGGTTGGTTGCGAGCTTCCCATCGCGAACTCGACGAGACGAAATCGACGGCATACCAGCCGATTCTTGCCCATCGCCGGGAGCTCAAGATCGAAAGCGGCACCCTCGTGCCGCTCGAGATCGAAATCTGGCCCTCGGGCACTCGTTTTGAGGCTGGCGAACGATTGAGGCTTGTCGTCCAGGGCGTCGACGTATATCGATACCCCAAACCGACGATGGCGGATCGTCACGAAGACACGGTAAACCGGGGGCGCCACGTGATCTATGCCGGCGGAAAGCATGATTCGCATCTCCTCGTCCCGGTCGTTCCAGAGAAGACACGATAACGAGATCCTAGAGTACTGCTCGTTCGGAGGGTCCTCGATGTGATCAGGCCAGAATTGCGGCGGCCAGATCACTGACCTGTTCGGCAGTCGAGGGAGCGGAGCCGATTTGCCCCGTGGCGATTCGCGGCTTCGGAACTTAAGTCGAGCTGCGCGCCTATTGGGCAATCCACAGATTCTTAAGGAGATGCCGAGTTCGTTTTGTAATTTTGACATCCTCCCCACGGCGAGACGTCCACCTTGATCGAGGGCAAAACTGTGGCCCAGGCGCATTCGCTGGAGTGTTTCGAGTTGTGCCAAGGTTCAGTTTGTTCAGTTTTCGCGAGTGAAGGGCACAACCTGTTCGAGACCAACGGATTATCACTGCGCTTCGCCTTCGCTGTCACAGCCTGGGAATTAGCAGAGATCCAGCCGAGCCGGAACTACTCGGAGGGCTCTCTTCGGGTGGGAGAGTAAACGCTGGGGAATTGCTCACCAGTCCCAGCAAATCAAAGGAAGGTGCGGCGACATTTCTGTGATGGTGGAAGGGGGAGCATGTAGTCAAAGGCCATAATCGGCCCGGTAAGATGTCACCGAGCCCCTCCTTCGTCCTTCGGTCGACCGACCACACGCTGCACGTACTTCGACCCTTCCTTCTTGTACGCTTCCAGACCACCAATGACGAAGAGCTCGCAAATTTGAGATAGAGTCCGCCTCTCTCGTTTCGCTATCTCAACCAGTTCCTTCTTCAGGTTAGCGGATAACCTAAAACCAATCTGTTGGTTCTTCATTCGCATTGTGGAGGTGATTCTAATGCCTCAAGAACACGAGTATCAATGGAAACGAGCTTGACACTTGCCGGCCGGTATGTTAAACATTGTATAGCCTTGCTTAGCACCACACGGGAGGTGGGATTTGGCCGCTCCGAAACAAAACCCGAAACCGAAAGGTTCGGCATCGTTGGTTAGGCGAAATGTCAGGATCGCAAGATCCTTGTGGCCCGATGAACTCAACTTCTCGAGACTTTCGCAACTGAGAACACTGTCGCGAGCCTCGGGCTTGGCGCTGGCAACTGGGGAACTTCTTCTACTGGATGGAAGATGGTATGTGACGTCCGGTGGGCTCTTGCGTCTCGCAAGAGAAAGTGGCTGCCGGGGAATTCATACTCGCGCTATCGAAAAACTGTCTGTGCCGCGGGAGGGGAGCTGGGTTTTCAGGGCGACGGTTTACAAGACGACTGGATCCAAGGGTTTCGTCGGTTACGGAGATGCCAATCCCTCCAACGTCTCTCCTCTTGTCCGTGGCGCCGAGATGCGGGTTGCCGAAACTCGCGCCGTCAATCGAGCCCTGCGGAAGGCCTACGGCATTGGTTTGTGCTCGGTCGAAGAGCTTGGTTATCTCTCTTCGCCCGTCGCACCGTCGGGAAGGAAAGGAACCGCTGCCTCACCTGCAAACGGAAACGGTTCGCTCAACGGCCAGCCGCGTCTCCGCGATCGCCTCTGCCTCCTGATCCGCCAGTACAACCTCGATCCCAACCTCGTGAAGGCCTACGCCGCGCACTTCTGCGGTACGCAGACCGTCAAGGAAGCCAGCCGGGAGTTGGTCGAATCGTTCATCTCCCACCTGGCGACATCGGCGAAAGAAGACAGGGACGGTCTCGTCTGCAAGCTCAACTCGTTCGCCCAACCTGCCGAGGAGGTAAAGCAATGAAACGCCATATCCCCGGTCTGCATGCAAGGCAGCAGGATGCTGAGCGACCTCTCGAAGGGCTGTTCCTGGTTCGCGTGGAATGGGCCTCCTACCGTTGGCATCCCAATAGACCGTTCCTCGCGATCCGGTTCGTCGTTCTCGAGCCTGAATCATTCGAGAGACGTTCATTCTCCGGGCGGCTCTACTCCACTGAGAGGGCGCTTTGGAAACTCAACTGGTTCCTGCGGGATTTCGGCTACGACCCAGAGTTGCTGAATCAGGACCAGATCGACGAAAAGGCCCTCATCAACCTCCGCGGCGTCGTTCGAACCTCCCACGTCACCTTGAACGGACGAACCTTTCAGAATCTCGAGGCATTCGCTCCCGCAGCCGATTGGGAAGAGATCTCGTGTTCGGAGCCGAGCGAGAGCCAACAAACTCAGGGGAACGCAAGTGGTCTATAGCTACACCCAAATCAGCCGGTACCTGCGCTGCCCGCGCAGCTATCGTTACCGCTACCTCGACGGATGGCGGGAGAAGGACACCCGGGCCGCCATGGTCTTCGGCCGCTGCTTCGAGCAGGCCCTGTCCGCCTACTTTCATCGCCAGGATCCCCCAGCCGCCTTGTTCAAGGAATGGGGAGCCTACCGGGATGCGGCGCTCGATTACCCCAAGGGCCATTCCTGGGACAAGACGCTCCATCAGGGAGTGCATCTTCTTCACAAGTTCGCTCAGGACGATCGGATCCGCATCCG